>NZ_JAECVT010000009.1:0-4865 GCF_016055175.1 Thermoactinomyces sp. CICC 10735 | reverse complement strand
GCGTTCATCCTGAGCCAGGATCAAACTCTCCAAAAAAGTTTGATGTGAACTCTCAAGAATTAACGAGTCATGTCTTCACTCTTCAGTTTTCAAGGAACAAGTCATGCAGCAGTTTTTCGCGACAACGTTGAATATATTAACCCATATTTGATCACTTGTCAACAAAAAAATTAATTTTTTTCTCTCTCTATTATAAATCACACAGAAGAACTTTATTCTCCCTGGTAAACCCCTTGTACCGAAAGGCTTTTCGCCATGTCATTCAAATCCTTCACCACTTCATCCGAAAGAGGAATTCCTTGTTTTTTTCTTTGCAAATATCTTTGATATCTCCTTTCTCCCGGATAATAAACGCCATCACTGTTTGTGGAAGGAGGTGTTTCTTTCAACATCCGCAAAAAGGCGTTCATCCGTTTGTCATATTCCTTTAATGACATGAAATGCGGCACATGATACAGGATGAAATGGTGTCCCACACCAGCAAAGCCAGCCTTCTCTTCATAGATGCTGACTACATTTTTCCCGAAGGCGGCACCGCTTAAGACCCCGCAAAACATCTCAATTGCACATGCCAGAGCATATCCCTTGGCTCCCCCCAACGGCAGCATCGCCCCTTTGAGTGCGGCCGAAGGATCCGTTGTATCCATTCCGTTTTCATCAACGGCCCAGCCCTTGGGAATCGGTTTCTTTTCGCGGGCGGCCAAAATCACTTTGCCTCTTGCAACCATACTGGTGGCCAAGTCAACAATCAACGGTGGACCGTCGTTCACCGGAAAACCGAAAGCAACCGGATTGGTCCCCAGCCGCGGTTCTCTGCCTCCGGTTGGCACAATGCCCGGCGGGGTATTGGTCATGGCGATCAGCACCATATTCTCCCGCATGGCTTGCTGGCAGTAAAACGAACCTGTGCCGTTATGATTGCTGCGACGAATAAAGACACCGGCCATGCCCAGTTTTTTTGCAACGGGAATCGCCGCTTCCAGCGAACGGTAAGAAACCACTTGCCCCAACCCGTTGTCTCCATCCACGTTTAACGCCGATCCGTGTTGAATGATCCGAAGACACGGGCGCACGGAAATTCTGCCTTCCATCATCCTGCGCACATAAACCGGCAAACGGCTGATGCCATGGCTGTCGATTCCTTCCAAGTTGGCTTGTATCAATGAATCCGTTATTATTTTCGCATCTTTTTGAGAAACTCCGACCGCTTTGAGCACTGTTTCGGCAAATCGCCGCAGATCGGCATCTTTAAATCGCGGCAACGGATGGCAAACCTCCTTTCAGATCATTTGCGTAAAGAAAAAGGCCTGCATTGTCACAGGCCTTCCTTCTTTTCTCCGGATCCGGAAAAGATTAACCCAAAAGGGATTTTCTTTTCATTGCAACGGACAGAAGTACCATCCCGGCCAGGATTCCCCCAAGTCCAAACATCATTCCGGTTCCATATGACGTCGCGGTCTTGGGCAACTTTCCTCCTTGAGGCTGTTTGGAACCACCCTTTTGATTGTCATCGCCGGGCTGATCACCACCGTTTCCGGGATTTTTCGGATCATCCTGGTTTCCGGGATCATCGGGATTATTCGGGTCATTCGGTTGGCCGCTTCCTGGATCATCGGGCGCCCCCGGTTGATCCGATCCGCAATCATGGTTGAACACCAGTTTTGCAATCAAGATCTTCCCGATGACTTCATTGTTTATGTTCAATCTTACTTTTAAAACATACGTCCCTTTGGCGCCGTTCGGATTGGACCTGGGATCATATTTCACAAAAAGAGTTTCGTTGTCTTCTTTTACATCCAGTACTCCCTGATCCACTTTCTTCCCGTTCACCAACCCTTGATCGGAAGCCGGATACCAGTAAATTTCATAAGGCACCACCACTTTTAGCGGGGTGTCGGGAAGATCAACCAACTTAAAAACGCTTCCCACCTGTACTTTGAATTGAATCGAGGTGCAATTTCCCTTAAAAGGAATCGGCTTTAAAACATTTGCTTCAACCAACGATTTGAGCTTCGCTTGTACATCCGCATCGTCTGCCGCTGATGAAACGGCCGGATGTAAGCTGATTACCAACAACGAAACCAACGACAAAACAACTTGAGCAAGTTTAATCCATTTTTTTGTCATTTTATGTACCCCCTTACGGGGAATTAGTTTTCCACATCTTTTTTCAATTTCCTTCTTAAAATTGGATAAAATTGATTTAATTTGTAATTGAATAAAAAATATGTAAACATTCCAGGGAACACCTTTTTAGCAAAGAAAAAAGCTGCAAGTTTTAAATCACTTGCAGCTTTGCTTGGTTATCGGTTTGTTTGGAGCGGAAGACGGGATTCGAACCCGCGACCCTCGCCTTGGCAAGGCGATGCTCTACCCCTGAGCCACTTCCGCATATGGGGCGACCGGTGGGAATCGAACCCACGAATGCCGGAGCCACAATCCGGTGCGTTAACCACTTCGCCACGGCCGCCATCCAAAAAAAATGGCGGAGCTGACGGGATTCGAACCCGCGATCTCCTGCGTGACAGGCAGGCATGTTAGGCCTCTACACCACAGCTCCGCATTTGGTGACCCGTAGGGGATTCGAACCCCTGCATGCCAGCGTGAAAGGCTGGTGTGTTAAACCACTTCACCAACGGGCCGTTTCATGGAGCTCCCTACCAGGCTCGAACTGGTGACCTCTTCCTTACCATGGAAGCGCTCTGCCAACTGAGCTAAGGGAGCGGATGCTCTGGAGCGGGTGAAGGGAATCGAACCCTCGCATTCGGCTTGGAAGGCCGATGTTCTACCACTGAACTACACCCGCAACTGGTGCGGTCGGCGAGACTCGAACTCGCACGGCCAAAAGGCCACTACCCCCTCAAGATAGCGTGTCTGCCAATTCCACCACGACCGCAAAATGTTATGGAAATTAGAAAATCATCTCACGCTGATATAATTTAACACAGGTTCGAAAAAAACGCAACCCCTTTTTCAACAAAAAAAAGACGGGAATCCCGTCTTTTTTCCCCTTGATGCCACTGAAGATCACGCAGCTGAACCTTCTTGTTGCTGTCTTTTTTCTTCTCCTTTGGCAACAACGACTGCCACACACACATCCCCGGTGATATTGGTCGCCGTACGGCTCATATCCAGCAAACGGTCCACACCGAGTACAATGGCAATCCCCTCAACCGGCAGCCCCACCGATTGCAACACCAAAGTCAACATAATCATTCCGGCTCCCGGAACAGCGGCCGTACCAATTGACGCAAGGGTTGCGGTCAAAATAATCATGAGCTGATCATCAATCCCCAACGGAATTCCATATAACTGGGCGATGAAAATGGCGGCAACCCCCTGCATGATGGCCGTTCCGTCCATGTTGATCGTGGCGCCGAGCGGCAACACAAAACTGCTGATCGATTTCGGGACTTTAAAGTCATTTTCCGCCACATCCATGGTCACCGGCAGGGTGGCGGCACTGCTGCTGGTCGTAAAGGCAACTTCCATCGCCCTCATCATGCGTTTGAAAAAGAAAATCGGATTCATCTTCGCAAATACGGCAAGCAGTGTACTGTATGTCACACCCATATGCAACAACAACGCCAGCAACAGGGTGATCATGTATATCGCCATGGAACCGATCAACTCGATCCCGGATTCCCCGATCGCCCGGGCCATCAAGGCAAATGCCGCATAAGGGGCTGTGGCCATAACAAGGGTAACCAGTTTCAACGTCACTTCATTTCCCTGTTCAATCACTTCTCTGATGCGATTGGCCTTATCCCCCAATAAAGCGATTCCAATTCCAAACAGCAAAGCGAAAAAGATAATTTGCAGCATTTCCGCCTCAGCCATGGCTTTCACCGGGTTTTCCGGAACGATATTCACCAGGGTATCAATCATGCTCGGCGGCTTATCCACTTTCACTTCTTCCGCCGGTTGGTCAATCGTAACCCCGGTTCCCGGCTGGATGATATTTGCCAAAATAATGGCAAAAGTAATGGCGATTGCCGTTGTCAGAATATACAGGATAATCGTTTTCCCGCCGATGCGCCCCAGTTTTTTCGGATCGGCAATGCCGGCAGCTCCCGAAACCAGCGAGAAAAACACAAGAGGAACGACAACCATTTTAATTGCTTTAATAAATAAATTACTGACCGGGTCAAATAAATATTGATTCAAGACGACAAATGCAGATGGAAAATAAAGATTAAGAATAACACCAACTATCAGACCGAGCAAGATCCCGATCAAAATCTTTTTCGTCAAGGAAATCTTCTTCATAGCCTCACACCTTTCAAAAATAATTCGATAATTCATAAAAAATCAATTTTAAATTAATCAGACAATACAGGCGACAAGGTAATAATGACAATTTTATTATATATTTTATAAAGAAATATCTCAACTAAAAATTATCATCCTAAAAAAACCAAAAGATTTTATTTATCATTGCAAATTCCGGTTGCAAGCCGGTCCCCTCTTGTGCATTGGAATGAGAGCAGAAGATTTCAGATTCACGATCACTTTGCCCTTGATCCCTCTTCTCTGAAAATCATCCCCGTTTTCTTCGTACCGGCAAAGGTAAAAACACTTTTTCAATATTCATATTTTTTATCTTCACATAAACCTTTTTGGCAATTTTTCTCAATAGGATACTCCAAATATGTAAAATTTAAATTGCTAAATTTATATTTTTAAAAAAAAGATACCTTAAATGCGCATGAAACATAAAAAAAAACCACCTTCAGCAGTCTTGCTGAAGGTGGTTTGGGTGACAATTTGCCTGGCAACGACCTACTCTCCCAGGGGTCATCCCCAAGTACCATCGGCGCTGGAGGGCTTAACTTCCGTGTTCGGGATGGGAACGGGTGGATCCC
>NZ_JAECVT010000008.1:0-18088 GCF_016055175.1 Thermoactinomyces sp. CICC 10735 | reverse complement strand
GGGGATCCACCCGTTCCCATCCCGAACACGGAAGTTAAGCCCTCCAGCGCCGATGGTACTTGGGGATGACCCCTGGGAGAGTAGGTCGTTGCCAGGCAACAATATCCCTTACCCCTCTTAAGCATGTTGCTTAAGAGGGGTTTTTGATATTCTTTTGAATCCATTTGAAACCGTACGTATTAGGAAAACATCAAGGTTATCTCTATTTTTTCTTAAGAAATTATCAATATAATACTAAAAAACAGCTCGTTCCTTTTCGGTAGACTTAATGCCGTAGGAACGAGCTGTTTTATGTGAAATGCCAGGTAGAGGAATGACTGTTCCATAGCCGCATAAATGTCACGACTTAAAAAGGATCTGTTTATCTCCTCAGGATAGTTATGAATACATGGGGAATTTCAACTGAAGGCCATCCTTGGATGAAAGGCGTATGTGGATCGTCAGGTTGTTATCACGACAACATAAAGAGAAACAAAAGAAAAGGATTAGATAATCAGTTGTCATGGAGAGAAAAATGATTGACGGAAAAGAGGTGAAAGAATGAAAAAGATCGGCATCACCATTTATGGATGCGAAAGAGATGAGGCTGAGGTTTTCAAAGAACTTTCTCCACGTTTTGGTGTCATCCCTACCATTACAAGCTCTGCCGTCTCAGAAACCAATGCAACATTGTCCCGGGGAAATCAATGCATCAGTGTTGGACACAAATCTGAGATTTCCAAACGCGTTCTAATCGCATTAAAGGATTGCGGCGTTAAGTATATCTCAACTCGAAGCATTGGTTGCAACCATATCGACATTCAGGCAGCAGAAAGTTTGGGAATCACTGTCGGAAACGTGAGATATTCACCGGATAGTGTTGCCGATTATACGTTGATGTTGATGCTGATGGCTATACGCAAAGCCAAATCCGTTATGAGTCGTGTGGAAAAGCATGATTTCAGATTGGATCATGTCCGTGGCAAAGAGCTGCGTGACATGACTGTTGGTGTATTGGGAACCGGTCGTATAGGCAAAGCCGTGATTGAGCGGCTGCACGGGTTTGGATGTCGTATACTGGCGTATGGTCACAGCCAAGAGGTGGCGGCAAATTATGTGTCCTTCAATGAGTTGCTGCAAAATAGCGACCTGATTACCATTCATGTACCACTTAACGCGGACACATACCATATGATCGGTCGCGAACAGATTAATGCCATGAAGCAAGGCGCATTTCTAATTAATACAGCGCGGGGAGCGCTTCTGGATACCAATGCTCTGATTCAAGCGTTGGAGAATGGTAAGTTGGGCGGAGCAGCGTTGGATGTGTTGGAAGGTGAGGAAGGATTTTTCTATTTTGATCATTCACGAAAATCAATAGATCATCCATTCATACTTAAGCTGCAAAAGATGCCGAATGTGATCATCACGCCGCATACGTCGTACTACACGGAACGGGCATTGTATGAAACCGTTGAAAAGACAATATTAAATTGTTTGGAATTTGAGAGGAGAGAGGCACTTGTCTAGATTAAAGATCGCCGTCTTGTTTGGCGGATGCTCAGAGGAACATGATGTGTCGGTAAAATCTGCGGTCGAGATTGCCAATAACATTGACACGGAAAAATACGAGCCCATTTACATTGGAATCACCCGATCCGGAACTTGGAAAATGTGCGAAAAACCTGGTGTGGAATGGGAAAGTGGCAATTGCTGTTCCGCCGTGCTGTCGCCGGATAAAAAAATGCATGGATTGCTTGTACAAAAGAACAATGAATATGAAATTCAACACGTAGATGCAGCATTTTCGGTTTTGCACGGCAAGTCGGGTGAGGATGGATCGATACAAGGTCTTTTTGAATTGTCCGGAATCCCGTATGTGGGCTGTGATATTCAAAGCTCAGCAATTTGTATGGATAAATCGCTGACATATATCATAGCCAAAAATGCTGGCATCGCTACTCCGGAATTCAGGGTGATCCATAAGGATGATCTGTTGGATGCGGATGTTTTGTCCTATCCTGTTTTTGTCAAGCCGGCACGTTCCGGTTCATCCTACGGTGTAAAAAAAGTCTATTGTGCGGACGAATTAAACGATGCCATTCAATTGGCTGGAGAATATGACAGCAAAATCCTGATTGAGCAAGCTGTAATGGGATATGAGGTTGGTTGTGCCGTACTGGGAAACGGTTCCGAGCTGATGGTTGGCGAGGTGGATCAAATCACGCTGCAATACGGTATCTTTCGTATTCATCAGGAAGCCGAGCCGGAGAAAGGTTCTGAAAATGCAGTGATAACCATTCCGGCAGACTTGTCGGTAGAAGATCGGGAACGGATTCGTGAAACGGCAAAAAAAATATACAGAGTGCTTGGGTGCAGAGGTCTTGCCCGTGTTGACATGTTCTTACAAAACAACGGCCGCATTGTCCTAAACGAAGTCAATACCTTGCCCGGATTCACATCGTACAGCCGGTATCCCCGTATGATGGATGCTGCTGGCATCAAACTTCCGGAATTGATTGACCGTCTGATCGAATTGGCATTAAAGAGGTGATAAGTATGGAAAAAGGATTTATATTTTTGGATGAAATTTTGTACGGAGTTCGCTGGGATGCCAAATATGCTACATGGGATAATTTCACAGGGAAACCGGTAGACGGATATGAAGTTAATCGCATCGTGGGAACTTATGACTTAGCCCTTGCGTTGCGAAAGGCACAAAAACAAGCAGAAGCTCTCGGGTATGGTTTGCTGTTGTGGGACGGCTATCGGCCCCAAAGGGCGGTGGAATGCTTTTTACGTTGGTCCGAACTACCGGAAGACAATCTTACCAAAGAAAGATATTATCCGAATATCGAGCGATCCGAATTAATCACAAAGGGATATGTTGCGCCATTATCAAGCCACAGCCGTGGAAGTGCAATTGATCTTACGCTTTATCGGTTGGATACCGGTGAACTTGTCCCCATGGGAAGCAGTTTCGATTTTATGGATGAACGCTCACATCACACCTCAAAAAAAATTTCAAGCAATGAAGCGAAAAACCGCCGGTTGTTACGTTCAATCATGGAAAACAGCGGATTTGAAGCTTACGAATATGAATGGTGGCACTACGTATTAAGAAACGAACCTTACCCTGATACGTATTTTGATTTCCCCATTGTCGGGAACCATCAAAAAGAGGACTAAATTGGGGTTCATCAATGAAATTCCGGTTGCGCAAGGGTTTTTTACATCCTTGATGTGTTTTTGCAAACAATGGATTTCTGATTTTATATCCATTGTCTTACTTTAAGATATACGTCTAATCGTATATGAATTAAAATATAGTGGGACAATAACAGATAAATGAATTTCAACATAGTCATCAGCCGGGGTTTCAGTAAACAGGAAAATCAAACTGTTTATATGTGTTGAGAGGAGAATGGGTTGGTAACTGTGAGTGATAAAATACTTGTTGTGGATGATGAACGTGAAATTGCTGATTTGGTTGAGTTATACCTGAAAAATGAGAATTATACCGTTTTCAAATGCTACACTGCCAAAGAAGCGTTGAAATGTATCGATGAGACTGACCTGGATCTTGCCATATTGGACATCATGCTTCCTGGCACAAGCGGCCTTGAAATCTGCCAAAAAATCAGGGACAATCACAATTACCCCATTATCCTGCTGACCGCAAAAGATGCGGAAGTGGACAAGGTGACGGGTCTTACGATCGGTGCAGACGATTATATCACAAAGCCCTTTCGCCCGCTTGAGTTAATTGCACGCGTCAAAGCGCAGTTGCGCCGATACAAAAAATACAATGGAGTAACAGAGCAAAAAGAAAATGTTATAGTTCATGCCGGCATTGTCATGAATATAGACACGCATGAGTGCTTTTTGAACGAGAAACCGTTATCCCTCACCCCTACTGAGTTTTCAATCCTGCGCATTCTTTGTGAAAACAAAGGAAAGGTGGTTAGTTCTGAGCAGTTGTTTCATGAGATATGGGGAGACGAATACTTCAGCAAGAGCAGCAATACCATCACCGTGCATATCCGGCATTTGCGCAAAAAAATGAATGACTCCATTGATAATCCGAAATATATCAAAACCGTATGGGGAGTTGGTTATAAAATTTGAGTGAGAAAAATAACGATTATTACAAATTAAAACGCAAACTATTCCTGTATATCCTTGTAATTGTGATCGCTGCAATTGTATTTGTTTTTTATTTGCGTGAACTCATGCGGTGGAGAACCGGGGAGTGGATCGTACGTTTTTTGGAAAACAGTTTTTACTTAGAGCGTCAGGACGCGATGTTAATATATCAATATACCATACGGAACAATATTACCATCATTATGTATGTGACGATTGCTGTTACGGTTCTGATTCTGTGCCGTATCATGCTGTCGAAATTCGCGAAATACTTCAACGAGATAAATAACGGCATTGATATACTTATCCAAAAAGAGGATAAACAAATTGAACTTTCTCCGGAAATGGAGTTTTTGGAACAGAAACTGAACACATTAAAACTGACACTGGAAAAGCGGGAGCAGGAGGCTAAGCTTGCCGAACAAAGGAAAAATGACTTTGTCATGTACTTGGCACATGATATTAAAACTCCCCTGACATCCATTATCGGTTATTTGAGCCTGCTTGATGAGGCGTCAGACATGCCGGCAGAGCAACAGGAAAAGTATATTCGTATTACATTGGACAAAGCCATTCACCTCGAACGGTTAATCGACGAGTTTTTTGAGATCACGCGATATAATCTCCAAACGATTAAACTTGAAAAAAAGCACATTGACCTGTACTACATGCTGGTGCAAATAACCGATGAATTTTACCCCCAGCTGGCCGTGAATGGAAAACAGGTTGTTATTCATGCTCCGGACGATTTGACGGTATACGCCGATCCCGATAAACTTGCCAGGGTCTTTAACAACATTTTGAAAAACGCCGTGGCATACAGTGAGGACAACAGCGTCATTGACATTACCGCGGGTCGATGCGGGGATATGGTTTCGATCGAGTTTAAAAATGCCGGGAGTATTCCTAAAAGTAAACTGGATGCCATATTTGACAAATTCTATCGGATTGATGACGCCCGCTCCTCCGGCAAAGGGGGAGCGGGACTTGGATTGGCGATTGCAAAAGAAATCGTGACTTTACACGGCGGGCGCCTTTATGCAGACAGTGATAAAACACATACTTCATTTACGGTGGAGCTCCCCGCCATGCCAAGGCAGACTTAAGAAAACATTAAGGAAATTCCCGTGTTTTCTTAAGAAATGATCAACGAAACATTAAAAAAACGACTCGTTCCTTCAGGTAGACTTCATACTGAGGGTACGAGATTTTTTTTGAATCAAAAAATGGTTTTATCGGTTGAAAATCACAGCATTTTTGATCGTTCTGAGGAAAACAAAAGAAAAATACGAATCAGGAGGAGAAACATTGGGAAGTAAAAAGTTTACATTCGGATTATTCACTGTTTATGTATTTGTGCTTGTGTGGTTGGTTCTTTTTAAATTACAGTTTTCTCTTGATTATATAGAAAGAGTGCGGGTCATTAATTTGATTCCGTTTCATCAGTCTCTTTTTTCTGAGGTGGTATATAGCAATATAAGAATTTTTATACCCTTGGGTATTTATATTTGCATGTTGAAAAGTGAGTGGGCTTTTTCGAAAAAAGTGTCAGCCATCGTTGGTTTTACTTTGTCATTTGAAATCATTCAATTTGTTTTGGCGATTGGAAGAAGTGATTTGACGGATATCTTGGCCAATACGCTCGGGGGTGTCATCGGTATTGGAATTTATCAGCTGATATTCAAGCTTCTCAAACACAGAACAAATATTTTTATAAATTTGTTTTCCTTGTGTGTAACATCCTTTGTTATGTATTTCATTATCTTTATATTCAAAAGGCCCATCTAGCTCTCATAAAGCCTGAAAAAGATGCCAAATCAGGTGCCTTTCTCAGGCTTTTTTCATTTCTTCCATTAAATATCTGTTATCCAAAACTCCATCGTTCCTTTTTTGGTATAAATCCATCTTGTTTTCCCGTTTTTTTTTACCGGCAAAAATACAAATGGATCCGTCTGGTTCCGTCAGCTGAAAGGAAAACAGACAATGGGAGAACGATAAAGAGGAAAAAGCGGTGAATCATCCGGTGGGTGCAAAGCATTTTAAAAACAAAAATTCCACTGGAAGATGATTGCCTGCGCTCGGTGAAGATCCGGAGGGTTTAAAATATAAATAAAGTGGTGGGAATATGAAAAAATTTTACGATCCCCCGGATGAAGTTGATAGAGTAAACCATCATGCAGGATTTGTGTTTTCTCAGGAAATACTCTGTGAACGAACATCCTGCTATTTTTGGTTAAAAACAAAATCGTGGTTATGTTTTTAAAATTATACTAATATAACCGTAAATTTTTTAATTTATCATTAAAAACGTGTTTAAAAGATCGATTTTAGGGAAATAAATAACGAAGCAAGATTGGAGGGGAAGTTTTGAACTACCAAATTGAAGTGAAAAATCTCACGAAGATCTTTGGCAAATCAACGAAGAAAGCTTTGAAAATGCTGAAGGAAGGAAAAGGAAAAGAAGAAATTTTCAAGGCGACCGGAGCCACGGTGGGTGTGAACCAAGCAAACTTCGCCGTGGAAAGCGGAGAAATTTTCGTGATCATGGGATTGTCCGGAAGCGGAAAATCGACGCTTCTCCGGATGTTGAACCGTCTGGTTGAACCGACCTCGGGGCAGGTTTTTATCGACAATGAAAACATTGTCGAAATGAATGCGGAGCAATTGCGGGAACTGCGGCGGAAAAAAATCAGCATGGTCTTTCAGAAATTCGCTTTGTTTCCCCATCGCACAGTGATTGAAAATGTTGAGTTCGGGTTGGAGATTCAAGGGATTTCTGCCGCCGAACGAAGAGCGAAAGCCATGGAAAGCCTGAAGTTGGTCGGTTTGGAAAGCTGGGCTGACAGTTATCCCAACCAATTGAGCGGCGGAATGCAACAACGGGTCGGGTTGGCCAGGGCGCTGGCGAACGATCCGGAGATTTTGCTGATGGACGAAGCTTTCAGTGCACTGGATCCCTTGATTCGCAAAGAGATGCAGGAAGAGCTTGTCGATCTGCAACGGTCGATGAATAAAACCGTCATATTTATCACACATGATTTGGATGAAGCGTTGCGCATCGGAGACCGGATCGTGTTGATGCGCCATGGGGAAATTGTGCAAATCGGGACGCCTGAAGAGATCTTGACCAATCCTGCCGATGCCTATGTGGAACGGTTTGTGGAAGATGTCAACCTGGGGAAAGTCCTGACCGCCGAAACGGTGATGCGCAAGGCGGAAACCATCGTTCTCGGAAAAGATGGAATCCGTGTGGCAGGAAAGAAAATGCGGGACAAAGGCATTCCCACGTTGGTGGTGGTTGACCGCAAGCGTTATTTAAAAGGGATGGTCACCGCCGATCAGGTAAAAGAAGCCTTCAAAAAAGAAAAGAAAGTAGAAGATATTTTGGTGAAAGATGTTGTGAAAGTAAAAAAAGACACTCCTTTGCAATCGATTGTATCCGAAATGGGACAACAAGCGGATTCCACCATCCCAGCCGTTGTTGTTGATGACGAGGATCGTGTGCTGGGGATTGTGGGGCGTGGTGCCGTCTGGGCGGCACTTACCGGGCAAGGAGGGGATAGCGAATGAATTTGCCGAAACTCCCTCTTGCCGACTGGGTCGATGCGTTGATTAAATGGATGCAAGAATATTTTGCGCCCTTATTTCATTTTATTCAAGGCATTATTACACCGATCACCGATTTCTTTGAACGGGTTCTATCGGTCACGCCACCATTGGTGACCATCTTGTTGCTGACCTTACTGGTGTGGTTGTTAAGCCGGCTGAGGATTGCCGTCTTTGCACTGGTGGGCTTTTTGCTGATCTATGATCTGGGATTATGGGAAACCAGCGTGGAAACCCTCGCTCTGGTCTTGACATCGACGCTGATTTCGATCATCATCGGAATCCCGCTCGGATTATGGGCCGGGCGAAGTGACCGGGTCAAACAAATTGTCACCCCGGTGCTCGATTTCATGCAGACGATGCCGGCATTTGTTTATTTGATTCCTGCGGTCTTTTTCTTTGCCTTGGGGGCTGTGCCTGCGGTGATTGCTTCGGTGGTGTTTGCCATGCCGCCGACCATCCGCATGACCAGTCTGGGATTGCGCCAGGTGTCCAAAGAGTTGAAAGAAGCGGCCAATGCTTTTGGCTCCACTTCTTGGCAACGCTTGGTCAAAGTGGAGATTCCGCTCGCGAAACCGACTATCCTGGCCGGAATCAACCAAACCATCATGCTTTCCTTATCCATGGTGGTCATCAGTTCCATGATTGGAGCCGGAGGGCTTGGTGAGATCGTGCTTGAATCGATCTCCCGGTTGCAAGTCGGTTTGGGATTTGAAGCCGGGCTGGCGATTGTCATCATCGCGATTGTGTTGGACCGGATGACGCAAAATCTGGGAAAAACAAAAACAGCTCCTTCCGGTGGAAACGGGAAGAAAAAATTCCCGGTCCGCAAATGGATGTCTGTTGTGGCGATCCTAGTGTTTTTGGGCATGGTGATTGCCGCATATGCTGATTTCGGAGGCGGCAAAGAGAAAGTGACATTGGCATACGTCAGTTGGGAATCGGAAATCGCCAGCACCAATGTCGTGAAAAAAGTCCTGGAGAAACAAGGATTTGAAGTTGATCTGGTGGAAACCCAGGCAACCCCGATGTGGCAGGGCGTGGCCCAGGGAGATGTGGATGCTCATGTGGCGGGTTGGTTCCCGGTGACATCCAAAGTGATTGCTGACCAATTCAAAGGGCAATATGTGGATCTGGGCCCCAATTTGGAAGGAGCGCGGGTCGGACTGGTGGTTCCTTCGTATGTCAAAGCCAATTCAATTACAGAGCTGAATCAATATAAAGATCAATTCAAAGGAAGGATTGTCGGAATCGACCCCGGGGCTTCCATGATGCAAACAACGGAAAAAGTGATTGATGAATACGGATTGGATTTTCAATTGATCAATGGTTCGGATGCCACCATGTCCGCTGAATTGTCCAAAGCCATTCAGAAAAAGGAATGGATTGTGGTGACCGGATGGCAGCCTCACTGGAAATTTGCCGATTTCGACCTGAAGTTTTTGGAAGACCCGAAAAAAATGTTTGGCGGGGAAGAAGCCATCCACACGATCGTCCGGAAAGGCTTGAAAGAAGACAAGCCGGAGGTGTACCGGATCCTCGATCGTTTCCATTGGACGAAAGAAGATATGGAAGAAGTGATGTCCGATATCCACAATGGCATGAGCCCTGACAAAGCAGCAGAAAAATGGGTCGAAAATCATCCGGACAAAGTCAAAGAGTGGACACAGGGAGAATGAGGCACAAAGTGAGAGAAGAAAACTCTTCTCTCACTTTTTTTTAAGGTGTTGCATTTTCTTCAGCGCGCATTTTCTTTTCATATGCTTTGAAGAACGGATAGTAAATGAATCCGGACAGCAAAATATTGACAAAAACCAGGAGAATGGCCCGCCAATCTCCCCCGGTGGCCACATAAGCGCCAAACGGGGCGGGAAGGGTCCACGGAGCCAATATGGAAATGCGTTGGATCCAGTCCAAGGAGAAAGCGAGATAAGTGGTGACGGTACAGGCAACCGGTGCGAGAATGGCCGGAATCACAAGGAGGGGATTCATGACGATGGGTACGCCGAAAATGACCGGTTCGTTGATGTTAAACAAGCTGGGGACAATGGAAAAACGGCCGACTTGCCTCAGGTAAGAAGATTTGGAAAATAAGAGCAACAAACAGAGTGAGAGCGTGGTTCCCGAACCACCGATCCAGACAAACCATTGATAAAACGGTTCCACGATCATGTTGGGCAACGGCTGTCCGGATGCCGCCGCGGCCGCATTTTCATCCAACAGCGCAAACCAGATGGGTTGCAAAACGGTTCCCACCACCGCCACCCCGTGGATCCCGGCACACCACAGCAGCATGATGAAAACAACCGGAATCACGGCGCCCAAGAACGTGTTCCCTGCAAAATAAACCAAGGGCGAAAAGAGTTTGAGCAACACATTGTGCAAGTCGATTTCCAGCCAGACGCGAATGATCCACATTAGCAAAATAATGCATGCCGCCGGAATCAATGCTTCAAATGACCGGGACACGGAGGAAGGAACGGATTCGTGCATCTTGATGGAGAAACCTGATTTTTTCAACCAGTGCATGGTTTCCACGGCGATGAACATGGCGATGATCGACATGAACAATCCGGAGCCGCCCATTTTGCTGACGGGAAGCAACCATCCCAGTGCTTCGTTTTCCGGAAGGAGATGATCCAGGTTAACGGGAAGGGTCGCCATGATAAACGTGGCGGCACTGAGCAATCCGCCGGTGATTCCATCCAGATCGTAAGAACGGGCCAGGCTGTACCCCATGCTGAACGAGGCATACAACGCCATCAACCCCAAAGTCAGCCGGTAAGGAATCAAAATGTCTTCCGCGTAAGGTTTGACCATGGCTTCGAGCGAAGGAACGGGAGGTGAGGCAATGATTAAAAAGAGGGAACCGATGATGATGAGAGGAAGCGTTGCGATAATTCCGTCGCGAATGGCCCTTAAATGACGCAATTCCGAGAGTTTGGCGAAAGGAGGCATCCATTTTGTTTCAATCCAGTTTAAAAACCGCTCCATGGCCGTCCTCCTTTTGAAAAAGGATGATATCCAAATGGTTATAAATATTATAACATATATATATCAGAATATTTTTTCTTTTTTGTTTTTAAAACTGTCGTGGCTTGTCTTTTCGGAAAAGGAGGTGGTTGCTTTCATTGATATGAGCGGCGGGGTCCGGGTTGGCGGCCTTGGCAGACAAGATGATATGAAATAATTTGTAAAATATATGAATAGACTTTTTTTATCAATTCTAGTAGATTAAAGGTAAATAAAGCGATGAACTGGAAAAAAGAGGTTATTTTGTGTTGTTAAAAAGGAGAGGATTCGGGATGAAAGTGTTGATTGTGTGTGCAGGAGGCATGTCCAGCGCGATTGTTTTGAAAGCAATTCAGTTGGAAGCTGAAAAACAAGGGCTGCCACTCACCTTGAAAGCGATCGGTGCCCATGAACTGGAAAATGAATTGCCCGATTATGACATGGCACTGGTTGCCCCGCAAATCCGCCACCGGTTTGTTTCGCTTTCTGATATCGGAAAAAAGCTCAATAAAAAGGTGCAACTCATCCCTTCCACGGGATATACGCCGATGGGAGCCCCGAGTGTGATCGAAATGATAAAAAAGGAGTTATCGTAAATTGGAACAAGAAATTTTTGAAATCATATTGCACGCCGGAAACGCGCGCGGACTTGCTTTTGAGTCGTTGGAAGCGGCAGAAGATTTTGATTTTGAAAGAGCGGAGCAGTTGATTCAAGAAGCGGATAATGAGTTGGCGGTTGCGCATCAATTGCAAACAAAGCTGATCCAGGCGGAACTGAATGGAACCCTGAAGGAAAAAACGTTATTATTGATTCATGCACAGGATCATTTGATGACGGCGATGAGTGAGCAAAAATTGATTGAACGGATGATCCGGATCATCAAAAAGCTGAAAGCATGAAAAGGTGGGGAAATCATTGAAACGATTGGGGATCTCTTTATATCCCGGGCGCACCACGTTTGAGAAGGACCGGGCTTATTTGGAAACAGCAGCAAAATACGGATTTTCCCGGGTGTTTACGTGTTTCATTTCACTGAATGAGCAAGACGGTGCCAAGCGGGAACAATTGAAACAAACGATTGCGTATGCAAAACAGCTGGGAATGGAAGTTTATATCGATGTCAATCCGCGCGTTTTTTCCAACCTCGGGGTCCGGGCGGATGATTTGTCTTTATTTCATGACTGGGGGGTTGCCGGAATCCGGCTGGATCTGGGCTTTTCTGGGCAAGAAGAGGCCATGATGACTTACAATCCTTACGGCATCAAGATCGAGATCAACATGAGCCAGGGAACCCGTTCCATCGACCAGATTCTCAGTTACCAACCCAACAAAGAGCAACTGACCGGTTGCCACAACTTTTATCCTCACCGGTATACCGGGTTGTCCTATGATCATTTCGCCCGGACCAGTTCCGCTTTTAAAGCCTTGGGGATTCAAACGGCTGCCTTTGTCAGTTCACAAAGTGCCACCCTGGGGCCGAGAGAGATCGCGGAAGGATTGTGTACCTTGGAAATGCACCGGGAACTGCCAATCGAAATTCAGGCCAAACACTTCTTTATGACCGGGTGGATTGATGACGTGATCATCGGCAATGCCTATGCGTCGGAAGAAGAGTTGAAAAAGCTCAGCCAAATTACTCCGGAAATTCCGGCGTTTACGGTGAACATGTCTGAAGATGCCACGCCTTTGGAGAAAAAAATTGTGTTTGAGGAATCCCATGTATACCGGGGCGATGTTTCCGAATTCATGATCCGTTCCACTGGGAGTCGCGTAAAATATAAACAAGCTTCTTTTCCCCCGCATAACACCCAGGAAATCCGCCGGGGGGATGTTTTGATTGACAACGATCATTACGGCCAATACAAAGGAGAACTGCAAATTGCCTTAAAACCGATGAAAAATGACGGCCGGACCAATGTGGTGGGCCGGATTGAAGAACAAGAATTGTTTTTGCTGGATTATTTGAAACCTTGGAGCCCGTTTCGGTTTGAGCGTTCCTGAGGAATAATTCGAAACAAGAAGGTGTCAAGCATGGAGCATTTCAACAATCAGAAAATATTGCCAGCAGCCAATAATATCAAGGAATTTGAAAAGCTGATGGAAACAGACTTTGAATATGTCATTCTGTTAAACAGCCACATTGCTCAGCTGACAGCTTTAATGAAATTGGCACGGCGCCATCAAAAGAAAGTGCTGTTGCATGTTGATCTGGTTCAGGGGTTGAGAAGTGATGAATACGGTGCGGAATATCTGTGCCAAAAAGTCAAACCGGCCGGATTGATCTCCACGCGGACGCCGGTGATCCAAATGGCCAAAAAAAGATCGTTGATTGCGATTCAACGCATTTTTCTGTTGGATTCGCATGCTTTAAACACCAGCTACCGGCTGATTCAATCGTTCCAGCCGGATTACATTGAAGTCTTGCCCGGAATCATCCCCCATATCATCCGGGAAATTTCCGACAATACCAACGTACCGATTCTGGCCGGGGGCTTGATCCGGACCGTGGAGGAAGCCCGGGAAGCATTACAGGCCGGAGCCGTTGCGATCACGACCTCTGAACAGAAGATATGGAATAAAATTAATTAAAAAGAAATTGATTTATAAAAAACATTAATTTATAATAAGTATGAAATCGTTTTCGCGAATAAAAAGTTAATCAGGCATACCAGTGATGAGACAGGGAGAATCACGACGTCCTTTTTTCTAACGGTTGTGGAAAAAGGTTCTTAGTGATTCTTTTTGTTTTTTTTGGGCATCTCGGGGAAAGGAGCGTATGGATTGGATGACACCGTTTACGGCTGAACTCATTGGAACCATGATCCTGATTGTTTTTGGAGGCGGTGTGTGCGCCGGAGTCAATTTGAAGAAGACATTTTCCCATGACTCCGGTTGGATTGTCATTGTGTTTGGATGGGGTTTTGCGGTGATGTTGGGTGCCTATGTGGCAGGGGACATCAGCGGTGCCCATTTGAATCCGGCATTGACCATCGGTCTGGCAGTGGCCGGCAAGTTCCTTTGGAGCCAGGTACTGTCCTATATCGCTGCTCAGATGATCGGTGCCTTTTTGGGAGCGGTGATTGTCTGGCTTTTCTATTATCCGCATTGGGAACAAACGGAGGACCCCGCCGCAAAGTTGTCTGTTTTTTCCACTGCCCCGGCCGTTCCGAATTTCTTTTTTAATTTGATTAGTGAGATGATTGGGACATTTTTCTTGGTTTTTATTTTGCTGGTCATGGGCGCAGAAGGAATGGCGTTTGCTGACGGGTTAAAAAACCTGATTGTCGGCTTTTTGATTGTGGCGATCGGAATCTCACTCGGAGGGGCCACGGGTTATGCGATTAACCCGGCTCGTGATTTTGGCCCCCGTCTGGCCCATTTTCTTTTGCCGATTCCCGGAAAAGGGGATTCCAATTGGGGATATGCGTGGGTGCCGGTAGTCGGACCGGTGATTGGCGGAATCGTTGCCGCATGGGCTTATCAGATTCTCTTTTAGAGATTAAATGAGGTGATTGGAAAGTGACGAAAAAATATGTATTGGCGATCGATCAGGGAACAACCAGTTCCCGGGCAATTTTGTTTGACCGGCAGGGCAAAATGGTTCACATGGCCCAAAAAGAATTCCAACAATATTTTCCTCATCCCGGGTGGGTGGAACATGACGCCATGGAGATTTGGAGTTCGGTCCAAAGTGTGATTGCCGAACTGTTGGCGAAATCATCCGTGTCCGCTTCTGATATTGCTGCCATTGGCATCACCAATCAGCGGGAAACGACGGTGGTCTGGGACAAAAAAACAGGAAACCCGGTCTATCCGGCGATCGTTTGGCAATCGAGGCAAACGGCCTCCATCTGCGAAGAATTGAATCAAAAAGGATATACCGACTTATTCCGGAAGAAAACCGGTCTTCTCATTGATCCTTATTTTTCCGGGACCAAGGTCAAGTGGATTTTGGATCATGTCAAAGGGGCGCGGGAAAAAGCGGAAAGAGGAGACTTGCTGTTTGGCACCATTGACACGTGGCTGGTCTGGAAGTTGTCAGGCGGACGGGCGCATGTGACGGACTATTCCAATGCTTCCCGGACATTGATGTATAATATTTATGATTTAAAATGGGATCCGGATTTGCTCTCCATTTTGGACATTCCGGGGAAGATGCTGCCGGAAGTGCGTTCCTCTTCGGAAGTGTATACGGTGACGGAAAAATCCTTGTTCTTTGGAGAGGAAGTGCCTGTATCCGGTATTGCCGGGGATCAACAGGCCGCCCTTTTCGGACAGGCGTGTTTTGAACCGGGAATGGCCAAAAACACTTATGGAACCGGTTGCTTCATGTTGATGCACACGGGGGAAAATGCTGTGCCCTCCAAGCACGGGCTGCTGACCACGATTGCCTGGGGTTTGGACGGCAAAGTGGAGTATGCGCTGGAGGGAAGTATTTTTGTTTCCGGATCCGCCATCCAATGGTTGCGGGACGGATTAAAGCTGATCGATGAAGCCGGAGAAAGTGAAGCCATGGCCAATGAAGTGGATTCGACCGGAGGCGTTTATGTGGTTCCGGCATTTGTGGGGTTGGGAACGCCTTACTGGGATTCCGATGCCCGGGGGGCTGTCTTCGGACTGACAAGGGGAACCACCCGGGCGCATTTTGTCAGGGCCACGCTGGAGTCGTTGGCTTACCAAACCAAAGATGTGCTCAATGTCATGGAGGAAGATTCGCAAATCCGGCTGAAAAAACTTCGTGTGGACGGCGGGGCTTCCGTTAATAACTTTTTGATGCAGTTCCAAAGCGATTTGTTGGATGTTCCTGTCGAAAGACCGCTTGTCCTTGAAACCACGGCCTTGGGAGCGGCTTACCTGGCGGGCCTTTCTGTCGGCTTTTGGAAAAGCAAAAAGGAAATTGCTGAAAATTGGGTGATCGATCGTGCGTTCCAATCCAATATGGATGACAAAACCCGGACCCGGTGGTATAATAATTGGAGAAAAGCGGTTGAAGCAACCCGTGCATTTAAAACAGCGGATTAATTTGGATATAAGTTAATAGACGGATGAGATCTGGAGAACAGCCTTGAAACTCCTTTGCCGTATCGGGCACAGGGGTTTTTACGGCTGTTATTTTTTTAAAAGGAGGAAATAACCGTGAGCGGAGCTTTTTCTGTGTTGAACCGGGAACAAAAAATCAAGGATGTCCTTTCCCGGGAAATAGACCTTTTGGTGATTGGCGGGGGGATTACCGGCGCGGGCATTGCGTTGGATGCAAAGACTCGCGGTTTAAACACTGTCTTGATCGAGATGCAGGATTTTGCGGCAGGGACGTCGAGCCGTTCCACCAAATTGGTGCACGGAGGATTGCGGTATTTAAAACAATTGGAAGTCCGTTTGGTGAAGGAAGTGGGGAGAGAGCGGGCGATTGTTTATGAGAATGGCCCGCATGTGACCCGGCCCGAATGGATGTTGTTGCCGGTCATCAAAGGCGGGACGTACGGAAAATTGGCCAGTTCCATTGGGATTTGGCTCTACGATTATCTGGCAGGGGTGAAAAAGAGTGAGCGCCGGCAGATGTTGAACCGGGAAGAAACGCTTGAAAAAGAACCCTTGTTGCGAAAAGAAGGATTAAAGGGAAGCGCTTATTATGTGGAGTACCGGACTGATGATGCGCGCCTGACATTGGAAGTTTTGAAAAAAGCCGTCGAATACGGGGTGGATGCTTTCAATTACATGAAAGCCGAGAAATTGCTGTATCAAGACGGAAAGTTGGTTGGCGTTCAAGTGCGGGATTTGTTGAATGGGGAAATTTATCAAATTTACGCTAAAAAAATTGTCAATGCAACCGGGCCGTGGTGCGATGAAATTCGTGAAAAAGACGGGTCCAAAAAAGGGAAAACCTTGCATTGGACCAAAGGTGTTCACTTGGTGGTGAATCAGGGACGGTTCCCGTTGCGGCAAGCCGTTTACTTTGACACCCCGGACGGGAGAATGGTTTTTGCCATTCCACGGGACGGGAAAACATACATTGGCACGACGGACACGAATTATTCCGGCGATTTGGCTCACCCGCGGGTGACGGAAGAAGACAGGGATTATCTGTTGAATGCAGCCAACTTTATGTTTCCCGACATCCGTCTGACAAAAGATGATGTCGAATCCAGTTGGGCGGGGATCCGTCCGCTGATTCATGAAGAAGGAAAGTCTCCTTCTGAGATTTCGCGAAAGGATGAGATTTTTCGTTCCCCGTCCGGATTGATTACCATTGCGGGCGGGAAGTTGACTGGTTACCGGAAAATGGCGGAAAGAACCGTTGATTTGGTGGCGAAGGAATTGACGGAAGAAGCGGGTTATCAGTTGAAACCCTGCCATACCGACCGCATCCGCATTTCCGGAGGGGATGTCGGTGGTTCCGATCAATGGCAAGGCTTTTTGGAATCGAAGAAAAAGGCCGGGGAAGCGATCGGTTTATCTGCTCAGGCGGCAGAAGAACTTGTTCAACGTTATGGCAGCAACGTGGATCAGGTTTATTGTTATGTGGAGGAAGGAAAAGAGGCGGCTTCCCGATACCAATTGGCTCCGGAAGTTTACGGGATGCTCAAATACGGGATTTTGGAAGAGTCTGTGGCGACTCCTGCCGATTTTTTCATTCGCAGGACCGGCAGTTTGTTGTTCCAAATTGACTGGGTGCATCAATGGAAAGAATCCGTGCTTCAAATGATGAAAGATGAGTTTGGCTGGACGGAGGATGAAGTGAAGAAATATCACGATCAATTGCAAAAAGAATTGGAGGCGGCCACCACAGCGGTTGAAAGGGAATAAGGGCGAGGCTTCCGGATTTCTTTTTCCTTTTCGGGCGAAGCAGGAGATTGCTTCGCCCGTGATTTCAATGGGTTCGAATAGTTTTATTTAGAACGGAAACTTTTTTATTTTTTTGTTGACAAAACCCCATCAAGGTGTTAGGATAGTATCTGTCGCCGCAAGAGAGCGGCCCAAACAAAGTGAAATGAAGTGTTCCTTGAAAACTGAAGAGTGAAGACATGACTCGTTAATTCTTGAGAGTTCACATCAAACTTTTTTGGAGAGTTTGATCCTGGCTCAGGATGAACGCTGGCGGCGTGCCTAATACATGCAAGTCGAGCGGGAGAATCATCCTTCGGGATGAGGATCCAGCGGCGAACGGGTGAGTAACACGTGGGCAACCTGCCCGCAAGACCGGGATAACTCCGGGAAACCGGGGCTAATACCGGATAGTCCTTTTCCCCGCATGGGGAAAAGGGGAAAGGCGGCTTCGGCTGTCACTTGCGGATGGGCCCGCGGCGCATTAGCTGGTTGGTGAGGTAACGGCTCACCAAGGCGACG
>NZ_JAECVT010000007.1:0-62494 GCF_016055175.1 Thermoactinomyces sp. CICC 10735 | reverse complement strand
TCAGCTGGATAGAGCGTCTGACTACGGATCAGAAGGTCGGGAGTTCGAATCTTCCAGGGCACGCCAATCAAATTGTCTGGTGACCATAGCGGAGGGGATTCACCCGTTCCCATCCCGAACACGGAAGTTAAGCCCTCCAGCGCCGATGGTACTTGGGGATGACCCCTGGGAGAGTAGGTCGTTGCCAGGCGAATTGTCACCCGAACCACCTTCAGCAATCATGCTGAAGGTGGTTTTTTTATGCTTGTTTTGATTTTTTTTCTTCTTTTGCTATGGATGAGAGGGAATGGGGGCATTTATGGTCATATGTATTTCCTGAAACATATGTCTTCCCATATAAAGTGATGATGGGCAAAGATTGACGAAAGCTGTGGAAAGGATGGCAGGAAAAGATAGATGAACGGGTTTTCCTTTGCAAACCAAAACGTTGAAGGCATCTGGTTCAGCTAAAGGATTGAATGCGTGAATTTTCAATACGTAATGCAGGAATCAAAGAAAGCAAACAAATTATCAGGTTGAATGCATGTATATTTAACACGAATGGCTTGGTGTTTTCTGCCCGGATCTGCAGAAAATATGAAAGAACCGGTCAAAAAATCCGGAATCATTTATTCCGCCAGAGGATGCGGATGCAGAATGATTGCCTCTTGGTTCAGGACGGATATGGATTAAAAAATTTCAATCATCCGGAAAGCCGGTTTAAAAACGGGTATGAGAGGAATTTGGCAACGTCTTTGGCCGATACGTCCATACCGGCATCTGTTTTTTCAGAGGGAGTGAAAGATTTTACATACGAGACGCAGGCGGGCGGTACAAATATAGAAAAGAAAATCCGGATGTTTTTGCAACGAATGGAAACGGAACGAGACGACTGTTTCTTATCAAGCGGATCCCCAACAAGGTTTTTACGGATTTTGTGTTGTCAGAGGCCTCTTTTTTTCTTGAAACACCAGATTTATGATAAAAAACACGAACGAGATGAAATTTTTTAACCGTAAATGTTCGTTTATTATATTGACGCGTTCCTTGGTTTCCTGTTACACTGAGAGTGAATTGAATAGCTGTTGTTTTCTCATATATGCTCAGGAATATGGCTTGAGCGTCTCTACCAGGAAACCGTAAATTTCCCGGCTATGAGAAAAAACTGTTTGTTTGGGATCTTCTTGAGAGAAGATGAGCCTAAGCAGTAGTTTTTCTCATGCCCTTTTTCAGAAAACCTGCTGTTTAGGCTTATCTTTTTGAAAAGGAGAGGAACCATGGATCAGGCAAAAGTCGGAGTGATTATGGGGAGCACCTCAGATTGGCCGACAATGAAAAATGCATGTGAAGTGTTGGACGAATTGGGAATCAGTTATGAAAGCAAAGTCGTATCTGCCCATCGTACCCCGGATGAAATGTTTCAATATGCCAGTGAAGCCGAAAACAGAGGCATTCAAGTCATTATTGCGGGGGCAGGGGGAGCGGCCCATTTGCCGGGCATGGTGGCAAGCAAAACCGTGTTGCCGGTGATCGGGGTTCCCATCAAAACTTCTTCCCTGAATGGATTGGATTCCTTGTTGTCCATCGTGCAAATGCCGGGAGGCGTTCCGGTGGCAACCGTTGCCATCGGCAAAGCCGGCGCGGTCAATGCCGGATTGCTGGCGGCGGAAATGCTCGGCATCAAAGATCCGGAAATTCGCAAACGCCTGCAGCAGCGAAGGGAGCAGATCCGTGAGCGGGTATTGAAGGAGAGTGATCTTGCTTGAATTCATACCTGAAGGAAAAACCGCAAGCATTGATCTCTCCGGGTCAAACCGTCGGTATTTTAGGCGGGGGGCAATTGGGAAGAATGGTCATTAATGAAGGGAGAAAGATGGGCTTTCACTTTGTGACCCTGGATCCCGATCCCGATTGTCCGGGAGCGCAAGCATCAGACCGGCATATTGCGGCTAAATATGACGATTGGGATGCTGTGGCCAAACTGGCCGGACAATGCGATTTGATTGTTTATGAATTTGAAAACATCCCTCCGGAAGTGGTCGAATACCTGGAAAAGATCAAACCGCTCCCCCAGGGAAGCCGGTTGCTGAAAACCACCCGGCATCGGTTGAGGGAGAAAAAAGCGCTCCGGGAAGCGGGCGTCCCGGTGGCCCGTTTTCAAGAAGTGAATACGTTTCAGGATCTCATGCAAGCAGTGGAAGAGTTGGGATGGCCGGTCGTGCTCAAAACGACAACCGGCGGGTATGACGGAAAAGGACAGTGGATTTTGCATTCCCTGGACGATGTGGACCGGTTGCCGGCCGGACTGTTTGAAGAAGGCAAACCCTTCATTTTGGAGGAATGGGTTCCTTTTGAAAAAGAAATTTCGGTGGTCGTTGCCAGGAGTATTCACGGAGAAATGGCAGCTTTTCCGCCGGCTGTTAATTTGCATCGCAATCATATTTTGCATCTGTCGGTTTCTCCGGCTCCTGTTTCCGATTCCGTCATCCGACAGGCCGTCCATTGGGCAAAGCAAATCGCGGAGTCTTTGGAGGTTGTCGGGCTCATTGCAGTGGAGATGTTTTGCATGGAAGACGGAAGGCTGCTGGTGAATGAACTGGCTCCCCGGCCTCACAATTCCGGCCATTACACCTATGATGCCTGCCTGACTTCACAATTTGAACAGTTGATCCGCGCTGTTGCCGGGTTGCCGCTCGGACCGGCAGAGCAAGTAAAGCCGGCTGTGATGGTAAATCTCCTCGGCGAGCACATGGAAATGTTCCGGAGTCATTTTCCCCGGCTCCCGGGGGGTATCAAGCCGCATTGGTACGGAAAAAAAGAAGCAAAGCCCGGACGGAAAATGGGGCATCTGACCTTGCTCGGCCGGTCCATGGAAGAAGCAGTTCAGTGGATGGACGGGAGCGGAATTTGGCCTCCTTTGACGGAACAAGAAAAAAAGGTTATTTATAATAGAGATTCTTAAAAAAGGTGGAAAAGCAATGATTGAACGTTATACGAGACCCGAGATGGGACAAATCTGGACCGAAGAAAACAAATACCAAGCATGGTTGGAAGTAGAAATCCTTTCCTGCGAAGCTTGGGCCAAATTGGGCGTCATTCCGGAAGAAGACGTCAAACAGATCCGCAAAAACGCGGAAATTCATGTGAACCGCATTTATGAAATTGAACAGGAAACGCGCCATGATGTGGTGGCCTTCACCCGGGCAGTGGCGGAAACATTGGGCCCGGAATCCAAATGGGTCCACTACGGATTGACCTCCACCGATGTGGTGGATACGGCGCTTTCCTATCTCTTAAAGCAAGCCAATGAAATTTTGCTGAAAGACCTGGACCGTTTGATTGAGGTGTTGAAAGAAAAAGCCAAAGAGCATAAATACACCGTCATGATGGGGCGCACCCACGGGGTTCATGCCGAACCGACCACATTCGGATTGAAAATGGCCCTGTGGCTGGAAGAGATGAAACGAAACAGAGAGCGCTTCGTGCAAGCCATGGAGACCGTGCGGGTCGGAAAAATTTCCGGGGCGGTCGGAACGTATGCCAATATTGATCCCTTTGTGGAGAAATATGTTTGCGAAAAACTGGGGTTGAAACCTTCCCCGATTTCGACGCAAACCCTGCAACGCGACCGTCATGCGCAATACGTCTCCACCTTGGCCCTGATTGCCACATCGCTGGAGAAGTTTGCCACCGAGATTCGCGGTTTGCAAAAAAGCGAGACCCGGGAAGTGGAAGAGCCCTTCCGCAAAGGACAAAAAGGATCATCGGCCATGCCGCACAAACGCAATCCGATCGGTTGTGAAAACATCAGCGGATTGGCCCGAGTGGTTCGCGGACACATGGTCTCTGCATATGAAAATGTTTCTCTCTGGCATGAACGGGATATTTCCCATTCATCGGTGGAACGGGTGATTTTGCCGGATTCCACGATTTTGCTCAACTATATGTTGAATCGTTTCACCAACATCGTTCGTGATTTAACCGTATTCCCGGAAAATATGAAACGGAATATGGAACGGACCTTCGGGCTCATTTATTCGCAACGGGTGCTGCTCAGTCTCATCAATAAAGGATTGAAACGGGAAGAGGCTTATGACCGTGTGCAGCGTTTGGCCATGCAGGCTTGGGAAGAACAGCGTCCGTTTAAGCCTCTGGTGGAACAAGACGAGTTGATTTCCCGGACATTAACCCCCGAAGAGGTGGAAGATTGTTTTGATTACCGTTACCACTTAAAACAAGTGGACACGATTTTCACCCGGTTGGGATTGGATGATTGATTTCGCGGTGAAGCCGGTTTTCCGGCTTCCCTCCCACCTTCCTTTGAAAGGAGCAGGCCAATGGATACCTTGGAGATGTTATATGAAGGAAAGGCCAAGCAAATTTTTAAAACCGGTGACCCTTCCTTGGTTCTGGTGCGCTACAAGGATGCGGCAACGGCTTTTAACGGTGAGAAGCGGGCTGAGCTTTCAGGCAAAGGCGAATTGAACAACCGGATCAGTTCCTTCTTCTTTCAATTGTTAACCAAAGAAGGCATTCCACATCATTTTGTAAGAGAAGTTTCCGCATGCGAGCAACTGGTGAAAAAGGTGAACATCATCCCGCTGGAAGTGGTGGTGAGAAACCGGGTGGCCGGTTCCATGGCCAAAAGGCTGGGGCTGGAAGAAGGAAAAATCCTGCCGCAACCGGTGGTGGAGTTTTATTACAAAAACGATGAGCTGGGGGACCCGCTTTTGACGGAAGACCACGTGGCCATTTTGAATCTGGCGACCCCTGCGCAAAGAGCCCGGCTCAAAGAGACGGCTTTAAAGGTAAACCGCTTTTTGTCGGAATGGTTGGATCAACGGGGAATTGTGCTGGTGGATTTTAAATTGGAATTTGGAACGGATGAAAAGGGCGAAATATTGTTGGCGGACGAAATTTCACCGGATACTTGCCGCTTTTGGGATAAAGAAACCGGGGAGCGTCTGGATAAGGATCGTTTTCGCCGTGATCTCGGCCAGGTTGTGGAATCTTATCAAAAAATTTGGAATCGTTTGGAAGGGGATAGCCATGTTTAAAGCTGAAATTTTCGTGTCGCTGAAAGAAAGTGTTCTGGATCCGCAGGGAGTGGCCGTCAAAAGTTCACTGCATTCCCTCGGGTTTCAAAAAGTGAGCGATGTCCGCATCGGCAAGCGCCTGGAGATGATGCTGGAATGCGACAGCCGGGAAGAGGCGGAAAAACAGGTTCAGGCGATGTGTGAAAAAATGTTGGCCAATCCAACGATCGAAAATTATACCTTTGAAGTGGAGAGGGTGTCCTGACGTGAAATTTGCGGTTCCCGTATTTCCCGGATCCAATTGTGACATGGACTGTATCCATGCGGTTGAAGACGTATTGGGCGAACCGGTGACACCGGTATGGCATCATGAATCGGATTTGTCTTCCTATGATGCCGTGATTTTGCCGGGAGGATTTTCTTACGGCGATTATTTGCGCTCCGGTGCCATTGCACGGTTTTCCCCGGTGATGCAAGGTGTCAAAAAAGCAGCGGCAGACGGAAAACTGGTGATCGGCATCTGCAACGGATTTCAAATTTTGCTGGAAAGCGGATTGTTGCCGGGAGCGATGTTGAAAAACAAAAACCTTTCTTTTCTCTGTGATTTTCAGACCCTGCGCGTGGAAAACGCCAAAACCCCGTTTACGATGCAGTATCAGGAAGGTGAACGGATCCGGATTCCGATCGCGCATCAGGAAGGCAATTATTACTGTGATGAAAAGACCCTCGCCAGGTTGGAAGAAAACGGGCAGATTGTGTTTCGTTATGCGGATGAAAATCCCAACGGCTCCGTGCAAAACATCGCAGGCATTTGCAACCGGGAAGGAAACGTGCTGGGCATGATGCCCCACCCGGAAAGGGCAATTCACGAGTGGATGGGATCCGAAGACGGAAGACGCCTGTTTCAATCGATGTTGAAATACGGGAAGGAGAATGGCGGTGCAGCTTGAGAACAAAGTGATCGAGAAGTTGGGCAATGAACCCTCCCCGGAAGTGATCAAGGAGAAAAAATTATACCGGGAGATGGGGCTGTCGGATCAGGAGTTTGAACAAATTGCCGGGCATCTGGGACGTTTGCCGAACTGGACGGAAACAGGGATTTACAGTGTCATGTGGTCAGAACACTGCAGTTATAAAAATTCAAAACCGTTGTTGAAGCGGTTTCCGACCCAGGGCCCAAGGGTGATTCAAGGGCCCGGGGAGGGAGCCGGGGTGATCGACATTGATGATGGCCAAGCCGTTGTTTTTAAAATCGAAAGTCACAATCACCCTTCAGCCATTGAACCGTTCCAGGGGGCCGCAACCGGGGTGGGCGGCATCATCCGGGATGTCTTCTCCATGGGCGCCAGACCCGTTGCGCTTTTAAATTCGCTCCGGTTTGGCGATTTGCGTTCCCCGAGGGTCCGTTATCTGTTTGAACAAGTTGTGGCCGGGATTGCCCATTATGGAAATTGCATCGGCATCCCGACCGTGGGCGGGGAAGTCGTTTTTGACGATGCATATGACGGCAATCCGTTGGTCAATGCCATGTGCGTGGGTGTCTTGAATCATGACGAGTTGCAAAAAGGGGTTGCCATTGGTCCGGGAAATCCCGTGATTTATGTCGGTTCCAGCACCGGACGGGACGGGATCCACGGAGCCACGTTTGCCAGTGAAGAGTTGAATGAATCGGCCGGGGAAAAACGTCCGGCGGTTCAAGTCGGCGATCCGTTTATGGAGAAGCTGCTGCTTGAGGCTTGTTTGGAAATGGTGAAAAAGGAAATGTTGATCGGGATTCAGGACATGGGCGCCGCCGGACTCACCTGTTCCAGTGCCGAAATGGCGGCCAAAGGCGGGCACGGATTGGAACTGAATCTGGATCTGGTTCCCCAGCGCGAAAAGGGAATGACCCCCTATGAGATCATGCTTTCCGAATCCCAGGAACGGATGCTTCTGGTGGTGGAAAAAGGGCGGGAGCAAGAAATCATGAACATCTGCAAGAAGTGGGGCTTGCAATCCGCCGTGATCGGGCAGGTGACTGAAGGGGATCGTTACCGGATTTATTCCCAAAATCAATTGGTTGCCGACATTCCTGTCAACACGTTGGTGGATGATGCTCCGGTTTATACCCGGGAGGAAAAAGTCCCGGAATATTATGTGCAAAATGCCTCGGTCCAACCGGAAGAAGACTTGAAAGATATTGATCCCGGGCAAGCGCTTTTGCAGATGGTTTCTTCCCCCAACATGGGAAGCAAAAAGTGGGTTTACCGCCAATATGACCACATGGTGCGTGCCAGCACGGCGGTGCGGCCGGGATCGGATGCCGCGGTGGTCATTCTTCGCGGGACGGAGAAAGCCTTGGCCATGTCCACCGACGGAAACGGGCGTTATGTTTACCTTGATCCGGTTCAGGGAGGAAAAATTGCCGTCAGTGAAGCGGCGCGAAATGTGGTTTGTTCCGGGGCTGAGCCTTTGGGCATCACGGATTGCCTGAATTTCGGAAACCCGGAAAAACCGGAAGTGTATTGGCAGCTGTCCAAGGCGATTGACGGCATGTCCGAGGCTTGTCGCGTGCTTGAATCCCCAGTTATTGGCGGAAATGTCAGCTTATACAACGAAACCAAAGGAAATCCGATTTACCCGACTCCGGTGGTGGGAATGGTCGGGCTGATCCAAAAGCGGGAGCATATCACGACGCAAGCGTTTAAAAACGACGGGGATGTGATTATTCTCCTGGGGGACACTTATGCCGAATTGGGAGGAAGCGAGTTGCAACATCTGATCACGGGCTTGGTCAGCGGCCGGCCGCCGGTATGTGATCTTCAGAAAGAACAGGCTGTGCAAAAAGCGGTTCTTCAAGCCATTCGTTCCGGATACGTCCAATCGGCGCATGATGTGTCCGAAGGCGGTTTGGCTTTGGCTCTGGCCGAATCTTGTATTTCCGGCGGAAAAGGGGCAACCGTCTCCGTGGAGACTGACTTGGCACCGGCCGTCTGTTTGTTCAGTGAAAGTCAGTCGCGCATTTTGATCACCGCTTCCCCGGAAAATGCGGGTCAGATTCAGGAGATTGCCCGCCAATACGGAGTTCCTTGCCGCAAAATCGGGGAAGTGACCGGTGAACGTAAGTTGAAGGTCTCGGTAAACGGGCGCGGTGTTATTCACCAAGATGTTGATCTTTTGAGCAAACGATGGGAGGCTGCCATTTCATGCGCGATGAATCCATCTTCGACTTCGATGAGTTAAACGAAGAATGCGGTGTTTTTGCGATCATCGGACATCCGGATGCCGCGCTGCTCACATATTACGGCTTGCACGCTTTGCAACACCGGGGGCAGGAAAGTGCCGGCATTGTATCCGCTGAGGACGGGGAATTGTTTGCCAAACGGGGGACCGGGCTGGTGACCGAAGTGTTTGATTCCGCGAATTTGAAAGGGTTAAAGGGAACCACCGCCATCGGCCATGTCCGGTACTCCACCTCCGGGGGATCAGGATTGGAAAATGCCCAACCCTTGGTCTTTAATTTTTCGTCGGGCAAATTGGCGATTGCGACCAACGGCAACTTGGTGAATGCCAAACGGTTGCGCTTGCAACTGGAAAAAGAAGGATCCATTTTTCAAACCACATCCGATACGGAAGTCATTGCCCATTTGATTGCCCGTTCCAAAGCCCCGACATTGGAAGAAGCCGTCAAAGAAGCCCTGAAGCAAGTGGTCGGCGCCTATGCTTTGCTCATCCTGACCAATGATCAATTGATCGTCGCTTCGGATCCGCACGGCCTTCGTCCTTTTGCCATGGGGAAAATCGGAGAGGCTCATGTCTTTTCATCCGAAACCTGTGCGTTTAATGTGATCGGCGCAGAATTGGTAAGAGAAATCGAACCGGGGGAGATGATTGTTTTCGACCGGAACGGCGGGATGAAAACCACCCGGTTTGCCGGAAAAAGAGAACGCGCGCTTTGCGCATTTGAATATGTGTATTTTGCCCGTCCGGACAGTTTGATCCGCGGGGTGAATGTGCATGCGGCCCGCAAGCGGATGGGAAGAATCTTGTCGCAAGAAGCACCGGTGGAAGCGGATGTGGTGACCGGGGTGCCGGATTCCAGCACCTCAGCGGCAATCGGGTTTGCCGAAGCCACAGGCATTCCGTACGAGTTGGGATTGATTAAAAACCGCTATATCGGACGGACTTTCATTCAACCGAGCCAGGAATTGCGGGAACAAGGCGTGCGGATGAAGTTAAGCGCCGTGGAGGGTGTGGTTTCCGGAAAAAGAGTCGTCATGGTGGACGATTCGATTGTCCGGGGCACCACCAGCCGCCGGATTGTACGGATGTTGCGGGAAGCGGGCGCCACGGAAGTTCATGTCCGCATCAGTTCCCCTCCTGTGAAAAATCCGTGTTTTTACGGAATTGACACGCCGGACCGCAAACAGTTGGTGGCGGCGGTGAAAAGCATCGATGAAATTTGCAAAGAGATTGGCGCCGATTCGCTGGCTTTTCTCAGCGCCAAGGGAATGCTGAATGCCATTGGATACACTTCATCCGATCAAAACCACGGGCACTGTCTGGCTTGTTTCACCGGTGAATATCCGACCGAAGTGGAAGAGGGACTGGCATTGGAGGGGAAATCATGAGTCAAGCGTACAAGGCCGCAGGAGTCGATATCCAAGCCGGCAATGAGACTGTCAAACGGATCAAAAAGCATGTGCAAAGAACCATGCGTCCCGAAGTGTTGGGGAACATCGGCGGATTTGGCGGATTGTTTGCCTTAAAGCCTTATGAGGAGCCGGTGTTGGTATCGGCAACCGACGGCGTCGGGACCAAACTTTTGATTGCCATGATGATGGACAAACATGACACCGTCGGCGTGGATTGTGTGGCCATGTGTGTGAATGATATCATTGTTCAAGGGGCAGAGCCCTTGTTTTTCCTGGATTATTTGGCAACCGGCCGCCTTTTGCCCGAACAGGCCGAACAAGTGATCAAGGGGATCGCCGATGGATGCGAACAGGCAGGCTGTGCGTTGATCGGGGGAGAAACAGCAGAAATGCCCGGGATGTATTCATCGGGAGAATATGATATTGCCGGGTTTGCAGTGGGGGTTGCCGAGAAGAAAGATCTTTTGCCGCGGAAGGACATTCAAGAAGGCGATGTCTTGATCGGGCTTGCTTCCAGCGGACTCCACAGCAACGGGTTCAGCCTGGTGCGGAAAGTGCTGCTTCAAGACCGAAAACATTCGCTTCACGAAGAAATTCCGGCACTGGGACAAACCTTGGGCGAAGAGTTGCTCACCCCGACCCGCATTTATGTAAAAACCATATGGACGCTTCTCCGGGAATTTACCATCAAAGGCATGGCCCACATCACCGGAGGCGGGTTTGTGGAAAATATTCCCCGCGTTTTGCCGGAGGGGGCCTGTGCCGTGATTGACCGGTCTTCATGGGAGATCCCGCCGATTTTTTCCTTGATTCAAAAAGAAGGAGCCATTGGTATTGAAGAAATGTACCAAACATTCAACATGGGAATCGGCATGGTTCTGATCGTTCCCGAAGAAGAGGCCAAAGCGGTGCTTCAAGCTGCCGGGCAACTTGGTGAGAAGGCTTGGGTGATCGGAAACATCGGGAGCGGAACACAACCTGTCCGGTGGGCAGGAGGGGATGCAAAGTGGGTGTAGCCATTTTTGCATCCGGAAACGGGAGCAACTTTGAAGCACTGGTCCACCATTCCCGCAAGCACGCTTGGGCAGATGAAATCAGGCTGTTGTTTTGCGACCGGCCGGGAGCCGGTGTGATCGGGCGTGCCCAGCGGTTGAAGATTCCGGCCATTCAACGGAGCCCCAAGGAATTTGCCGATAAAGCGTCTTATGAAAGATGGCTGCTCGGGGTGTTAAAGGAACATGGGATTGACCGGATTGTGCTGGCAGGATATATGCGGTTGATTGGCCCGACTTTGCTTGAGGCATATCCCGACCGGATAATCAATATCCATCCGTCTTTGTTGCCGGCATTTCCCGGAAAAGATGCCATATTAAAAGCCTACCGCCATCCGGTGTGTGTGTCCGGCGTCACGGTTCACCTGGTGGATGAAGGAATGGATACCGGACGGATTTTGGCACAAGTCCCGGTTTCTATTGAAAAAGGGGACACTCTGGAAACATTTGAGGAAAAAATGCATCAGGCAGAGCACCGGTTGTATCCCGAAGTTGTTCAAAAATGGATTGCCGGTGAAATCGGGGATTAGAAGAACAGTACAGCTGATAAGGGAGGCAGAACATTGGCAAATGCAAAGCGCGCATTGATCAGTGTGTCGGACAAAACCGGGATCGTCGATTTCGCGCAGAAACTGGCATCCTTGGATATGGAAATCATCTCAACGGGAGGAACCTGCCGGTTATTAAAAGAAGCCGGGATTCCTGTCAAAAATATCTCGGAAGTCACCGGGTTTCCGGAAATATTGGATGGCCGGGTCAAAACCTTACATCCCAAAATTCACGGCGGGATTTTGGCCAAACGGGACGCCGTTTCCCACCTGGAGCAATTGAAAGAAAACGGGATCGGGACCATTGACGTGGTCATCGTCAACCTTTATCCCTTTCAAAAAACAATTGAAAATCCGGATGCAACGTTGGAAGATGCCATCGAAAACATCGATATCGGCGGCCCTTCCATGCTTCGTTCCGCGGCCAAAAATCATCAAGATGTCACAGTCGTGACCGATCCTCAGGATTATGACCGCGTTTACCGGGAATTGTCGCAACAGGGAAGCACCAGCTTGGAAACCAGAAGATATCTGGCCGCGAAAGCTTTTAACCATACGGCTTATTATGATGCGCTCATCGCCGGATACTTTAATCAGTTGCTGGACAATCCGTTCCCGGAACAACTGACGATGACATTCACCAAAGCACAATCGCTCCGCTACGGGGAAAACCCGCATCAAAAAGCGGCTTTCTACAAAAAAACCTTTGGCAACCACAGCCATACTTTGGCCGGAGCCAAACAACTGAACGGAAAAGAACTGTCTTACAACAACCTCAATGATGCCAATGCCGCCTTGGAACTGGTGCGCGAATTTGACCAGCCGGCCGTCGTTGCAATCAAGCATATGAATCCTTGCGGAGTGGGACTGGGTTCCAACCTTTTGGAGGCATATCAAAAAGCGTATGAAGCCGACCCGGTATCCATTTTTGGAGGCATTGTCGCAACCAATCAGACGGTGGATGCCCAAACGGCGGTGGAAATGAAAAAAATCTTCTTGGAAATCATCCTGGCGCCGGCCTTTACGGAGGAAGCCCTTGAGATTTTGAAAACGAAGAAAAATTTGCGTTTGTTAACCGTGGCAGAAGCGGCGCAAGGACAAGCGGACATTCCGCTGAAATTGCAATCAATCGGCGGAGGACTTCTTGTACAGGAAGAAGACCTCAAGGGCTTGGCGAAAGACGAATGCCAAGTGGTGACAGACCGTGCACCCAGTGAAGAAGAATGGGAGCAATTGTTGTTTGCCTGGAAAGTCGTCAAACATGTCAAATCCAATGCCATTGTGTTGGCGAAAGATTTCCGGACGGTGGGTGTCGGTGCCGGGCAGATGAACCGGGTTGGTTCGGCGAAAATTGCCATTGAGCAGGCCAAAGAGGATTCCAAAGGATCCGTGCTTGCTTCGGATGCTTTCTTCCCGATGAGGGACACGGTACAAGCCGCCGCCGAAGCTGGGGTGACTGCCATCATCCAACCGGGCGGATCGATCCGGGATGAAGAGTCCATCGAAGAAGCCAACCGGCACGGCATTGCCATGGTGTTCACAGGCATTCGCCATTTTAAACATTAATCATTCATGAAAGAGAACGGGAGATGTATCAGAAGCCTTTTCTTGTGCGTATACTGAGAATAATTTTTGTGGAAAATGTAAATAGCACAAAGGAGGAATGTTGATGCGTCTCCTTTCATGGTCTCTCATGTGGATCGGCATCGCTCTGGCTTTAACCGGGGTGACGACCTATTGGGCGTATGACCTGGATCCCGCTGTTTGGCAAAGGCAACTGCAGACCGCAAGCGGTGTCTTTTACATGGCGGCGATGATCATCGGCGGGGTGTTTACAACCAAACGGTCTTATCGCCATAAAAACCCTTTGGATAAAGAGCGGTCCTTTATCTGCATCATGGTCACACTGGGATTGTTTACGATCAGCCTGATGATTTCATAAGAAGAGCGGGGAGGAGACAATAAGTGAAAGTGCTGGTTGTCGGCAACGGAGGAAGAGAACATGCCATTGTTTGGAGTTTGCTCAAAAGCCCCAAGGTGGAAAAAGTGTATTGTGCACCAGGCAACGGAGGCATTCAGAAAGATGCCGAATGTGTGGATATTGCCGCCACCGACATTGAGGGGCTGGTTCACTTTGCAAAGGAAACCAAGGTGGATTTAACGGTGGTCGGTCCTGAAGTTCCCTTGTTGTCGGGAATTGTTGACCGCTTTGAAGAAGAGAGGCTTGCCATCTTTGGGCCCCGCAGGGAAGCGGCACGGATTGAAGGAAGCAAACGTTTTGCCAAAGAGTTCATGAAAAAATACGGAATTCCGACGGCGGATTTCAAGTCATTCACGGAATCTTCGAAAGCGATTGAATATATCCGCGGGAAAGGAGCCCCCATTGTCGTTAAGGCGGATGGTTTGGCTGCCGGAAAAGGGGTTGTGGTGGCAAGCACTGTGGAAGAAGCGGAAAAAGCCGTCATTGACGCAATGGAAGAAAAGGTTTTTGGCGATGCCGGCCGGGAGATTGTCATTGAAGAGTTTTTAAGCGGTCAGGAAATGTCGTTGATGGCGTTTATGGACGGAAAAACGGTCAAACCGATGGTGGTTGCTCAAGACCATAAGCCGGTGTTCGATCATGATCAAGGCCCCAACACCGGGGGAATGGGCGCTTATTCACCGGTTCCCCAGATTCCGGAAGAAGTGATCCGCGAAGCCGTTGAAACAATTTTGCTTCCTGTACAAAAGGCGTTTCAGGAAGAAGGAATCGAGTATAAAGGCGTCTTGTATGCGGGGTTGATGATCACCGCATCCGGGCCGAAAGTGATCGAATTCAATGCCCGCTTTGGCGACCCGGAAACACAAGTGGTGCTGCCCAGACTGAAAACGGATTTGGTGGAAATCATGGAATCGGTCATCGATGGCAAGCTCTCGGAACAGGACATCGTGTGGAGTGATCAAGCTGCTGTTTGCGTGATTCTGGCCTCGGGCGGTTATCCGGGATCGTATCAAAAAGGAATGGCCATTCAGGGGCTTGACAAACCGGCTGCCGATACGGTGATTTTTCATTCCGGAACGGTTTTGAGCGGTGAAGAGTGGTTAACGGCAGGAGGACGGGTTTTGGGAGTGACGGCATGGGGTGAGTCGATTCAAGAAGCACAAACGCGGGCTTATGAGCGGGTTAAACAAATTTCGTTTGACAATGTTCATTACCGGACAGATATTGCAAAGAAAGCTTTGTAAATCGCTGAACGGGACTGCTGGAACCAAACCAGCAGTTTTTTTATATGTAAGGAAAATAATAAAAACGAGCCACTGGGTCAGGCTCGTTAAATTTGGCAACCGGCACCGGTTGCGCAATAAAAGCCGTTTTCATTGATTATCCAATTTGAGTCGTTTCTTTTTCACCTTGAATGCTGATTCCATTGACCGGGATCTTAAACCACCAACCACCTTGTGTTTTTTTGACCGGTTGGTAACCCGCTTTTTTCAGGGAACGGGCAACCGTCCAGCTGGCGGTGTATACGGTGGCCAAATTGGTCGACTCATCAAATTGGATCACAGTTTCTTTTTCCATTTCGCTAAGAGACATATAACTCACGCTCCTAAACGGTTTTAATTTTCAAAAAACCGATCGTTTGTTCGCATTGCTATTAACCTTATTGTACCACTTTTTTTATGAAATGCCACCTCTGAATCAAAATCAACTTGATTCTTTTTTTCGACGTCAGGTTACAAATTATCCTGCTTATTCATGATAAAAAATGACGAAATTTGTATACAATATTACCAAAGTTCGATTTTTGTCGAATGAAGAGTTGGAAAGGTCGGACAAGTGTTATGGTGATCTTAGCTTGATTCTACGCCATCTGACGCATTTAATCAACTGCCATCTTACAGCACAGGAAGGAAAAAGGCTGAAAAAAGCGTTAAAATTCTTGTCGATCAGGTGGATGAGAGATTTTTATGAAGAATTTTTCATCAATTTTTCACGAATGAAAGCGTTTTCCTGTGTGTTGGCAGACACCTCGTATGTCAGAAACCGTCAAATTTCGAAGGTGACCCGCGGGACAGGTTTTCTTGAAAATCATTATACAAAAGAGTCAGAATTTAATCAAGAGATTCTCTTTTATATTTTTATATTTTCATGTTATTTATGATTGCGTCTCCCCTTTCTTTTTCTAAATCAGGAAAAAAGGGGAGAAATAAATTAAATTTTCATAGATTCCGTCATGAAAATGCAATCATCCATTCCATGATTCATTCTAATATTGTATAGTTTTAATTAAATATAACTTTTTCATGAAAGGTTTCTGTTTTCTTTTCCGAAAATGGCGATAATTGGACAAAAACGGGTGATCCCCTCTGCGACTTTCAGAGCCGAATGAATCGCCAAACACCAAGGAAAACGTCGTTTTGTCGATGCACAATAAGCCAAACCAACCAGTCCGAACGTAATGCGAATCAAAGCATCCAACGTACCCACATTCTTTTGCAAAGGAATTCCTCCTTTCGGCTTGTTACTGTTATTTTTGCAGGTTGTGCGCCGAAGTATGCAACCTGTGGGCAGGTAAAATGTTGTTCGACTAGCAAGTACAAAAATTGAAGGGGAGAGAAAGATTGTTCATCGAGATTTCAGCTGCGGAACAAAACAGGTTGATTGATGTGGCAATGGGAAGAATAGCCCCCAGCAAGTTGATCTTGGGAGGAACGGTACTGAATGTATACACCGGACAGCTGGAAAGAGCCGATATTGCCCTGTCCGGAAAAAGAGTGGCCTATGTTGGTCCGATGGAGCAAAGCGGGCTGAAGCTGGATGAAGAGATTCCCACTCTGGATGCGACCGGGCAGGTGTTGGTCCCCGGATATATCGAACCTCACGCACATCCGTCACAAATTTACCATCCGTTGACACTGGCTGAAAAAGCCGGATCACTGGGTACCACCACTTTGATTTGTGATAATGTGGTCTTTTTTGCCGAAAAAAATTTGTCACAAGTCATACATATGATGGATCAATTCAAGAAGTCACCCGTTAAATTTTTCTGGTGGGCACGGCTGGATCCCCAAGCTACTTTGCCGGATGAACGGCAAGGATTGTTTGAGCAAAAACGGGTGGCAGAAATGATCGGCTATGACCAGGTGGTGCAAACCGGCGAGCTGACCGACTGGGCGTCCCTGTTGGATGGCGATGAGAAAATGGTTTCCTGTATCACTTTGGCCAAGAATCAAGGCAAAAAAGTGGAGAGCCATGCTCCAGGGGCTTCTTATCAAACTTTGGCCAGATTGTCTGCGGCCGGCGTGACCGGTGATCATGAAAGCATCAGCTGCGATGAAGTATTAAATAGACTCCGCTTGGGTTATATGGTCTCCTTGAGATACAGTTCCATCCGCCCGGACCTTCCGGAGATCATGAAAGAACTGGTCCGGCAAGAGAATGTGCCGTGGCACCGGTTGATGATGACAAGCGACGGAGCGACGCCGTTATGTTTTAAAGATGGCTTTGTTGATTATTTGATTCGTTTGGCCATCGAAAGCGGTTGTCCCCCGGTTCATGCTTACCAAATGGCAACCATCAATCCGGCGGTTTATTACCGTATGGATGAGCATTTGGGAGGGATTGCCCCGGGACGGATCGCCGACATTAACTTTTTGTCTTCATTAAATGATCCCACTCCTGTCAAGGTGATGGCAAACGGCGAAGTGATTGCTGAAAACGGAAGATACAAGGAAGAGAAAAAATTGTCGCGTGAATCCGTCTATGCGGGAATGAAGTGGGATATGTCATCCTTTGAAGTGAAGCCGGAGGACTTGACCATTCCGGATCCGGGGAAAAAGAAATTTCCGGTGATCCAATTGATCAACTCCGTGATCACCAAACGGTCCAAAGAAAAAGTGGAAGCAAAAGATGGAAAAGTTTATTTGCCGGAGGGGGATGAACGGCTGTTTTCTTTTTTGATTGACCGGAACGGCCGATGGATCACCCCCGGATTGTTGCGCGGATTTGCCGTCGGGATTGACGGAATGGCGACAACCAACACGGGGTCGCGCGATATATTGGTTTTGGGAAGGGATCCGGAAGCGATGGCGATGGCTGCCAATCAAGTGATCCGGGATCAAGGGGGATTGGTTTGGATTCAGGATGGAAAGGAAAAGTTTCATCTGCCTCTGCCTTTATTGGGCATCATGGTGGATTTGTCCATCGATGAACTGATCGAACGGTTGGAGCTTTTTATTGACGAACTGAAACAGTATGGGTTTTCCCATTTGGATCCGCTGTTTACCATGACGTTTTTATCTTCCACGCATCTCCCTTATATCCGGCTCACCAGTGAGGGGATCATGCAAGTGAAAAAGAAGAAAGTGGAGTATCCTTCCAGCCGGCTATTGGAGTTGGTATAGTGGTTTTGAAGCGCTGAAAAATGCAGGTGGGCTTCTCTGGATGAGACCCACCTCTTCCCTTCCCAAATGGCGGAAAATTCGGATAATAAAAATGGCAGCCGCAGAGGATTTCAGGAAATCCCCGTTGCTGTGAAAGTTTGTTGAGAGATCCGGCGCCCTTTTCCGTAAGGGATGCACAAGGGGGTGCCAAAAATCGGATCGGTTGTAACCTTGGACTTCAGTTTGAAAACTTCTTCCACCATGCGTTCGTTGACCACCTTTTCCGGAGCGCCTTGGGCATAGACGGTTTGGTTTTGAATGGCGACAATATGATGGGCATACCGGCAGGCCAAATTCAGATCATGCAGGACCATCACAATGGTACGTCCTTCTTTTTGATTAAGGTCAAACAAAAGATCTAAAATTTCAATTTGGTGAGTAACATCCAGATAGGTGGTCGGCTCATCCAACAGAATGATATCCGTGTCTTGAGCCAGGGTCATCGCGATCCAGGCACGTTGCCGTTGCCCTCCTGACAAGGAGTCCAAGGGATGATCGGCATATTCCGTCATTTGGGTCATTTTTAAAGCCCACATTACTTTTTCTTCATCTTCCTTGGACCATTGGCTGGCCCAGGTTTGATAAGGATAACGGCCTTGCTTGACCAGTTGCATCACGGTGAATCCTTCGGGGGTTTCGGGCCCTTGGGGAAGGATCGCCAACTGTTTGGCGATTTCTTTGGAAGGACGTTTGTGAATTTCTTTTCCATTTAAAGTGATTTGCCCTGCGATCGGTTTTAAAAGCCGCGCCAGCGAGCGCAGGAGAGTCGATTTCCCGCAGCCGTTGCTTCCGACAAAAACCGTGATTTTTCCATGCGGGATTTCCAAATTTAATTCCCGGATGATGGTGGAAGAGCCGTATGCCAGTGTCAATTGGTGAGCGATGATGCCTTTTTGCAATAGGAACGCCTCCAGTCAGCCCTTGATCGGACAGCATTTGCATTTGTCTTTCATTCTATGAGAATAATTTTCAATCGTCAACGTGATTAAAATTTGTAATCCATTTTATTCTTTTTAGATAAATGATATTTTCTATTTGACCCGGAGAGAGGGTTTGGATATATTAGTCTTTATGGTAGGGAAAGGGTTGCTTTTTTCTTGAAGGAATAAAGAGGAATGAACCGATGGGCGAATCGAAATATATATAAATTACGTGTACAATGTAGAGTAGGAATAAAAAAGGCGATTTTGTCCACAATAATTTTGCATGTGCTGTCGAAGATGAGCGAAACTTGATCAAAAGGAGTTTATACTCTTGAAAGTAATAAATTTCTGGGGAAATCAACGGTTGGCACAGTTTTTATTTTTATCCATTATCTTGACGCCATTGTTGCCGCCGGTTGCCCTTTTGTGCATTGCAGCAGCTGTTTTGTGGCATCGGAAAGAATACCGGTTTTTGAAATCCCTTGATTGGCCGGAGAAGGCTTTCATCGGGTTCATGCTGATTTCCGCGGTCAGCTGGCTGGTGGAACCTTCCTGGTTTTACGGGATTCCCGTCGGGTTGATTCCGATTGCCATGTTTGGGCTTTATTGGATGTTGGCGGTTTGGATCCGCCATTTGAGCTGGTCTTGGCAAGAAGTGCAAAAGACGTACCTTGCTTTTTGGCTGAGCGGTCTTTACATTGCGGTCATTGTTTTTATCCAGCAAATGGATTGGCATGTCATCAATGACTCCTTTGTAGGTAATATTTTACAATTTTACAATGATTTTCGTTTTCAATCGGAACGATCCGTCCGCAGCATCGGAACGTCGGGAAATTCCAATTTGACTGCCGCTTTGCTCATCTGTTTTTCCTTGATGAGCATTTATGCCGCATCCGTGTTGAAGAAAAAATGGCATAAGTTGATGGCATTTTTGATTTTCGGGGTTTATGTGACGGCGATTTGGTGTACGGGTTCCCGCGGTGCATGGGCCGGATTGCTCATCGGCTTGATTGTCCAGCTGTGGATGACGGGACACCGAAAACGAACTGTGACGATTACGCTTGCCATTTTTTTGCTGATTTCTTGTTTTCCCGAGCTGATCCCGCGCAAGGAAACCTTGCAGGCAACCATTGAAGTCCGTTTGGAAGTGTGGACAACCGCGTTCAAGATTTTCAGGGAACATTGGTTGCTCGGGGTGCTGCCCCTTCATTTCGGCCAACTTTTTGTCAAAGAAGCCGGATTTTATGTTTATCATGCCCATAACATTTTTTTGGGGGTTGCCAGTGAGTTCGGTGTGTTGGGGTTGGGGCTGTTTCTTTGGATGTTGCTTTTGACCATCCAACGGGCGAGGCGCTGGCGGAAGGTGGCCAACCAAAAAGAAGAAAAAAGGCTGGCCGGAATGCTCTTGTCTTTGACCATTGCTCTTTTGGGGCATGGAATGTATGACTATCCGATTATTGCTCCGCAGATCGGCCTGATGTTTATGCTTAGTGTCATTATCATTCATACTCAGTATGTTCGTCGTTGCGTCAATAAGCCGGACTGGAGCAAGTCTTCGGAACCCGAGCGGGAATTTCCCGCTTTTTCGGAGCGAAAAGTGATTTCATGGATCTTGCTCTTTATCCCGTATGAAGTGATGTACTGGATTTATCGCGTTTTTGTACACCGGAAAATCGAGTAGAAGCCGGGGAAATGCATTTCCCCGGCTTTTTTGTATTCATCCAAGAGGAACAAGAGTGTATAAAATCTGAAAAATTAGATCAGGATGGTACCATGAAAAAACTTTTTGGTTTGAGGTGGTACCCGTGAAATGGATACATATGCTTTGCTTTGTTTTGTCTTTCTCTCTGGCAGCCTGTTGGTTGGCCGGTGATGCCGGGGCCGAAAGCCTTGCGGAGGACGCGGTGGTGGTTCAAAAAGGGGATACGTTGACCCGGTTGGCGAGGAAATATGAGGTTTCCGTGAACGATTTGGTGCGGATGAACCACCTGAAGGATCCGGATAAGATCTATCCGGGACAAAAATTGCGGATCCGGAAAAAACAAGGATCCGTCCAATTGTCTGCCCATGCCATGCCGGCGATGAAAAGAGGGAAGGACCTCGGTGAATTTACGCTCACGGCCTACACGGCCGGACCGGAGTCGACAGGCAAACGGCCGGGTGACCCGGGGTACGGGATCACAGCCAGTGGAAGTCCGGTAATGGAAGGATTGACCATTGCCGTCGATCCGGATGTGATTCCCATCGGCTCCCGTGTTTACATTGAGGGAATTGGTTACCGGATTGCCCAAGACACCGGAGGGGCGATCAACGGGCGGCGGATAGACGTTTACATGGAAGATCTGGATGAAGCCCTTCAATTCGGAGTCAAGAGAAATGTCCGCGTCGAAATGGTGGAATGAGTTTTTTCCGTCTTGGGCGATGGTTCGTTCACCGGATCATTGCCGCCCTGCCAAAAATCCGATCCATAATTGTGAATTTTACGAACAATGGGCTTTTCCTGATGGAAAAGTCTTTTTTTTTGATTGGGGATGAGCATAAAATGAAAGGGAAAGGAGAAATCCGATGGAATTTTCACTTCCATTGCGTTATCCGTATTCATTTAAACTTACGACCAAACGCCTTCATTCATTTGAAAAAAGCATTTATCGTTGCCGACATGGCCGTTTTCAGCGTACCATTCACGGAAAGCACGGTCCGTTATTGCTCTCGGTAAGCTGTGACGAGGAGGATGTTGCCCTGAAGGTGGAGATCACCGGGAAGGTGGAGGAACAGGAAGAAGAAGGGTTCCGCAAAAAAGTGGCCCGCATGTTTTCCACCGAAGTGGACTTGCAACCGTTCTATGAACAAATGGAACAAGTCCCGGAGTTGGCCCCGGTGATCCTGGCACGGAAGGGATTGCATTTTGTGCTGGATCCCGACTTGCATGAGTGTTTGATCAAAACGGTCATCGGGCAACAATTGAATGTATCTTTTGCAGCTGTCCTCATTCGCCGTTTGATTGAACTGGCAGGGGATGAAGCCGAATTTCAAGGAGAACGATGGGCTGTTTTCCCGACCCCGGAACAGATTGCCCGGCTCAGGTATGAGGATTTGCAAGAGATCCAGTTCAATCGTCGCAAAGCAGAATACATTATCGATTTGTCGAGAAGGATAGCCGGCGGCAAATTGGATCTGGAGGCACTGGACAGATGTTCCGATGAGGAAGTCTTTGCCCGCTTGCTTCCAATCCGGGGGATTGGACGTTGGACGGCGGAATGTGTGATGCTATTTGGACTGGGGAGGCCCGATCTGCTCCCGGCCCAGGATATCGGGCTGAGAAATGCGGTCAAACAGTTTTATTCCATGCAAGAAAGACCGGATGAACCGACCATCCGGCAACTTGGCAGAAGTTGGTCCCCCTATGCCAGTTATGTTACTTTTTATTTATGGGATGCCCTGAGCGACCTGAAAAACGGGGAATAATGGAAATGGCAATGTCGATCGACATTTGTAAAGGAGAAGATGAAAGTGGCAAGGAAGAGAGCTCAACAAAAGAAGAAACGTGTTGCGGAAGTCGATGCCCATGGCATCTTGATGCGGGATCTCAAAGCGATGGCAGTGTGGACAGGGATTGCAATTCTTGCCATTACCGTCTTTGTGCTTGCCGGGCAGTTTCTATAAAAAAAACCGTTGACGAAACAGTGGTCGGAAAAACAGAAAAGCCCCTCCTTCAAAAAGGAGGGGCTGATTGTATTTCCTTACACTTCAAAGCCTTCTTTGACCAGTTTCGCTTCTTGTCCGTCTTCTAAGTGATATACCACACTGCGCGGATAAGCGAAGTCGATTTTGTATCTGTGCAAAACAAGAATGGTTTCTTTTCGGATCGCCCTTTCCAGTGCCCAAAATTGATCCGGTTCGCTGAGGGCGGTCAGAGTGAATGTGACCCCGCTTGCATCCATCGTGGTGATCCCCATGATTTCCGGTTCTTGAATCAGAGAAGAGGCAAACTTTTCTTGAATGTTTGCACAAACCTCTTCCAATGCTTCATTCACTTTTGACAAGTCGGATTCATAAGGAACCGTCACGTTGACAATGGCCCGCATCTGATCCCGGTTGTAATTTGTCACTTGGTTGATGTTACCGTTCGCGAGATAATGCAGCCGTTGGTTAAATTCACGAATTTTGGTGATGCGGAGGCCGACTTCTTCGACCGTTCCGCGGATTTGACCGTTGATTTCCACATAATCGCCGACTTCCAACTGTCCTTCGAAGATCATAAAAAATCCGCTGATGACATCCCGGATCAGATTTTGTGCCCCGAAACCGACCGCCAAGCCCAGAACCCCGGCACCGGCCAGCACAGGCAGCGGATCAAAGCCGAGATTGATTAAGATGGTGAGTGCGGATATAAAGTAAATGGCATAACGGGCAATGGATTTGATCAACTTGCGGAGGGTTTGCGCTTTTTTGGATTCCATCCGGCTGATGTCAAAAATTTTATCCACAATCCGGTCGACAAAGCGAAGTGCCACGATCGTCAAAACAACGATGAGCGCAATTTGACCGGCTGGAAGGACAATGTAAGACATCGGATCTTCAATCATCCGGGTCAACAGGGTTTTGGTTTGCACTGCCAATTCCCCGGCGGCCGCAATTTGTGTATTCAATGTTTGTTCCGTTATTCCATTCATTCTTTTACTTCTCCTCCGGTTTCATCAAGCGAATTTATGAAATGAATTGTTTTGTTTTTTTATCTAATTGTTCTCTGCTCATCCAACCAACATAAGCGTAAAAGATCTGGTGTTGATGGTCAAGTAAAGCAATGGCAAAAAAGGGATAATGCCTTTTATAATGGTACCGGACGTCCAGCCAGCGGACTTCATAACCGTAGGGACGTTCAAAGACTTTGGGATATCCGTAAGAAGTAAAAGAAAGGAAAGCACGGATGGGTTCGGCCTTTTTCGATTCCTTGACGGCCGGATGAAGCATATCTTTGGTCGGAAAACGGCCGGTCCAATGGATTCGTTTACTCCGAATTTCACCCACTTTTGCCATTTCCGGGGTTTCAACGATCAAATTCCACACATTCCAGCGAAAAGTGGGGGTCAGAGTGTATCTGCCGAGCACATTGACTTGTTTTTGTGCCATCCGGAGCAGATTTCGCTGTTGCCAAAACCGGAGCGCAATATAACCGGCGATTGCCAAATAGACCAGAAGGAAGATTTTTCCGCTTTGAGCCGGCCATATCCACCACAAGGCAAATCCGGCCAGATGAAGGGAGAAAATGAAAGGATCAAAGATGTTCAAAACGTTAAAAGTCACCCAGTTTCTGGATAACGGACGGAACGCCTGGGTTCCGTAGGAATTAAACAAATCAATAAAGATATGGATAAAGACGGCAAGAAAGCTCCATAAAAACGTGTGTAACACATTTATTTCCGGTAGCAGAAGAAAAAGCCCAAGGGTGATGAGACCGGGCCAAACCAAAAGCATTGGCAATGAATGGCTGAATCCCCGGTGATTCCGGATATATTTGGCATTTCCTTTCAGGCGGTAAAGCGTATCGATATCCGGTATTTCAGATCCGATCACGGTTGCCAACAGCACCGATTTCATTGTTTCAGGATCGGTTGTGACCGCCGGATCCAATTGAGCCAATCCGAAAAGTCCCACCCCCATCACAAAATGGGTTCCTGTATCCATTCTTAGACCCTCCTCCGGGACAGACTGAACAAATTTTATCAGATTTTTATAATGAAAAGATTGACGTAATCGATAAAATTTATTTTAATAAAGCAACTACTGTCCATAGTTTAAAGGAACGTTAAAATTCATTTATACAAATCGGGGTCAGGTCGTGTATGATGTTAATAACAGGATTTTCTGTATCATCTCATTCAGATTATAACCTTTGGAACCGAATTCATGCTAAAGGAGGACACTGATTGCCAAAAAGTCGCGATATTGATAAACATTTATCCATCAGTGAAGAAAAACGACATACTATTCAGACACAATTACTGGCGTGGTACGGACAAAACAAGAGAGATTTGCCGTGGCGAAAAAACAAAGACCCTTACCGAATCTGGGTTTCCGAAATCATGCTGCAACAAACCCGCGTCGATACGGTGATCCCTTATTTTGAACGGTTTATGAAGCTGTTTCCCACGGTGGAAGATCTGGCCAATGCCCCCGAAGAACAAGTGCTGAAGGCTTGGGAAGGTTTGGGCTATTATTCGCGTGTACGAAATTTGCACCAAGCCGCCAAGCAAATCGTTCATGAAGGCGATGGGAAAATTCCTTCAGATAAAAAATCTATATTAAAATTAAAAGGAATTGGCACTTATACCGCCGGAGCGGTGTTAAGCATTGCGTTTGACCAAAAAATTCCGGCTGTGGACGGGAACGTGATGCGCGTTTTTTCCCGTTTGTTTGCCATCGAAGAGGATATTGCATCCGGCACCACCCGGAAAAAGATGGAGTCTCTGGTGGAGCGTGTCATGCCGGAAGAAGCCCCGGGGGATTTCAACCAGGCGTTGATGGATTTGGGGGCAACCATTTGCACTCCGGTATCACCCGGCTGCTTGCTCTGTCCGGTTCGTTCGGTGTGTGAAGCCTATGAAAAAGGGATGGAAGAACAACTTCCGGTCAAAAAAAAGGCAAAACCGCCGGTGCAACAAGAGATGGTGATGGTCTTTTTTCAACATCAAAACTTGTTTATCGGGGAGAAAAGGCCTGAACAAGGATTGCTTGCCGGGCTTTGGGGTTTGCCGACCTTTGAGATCCCCAAAGGAGATCATCATTTGACAATCATAGAAAAATTTTGCAAAGAAAATCGAATACCTGCTTTAAATTATATAATCAAAGGAGAATTTCAACATGTTTTCAGCCATCGCCATTGGAAGGTGACGGTGGTGGAAGTGGAGCTTAAAAATACCGGCTTTGATTTGCCAACGTCATGGTCATGGCTGGAAAAAGAGAAAAGAGAAGAAAAAACCTGGGCCAATGTTTACCACAAAGCGTTTAAAACAGAACGAAAAAAAGTCTGACGGATGGATGATAAAAGGGAGAGTGTGATTGTGGAGGAAAAAGAGAAGAAGCATGAGGAACATTCCTCTGAAACAAAATCTGAGTTGGAGATCCGTGTGGATGATGGAAAGAAGCCGGAAGGGACAGGAAGCGGAGAGCAGCAGGCATTTGGCGATCCGGGGGCATTTTCCCCGACCGGGGCTGAAGAGCATGCAAAGGCTGAACAAGCCCATGCGAAACCGGAAGCAATGAGCAATGAGCAAAACAAACCAAATGAGAAAGCGGACGGGACCCCGGCCGGCGTGCCGCAGGAAAGAGGAATCCGGGAAAGGATCAAGAGTGAAATCAAAAACACTCCCCGTCCCAAAAAGATTTTGGTGAGCACCATCATCGCATCCATGACGGTGGTGGCGATCCTGGGCTTTGGTGTTTACGGCCCGGCAGGGACGACGGAAGAAGTTGCTGCGGTTCAAACGGAGGAAGAAAAGAAAGATCCGGCCAAACTGATTTTGCAACATGAGGGCAAAAAATACGAGTTGGATTTGTGGCAATTGGGTTATGATGGAAAAAGTCCGGAAAGTGTGGATATGAAAAAATTAACCGAATGGTTGGACAGCGTCCGCAAGGAAGTGCGTGTCGAACCGAAGAATGCCCGGTTTGAGAACAACCGTTGGGGGGAGACCCTGATCAAGGGAGAATACGGAGAAGACATGGATGTGGAAAAAATGAAGGAATGGCTGAATAATTGGCATGCTTCCTTGAATCAACCGTATACGATCCCCATGGTTGAGGTGAAACCGGAGGTGACCAGCAATGATTTGCGCCAAGTGGATAAAAATTTGATCGGAAGCTACACCACCAAATTCAACCCAGGAAACGTCAACCGGACCACGAATATGCAGCTGGCCTCCAATGAGATTCATAATTTGGTCATGTTGCCCGGCGAAAAATTTTCATTCAACCAAGTGGTGGGAGAGCGCACTGAAGCAAGAGGATATAAAACCGCTCACGTGATTGTCAAAGGAGAATATACCGAAGGCATTGGCGGAGGCATTTGCCAAGTCTCTTCCACGTTATACAACAGTACGGACCGTGCCGGATTGAAAATGTTGAGAGTGGTCCATCACAGTGCAGATGTCGATTATGTGCCCAAAGGCCGGGATGCCACGGTTTCATGGGGCGGTCCGGATTTCCGCTTCCAAAACAATCTGGATGCTCCGATTCTTTTGAGGATCTTTATCAACGGCGGGGAACTGACGGCAAATGTTTATACGGTTCCCGGAGCCAAAGTGAAAAAGCGCAATGTGGCGCCGGCACCCGAATCCTTTACGGAAGTGGTCGTTGATCAGAGCGGAAAGGAAGTGCCGCAGTCTTAAACAAAAAACACCCTTCGGCCAAGATGAACGGGTCAAAGGGTGTTTTTTGTTCAGCCGGTTGGTTTTCATCCAACATGGCCGTGTCGGAAATAAGCACCAGATCGCATTGAAAACGTTTTTTGTATCTCTGTAAACAAGGGATGAGATGAGGACTGCCGATTTCTTCTTCTCCTTCAATCAGGAATTTCACATTCACGGGAAGACGTCCCTGCAAGACGAATTCAGAGGCTGACGCTGACCCGGGTGGTCAGTCCTTTTTGCTTATGGAACAACTGCGCGGCATGCATGATTTATACCGGTTATGCACCAAAGTGAATCCGCAAGGAATGCGTTTTGCAAATCACAACAAAAATAAAAAGATCTGGAAAAAAGTGATTGAAAGAAGAGGGGGCAGGATAAAATAAAGAAAAAGGAAAATTTTGCTGTTTTCTGAGTGTTCCGGCGGGGGTGGTAAGTGATGAAACATGTGTCTGTGGGGGTTCGCAAGCATTGGTTTTTATGGGTATTCCGCGGGTCGGCTCTTCTTCATTTTGTCACCGTTCTTTTTGTCATGTTCGTTCTTTTCCAACTGTCTCAGGGGTCCTGGCTCAGACGGTTCCGTTTTATGCAGGCGAATGAGGTCCTGGTGACGATCTCCTGGATTAGCATTCTGATTGCCGTTTTGTCCATTCTGGCCGTTTTCACCATCTTGTTGTTCACCCTCGACCGGCAATATCGCGTGATTTTGCAGTGGGGTTGGTTTATTCAATTGATGGGCAGCCTTTCCTTATTCATCCATGTCTTTATACAAATGTTTGTCTATCCATTGCTGATGAAAATGGCTTGGGAGACAACCAATCCGCTCTTGTTTCATCATCTGGATGATTGGGAACATTTACTTGTCCCCGCGATCAGCGTCTTTGTCCCCTCTTGTTGGGCCGTCGGCGGGTTGATCTATACCGCCGTGATGTTCCGGTCATCGGGTCTTTCCCGCTTGCTTCATTGGTGGTCGTTGCTGGTTTGGGTCATGGTTCTGACCGGGGCGGTCTTGGTGCGGTGGGTCGGTTCTGCGGCGGTTTTCTGGCAGGGGGCTGCCATCCTTTTGTTTGTCCCGTGGCTTTGGTATGCGGCTGAAGATATGAATCCGATTGGAAATGAAATGGATTGAAATAAAATTAGTTCTTGAGGTAAAATAAATAAGCCGAGAATGGGATCTGAAGCGGGGGGAAAAAATGATACGCTTACGTTCTTTTCGATTGTCAGATGTACATGATGTATCAAACATTTGGCAAATGACAGCTTCTCGCGAGCAGGAAAAAGAAACGTTGCAAGTGTTGGCGGAACAAATCAGCTTGGACCGGGATTTGGTGATCGTGGCTGAAGAAGAAGGAACAGTGGTTGGTGCGATTGTTGGTACGATTGATCAACAAACGGGCTTTTTTTATTGTCTGGCTGTCCATCCTGACCATCAAAAGAGAAAAATTGGCACCATGTTGGTCCGTGAGTTGGAACATCGTTTTTGGAAAAAAGGAGTCAAAAGGATTTGGATCACAGTCGATGAAGGAACGAAAAAACTGCTCCCATTTTATCAACATCTCGGCTATACCAATAGTTGCTCCACTCGCTTGGAAAAAGAGTTGTATTCTGTCTTTCAAAGGCGTCAAACCGTTTCATAATTTTTTATGCTTTGAGTTTCTGCCGAAAGGCAGAGATTTTTTTGTGTCCAAATCCTTTTTTGGACCCCAAGCCTATTTAAGGATATCTGTTTTAAGTTAAGATTACTACACTTTGAATGCGCTTTCAAATTAAAATTATTTGAACGGTTTATTTTTTTGCCTGTTCCGCTTTTTTGAAAAGATGAACCGGCTTTCTTGTTTTGTTTTTTGTTATGTAAATTTTAATGATTCATCAAAAAATTATTAAATGTGTTTGGATGAATGCATTTGCTTTTTGCTTTCTCTTTTCTGCAAGCTCAAAACGGTTGCCGGGGTGGGGGCCGGGCCGTGATCTCCGGTTGACATCCCGATCGCAATGATTCATAATAGTTAGCAGAATTTCATGATCAGTGAGAAAAAACCGTTCGTACAACCGATATATGTTGGAAACGCGATGACGAGGGCCAGTAAAACATGACAAGCCGTACAGAGAGTAAAGCCCGCCGGTTGAGAGGCTTTGCCGGTGTTGTCTGTTTGAACCCACCCTTGTATGCGGAAGATGATGAATCTATCCGGGTTTTCCCGTTACAGATAAAAAGCCGGGCACAATGGATGTGCCAACAAAGGTGGTACCGCGGAAGACAAACCTCTTTCGTCCTTTAGGCGAAAAGAGGTTTTTTATTTTGAAACAAAGAGGAGGGATTTTTGATGCTTGCACACAAGACCATCGGGTTTATCGGCGCCGGATCCATGGCGGAAGCGATTTTGGAAGGGCTGATCACGGAGAAGAAGGTGAAGCCGCATCAAGTGAGCATGGTGAACCGGCAAAACCGCACGCGCATCAAAGAAATATGTCAAAAATACGGGCTTGATTGGACGAAGCAAAGCGAAGAAAATGTGGCCGGGGCAGAGATTGTGATTCTTGCGGTAAAACCCAAAGATACGGTCGAAGTGTTGAAAAAATGGGGAGAGCGTTTACAGGACGGACAAATTTTAATCTCTGCGGTGGCGGGAATCACCACGGAATTCATTGATAATTATTTACAAAATCGCGTTTCGGTGATGCGGGTGATGCCAAACACCTCTTGCCGGGTGGGGCGATCGGCCACGGCGATGAGCAAGGGAAGCCGGGCGACCCGGGAAGCGGTTGAGATCACAAGAGAGATTTTTTCCACTATCGGCTTGGTGGTCATGGTGGAAGAAGCTTTGATGGATGCCGTGACGGGCCTGTCGGGAAGTGGTCCGGCTTATATCTATACCATGACGGAAGCCATGGAGTCTGCCGGGGTATCGGCCGGTTTGGATCCGGAAACAGCCCGGATCTTAACGGTTCAAACTTTGCTGGGAGCGGCACATATGCTCATGGAAAGCGGAAAAAATGCCAGGCAGTTGTGTGAAGAAGTCACATCTCCCGGAGGCACCACCATGGCCGGTTTGCAGGCATTAAGGGATTATCGCTTTGACGAAGCGGTGAAAGCGGCCGTGCTGAAGGCGGCGAAGCGGGCGGGTGAATTGGGCAAACAACATGCTTCTTATTGAAATGTTGAGAGTCCATGACAAGGCGGGTTCATGGACTCTTTTTCATGCCGGAGTCCGGTTTTCCCTGAAGTTGATTTAGTAAGGGATTTTTCTTTATTACAGAAAAAAATTAAATTCAGAGTTTTGGGTGTTTTATTTTATGTTATTTTTGGAAATAAAAAGACTAGAAACTTCATTGAGAGGAATGGAAAAGAGCCAAAAAAGACGGTGATGCCATCGGAGGAGCGGATGATAAAACTACGTGTTTTTGGGTGTATTTGCCAAAAATACGTCATTTTGTTAACAAATGTTGGGTTTATGCTTGCAATTGACAGGGGAAAAGTGGTAGAACAAGATGATGTGAGTGAAAATTCCTTGGTTTGGCAATAGGTTTCTTTTTTAAAAAAAAGATTCATTCTTTGTCTTCACCGTGTCGTCAGAAACCTTTTGCTCCGCGTCTGCTTCCTTCCGGTATCACCGGTACCTTGCGAGAATTGGGGGTAGATGATGGAGTGAATGAACATGGACTTGGTGAAACGATTGTATAAATGGGTGTTTGTGCTCATCTATGCAATCTTGTTTTCCTGGGCGGTCAACCATTACGGGATTGCACTATCCGTTGTGAACGGGACATCAATGAAGCCGACACTTCATGACGGGGACTATCTCCTTGTGAACAAATTTACATTCTTGTGGAATGAACCAAAACGGGGAGATATCGTCACGTTTCAAGATCCATCCAATCCCGGGCGTTATTTGGTGAAAAGGGTGGTGGGTGTCGGAGGGGACATCATTGAAGTGAAAAATGGATATTTATACCTGAACGGGAAAAAAGCAGTCGAAGAGTATATTGACACCAAGATCGAAGACGGGGATTTCGGACCCGTCCGGGTAAAGCCGGGGACAGTATTCGTCATGGGAGATAACCGGCACCGGTATGCCAGCAAAGACAGCCGTTATGAAAGCGTGGGATTTGTTCCCTGCGAATTGATCAATGGAAAAGTGGAACGGATCTTATGGCGGTCTTTGTCCGGTTCTTCCCTTTAAAGCCATAAAGGAAACAATTTGGAATAGGTATAAAAGTCGAAAATTGTTCACAGAATTGAAATTGCGTAATTGCTTAAATGTCGCATAATAGGTAAGTGTTTACTTTTATTGATTTTCCCCGGAATTCAATCCCGTTAAAAATAACCCGTCTTTTGGACGGTCAAAAGGACGGCCCATAAACATACAAGAATCAAAGAAAATGAACTTGGAGGTTATGGATATGGATCTATTGAACAAAACACGACGCATTTCCAAAATTTTGCAAAGAAACGCAGGTCACAACCTGGTGGATTTTGATGAGGTTGCAGAAGCGCTTTGTGACATTATCGGCGCCAACATCTATGTCGTCGGGCCTGAAGGAAAACTGTTGGGAATGGCGATCAACCATGACGTCGAGAATGAACGGATGAATCAGTATTTGAAAACCCGTGAATTCCCGCCGGAATATGCAAAATTGCTCATGGAAGTTGACAAATCCATGACAAACGTGGATGTGGACAGCCCGTACACGGCTTATCCGACTGAAATGAAAGAGATGTTCAAAAACGGGTACACCACGATTGTTCCGATCATGGGTGGCGGTGACCACTTGGGAACATTGGTATTGTCCCGTCTGAACAATAAATTTGAAGAAGACGATTTGATCTTGGCAGAGTATGGGGCAACCGTCGTGGGAATGGAAATTTTGCGTGAGCGTGCCGGCCAAGTTGAAGAGGAAGCACGGAGCCGTGCGGTTGTACAGCTGGCCATCAACTCCCTGTCCTTCAGCGAGTTGGAAGCGGCTGAACACATTTTCAACGAATTGGATGGCATGGAAGGGCTCTTGGTCGCAAGCAAAATTGCCGACCGTGTGGGAATTACACGTTCCGTCATCGTAAATGCTCTGCGCAAACTGGAAAGTGCCGGGGTTGTGGAATCCCGTTCATTGGGAATGAAAGGAACCTACATCAAAATCCTGAATCCGAAATTGTTGCCGGCTTTGGAAAAAGCCCGTCACTGATGGATAAAACACCGGTCCCTTGTTCAAGGGGCCGGTGTTTTTTGCCATGTATGTTTTGCAATGGTTGTCTGTACGGACGAAAGGGGAGATCTTCCCCTTATTGGTGATCCGATTCTTGTACCCTGTTATAATAGAAGTCAGTTCTTAACATACAGGGGTTGAAAGAAATGGGTAGCATGAAGCGATATCTTCAATTTGTCAAGCCATATTGGAAAGAAATCACTCTGACGATGATCATCGGGATCGTGAAGTTCGGGATTCCGTTGCTTCTTCCACTGCTTTTGAAATATGTGGTGGATGATTTGCTTTTGTCATCGTTGCCGGCTCAGGATAAGATACAAAAATTGATGTGGGTGATGTTGGCGGCCCTTTTTGTGTTCACGGTGATCAGAATTCCGGTGGAATATTTCCGGCAATACTTTGCCCAATGGACTGCAAGCAAAGTATTATTTGACATACGCAACAAACTTTTTGATCATATTCAAAAGTTATCCTTGCGGTATTACCAAAATCACAAAGTGGGGCAAATCATTTCCCGGGTCATTCACGATGTGGAACAAACCAAAGAATTTGTGATTACCGGCATGATGAATATCTGGCTGGATTTATCCACCCTGCTTATTGCCGTCGGTTTCATGCTTTGGCTGGATCCGTGGATGACACTGATTTCTTTGTCAGTCTTTCCGTTGTATGCCATCTCCGTCAAGTACTTCTTCCAAAATATGCGAAGAACCACCAAAGAGCGTTCACAGGCTTTGGCTGAATTGCAAGGGCATTTGCATGAGCGGGTCCAAGGCATTTCAGTCATCCGTGCGTTCCATTTGGAAAATCACGAACAGAAACAGTTTGAACAGCGAAACCGGCATTTCTTGGACAAAGCCCTCAACCAAACCCGCTGGGTGGCCAAAACGTTTGCAGCCATCAATACCATCACCGATCTGGCACCCATTCTGGTGATTGGCGTGTCCGGTTACCTGGTGGTTCAAGGACGGCTGACCATTGGTGAAATGACGGCTTTTTACGGATACATGGGATTGATTTACAACCCGATCCGGCGCTTGGTGAACTCTTCAACCACACTGACCCAGGCTTTTGCATCGATGGACCGGGTGTTTGAGTTTGTGGATGAGCCTTATGACATCACCGATTTGCCGGATGCTAAAAACGTTGAACGGGTTAAGGGGGAAATTATCTTTGACCATGTCAGTTTCCGTTACCACGAGAATCAGGATTATGTGTTGGAAGACATTGATCTGAAAATCGCTCCGGGACAAACCGTTGCATTGGTGGGTCCAAGCGGCGGAGGAAAATCATCTTTTATTTCCCTGATTCCGCGTTTCTATGATGTCGATCAAGGACAAATCCGCATCGATGGCCGTGACGTCCGCTCTTTTACTTTAAACAGTTTGCGGAAACAAATCGGGATGGTTTTGCAAGAAAACATCTTGTTCAGCGGGACGGTCAGCGAAAATATCCGGCTGGGAAAAGTGGATGCATCCTTTGATGAAATTGTTGAGGCGGCCAAAGCGGCCAATGCCCATGACTTTATCCAAGAGCTTCCCCAAGGGTACGATACTGAAATTGGCGAACGGGGCATTAAATTGTCAGGAGGGCAAAGGCAGCGGATTGCGCTTGCCCGTGTTTTTTTGAAAGACCCGTCCATTCTGATTTTGGATGAAGCAACCTCGGCACTGGATTTGCAAACGGAGCACTTAATCCAGGAATCTTTGGAGCGTTTGGCCAAAGACCGCACCACTTTGATCGTTGCCCACCGTTTGTCGACGATTACCCATGCCGACCAGATTTTTGTCATTGACCATGGCCGGTTGATCGAACATGGCACACATGATGAATTGATGCGCCGAAACGGCAAATATGCCGAGCTTTACCGGGTGCAAAACTTCGACCACGGGACATCGGCGGAAGCGGACCGGAAGCTTACCACGTGATGGAGGGGAAACATGCAGAAAAGATTTGAGATCCATGCAGAAGAGGATATTTTCCACATACGGAGTGAAGTGAGGGAAATGGCAAAGGAAATTGGTTTTGACGAACTGGAACAATCGCGGATTGTCCAGTCCATGTCGGAATTGGCCCAAAATGTGGTGCAATATGCTGACAAGGGGATTTTGACCATTTCCCCGGTAAAGGAAGAAGGGGGACGCAAAGGGTTGAAGATTCAAGTCCGTGACGAAGGGCCGGGATTAAACAACCTGGAAGAATTGGCAAAAGGAAAAGCCCGGCAAGTCGGGGAAACTTCCGGCCTTCAGCATGTATATATGCTGATGGATGAGTTAAGGCAAATTCCGGTTGAATCCGGCACTTGCCTCGAAGCGGTCAAATGGTTGAAAAACAAACCCATTATTTCATAATCCACCCATTAAAAAACCTTATTTTGGATAAGCCGGCCATTTGGTTTCCATTGCCGTTGCAGGCCGGGAAAAATGTTCACAAATATGTCATCTTCCGCTTGGAACAATCGATTAGACTAATGAGTGAAAAGGTTTTTTGCAGAAAAAAGGGCCGCGAGGGCAATAATAAAAAATGAAGGAAACTGTTTGATCGCACGGCAGCGCTTTTACCTGCTCTTGCACGAAGGGGTTCTATCATCTAAAATGATGATGGTAATTAGGCAAAAAGTATCTCTTTTTTTGCAACATGCCCGAGAAAGAGAACAAAAGAGCATGTAAAGGAATTTGTGTTTTTTTCTTTGTTTGTATTATGTTAAATTATATTGTTCCCTTTCTTCAACAGTCATTTCCAGTTGAAGATGGTTTCTTGGTAGAAAGGAGGTTTGTACGGGTGAACCATACTGTGTCCGAGCAAACCGCATCTGAGCAGATGTTAGATTCTGTGGAATCGAAAAATAAAGCCTCCTGGCGTGATTATATAGAAATTACGAAACCGGGGATTAATAAGAGTAATTTGATTGCCACGTTTGCAGGGTATTTTGTAGCGGCGGGATTGACGGATTTGAATCTGGTCACTTTGATCCTGACTTTGCTCGGAACCGCACTTACGATTGCAGGCAGTTGCACATTGAACAATTTTATCGACAGGGACATTGACCCGTTGATGGAACGTACCAAGAGCCGCCCGGTGGCTGACGGAAGAATCAAACCGGCTACCGCTTTATGGTATGGTCTGACATTAACCCTTTTGGGACTCATGTTATTGGCTGTCGGTGTGAACATTCTTGCTGCATTTGTTGCATTTATCGGGGTAATGGTATATGTTTTGATTTATAGTTTATGGTTAAAAAGAACCAGTACTTTAAACACAGTGGTTGGCGGGATTTCAGGAGCTGTTCCGCCGATGATCGGTTGGGTTGCGGCCAATCCGGCCATCGATTTGAATGCTTGGGCACTCTTTCTCATTTTGTTTATGTGGCAACCTCCTCACTTTTTTGCCCTTGCGATGCGGCGTGTGGAAGAGTACCGTCAGGCAGGAGTTCCGATGTTGCCGGTCGTCAAAGGGTTTCATGAGACCAAGAAACAAACACTGTTCTTTACGATTCTTTTGCTCCCTTCTTCTTATTTGTTGTTTTACACAGGGACTTTGGGTTGGTTTTATCTGATTGTGTCACTTGTGCTGGGTGGGATTTATGTCGTTTTATCCATCCGCGGCTTTTCTGCAAAAGATGATATCAAGTGGGCAAATCAGATGTTTTTTTATTCTTTGATTTACTTGACGGTGATTTTGCTTTCGATGGTGATCGATGTTTTGATTCGTGATTTGATGCGCATTTTATAAATACGATACAGTGCTTATCATGAGCTTGATATAAATAGATTTGATGCACTGTGAAAATGATTGGTCCGGCTTCGGTTGATCGGGGTCGGATCAACCTTACAGAAAGCGAGGTAGGAAATGTGGTGAGTCGAAAAGGCGCATGGCGAGTATTAAGTTTATTCGCAATTATGTCTCTGGCTCTCACTGGATGTTCCGGGGTTGACGGGTTCAGTGTTTTGAAACCGAAAGGGACATCAGGTGAGATGTCGCTTGATATGATTAAATTAGCCTTATTCATCATGTTGGGCGTCTTTGCTGTCGTTATATCCATCTATATTTACGTGCTGATCCGGTACAGAAAACGGAAAGGCAAAGATGTGATGCCGGAACAAGTTCATGGAAACAATGTTCTGGAAATCGTCTGGACTGCTATTCCGATCATTTTGCTTACGATATTGGCAATTCCGACGGTCAAATACACGTTTAACATGTCGGAAATAAAAGCTTCGGAAGACTCCCTCACGGTAAAGGTGACGGGGTATCAGTATTGGTGGGAGTTTCAGTACCCTGACCTGGGAATCAAAACAGCCCAAGAGCTACATATCCCGGTAGGGAAAAAAGTGAATTTGATTATTGAAGGAAAAGATGTTTTGCACTCCTTCTGGGTTCCCGCGCTCAGCGGAAAAGTGGACGTCGTTCCAGGACGCACAAACACCTTGCCGTTGGATGCGAAAGAACCGGGTGTTTATCAAGGGAAATGTGCAGAATTGTGTGGAGCGGGCCATGCTTTAATGGACTTTAAAGTGATCGCTCAAGAAGAAAGCGACTTTAACAAATGGGTGGCACAAATGCAACAACCGTCCACCGTTCAAACCGCCCAGCAAAAACAAGGGGAAGCATTGTTCAACCAAAACTGTCTGGGTTGTCATGCCGGAACAAACAAAAACATCAAAGGTCCGGATTTGACCAAGTTTGGAACACGTTCCACCATTGCAGGGATTTTGCCGCATGACGAAGAGAATCTGAAAAAATGGCTGAAAGACCCGACTGCGGTGAAACCGGGTGCGCAAATGCCGAAAATTGACTATTTAGAACCGCAAGAAATGGAAGCGCTTGTGGAGTATTTGATGAGCAGAAAATAACTTTTCACACATCGTATCGTAACGGATCACGTTAGAAGGAGGGAACACCATGGGTACGCTCTTAATATTGATCGTCTTTGCTCTTTTCATATGGGCGATCTTTACGGGAGGCTATAATAAAAATTTACTCAGTCTCGTAAAGAAGAGCAAAGTTTGGGAATGGCTTACCACGGTGGACCATAAGAAAATCGGGATCATGTATTTTATTTCCGGGATCGTTTTCTTTGTCATCGGGGGAATTGAAGCCTTGTTGCTGCGGTTGCAGCTGATCGTGCCCAATAACGATTTTATTGTTGGCGACACCTTTAACCAAGTGTTAACCATGCACGGAACCACGATGATTTTCCTTGCAGCAATGCCTTTGATTTTCGGATTGATGAACGTGGTGGTTCCGCTTCAAATCGGTGCGCGTGATGTTGCGTTTCCGTTTTTGAACTCACTCGGGTTCTGGCTTTTTACAGCGGGTGGAGTCATTTTAAACCTCAGCTGGATTTTTGGGGGTGCACCCGATGCCGGTTGGACTTCCTATGTGGGATTGGCCTTGAATGAATACAGCCCCGGACCGGGTGTGGACTACTATGTGATCGGTTTGCAGATTTCCGGGATCGGGACGTTGCTCAGCGGGATCAACTTCCTGGTGACCATTATCAACATGCGGGCTCCCGGAATGACATTCTTGAGATTGCCGCTGTTTACATGGACGACGTTTGCAACGTCCGCATTGATCATTTTTGCCATGCCGCCATTAACTGTCGGCTTGTTGCTGTTGATGTTTGACCGCTTGTTTGGTGCGAACTTTTTCGATTACACGATGGGCGGCAGCGCCGTGCTGTGGCAACACTTGTTCTGGATTTTCGGGCATCCGGAAGTATACATTGTGATTTTGCCGGCGTTTGGAATCATGTCCGAAGTTATCAGCACGTTCTCGAAAAAGCGCTTGTTCGGATATACCTCCATGGTCTTTGCAACGGTTTTGATTTCTTTCCTCGGGTTCATGGTGTGGGTTCACCATATGTTTACCGTTGGACTGGGACCGGTTGCTAACTCCATTTTCGGGATTGCGACCATGACCATTGCGATTCCGACGGGGATCAAGGTCTTCAACTGGTTGTTTACCATGTGGGGAGGGGAAATCCGCTTTAAAACCGCCATGTTGTTTGCCCTCGGGTTCATTCCCACCTTTGTGATGGGGGGTATGACCGGGGTAATGGTGGCTTCGCCGCCTGCAGACTTCCAATACCATGACACTTATTTCGTCGTGGCGCACTTCCACTATGTATTAGTCGGAGGAACCGTCTTTGCATTATTTGCCGGTGCCTATTATTGGTGGCCGAAAATGTTCGGGAAACTGTTAAACGAAAAATTGGGTAAAGTTCACTTCTGGACTTTCTTTATCGGTTTCCATCTGACCTTCTTCCCGCAACACTTCTTGGGACTGTTCGGTATGCCGCGCCGGGTGTTTACCTACCAGGCAGGGGCCGGATTGGAAACCTTGAACTTCATCAGTACCATTGGCGCACTCTTCATGGCAATTGGTACGATCGCGTTTGCACTGAATATTGTTCTGACTTTCAAAAAAGGCGAAAAAGCATCGGGAGACCCGTGGAATGGACGGACTTTGGAATGGTCGATTCCTTCGCCGGCTCCGGAATATAACTTTAAACAAACGCCTTTGGTGCGTGGTTATGATGCATGGTGGCTTGAAAAGCAGGCCGGAAACAAAGAAATGCAACCGGCTGAACCGTTGGGCCCCATTCATATGCCATCCCCGACCTATATTCCTCTTTTGATGGCATTAGGCTTGTTTGTAGCCGGTTTGGGATTCATTGCCCGTGGCGATTTCAGCGCGGCGATTATCGGGATCATTGTCGTCTTCATTGCCATGTTTATGCGCTCGTTTGAGCAGGATCATGGCTATCATATCGATCCGGAGGAAATTGACAAAGAAAAGGGGGTTAAGGCATAATGGCAGCCCAAACGGAAGCGGCCCAAAAGCCTCAACATCTGGAAACGGCCACGCTGGAAGGGAAAAACAAAGTCTTGGGCTTTTGGCTCTTTTTAGGAGCCGAAACCGTCTTGTTCGCTTGTTTGTTTGGTTCTTATTTGGCTCTTCGCAGCCAAAACATGGGCGGACCGGACAGTACCGAGTTGTTTGACTTGGAACTGGTTGCGGTCACCACGGCAATTCTTTTGACAAGCAGTTTGACCAGTGTGCTTGCGATGGTGAAAATGAACCAGCGCCATTTGAAAGGAACACTGGTATGGCTCGGAATCACGGTTCTGCTTGGTCTGGCTTTTTTGGTGCTGGAAATTTATGAGTTCATTCATTATGTGAGCTTGGGGCATACTTTCATGAGCAGTGCTTTTGGTTCCGCTTTTTATGCCCTGGTCGGTACCCATGGTGCGCACGTCACATTCGGGCTTTTCTGGATCTCGGGGTTGATGATTCAGGCAGCCAAACGTGGGATCACAAAGGAAACGGCGCCAAAATTGTTCCTTTCCAGTTTGTATTGGCACTTTATTGACGTGGTTTGGGTGTTTATCTTTACCCTGGTTTATCTTTTGGGAAAGGTGGGCTAAACGGTGGCACAACAAGTCAGTCAGTCTTCAAACGAGCAGTCTGCCCATAAATCAGAGCGCGTGACGAAGCATCTCATTTCGTTTGCCGTGATGATCGTGTTGACAGCGGCTGCTTTTTACCTGGTCGCCACCGATGTGGCACCGGAACACCTGGTCTTGCCGGTTCTTTTGATCTTGGGTGCGGTGCAGGTGTTTTTGCAGTTGTTTACGTTTATGCATCTGGATCAAAAAGGAACGGCTTTCTACAGGATATTTATTGTGGCAGGCATTTTCTTCGCAGTCATCAGTGCTGTGGGAATCTTTTTGATGTAAAGGTCATTGCAAAAGCCTCTTGTTGGATAGCAAGAGGCTTTTGTTTTTGTATATAATGGCTCTGGATATATAAAAGAATTATAGATTAAAAATCATTTATTTTATGTTAAATTGATCACGTTTCGAAAAAACAGGAGGAAACATGAATAATCTGTTGAGAGATCAACTCCTAACCAACCCAAAGACCTTTTTGCGCTCCATTCCTTTTATGAAAGTGTCTGAGGGAATTGCCATCGGGGCGGTCGCCGGACTGGGTTATTTTTCGGCTTATTTGTCCGATGTCAGTTACAAGGCTTATTTTGGATTGCCTGCCCTTTATGCGAGTGTGGGGTTAAATGCCATCATTCTCTCCATTTTTGCGTTTGTGATCATGTCGCTTGTGCTTTTGGCCTATTTGCAATACCCGATCGTGGCCCGGTATGGAAAATGGGTTTTACCCGTTTTTTTGCCCGGGGCGGTGGCATTTATGCTCGGGTTGCGGTTGGATTTTGAGTTCCATTATTCGGTGGAAGTGCTTTTGTTTTTCTTTTTGTTGTATGTTGCTTTTACATATGCGTTGATCCGGATGGTTTCCAAGCGAAAATGGTTCATTGCCGGGCTGATTTTCATGGTTTTGGTGATTTCCATTTCCAGGGCTTGTGGCTATTTGATTGCTTTAAACCAAAAGGAATATCTGGTGTTCATGGAGGAACCAAGGCCTTATGCAGTGGTGGATGTCAACGGGGAAGCCATGATTATGATGCCTGTTGATTTAAAGAAAAAAACACTCCTGCCGGAATACCGGTTTGTGGATCAAAAAGCGGAAATGGAGAATTCGATTCCTTTGAAAAAAATGAATATTGGTCCTCTTCATGTGCAGGGAACCCGGCCGTGAAAGGACAAAAATTAAAAAACACCGATAGCTTGGACTATGCGGTGTTTTTCATCGTTTATGCATATTCATAAAAAATCACTGAACGTTTTGTATTTCCTGGATACTTGTGTGTCCACATATTCTTTCCACATTTGCTTTGCACATTCTTTTGAACAAATGGGGGATTCAAAGCTGATTTCAACATAGTATGCTTCTTTCCCACAGATTGAACAAGGAGCCGTTTTGTTAGCGGGCAAAAGAATGTCTTCACCATGCAAATCATCTTTATAATTCAACAGAATCATCCTCTCCTTATTCGGTTTTGTGGTGTCCCACTTCCGCTAAGGAGGAATTGATTGAAGCAATCAATTTCTCTTAAGCTTATTTTCTCATATTTCCCATGAGATCTAAAGCCTTTTTTTGTAGAGTCACAAGAGATTTCAGATGATTACAAAGCAATAACCGGCCACGATGGAAAAGAACGCAAAATTTTGACGGGTTTACTGTAAAAAATGAGAAATTCAAGATCCGGGCCAAGCCGGTTTAAGGCGCGTGTTTGACGGTCGGTTCCCCGGCTTTGCCGTTTGCCGCTTTATGTGATTGATTTTGGAGTTTTTTTTGTTGGAATAACAAGCTTTCTTCTTTGACACGCAAAAGCAAAACGAGGAACGAAGATGATTCTTCAAGATGAGGCGCATGCGCCGAATTTTCAAACCAAATCATGTCTTTTACGGGGGCATCAAGCTGCTCGTAAAATTGTTCCTGCAGCTCAAAAGGAGAGTAAAAATCATAACGGCCCACACAGAAATAAGCCGGAACCTTCAGTTCTTGAATTTCTTCAAAAAGATTGACTTGCAGCAGTTGGGGCATGAGCCGTTTGAAAGAAGTCCGATAGCCCCGGATCCATTTAATCCAGTCCAAAAGTGTATACTCCGAAGAAAAGAACCCTTTGGCCAAATATTGAAAAAGGTTTCCCTTCCGAATCAATCCCCCGAAACGAGTCAGCCACTTGTGTTGTACAAGCACATGGCGCAAATCTTTATATGGTGGATAGCCGATGCGTTTCAAAGCACGCATCGCCAAGAATTTCCGGTTGTGTCGGGCATGAATCAATACAAACTGATACGAGAGCAGTGCGCTTTTTTGCACATCGGTCATTTGGCCGATGCCGATGTAGGCGTGGAGCAAAGACGGATATTTTTTGGCAAAGCGTGCTCCGATGATGCTGCCCCAGGAGTGTGCAGCCAAATAGATTTTTTTCTGTTTAAAGCGTTCCAAGAGGATTTGAACCAATTCATGAGTATCTGAGACGAACTGGTCAAGATTGATGGCTTTTGGATCCATTTTTGCGGAAAAAGATTTTCCGGCTCCCCGTTGATCCCAATGAACCACGATAAAGTGCTTTTCCAGTTCTTCTTGATAATGCCTCATAAACCCGATTGGCGCAAATCCAGGACCCCCGTGCAAAAACAAGAGAATTGGATGGCTGGTGTCTTGGCCCCGTATCATAATGGATTGCTTTGCGATTCCCAGTTGAATCGTTTCAATGGTTGCCGTTCCATTCTCCAGCGTTTTGTTGGGGGTTTGACTCTTAAACATTTGTTTCCCTGCCTTTTCATCATAATCAATGGATAAATATGTCGGGATAAAATAATTCTGCATTTCTCCGGGGTTTCCTTCAAAAAAACGGGATTTTAATCTAAATTACAGAACGGAATGATCGGATCACACGAAAAAACAGCCGGATTTTGCAAACGATAAAGGGGCAGAAACGGAATAATTTTAATCAAGTTCCTTCTTTTTTCATGTTTTTGCGGGATGTTTACGGAGTCGTTAAAAAGGGGTAAATTGTGTTTGAGTAACTGGCAACAAAATGAATTCTTGCGGACAGATGGCAATCTTTGTGATTGGAAAAAATTAATTTCAAAGAGTATAAATGGAATGAGGCGGCTGTTGATTTGGGATGACGCGACAAGGGTTTTGGAAAGGGGGAAAGATGGTTGCGAAGATGGACGGTATGCGGATGGATTCTTTTGGTTTCTTTTTTGTTGTCAAGCGGTGAAACCTGGGCCAATGAGATGGGCTGTCATTCATTTGAGAACTGGAGCGAGTCGCAGAAATATTTTGAAGAAAAAGGCGGATCCAAACATCTGAATATCGATGGCTTGGACAGTGACCAAGATGGATTGGCTTGTGAAGAGTTGATCGGCTTTGATCCCGGCCACATCAATCCGAACAATGACCGGCGACCGGATGCCAACAAGGGCAATGATTCCGCGGAAAAAGGCGTTTGGGTGGAGATTTTGTCGGTGCTGAAAAAATGGTGGCGTCAGTGGTTGGATTAAAAAAGCCCCGGACAAGTTTCCGGAGCTTTTTTGTTTACGGTTGCCGGTTGGAAGGTTGGTTCACCATGTGGTGGGCCGTCAAGACCAAACGGCTCCAGATCGCTTCTCTGATTTTCCCGCCGATCTCCACTTCATCCAATGCCTGGCTCATGCATTCCAGCCAGGCTTCGGCTCTTTCCGGGGTGATGGGAAAAGGCATGTGGCGTGCCCGAAGCATGGGGTGTCCGTATTTTTCGCTGTAGAGCGGGGGGCCCCCGAAAAATTGCGTAAGAAATAAGTATTGTTTTTCCATCACAGGGAGGATGTCTTCCGGAAAGATCGGCTTCAAAAGCGGATGTTTGATGACACGCGGGTAAAATGCTTCGACCAATTGCCGGACTTTCTTTGCTCCCCCGATTTTTTCATAGATCGTGACAGGTTCGTTTCGTTCCATCGAATCACCTTTTCCACAATGTTACGGTTTCATTTTTTTGAAAGCCCGTTCGACGGCACGTAAAGTGAATTGGATGTCTTCTTCCGAATGCTGGGTTGTCAAAAACCAAGCTTCGTATTTGGATGGAGCAAGGTAAACCCCTTCTTCCAGCATCAGCCGGAAAAACTGTCCGAATTGTTTACTGTCCGCTGCTTTGGCTCCTTCGTAGTCGGTCACTTCCTGATCGGTGAAGTAGACGGTCAATGCTCCCCCCACTTGATTGATTGTGATGTTCAAGCCATATTTGTCGGCCAAACGGGAAATCTCGTTGTTTAATGTTTTGCCCATTTTTTCTAGTCGTTCGTAGGTGTTGGGTTGCTTTAAGGTTTCAATGCATGCCAGGCCCGCGGAGATCGACAACGGATTTCCTGCCATCGTTCCCGCTTGGTACATCGGCCCCATCGGGGAGACTTTTTCCATGATTTCTCTTTTTCCGCCATAAGCCCCGATGGGAAGTCCGCCGCCGATGATTTTGCCCAAGGCGGTCAGATCCGGCTCCACATGATAGTAATCCTGGATTCCGCCGTAATGAAAGCGGAAAGCGGTGATCACCTCATCATAAATGACCAAGGCGCCTGCTTGATGGGCCAATTGGTTGATGGTTTCTAGGAAATTCGGTTGGGGCGGGACGATCCCGAAGTTTCCGACCAGCGGCTCGACCAAGATGCCGGCGATTTCGTCTCCCCATTTTTCCATGGTCTCTTCCAAGATTTCGATGTTGTTGTAAGGGATGGTAATCACTTCATTGGCGATGCTGACGGGCACACCGGCGCTGTCGGGAGTGCCGAGGGTGGAAGGGCCTGAGCCGGCGGCCACCAGAACCAAGTCAGAGTGACCATGGTAACAGCCCGCAAATTTCAGGATTTTGGTGCGGTTGGTATAAGCGCGGGCCAAACGGATGGTTGTCATGACCGCTTCCGTTCCACTGTTGACGAAGCGGATTTGTTCCATGGACGGGATGGCTTCCCGCAACATTTTTGCAAAACGCACTTCTTTTTCCGTCGGCGTTCCGTATAACACCCCGTTGGCGGCCTGTTCAACAATCGCCGCCGTCACCACCGGATGGGCATGCCCCAAAATAATCGGGCCGAAAGCCGCGAGATAATCGATATACCGGTTTCCATCTTCATCCCAGAAATAAGCGCCTTGTGCTTTTTTCATAAAGATCGGCGTGCCGTTTCCCACTGCACGAAAAGACCGTGACGGGCTGTTGACACCGCCGACAATGACATCCAATGCTTCCTGATAAAGTTTTTCCGATTGCTGTATATTCAAGAATATCCCCCATTTCGTCTCCTTTGTGACATTTGATGACGATTTGAAAAAACGACGTCATGTGCAGGAACCATGCATCATATTTTTTTTACTGACGAAACAAGTCCCTTTTTTAATTGTAACGTGATGCACAGAAAATGCCTAGGGAGGATTGTCTCTGTGAATCATCCTGTGATATGCTGAAATTGGGTATATATGTCGATTTTTCGGAGTTTATATATATTTTGGGAACGGAAGATGGAGGCGAAGTATCTTGTCATTCAGATTTCAAGTCGGTGAGCGTTATAGAGATTTATATCAAATCGAATATGTCGTCCGGTTTTTTGACGGTGAACTGGCGGTTGCCCGAAAAGGTTCGCAACGCTACTACTTGCAGTCATCCCGTTTGGAAAAACAAGCGCCGATCTCCCGTGCGATTGCGCACTACCGCTCCTTTGAACATCCGTTGGTGATTCCTTATGAAGATGTGTATGCCGAAGACCGTTCGATCGTATTTGTCCGCCCTTATGTTCCCATCCTGCCTTTGCGGGAGGTTTTTGCCAATCATGAGGTGGAAGAGGCGAAACTGGTCGAATGGGGAAAGCAACTGCTTGGGTTGGAAAAGGATTTGAGGGCGCAACCGATGCGGATGTATTTGCTTTTGGATCCCGGAAATATCGGGGTGACGGAACATAATGAGGAGCTGAAGGTGTTATTTTGCGGTACGGAAACCATTACGGCACAAAAAAACATACTCGATTGGGGAACCTTTTTTTATTCCCTTTTATCCGGCGAACCCGTGGATAAGCCGATTCAAAGATTGCCGAACGATTTCAAGGCATCGAAAAAGATGGTGCGGTTAATTCAACGGAGCTTGCAAAACGACTCGCCTGATTCGGTCTTGTCCCATATCAAGCAGTATGAGAAAGTGGGACTGTTGGACCGTTTGTTTGGCAGCGGAGGGGAGAAAAAGAAGGACCCCAAACCCCGAAAATCTCCAGTGAAACATCAGCCATCCACAACCGATACCCCGGTTTCTTCCGCTTCTGAACCCCAAGAACCGGCAGAAACAAAAAAGGCGGAGGCCGCGAAGGTCACATCCGATATACCTGAAACAATACAGAAGAAACAGGAAGAAGATTATATCGCAAGTTTGAAAGAAGAATTTGAAAAGAGACAAAAAGAAGCCTTGGAAAAACAGCGCAAAGAATTGGAAAAGCGCCAGCAAGAGTTGCTGGAGCGTCAGCGGCTGGAATTTGAAAAACGGGAACAAGAGTTGTTGCAAAAGCAGAAAGAAGAGTTTAAACAACAAATTGAAGAGCCGGAACAGCGGGAGAATTGGGAACGGGAGATTGCGGAAAGAGAACGCATGCTTGAAGAACAAAAACGAAAAGAAGAAGAAGAAAAAGCCCGTCAGGAAGAAGAGCGCTTGAAACAGGAGCGGCTCGAGCAAGAACGCATCGCATTGGAACAAGAAGAGCGGCTGCAAAAAGAATTGGCCAAAGTGGAAGAAGAACGGATCAAGTGGGAACAGAAGCAAAAAGATTTGGAGAAAAAAGAAGAAGAATTACGGGAGAAGTTGCAAAAAGAATTTGAAGAGATGGCGAAGTCTTTGCTGCAAAAACAAGAGGAAGAATTTAAAAGACGCCAAGAGGAGTTGCTGCAGCAACAACGGGATCTTTTGGAAAGCCAGACCAAAAAACGCCTGGAACGGCATCGCGAAGAGTTGGAGCAAACATCCAGGCATTACTTGATCACCCCGGACACCAAACCGCGTGCCAGCTTGTTGGATTTGGAAAAAGAAAACAAAGCGAAAAAAGAAAACGAACAACCGAAAGAAAACACCCAACCGCAGCAGGACGACCGCGAGCGCTTGCGTAAGGAAAAACTGGCTAAAGAAAACAAGGATCACGACGAATTGGTGAAACAGTTCGAGGAGTATATGAACCAAATGTACCCCAAATAAGGTGGACAAGAGAGAGCGGGTTTCCTGTTCTCTCCTTCTTAAACGGTTTTTATCTTTAAGCTGGAAAGGATTGAAAACATGGTTCTTTACAGATCATTGGCCCGTTTGGGCATCGGCGGAACCACCGTGGATGCGCAGATCGAGGAAGAACAATTCCGGCCGGGGGATGTCATCAAGGGGGAAATCAAGATTCGGGGGGGACAAGCCGAACAGCAAATCGATGACATTTACATGTACCTGATGGTGACGGTGTCCAAAAACGGAAGAAAAGCTTCCCATCTCATGCAACAATATCCTTTGTCCCATTCCATGATCATTCAAAAAGACGAGATCAAAAAGGTTCCGTTTCAAATTAAACTCCCCATGGAAACGCCCATGTCGACGGGAAGCTTTCCTGTGTACCTGAAGACGGGATTGGACATTAAAATGAGCCTGGATCCCACCGATCTGGATAAAATTGAAGTCGTGCCCGCGAATTTGGTGCAAAAAATCTTGAAAAAAATTGAGGATGCTGATTTTATTTTATATCGGATACATAACGAATATGATCCGCAACAGAAGCCTTATCCTTTTTTCCAGATGTTTCAGTTCCGCCCGACAGGCCGTTATCACGGATATGTCGATGAATTGAACGTATTCTTCAAAGTGACGGATATGTCAATCCGGATGGATATCGAGCTGATCCGTTCCGACCGTGTTTTAAACAGTCAATTTTCCTGGGAATACCATGATCCCAAAGGAACCCTCATGATCAATAACGAGCGGGTGATTCGGGATCCGCTTGAAAAAATTGATGAAATGCTGAACCGCAAAATGCATTAACAGAAAAAGGACGGATGCTTATTTGGGATTGGAGTGAGAAAGCATGTTTAACAAAGTGTTAGCCGGCTTGGGTGTCGGAGCCGCCAAGGTGGACACCCGGCTTGAAAAATCAACGTACCGCCAAGGAGAAATGATTAAAGGGGAAATATTTATTCAAGGCGGGCAAACGGAACAACGAATTGATGAAATCTATTTGTACCTGATTGTCCGGTATCATCATGAAGGAAAAGATCAAAAGCATGTCATCAGCCAGTTTCGGATCACGGACACATTTGAAATCGGAGAAAGGGAGAGCAAAGTGATTCCGTTTGAAATTGAAATGCCGTTGGATGCCCCGATTTCAACCGGAGGGTGCCCCATCTATTTAAAAACCGGACTGGATATCAAAATGGCGATCGACCCGAAAGATACCGACGGCATCGAAGTTCTTCCCCATCCGTTGGTGGACAAAGTGCTGCATGCGGCGGAAAATGTCGGATTTCGGTTGACCAGTGTCGACTATGCGTTTGACAAATTTTATTCCCGCCATCCTTTTGTGCAGGAATATCGCATGACGCCAATGGGCAAGTATGAAGAGTATTTTGATGACATCAGCATGGTTTTTTATCCCGATCATGATTCGTTGGATGTCATCATGACTTTGGACCGCAAAGCCATTGATTTGATGAGTTCGATGGAAGAAGCGCTGAATCTGGATGAGCGGCTGATGAGATTTACGGTGACAAGAGAAGAGCTGGAAGATAAAGAGAACCCGTTTGAGGAAAGATTCACCGAAATCGTGGAGCAGTATATTTAACGGGCAAATCCCCGGATTCCTGTGGATAAGGCGTTCCACCATGAAGTGGAATGCCTTTTTCAGTTGGTTTCTTCTTTTTTCTGATTGATGAAATCCACATAATGGCTGAATATCGCTTCCACGATCATGAAAAAGGAAGCAAAGGTATCCAGATGAATTCCGTTATGGATGGAAATGGTCGAGCTTCTGGCATACAAATGATACGGAGTCATTTTGGCCAGCCGGTTATTGACCAGATTCGTGACGGAAACAAAAGGAACGCCTTTGGCCACCAAGGTTTGTACGGCGGGAAAGATGGACGGGGTGTCTCCCGATAAAGAAAAAATAAAGACCAGGTCGTTTTTTGTCATATCCTTGACGACGATTTCAAATTCAGAGTGAGAGGGAATCACATTCATATACTTTTGAAGAGGCAGAAACATCCGGTGCAGTTCCAATGCACAATTCCGCTGGGCATTTCCCGTGCCAAAAACAAATAATTTCTGCGCCTCATCGATTAATCTGCAAATGTCCGAAAAGTCCTTGGTCTGTATATATTTCATGGTCTCGCGAAAGTCTTCTTCCAGAATTTCAATACTGCTTTTATTTTTCACTGTTTTATCCTGGTTCTGCCATTTCAAAAAAATGCGAAATTCACTGTAACCGGTAAAGCCCAGCTTTTGTGCCAGACGCAAGATGGAAGAGCGGGACACATTGCACCGGTCGGCCAGATGATTAATCCCCAATTGATAGCACGTGTCTTTGTGATTCATAATGTATCTCAAAATGTGTAAATCGGTTTCATTGAGCTTGTTGTAATGTTCATTGATAAGTTCTTCTAATGTCAAATGATTCTCCTCCCTGCACCAAGAGAATTCCTTTATAAAAATTAAAACAAAAAGTGCAAAGAGGTACAAGCTCTTTGCACTTTCCGTCCGTATGGTGTACGGATCCCTGTTTATAAATCTTCACGCACGACGACATCCTCTTTGTGCAGTTTTGGCCAATAATCTTTGTTTGCCTCAATCAAGTCATCCAGGATGGCTTTGGCCACTTTGGCGCTGGGAACGGTTTTGGATAAGGTGAGGGCTTGCCACAATTTTTGATAAGAGCGGGTGATCCAGGCTTCGACCACGAGTTTTTCAACGGAAACTTGCTGTTCCATCAATCCTTTTTGGAATTGCGGGATTTCTCCGATGGCGATGCGTTCGGGCCCGTTGCTTCCCACGATACAGGGAATTTCCACCATGGCGGTCGGATCGAAATTGGAGATGGCCCCTTGGTTTTCAACAATCAACAACATCCGCTCTTGTGTGTTGAATGCGATGGCGCGTGCCAGATCCACGATATAGGAAGCGTGTTCGTCAACATGCAGTTTGGAACCTTGGGTTGATTGGTTTTCGATGATTTTTTGGCACTCACCGAACACAAATTTTTCCCGGCCCTCCATGACTTCATTGGCCCGCGTGTATTCCGGGTTGGAATGTTCAAACACATAATCCGGGTAAAAATAATATTTCAAATACGTATTCGGCAGGGTGTCCGGATCCAGTGCGTAGACATCGCGGGCTTTTAAAAAGGTGTCGCTCCAGCTTGCGTCGGCATCATCTTTGGGGACGGTGTAACCGTGTTTTCGGACATGTTCTTTCAGTTTGGGTATCAAATCGTTCCCGTTTTGATCACGGATATCCGTCCACCAGCCGAAATGATTCAATCCGTAATAACGGACCTTCATTTCCTTGCGGCTTTTAAGTCCCAGAATTTGAGCCATGCGGTTTTCAATGCCGATGGGCATGTCGCAGATGTTGAGCACTTTGGAATCCGGTCTCAGGCGCCGGGTGGCCTCGGCGACAATGGCCGCCGGATTGGAGTAGTTTAACATCCATGCATCGGGAGAGTATTTTTCCATGTAGTCGATCAATTCTAAGACTCCCCCGATGGAGCGCATGCCGTAGGCAATTCCTCCGGGGCCGCATGTTTCTTGACCAAATACGCCATGTTTCAACGGGATTTTTTCGTCCAGTTCCCGCATCGCATATTTTCCAACCCGAATGTGTGCCATGACGAAGTCGACGTCGGTGAATGCTGCTTCCGGATCGGTGGTGGCCAAAAACTCGATTCCCGGCGCTTTTTCTTTCAGGATGATTTTGCAGGCTTCGGCAATCGTCGACTGGCGGGCTGCATCATTATCGTAAAGTTTTAATTTCTGAATCGGAAATTGATTCAAATTTTCAAGAAGCATCAAGACAATTCCCGGTGTAAAGGTGCTGCCTCCTCCGGCAATGACAATGGAGAATTTTTTCATTTTGCTGATTCCTCCTTATTTTCGTGACCGCTTACAACTCAGTTATAACAACCTGGTGACGAGAGAACAACAGATCGGGCGGATGCTGTTCATAATCACACATCTTGTTATTTTTCACGTGAGTATGGAAATTTTCCCGCCACCATTTTATGCATTTTCCCGGTTTGGATGATTCAACAGGTTCTCAAACTGTTCCCGGATCTGCGGGGAAGACAAACCGACGATGACCTGGATGGCTTTTCCGTTTTTAACGACCCCGTGGGCCCCGGCGGAGAGGAATTGTTTGTCCGGTGCCGTTTTGGTTTCATCATGCACAGTGACGCGCAATCTTGTGGCGCAGTTGGTCACTTCCGCAATATTGTCCGGCCCGCCCAATGCTTCCAAAAACCGGGTGGCTTTTTCCGCATAATCATTTTTCTTTTGCTTGGCCGCTTGTTTTTCTTGGAAATCTTTTTTGGTGTACAGTTTGGTTTCCTGTTCTTCGTCATCTTCACGGCCCGGCGTTTTCACATCCAGTTTCAAAATCAAATAGCGGAACAGGAAGAAATAGATTGCCGTAAAGATCAAGCCGACTACGATTTGAGCCAAATAAGTGGCGCTGTGGTATTTAAACAGCGGAATCCAGTTTTGGATGGCCACTTCAAGCAATCCGCCCCCCATATTTCCGGAAACCCCGAGGGAGTATATGATGGTGGACATGGTTGCCGCCAGGAGGGCATGAATCAGGAAGAGAACCGGCGCAACGAACAAAAAGGTGAATTCAATTGGTTCCGTGATTCCGGCGATCACAGAAGTGAGTGTTGCCGCGATCAACATCCCGGAGATGATTTTTTTCTTAGAGGATTTGGCCGTGACATACATGGCCAGTGCAATGCCTGTAATTCCGAATATTTTTGAAAGTCCGTGCAAAGCAAAACCGCCTTCCGGGAACATTTCCTTTAATGATTGCGAATTGGTGGCAAATTCGCTCAAATGTTCCACCCAATATTTTACGATTCCGCCGTCCACCACGGCCGGACCGAAGACGAAAGGACCGTAAATAAAGTGGTGCAATCCGGTCGGGATCAAAATCCGCTCAAGAAATGTATATAACCAGACGCCCAAGGCCCCTGACGAAGCAAGGAACCCTTGCATGGAAGCGATGCCTTTTTGAATGACCGGCCAACCCCAGGATGTGAGGAGTGCCAAAGGCAGCATGATAAAAAAACTGAGGATGACGACATAGGAGGTCCCTTGAAAAATCCCCAAAAAATCAGGCAACTTTTTATCGAAATAACGGTTATGAAGATAAACGACGATAGCAGAAATAAGGATGGCTCCAATGATATTGGTGTCTAACGTTTTAATGCCGGCGATTTCCGTCAGTCCGCTCACTCCGCCCGCTTCTTGTTCAAAATCAACGCCAAATTGGGGTCCCCAAATCGTCAAAATGGCATTGATAAAATAGTTAAAGGTCAGATAAGAGATCAAAGAAGCCAAAACGGCTCTGGCTTGGGCCTTTTTGGCCAGGCCGATCGGGAGGCCCACTGCGAACAGCAAAGGCATTTGTTTGAACACCGCCCAGCCGCCTGCTTCGATCACGGTCCAAAATTTGTACCAAAAGCTATCGGGATGTGCAAGGGCATTCATAATATCCTGATTTTTCAGCAGGGTGGTCAGCCCGACCATGATCCCGGCAAAGGGGAATAACAGAACGGGTACAAACATGGCTGCCCCGAAGCGCTGGAACTTTTGCAGCATGGAAATCACTCCTTTTTTTAATTTACATAGCATGTTTTTCTGAGATTTTTGTTATCTTTTAATTGAGATGCGAACAAATTGTTAACGCTTACAAATAAAATATCTTATAATTCACGTTCCAACAATTGTTTTTGCTCATTTTGAAACAGAATCACTTTTTTTGTACATTTTCACACTGCATAAAAACTTTCCCATAAAAAAACTCCATGGCTGGCTTGCGCCTGTACCATAGAATTTTTTTACGAAACCATGCCGGAGGAGATGTGAAAACCGGACCAAACCAAAAACAAACCGAGGAAAAGGCTGGAGAGGAGATAAGCCCAAAATTTCCCCTTTCGCTTTTGTTGCCGGAGCCTCTCCGCTTCATATGAAAAAGTGGAAAAGGTGGTGTAACCGCCGAGAAAACCCGCTACAAACGGACGGTTTGCCATCATCCAGGCGACCGGCAACCGGTCATGAACCCATCCCAAATAAAGCCCCATGATGAAACAACCAGTCATATTGACAAGAAATGTTCCGAGCGGAAATTTCCCATCCCGGGCGGGAAACGCCTCCGTGACCAGCCAACGGCATATGGCTCCGATTCCCCCGCCCAAAGCAATCCACATCATTTCCAACCGGCTTTCCCCCTTTGGGCCAGCCAAACCCCCAGGCGGCAAAAAGCAGGCCGCCCGTGGCGGTGACGACGATATAAAAAAGGGATAAAAGCGGAGGCAAGAGATGGGTTTCCACGCACAGTGTTGAAAAAGTGGTGTATGCTCCCAAAAGTCCGGTGCCCAATCCTTTTTGCCAAACAGGAGAAAAAGCGGTTTTCGTTTGTTCATTCAACCAGGCCAACCCGAGACAGCCTGTCCAATTGGCGATCAAGGTTCCGAACGGAAAAACGGGGTCATTAAAAGCCTGCGCCACCCCAAAGCGGAGCAAGGTTCCGACGGCACCGCCGATCCCGACAGCAATGATCATTCTCATACCGGCAGCTCCTTCGCTTTTTTTGGTTTAAGATTAGATCAAATTGCAACTGCCGGCAACATTATGAAGAAGATTCCGCCGGTTCCTGTTTTTCTTCTTCGTCTTCCACCACGATTTGGGAAGCGTGGTTGTCTACCATTTTTTCAATGATTTCTCCCACACCGGCATCTTCTCCGTTGGCGGTCAGTCCGATATTTAAAGTCCCGCTTAACGTTTGGACATGCAATTCGTGGATTTTATATTCCATTTTTTCGATGTGCACGGGTTTCAGTTGCTCTAGGTCCTCTTTCAGTTGATGGTTTTCTTGTTGCAGGCGCCGGATTTCTTGTTCCAAATCTTTTAGCCGTTGATCTATCCAATCAAGCGGATGCTGGTACATGCGAACCATTCCCCCGGATTCTTTTTATCCTTGTTCCATTATATGATGAGGGTCTCTTAATTCATGCCCTCCTTGTGACAAGACGGGCCCGCATCGAATAAAATATGGGCATCATACCAATGTACCGGCAAAAGGAGAGATGATGGGTGAAAAATACTTTCCGCAAAATGCCCTGGCATGAGCTGGCCCGTCAATTTTTGGGGGAGGACTTTTTTGAAGACATGCAAACGGCGGCCCGTCAAGATGAACCTGCAGCCGATGTTTATCACGGGGAAAATGAAGTGATTGTGGTGGTCAATTTGCCCGGACTGGAAAACGTTCATGCTTTGGATTTGAAATTGGAAGGAAACAATTTGATCATTCAAGGGGATTATCCGTCTCCGTATGAGGGGTATCAAACCATCTTCTCAGAAAGAAAAAAAGGCATGTTTCAAAAGGTGATTCCTTTACAGGCATCGGTATCCAAAAGATACACGCATGCCAGATACCGCCGGGGGGTTTTGGAAATCCGTTTTCCGAAGAAGCCAAGGCAGACCCGATCCCTGCAAATATGACACCATGAGGAGGGGAAAGCGTGGGGACCATCAATAACATTCTGAACATCAAAATCAACAATATAAGTAACTCAGGTTCAGTCAATTTTGGAAACACGATCAATGTGGGGAATGACAGCTTGACCAAATCGTTGGGAGGATCTTCACCGATTGGCGATTTTCCAAAGAATTTGGATTTTGAGCGGAATGTATATTTTGATCCCGATCAATTTGATCAAAACGATTGAGGTGGTTTTCTTGTTGAAAGTGTGTATTCAATCCATTCGGATTTATACGGTGGGAGATGCTGGATCGTTTAACGTGGGAACAACTTTAAATATCATTTCAAAAAAGGGAGGAGGGGAAGAAGCTCCGCAACAGGTAGAAACGCCCACACCGGAGCCGACACCTCCGACCACCATGTCTGCCTGAACTGTGGTTTGTATTTTTCTCGTTTGCGGACCGTCAGGAGAAAAAGAATTCTTTCGGGATGCTTGAACCATCGGGCAAATCCCGGTCGGACAAGCAAGAGGGAACGGATTTTTGAACGAATTCTTTTTCCTCAAGCGGAAGGAGGTTGGGATTCTCTCGCAGGGCCCATTAGCAAAAGCTGTTTTCTTCGCTGGTCATCCGTGGTCACCATCGTGATGGTTGTGAAGTGATCAGGAATTATTTTTATTATAAATCCAATCGTGTTTATTACGATTAATTCATTTCCGTAACCTTACGGTAAGGGCTGAACGTTTCTTCTCCTTCTGAGAAGTGTTAAAATATGTTTACCGTTTTCGGAAGCATTCAGGAGGTGGATTCCTATGGTCAAAGAAGGAGATCATGCCATTGACTTTACGCTTGAAGCCACAAACGGGGAAACCGTGACTTTATCTGATTTCAAAGGCAAAAATGTGGTTCTGTTTTTTTACCCCAAGGATCAGACACCGGGCTGTACCAGGGAAGCTTGCGACTTTCGGGATGCCTATCAGGAATTTTCGGATCTCAACACCGTGATTTTGGGAATCAGCAAAGATTCCATTGCTTCCCATCAAAAGTTCGTTGAAAAGCAGAATTTGCCTTTCCTTTTGTTGAGTGACCCGGAGGGAGAGGTTTGTGAAAAATACGGAGTGATCAAAGATAAAAACATGTTTGGAAGAAAGTACAAGGGAATTGAACGATCCACATTTGTGATTGATAAAGAGGGGAAGATTGCCAAAGCTTACCGGAAAGTGAAGGTTGCAGATCATGTGCAGGAAGTTCTGCAGTTTGTCAAAGAAAACTTACAGTAGGACGGTAAGAAGGGTTTCCCGGTGAAACCCTTCTGATCAATTGTTTTGGTGGTTTCATTGATTTTTGCCGTTGGACGGACGGAGGTGGAACATGGATTTCCATACATATGATTGGCCGGACTATTATGACTGGACTTCAACGGGGCTGGATCATGACATCACTTACTACACCGAACTGGCCAAACAACAGGGCGGTCCCGTTTTGGAATTGGGCTGCGGAACCGGCCGGTGCACCCTTGCGATTGCGCGGGAAGGAATCCCCGTCGTCGGGTTGGATTTGAGCGAACCGATGTTAAAAAGGGCCGAAAAAAAGGCTAAAGAGATGAATTTGGACGGGGAAACCGAGTGGGTACACGGCAATATGGCGGACTTCCGTCTGGACCGGAAGTTCCCCCTGATCATCATTCCTTACCGGTCTTTTTTGCATCTGTTGACGGTGCGGGATCAGGTCAATGCGTTGAAATGCATTCGTCATCATTTGACGGATGATGGGATTTTGGCCTTTAATGTTTTTGTCCCGTTCATCAAGCATTTATATGAAATGGATAATCAGTATGCCTACAGAGGAACGTTTCCTGTGCCGGGGACGGAAGAAACGGTTGAGCTTTATGACTTTACTGAATTTGATCATTTTTCCCAGCTGGCTCATGTCATTCGTTATTTTGAGCACTACAGCCCGTCCGGCCGGCTCATGGAGCGGATCCGGACCACCTTTCGCTTAAGGTACATTTATCCGTCGGAACTGAATCATTTGCTCACTTTCTGCGGATTTAAAGTGGTCCGGCGGTATGGGAACTTTCGTTATCAGCCTTTTGACAACCGGAGCCAGGAATTGATCATCGAAGCAGTCAAACGCAAATAGACAAGAAAGAGGGAGTGTTTTGAAACCGAAACCGAAACGAGTCCAAACAGGGAAGATCCTGGAGCTTTTGGAGCAGATGTACCCGGACGCTCATTGTGAACTCAATTTCAAAAATCCGTTCGAACTTTTGATTGCCACGATTCTGTCTGCGCAATCCACGGACAAACAAGTGAATAAAATCACCAAACCCCTGTTTGCCAAGTTTCCGACCCCGTATGATTTCATCACATTGACTGAGGAAGAGTTGGCTGAACACATTCGCGGGATCGGGCTGTTCCGGAATAAAAGCAAAAATATCCTGCAAACTTGCAGGATTCTGGTTGAAGAATATGAAGGGGAAGTTCCGCAACAGAGAGAGAAGCTGGAAGCATTGCCGGGGGTCGGCCGCAAAACGGCCAATGTGGTGCTTTCCAATGCTTTTGGTGTCCCGGCCTTGGCAGTGGACACGCATGTGCACCGGGTGGCCAATCGTTTGGCATTGGCAGACAGCAAGACCCCGCTTGAAACCGAACGCCAATTAACGCGAAAAATTCCCCGCAACCAGTGGAGTGATACCCATCACCGCCTGATCTGGCACGGCCGTCGTTGTTGCACGGCCCGGAATCCCAAATGTGATATTTGTGATTTACTTCCTTATTGCTGGTATGGAAAAAACCGGGGAGATGTTCCGGAAAAGAAATGACCCCCCGGTATAAAAAAACAGGCATGAATTGCCGCCGGCCGGGCATCATGCCTTTGGTGAAAGGTTCAAGTGTTTGCTTGTTCCTTTTTTTCTTGTTTTTGGCTGATCCGCTCGTGGACAAATCCGAGGTAAAGTGCACCCAAAGCGACGATGAAATTAAAGATTTCGGTGGTAAGAGTAATGTTTACAAGGCCGAAGAGTTGGTCGCTGAATAAACCGTAAACGGCCAGCAAACCATAAAGGATACCAAAGACTCTCATGGCAAGCCGGTCCCAATTTTCTTTCAGACTCGCCCCCAAATAGATCAGACCGCTCAACAAGTGAATGAGATTGTGCGTGAGCGTCAATTGGAGGGACTCATTGGATGACAGGAAGAAACCGGCGATCCCAATCAGTGTGAGAACTCCTCCGTAAATTTGCGACCATAATTTCAACATGGAATTCACTCACTTTCTTTTTTTGTTTTTTGGTGGAAATATATGATCTTTTTTTCCGGAACATGCTCATTTGAGGGAAGAATGTGAACCGGCGGGGGGGATTCAAGAGAAAGTGCGGGCGCTGAAACCGCATTGACAAGAAGGCAAAACAAGAAGTAGACTAATTATATATATTATTAAATTAGAATCGTTCCTTTTTGCTGCGAACATATTAGAGAGGTGGAAATAGATGAGTAACAGCCGACTAGAGAAGGCTGTTGAAACCCTGAAAGAGAATGGTGTGCGTATGACGCCGCAACGCCATGCGATTCTCAATTACCTTTATTCAACCATGGGACATCCAACAGCTGATGAGATTTACAAGTCATTGGAAGGCACTTTTCCCAATATGAGTGTTGCCACGGTTTATAATAATTTGCGGTTGTTTAAAGATGCCGGCTTGGTTCGTGAATTGACGTACGGAGATTCTTCCAGCCGTTTTGATGCCAATATGATGGATCATTATCATGTGATTTGCCGGAAATGCGGCAAAATCACGGATTTTGACCACATGCCTCTTCTTGAGATTGAAAGAAAAGCGGCGGAAATCACCAACTATCAGGTTCACACCCACCGCTTGGAAATATACGGAATTTGTCCGGATTGCCAAATGAAATCGAAACAGTAAACACCCTGCCCCGTTTGGAAGCAGGGTTTTTTTAGGGGCTGAAACCAGCCATCGGCTCTTAGTGGACGGCGGTCGGCAAAACGGCTTTTTGGGGATCCAGTTCCACCTTGCGGCGAAGATTGTGCAACGTGCCATCGGCATCCATTTCCGCGTGATCCCCGGTGCTGATCCATCCGTTGGTATAAACGTTGGTGTCTGATAAGGGGATCTTGTAATAACCCGAAATGACTTGCGGGATTTTAATCATCAATTCCCCGTCGGCTTGAATGCGGAGTTCGATCCCCGGGAGGGGTTTCCCCGCCGTTTTCGGTTGCGGGCAGGACAGGTTGGTTGCGGAAATGACTGAAGCGCATTCGGTTAGGTAATACGATTCTACCACCGGCAGATTGATGCACCAGAAAAAGCGATGAACTTTTTCATTCAAAGGAGCCCCTCCGGATAGAATAAACCGGACCCGTCCGCCCAATTGCTTTTGAAGAGGCGCAAACAAGAGGGTTTGTGATATGGAATGATGCAGTTGCAAAGATGAAGGGACGGACCAGTTGTATCCTTTTCTTTTCAATCCGTATATTTTCTCTGCTTGTCGCAGGGCGTGTTGAAATAAATATTTTTTTGCCGGAGACGATTGGATCTGTTTATTCAAATACTCATAGATGGTGTGCACCAAAACCGGCGACAAAGAGAACAGCGTCGGTTTGATCCGTTTGCTGGCTTTCACCCAGTTGGCATCCCTGGCGATGTAAGTGATCTCCGCTCCTGTTGCCAGCGGGGCCAGGTACCCGGCAATCCGCTCGAAAGGATGGGACAGGGATAACACCGACAGCAGATGGTCGTGTTTTGTATATGGGATCACGTACAGAAAACTCTGGAGATTATTCAGAATATTCCCGTGTGAAAGTAGAACCCCTTTTTCGGTTTTCGTTTTGTCATTCGGGTAATAAATAATCGCGACATCCGAAGGCTGGATGGAGGGATAGGCCCATTCCTGCTCTTCGTTTGCAATCGATTGGCCGATTTGGATAATGGTTTCAAATTGCAAAGCTCCAAGAGATCCATCGGCTTTTCCGTTTAGCAAAATGGAATGTTGCAGCAGGTTGGATGCACCTTTTACCTTTTCCAGCAATTCATACCGATCCGTAATGATCCCTGTCGCATCGGCGTGTCTCAAAATTTTTCGGATCTGATCGGGATGCCGGTTGGGATGAATCGGCACGCTTGTGGCTCCCAAGCTTAAAACGGCAAATTCACAGATCACCCAGCGGGGGTGATTTTCTGCGATGATAGCAATCTTTGCGCCAGAGCGGATTCCGATTTTTTCCAAACCGAACGCAAAATCCCGGATCATGTTCCAAAGGCGTTGATAACTCAATTTATGTAACTCATCATTTTCTTCCCAAGAGAGTGCCGTTCGTTCCGGAAACCGTTTGACGGTTCGCGACAACATTTCCAGAAGATTATGTGATTTCACGTGTTTTGCCTCCTTTTCTTTCAATACATACATAGTCCGGATCGGATGCATATCATCGGAGGACTTTACGCATAGTTGTTCGAGAAAACTCGGTGGAATCCTTTTTTTGTAAGAAAAAAGAAAAAACCAACAAATCGTTGGTTTGGATTAGAAAGAATCTTCTTTTTCCAAAACATACTTCAGGCGTCTTTTTTGTTGTTCCGGGGTGGGGACCGGACAAGTTTGCTTTTTCCGGTTCCAGCGATGGCGGTTTCTTGCCGCAACCCGGTAGACCGCATCGCGCAAGGGGCGTGGAATGAGGAAAAACAGCCTGGTGAAGACTGAAAAACGGGGTAATCTCTGTAATATGCGAAGAACCGCCGTGGACCGGATGAAATAACGCCCTTGTTCAATGAGAATGACCGAGTCAAGCGCAGAAAAAGGGACTCCAAGGTGTCGGGAAAGCCATTCGCTTTCTTCGGATTGCAAGGAGGCAAACCGAAAATAACCTTGGGAATCCCGTTGAATGATCCACCGCACCCATCCGTCGCAGAAGGAGCAGTCCCCGTCAAACAAAATGATCCCGTAATGCTTCAGGGAAGACGGAAGAAGGTTTTTATGGTTCACTTTTCCATGCTCCCGTCGGGTGACCCGGAAAGTGCTTCCGCCGGAGCATCTTTCGGATCCAGGGACAAGATGGCTTTACAGTGCATGCATTCGTCTTTTTTGCCCAAAATTTTGGTCGGTTTGTTGCAGGAAGGGCAAACGACCTGCACCGAGTGTGTGGAAAGAATGCCGACCCAAAAGTAGATCCCCACACTGGCCAAAACGAAAATCATACCGAGGACAAAAAACAAGACCATCAAGCTTTCAAAGAAGAAACCCAGGTACATGACCCCGACTCCGACAAAGATCAAAAGCATGGCAAAAGTGCGTATTTTATTCAGTTTCCCGGACAGCAGCATGATGCTCCTCCTTCAAGTTGAAATCAGCTAGATTTTATCATGAACCGATTTTTTGTACAATGTAACAGCGGTTGATGGGACCGGCGGAATAATGATTGCATGAAATGTGAGGGGGACGGAAATGTCAGACAGAAAAAAAGTGACCGTGGCCATGTTGATTGCCACGTTTTTGTCAGCGATTGAAGTGACGGTGGTCAGCACGGCGATCCCGCGTATTGCCAGCGATTTGGGGGGGATTCAATATATCAGTTGGGTATTTGCCGCCTATTTGCTGGCATCGACGGTGACCATTCCGATCTTCGGGAAGCTTGCGGATCTGTTCGGGCGTAAGCGGGTTTTTATGTTCGGGGGAATTGTGTTTTTGATTGGTTCCATGCTGTCGGGAACCGCCGGTTCCATGACTTGGCTGATCTGGTTCCGGGCGGTGCAAGGAGTCGGGGCCGGTGCGCTGAATCCGACCACGTTTACCATTATCGGGGATCTTTACCCGTATGAGCAGCGGGCCAAAGTGCAGGGGTTATTCAGTTCGGTTTGGGGATTGGCCGGGTTGGTCGGCCCTTTGATCGGAGGTTTTTTGGTTGATTATGTTTCCTGGCGGTGGATTTTTTATATCAATTTGCCCTTCGGGTTGCTTGCCATGTTGATGGTGATGTTGTTCTTAAAGGAGGAAGGGGAAATAAAGGAAAAGCCGGAAGTGGATTACTTGGGCGCTTTGACTTTTTTCATTGCAGTCACTTCTTTGTTGTTTGTGCTTTCGGTCGGGGGAACGGAAGTCTCTTGGACCACTCCTTATTTGCAGGGACTTGCGGCTGCAGGGGGGATCGGTTTTATCCTGTTTTTTTGGATTGAGACCAAGGCTCGCGAACCGATGCTTCCGCTCCGCTTGTTCCAGATCCCGTCCATCTTGGTGGCGAATGTCATTTCCTTTTTGGCCAGTTCGATTTTGATTGCTTTAAATGTATATACACCTTTATGGGTGCAAGGGGTGATCGGTTACGGTGCCGCCGGGTCGGGAATGGTTTTGTTGCCCATGTCGCTTGCCTGGATGTCGGGGGCGTTTGTTGGCGGACGGTTGATGTTGAAAACGGGCCCCCGCCTGACAGCGTTTTTCGGCATGCTATTTATATTGGCGGGATGTCTGGCTTTGGGCAACATTGATATTCACACCCCGGGTTGGATCTTGCCGGTTGTCATGTTGGCGAACGGATTCGGCTTCGGTTTTGTGATAACGGTTTGCACGGTGATTGTCCAATCCTCTGTAAAATGGAACCTGCGCGCAACGGCCACCGCGTCCAACACCTTTTTGCGCTCACTTGGACAAACGGTGGGGGTTACGGTGTTTGGAGCGCTGTTTAACCTGTCATTGCAAAATAATGCATGGAATCAAAAAATGCAGATCCCGGTTTCCGAAATCAACCGCCTGCTGGATGCACACGGATTGTCCGCGGTTCCGAAAGGGCTTTTGTCGGGTTTGCGCGAAACATTGGCACTGGGCATGCATCATATTTTTTTAATTTTAATCGGAATTGCGGTGGTCAACCTGGGCTTGACGTTGGCTTTGCCGGCAGGAAAGCCGGATGTTCAGGCAAGGACAGTGAGTGATCGGGCATAGAAGGAGACGACTGTCTCCTTCTTCTGTTCATTGGGAATAAAATTTTTTAAAAAAGTGTTGACTTGTGTCGGGGAAGATGATAATATCATATTTGTCGCCGCGAGAGAGCGGCACAAACAAAGTGAAATGAAGTGTTCCTTGAAAACTGAAGAGTGAAGACATGACTCGTTAATTCTTGAGAG
>NZ_JAECVT010000006.1:0-93474 GCF_016055175.1 Thermoactinomyces sp. CICC 10735 | reverse complement strand
ACTCTCAAGAATTAACGAGTCATGTCTTCACTCTTCAGTTTTCAAGGAACACTTCATTTCGCTTTATGTTTGCCGCTCTCTCGCGGCGACAAATACGATGTTATCACCTTCCCCGACATAAGTCAACACTTTTTTTAAAATTTTTTTCTCCGTTACAAAAAACCTCCGATAATGCTTTGCGGGTTCTTTGATTGAGTTGCTTTCTTTTCGGTTCGCTCTCCTCATCGATGTAAGGGAACTTTTTCAATCTGGCAAAGAGTTTTTGGATTCCTTCCTCCCCGTATTGTCCGACCAACTGCCGGTACCGGACATAACTGTTCAAATAATATTGGTGTGCTTTTTCAGCGGGCAATTTTTCCAACGGTGTGTTTTCCAGATCTGCAAGCGACCATGTTCTCTCCAATAATTCCACCTGATGATTCACATGGAGCTCCGGCATCAAATGCGCTTCATAATACATCGCCGCCCCTTCCTGCAACCAATAAGCGGCGTTATCATTGGTCAAATCGCTCACTGCCTGGTGCGCCAGTTCATGGATCATTCCGGAAGCCAATTGATCCGGCGCCGTGTGTCCGGCAAGAAACTTGATGGACTGATTGGCCTCATGCCATCCTCCAGCCCACCGGGGCAATGAAGGTTTCACCGACTGACGAAACCATTCAGGATCATGATACAGCTTCACTTCCATTTTTTGCGGTTGCCATGCCAAGCGCTTTTGCAGTTTGGCAGCGGCTTTTTTCAAGGTATGATAAGCAATCTGCGCATTCATCTTTAATGCAGGATTCGTGTAATAAACCGTAATTTTTTGATCCCCCCATTGTTCAAAAGCCAAGTCCGACTCTTTCCATCCTTGGGGCGTCAGACGCAACCGGACCGGCCACCGGACACTCACCGGTTCCCCCTTGGCTGAATAAACCTGTTCCACCACGATGCGTACCGTCTTGTCCCGATCCGGCATGACAGACAGCACTTTCAAATGAAAAGAATCCGGATCCATCCCTTGTATCGCATCTTGAAACCAACGCTTTTGCTCTTGCCTGTAAAAAGTGTTTTCGGGATCGATGGTTTGGAGAAACAGGTCAAGTTTCCGTCTGTGAACGGCCTGCTCTTTTTGTTTCATCAGTTGTCCAACCGCACGGCAGACATCCGGTTCCAGCTCCCGGCAGGATTCCTGAGCCATCCCCTGCACCGGTAAAATCAACAGGAACAAGCTCCAGAATATCACTGCCACCACATATTTTCGAGACATAACTCTCCTCCTTTCCTCTTAGTCTTTGAAACAAAAGACAAAGTATGCAAAGAAAAAAGCTTTCCCCCGTGACAGGAAAAAGCTTCGGGCCATCACCTCAGACGGCTCCCAAAAAGATAAACCGCAAAGCAAAGATAATCCCCAAAATATAAACAATCACATTCACTTTTTTCCCTTCGCCGGCCACCAGTTTACACAAAGGATAAAAAACAAAGCCGGCCGCAATTCCCGTTGCAATGCTGAAGGTCAACGGCATAAAGATCACCGTGATGAAAGCCGGAATCGCTTCACTCAGGTCATCCCATTCAATCTTTTTCAGGTTTCCGGCCATCAACACGCCCACAATGACCAATGCCGGCGAAGTAATGGCGGAAACGGATGCCAGCGACTCAATCAACGGGAAGAAAAACAAAGCTCCCAAAAAACAGACCGCCGTGACAACCGATGTCAGCCCGGTGCGTCCTCCGGTCGCCACTCCCGCCGAAGACTCAATATAAGAAGTCACGGTGGAGGTGCCGAACACAGCCCCCAACATGGTGGCCACCGAATCGGTAAACAACGCTCTCCCCGCACGGGGCAGTTTGTTATCTTTCAGCAGTCCGGCCTGGCTGGCCACCCCCACCAACGTCCCTGCATTATCAAATAAATCAACAAACAAAAAAGCAAAAACAATCGTAAAAAGTCCGAGTTCCAAAGCAGCCGGAACATCCAGCTTCATAAAAGTCGGCGCCATGCTCGGCGGCAGGGCAAAAAAGTCAGCCGGCACTTGAACCTGACCGGTGATCATTCCCGCAACCGCGGTGATCAACATGCCGATAAAAATCGCGCCTTTCACTTTTCGCACCATCAATACCGTGGTGATAAACAAACCAAAGATGGTAAGCAAAATCTCCGGTTTTTCCGTCAGGTGCGGATTGATCATCACAAACGTGGATTCAGAATCCACAATGACATTGGCATTTTTCAAGCCGATGAATGCAATAAATATCCCGATCCCGGACGAGACAGCATATTTCAGCCCGGTGGGAATCGAGTTGATGATGAGCTCACGCACTTTCGTGACGGTCAAAAGAAAAAAGATGATTCCGGATAAAAAGACGGCTCCCAATGCGGTTTGCCAAGGCAACTTCATTCCCAAAACGACCGTGAAAGTAAAATACGCGATGAGTCCCAATCCGGGAGCCAGTGCAATGGGGTAATTGGCAATCACCCCCATCAAGAACGTGCCGACGGCGGCGGAAAGAGCCGTTGCCACAAAAACGGCTCCCATATCCATGCCCGCCTGCCCCATCATGGATGGGGAAACCAGCAAAATATACGCCATCGTGAAAAACGTGGTCACGCCCGCCAGCACTTCGGTCTTCACATCGGTCTTATGTTCGTCCAATTGGAAAAAACGTTGGATGACTGACATGATTTCTACCTATCCTTCCCGATCATTCCCATTCGATGGTTGACGGCGGCTTCGAAGTGATATCGTAGACCACCCGGTTTACATCTTCGACTTCATTGATGATGCGGTTTGAAATTCTTTCCAGCACATCATAAGGAATGCGTGCCCAATCTGCAGTCATCCCGTCCACCGAGGTGACGGCACGGATCCCCACCGTGTAAGCATAGGTCCGGACATCACCCATGACTCCCACACTTTTGAAGTCGGGCAAAGTGGCAAAATACTGCCAGATCTCCTTGTCCAAACCGGCTTTTTGAATTTCATCCCGCAAAATGGCATCCGCTTCACGGACAATTTCCAATTTCTCTTCGGTCACTTCGCCAATCACGCGAATTCCCAGTCCCGGTCCCGGGAAAGGTTGACGCCAGACAATTTCAGCCGGAAGTCCCAGTTCTTCCCCGACTTTCCGGACTTCATCTTTAAAGAGCGTATTGAGCGGCTCAATCAATTCCATCTTCATGTCTTCCGGCAAACCGCCGACATTGTGATGGGATTTAATCGTATGAACCGTGTCCGTCCCGGACTCCACCACATCGGTGTACAAAGTCCCTTGCCCGAGGAAACGGTGATCCCCGAACTTGGCGGATTCTTCTTCAAAGACGCGGATAAACTCATTGCCGATGATTTTCCGTTTTTGTTCCGGATCGGTAACGCCTTTCAACTTGCTCAAAAAACGGTCTTTGGCATCCACTTTCACCAGGTTCATCTGGAAGTTTTCCCCGAATGTTTTCACGACACTGTCCGCCTCGCCTTTGCGCAACAAACCGTGATCCACGAACATGCAGGTCAACTGGTCTCCGACCGCTTTGTGGATCAATGCCGCAACCACCGAGGAATCCACACCTCCGCTTAAAGCGCACAACACTTTTTGGTCTTGAACCCGTTCGCGGATTTCTTGGACGGCATGATCGATAAACGATTCCATGCTCCAGTTTCCTTCACAACCGCAAACTTCATACAAGAAATTGGAAATCAATTGATTTCCGTTTACCGTGTGGCGAACTTCCGGATGGAATTGCACGGCATAAATCCTTTGTTCCGGAAGACTCATTGCCGCCACCGGAGCCGATTCCGTTTTTCCGTCGACCCGGAATCCGGACGGGGCGCCGGTCACCACGTCGCTGTGGCTCATCCAAACAAGCTCTTTTTCATCCAAACCTTTAAAGAGCGGGGAATCGGAAACAACTTCCAATTCAGACTTCCCGTATTCCCGTTTTTTGGCCCTTTCCACTTTGGCCCCAAAGTGGCTGGCAATCAACTGCATCCCGTAGCAGATCCCCAAAACGGGAATGCCGAGTTCAAAAATCTTGGGATCGCATTTGAGCGAGTCTTCATCATACACGCTATAGGGCCCACCGGAAAAAACAATGCCTTTGGGTTTCATCTCTTGGATTTTTTCGGCGGAAATGGTTCCGGGTAACAGCTCACTAAACACACCAAGATCCCGGATCCTCCGGGCAATCAATTGATTGTACTGTCCGCCAAAATCCAGCACGACAACTCGTTCCAATGGTTTTTCCATACGTCGCAACCTCTCTTCCAGCGAAATAAACTTTTGCCAAACTTAATAAAAAAGCCGGGACACCCATACCGCACGGCGATACAGGACCCCGGTTCACCATATTTTTGCATTCTTCATGATGAATGGAAATGAAATGAAGAAAACATATAGGATTCCCGAAGACCTATTCGCCGTAGTCCGGCCATTTACGGTGGCCGGGTAGAAACGTTCGGGCCCTATTCCCAAACATATACGGCAAAAGTCTTAGCCAAAAATCATCATAATCATAACAAGCCGTTTTAATGCGGTCAACAGTTTTATGTTTCATCCCTTTGGTTTTATCTATTCTTGCACAAATCCATAATGGATATAGCGAATCAACTATTAAACATGTATAATAATTTTTAGTAAGTAACAATAAAAAAAGAAGGTAAGAAGGTGAACAGAGATGTCCTCGATCTTTCAAACATTCACGCAAAAAAATGTCACACTGCCCAACCGCATCGTGATGTCGCCCATGTGCATGTATTCCGCTGGCGAAGATGGAAAAGTCACTGATTTTCACCGTGTCCATTACGGCACCCGTTCACTGGGAAAAGTGGGTTTGATCATGATCGAAGCAACGGCCGTGGAAAGCCGCGGACGGATCAGCTCCCGTGACTTGGGACTGTGGAACGACGGGCAAAAGGAAGGGTTGAAAGAGATTGTGGACTTTGCCCACAGCCAGGGTGTCAAAACCGCCATCCAACTCGCCCACGCCGGCCGGAAAGCCGAGGTCGATGAGCCCATCATTGCCCCCAGTGCCATTGCCTTTGACGATAAAAGCAAAACACCGAATGAAATGACCACTGAAGACATAAAAACCGTGGTCCAGTCCTTTGCCGATGCTGCCCGCCGTGCAAAAGAAATCGGGTTTGACATCGTAGAAATCCATGCCGCTCACGGCTATCTGATCAACGAGTTTTTATCCCCGCTCAGCAATCAACGCACAGATGAATACGGCGGAGACCTGGACGGCCGTTCCCGCTTTCTCAAAGAAGTGATTCAAGCCGTTCAGGAAACATGGGGAACGGATCGTCCGCTTTATGTCCGCATCTCCGCAGTGGACCATCATCCGGACGGGATCCAAATCGAAGACAGCATTGCCTTGGCACGCAAACTGAAAGAATGGGGCGTCGATCTCATCGATGTTTCTTCCGGGGGAACCCTGCCCGTGGCACCCGACAAAATCCATCCGGGTTATCAGGTTCCTTATGCTGAAGCGATCAAAAAAGAAGCCGGCATTGCCACCGGTGCCGTCGGCCTTGTCACCACACCGGAACAAGCGGAAGATATTCTGGGAAATGAACGGGCCGATTTGGTCTTCTTGGGACGCGAATTGCTCCGCAATCCCTTCTGGGTGCTGGATGCCGCAGGAAACCGTGATGTTTCCTATTTCGGCCCCGAACAATACCGGATGGCTTATAAATAAAAAAAGGAGGGGACCAATCCCCTCCTTTTTCTTTGGAGAATGATTAACGTTGCATAAAACAGGTGAAAACGGTCGGCAAGCTCGCTGATCACCTCCGGATCATGCAAATACACACCTATTTCCCACACAACGAACGACAAGGCAAAACGCTCATGGATTCCTGTCAATTTCTGTCCAATTTGCAATATATCAAATTCGATCCGCTTTCATTGCAATATCAATCATCTATCTTTCTATCTGTAATAAATATTTATGTTTTGATATACAGATACGATATCATCAAGTTTGCAACGGCAAAAAGACAAGATAAAACCTCTTCTCTTCTTAAAAGGATGGTCAGTCCCCTCTCATACCGGGTAGTTCAATTTCATTTTTTTAACAAACGCTTCCGGAAGTTGTTGTTGGGAAAAGTTCAAACTCATCCATGAAAAAACCGTCGCATTGATTGGATGCCAATGGTTTAAGAAAGGCAGACGATGCCATCGGTCTTTCTCATCGCGAAATCCCAACACACATACCCCCATATCCCTTTCTCCCCAGATTCCCCACTTTCCGGACGGAGGCACCCACACGACAGTATAAGAGTGATACAGGATTGCATCCGCAGGACTTTTTGCAGGTCCATGCGCCAGTACAGAAAAATATTCATCCGCTGATAAATCCACCGGCAGTTTCGCCCAGGAAAAACGGCCAAACGCTTTATAATAATAGCGGACCGGATCCGGATTCAAAACGCCCATCAGAATTTTCGGCACAAATCCTGAAGGACAGGCCAAAACGATTCACCCATCGCTCAATCAAATTCTTCAAACTTGAACCCGTGGAACGATTCTTGAAAAACCTTCTCCGGCAATTCCTGCTCCGTGTTGAACACATGATCAACCCATTTCTTTGATTCCGCAAACTCTTTTTTGTCCGCGATAAACAAACGTTCCATTCGCCTCTGCCTCCTCATCTGATCCCGGTTATTTCCTTTACCGAACACCCCTATCTTACACGGTCCATTCCCCGGTTTTCGGGTTCCTGTAACACCAACTTTACCTGAACCCTAAAATGGTTCGAACCATATGTAAAGCCGCGCATTTTTATTATTTTCCAGAGATTCAAAAGGTAAACCATTACATAAAGCGTTGGATATGATTCTCCACTTCTTGAATATATAGGAAGAAAAAATTAATATAACCACTTGTCATCCACGCACTAGCGGGTATTTTTTGCTAAGGTTACAATATTAAAGGACAGTCCTGAAATGACTGCCCTTCTAATCCAATCAATATATTTTCCTGTTTTTAATTCTTGTAACATCAATCAATATATCTTTTTATTATGTTATCCCTCTGCAAAAGATAACAATAATATGCGGAAAAGTTACCCTTCAGTTTTTGTTACATTCTTTCAAATAATTCATCCTGCTAATTTGCTGGATCGATCATTTTGCTTAATACATCTTAATTCTTTAATTCTTAACACTAATATCTCAATTTCTATAGAAATAATGTAAATGTTATTCAAAGTCTTCAAACCAACAATTGCAAAATCGCAGTTTTGTATTACAAAAGACTGCTCCCATTTTATTTGCACTAGAAACTGCAGAAATCCTTCCTTTATCCCAAGACCACTTGTTTGAAATTTTATTAAGTATGACCTCTGCTTTTTGGTGATCCAGAACACTTGAAGTTTCAACATTGCATGTAATTTTAAACCAACCATCAACTTTCCAATAGGGTTCGTTTTCAACAATATGATATGAGTCAACATAATTTTCAATTTTTTTCATTATATCGTTTAATACAATCAGTGCTTCATCTTCACTCTGACAATCCATAAATAAACTTAACTGAAACATATTCCCCTCCGTTAATGTGAAATTTCACCGTCTGGTGTTACATTGATATACTTTTTATTATTTTTGGTATATTGCCCCCATTTTTTCAACCCTTTTTCTGAGAGTTGTACATCCCATTCAAAATCAAAGTCTTTATTGGGATCTCCATGATAGGGCCCTTTTTTCCACACATTGCCAAATCTATCTACATATCCTCCCAACTTTTTATCATACTTAACTTCCTTTCCTGGAATAAATCTGAATTTTCCTTTTTTGGGTAATTGCGCCTTGGTTATAGGGTTTGTAATATTCTTTTGATATTCCTCGGTTCTCTGTTGTTTCCTTTGATAATATCCACCATAAGGGTCAGCAGTCTTTGATTCGGTATTTGAAATCCCTTTATCTCCACAACTCTTACCACTTGGCAACAGCATCATGGCCACATAGCTGTCTGCCGGTTGTTCATAAACCAGGCAATCCAGCTTTTTGTATACCTTCATGGCCGCAGGGGCAATTTTGGGGATTCCAAAATATCCAAGCACTGTGAGAGCCGTTCCGGTTACACCGGTAATTGCCGCGTTCTTCCAATTGATATTTAACTTTCGGGAAAGAGTACTGGCTGCATTTTTCCAAAAGTCTTTGGTAAACACTTTTTGTACTTTTTGTACGGGGGCGGGCAGTTTTTCAAGCAAACCGCTTCCTTTTCTCGCCAATTTGCTTGCCCTTGCCATTTTGCCGACTTTGTCCGCACCTTTGGTTCCCACCACAGCCAAGACAATTTCTCCAAGCGCATAGCCAAACCATTCTGCACGGCTTTTGGCATCCCCGTGGATCACATCACGTATAAACGATTCGGAAACGGATTGCCAAATTGCTTTGATGGTATCAATCGGATGGGCAATCGCATAAAACAAATTTTTTAATGTTTCAATGGGATGTGCTATGATATCGGCGATCCCTTTGAGGGCATCCCAAAGGGCTTTACCCAATCCTTTAAAGAAGCTGCCGACCACAATCACAACCGACGTTAACAAGGACAAGATTTTCTCAAATGCTTCCAAGAAATCCGCTACTTTTTCCTTGGTCCGATGGATGAACTCTGAACCTTTCTCGCTGACCCACTCCCAGCCGTCTTTGAAAAATTCGGTCGTCTTGTCCCAGAATCCTTTTTCTTCAGCCTGCACTTCTGTGTTATGGATCGGTTGTTGCTTTTGCGGCGCGGGAGTGTGTTCAAACTGATCGAAATCTTCATTCACCTTGGGAACATCAAATCCCCCGGGTTCGGCATAACCCGTGCCGCCAACCAATGCGAATGACCCGGCCAACAGAATCAGAAGGACAAAAAACGAGCGCAAAAACCTGTTCACGCTGTCAAAACCTCCCGTGAAACCTTTTCGTTGTTGATCTTTGGTTCCCTTCAATTTTTTTATAGCATTAAAAGGATACCGAATGTAAGTTCTTTTTTCAAGATAATTTCAATATTCTAAAAAATATCTAAAAAAATTTTACTTCCGAACGTAAACATCTTAATCACTTGGAATAATCAATTTACACCAAAAAATAAAAGCACGGAAACTTTTAATCAGCCCCCGTGCCATCAACCATCTGTTTCAAACGGATTAACCTGGCCAGGTTCCCGGCCAATTGCTCAGTGTACTTCTCCCCGTTTAAAAGGGCCGTTTCCAACGATACGGTTCCCGGCACAATGGAAAAAAGGGCATCGATCCCGTGCCGGTACACCGCATCACAATTTTCCCCGAGCATTCCCGCAATACCGATCACGGGGATTCCGTATTTTTTGGCTCGTTTGGCAACGCCGACAGGGGTTTTTCCATGGATGGTTTGGCCATCGATTTTGCCTTCGCCGGTGATGACCAGGGAAGCTTGGACCATGTGTTTATCCAGTTGCACCGCTTCAGCCACCACATCGACCCCGCGCTTTAACGAAGCGCCCAAAAAAGCAACCAGTCCGGCGCCTAGTCCCCCCGCGGCTCCCGCTCCGGGGATCGGGTCAACATCGATTCCCAGTGTTTCCTTTACCACTTGCGCATAACGGGCCAAGTTGGCATCCAGGATGGCCACCATTTCCGGGGTCGCTCCTTTTTGCGGCCCGAACACGGCGGAAGCTCCCCGCTCTCCGGTCAACGGATGATCCACATCGCATGCAACTTCAATGTGCACTTCTTTTAACCGGGGGTCCAGCTGGCTCAGATCAATTGAATCAAGCTTGCTTAGTTCCCCGCCGCCAACCCCCAGCGGATTTCCGTCCTTGTCCAACAATTTGGCTCCCAGTGCTTGGGCCATGCCGGCCCCTCCGTCATTGGTCGCACTGCCGCCGATGCCGATCACAATCCGTTTCACCCCTTGGTCCAATGCGGCCCGGATCAATTCCCCCGTTCCTTTTGTCGTGGTCACAAGCGGGTTTCGCTTCTCTTTCGGAACCAGATGAATACCGGAAGCCGCCGCCATTTCGATCACGGCCATTTTTCTGTCCCCGGTGATCCCGTAAAATGCCTCCACTTCGGTTCCCAACGGCCCGGTGACCGTTTCTTTTCGGATTTCCCCGCCGGTTGCATCCACCATAGACCGGACGGTGCCTTCCCCTCCATCGGCCATGGGGACTTTGACATATTCGGCATCCGGCATCACCTTTTGGAAGCCTTTTTCAATGGCACAGGCCGCTTCCATGGCGGACATGCTTTCTTTGAATGAGTCGGGAGCGATGACAATTTTCATGATTCCACTTCCTTTTTAAAAATTACGGAAAGATCTTGAAAACGCCGAAGATCAAGGTGGAAACGATGGTTAACATAAGCCCGATGAGAGATTCGTATGGGATCAATTTCATCCGTTCCTTGATTCCCATCATCACACTGCCTCCGGTGGCATGGAAAAAGCTTCCGTGCGGCATATGGTCAAAAACGGTCGCACCGGCATGCACCATCGCCGCAGCTGCCAGTCCCGCCACGCCCATTTCCATCATCATCCCGCCAAACACACTGCCCGCTGCAACCGTACCGGCTGTGGTCGATGCAGTCGCCGCTGACATGAATGCCCCGGAAAACGGCGCCAATAAAAAGGCCGGGAGCCCGGCAGCCGTCAAAGCCTGAATAATCACATCCGACAAATGAGAGTTGGAAATAATCCCCGCCAAGGTTCCGGTACCAAGCAGCATGATGGCCACCCCGGACATTTTTTCAAGTCCGGCAATGGCATACTGATTGATCTGTTTGGCTTTCCCCATGATGAGAGCCCCGGTGATTCCTCCAACCGGCAAGGCAACCATGGGATCCATTTCAATCCCGGCCAGCGGGCGCAACGAGAGCAAGATTATGGCCGTAAGCGGTGCCACGATTGCCGGAAGCAACTTCGGAAGCCCGGTTTGGGCCGGATCCGAAAGACCGTTGAAGGACACCGGACTTCCCTTGCGGGAAATCTTACATGCCGTGATGTACGTCACCAGGATGCCAAAGACAGCCGGAATCACCCCGGCGGCCATCACCGAGGTTAAAGAAACGTCAAATGCTTCGGCTGCTGCGATCGAGTTGGGATTGGGCGACATCAGATTGCCTGCCTTCCCGCCGCCGATCATGGCAATCAGGACGCCTGTTTTGGAAAAGCCGACCCGGCCGGCTATGGCAAGAGCAATCGGTGCCACAGTGATCACCGCCACATCAATGAACACCCCAGCCGCAGTGAGCAGCATGGTTGCAATGGCCAGAGCCAACAGCGCTCTTTTCTCCCCGATCCAATCCACCGTTTTTTCGGCAATGGTCGTTGCCGCTCCGGACTCCATCAAAACTCCGGCCAGAACCCCCGCCGCCAAAATCCGGAGTGTTGCCGGAATCATTCCTTCAGCTCCTTCCATCATCAATGAAACCGTGTCAGGGAGAGATGCCCCGCCAATCCATCCGCCGGCCAACGCACCGGCCACCATCCCGTACGCGGGCGGCACTTTCCGAAGGATCAAAATCACTGACATGACAAGTGCAATCATGGCTCCAAGAGCACTGACTTCCATTCCTGTTCATCCCCTTGTCTGTCCTTGGTTTTATTCCCATTGTACACGGTTTCATTTATAAAAACATTTCAGATTATCATGGTATTTCGCTTTTTGTAAATAAGCACCACTGAAAAAACAAAGCAAAACCCCATCTTTTACACATGGGGCCTGTTTCATTATTCACCTGCCTTGGAGTCACACGCCATGACTTGAACCTTTGGAGGAAATTCCGATAAAACCTCAATCACGTCGTTTGGAGTGATAAAAACATAATGCTCCACCTCTCGCGGATCATAAATTCCTATACTTTGTTCAATAAACCATGTTAAATAGGCGGAATTCTTCACTTTAAACATCGTCCATCGGCTGTAAAAAGGATCGCGATATTGTTCATCCAATTGATACCAGGTTTTCAAAAGCGATCCTTCGTCTGTGTTCCGATAAGACAGCACACCATTTTCAAACCAAACCCTCACCTTTCTTTCATGGTTTTCATCACTAAACTCCAACAGAACCCCTTCATGATGATCCAAAAACGAATCATTGCACAGCCTTGCCGGAATTCCGAGGATTGGCTCCCATCGCTCCCAACTTTCCATGAAATCTTTCTCCCCTATTTTTTTATTCAAAGGATGGATCAGATCCATGCATCGTTCAATCCCTTTTTACTTCTCCACTTTTTTCTTTGCTTTGCACTTGATATATTCTTCTCCCACCCTATGCAAACATCTGGTCCAAATCCGCCTTTATTGACCAACCGAATTCATTGAGTTCACAAACCTCTTTCGGAGACACTTGGTTATAAACAATACGGTGGATCACACCGTCCTTTTCCAATTCGCGCAGTAGTTGGGTCAACATTTTTTGCGAGATCTTCGGCATGGCTCTTTTCAATTGCTGGTCCGCATCGGTCCCCAGGTCAAATGGCAAAGGATGACGGTTTTCCATTTTCCGCTGACCACTTTCAAGGGCGCCTCAACCGGGATATTATAAGATTTCTCTTCCGTTTTCACAGTGATCCTCCTCCCTTCGGATCGCCAATGCTGCTTCTGTTTGATACGGTTACCCAAAAACGCCTGTGTTACCGAGAAGTATCGATATCACTAAAAAGTTCGCACTTCCAAAAAATAAGTATAAGTTACATAATAAGTGTCAAGGCGGCCGAGAACATTCGGCATCCGGACCAAGCCGTTATCATCAGCCAAGATCAAGGAGAGGATCAAAAAAGAAGCCTGGGAAACAGTAACTTAAAGGCTTCTGTGATTCGCTTCGGAGCTTGGGCAGCCGGAAAAACATCCTGTACAAAAGCCTGATAAAGTAGGGAAAATTCGCACTATTGCTCTGTACCACAAACCGACGGCACACGCCGTGAACCGGCTTTTGGCCAAACCGGCGGTAACCACCGTGATTACCCGCGCCAAGAACAAAGCACAAGTGTTGCAAAATGTTGCCTCGAGCCAACGGAAACTGACCCGCGAAGATATTGCACGGCTCGACAACTTGGCCGCCGTCTGAACAACACAAACAAGAAAGGGGAATGATCCATGGACCTCTTTTTAAAGGAAAAAAAAGTGCTCGTGACCGGTTCCACTTCCGGAATCGGAAAAGCAACCGCCCGACTGCTTGCTCAAGAAGGGGCCACCGTCCTCATTAACGGGCGCCGGGAAGAAAAAGTGCAACAAGTCATCAAAGAGATCCAATCTTCCCATCCCGAAGCATCACTGGAACCGGCCGTTGCCGATTTGAGTTCTGAAGCCGGATGCAACGAAATCATCCAAAAGCATCCGGAAGTCGATATTTTGATCAACAACCTCGGAATCTTCGAGCCGGCTGATTTTTTTGAAACCGGAGATGAAGAATGGCAAAAGCTGTTTGAAACCAATATTTTAAGCGGGCTTCGTTTATCCCGCCATTACCTCAAAGGAATGCTTGAGCGAAATGAAGGAAAAATCCTCTTTATTTCCAGTGAAGCTGCCATCATGCCATCTCCGGAGATGGCCCATTACAGTGCAACCAAAACCATGCAACTGTCGATCTCCAGAAGCTTGGCGGAATTAACCCGGGGAACCAACGTGACCGTCAATACAGTCATGCCCGGATCCACGCTAACCGAAGGCGTGGAAAAACACATCCAAAAGCTATACCAAGGAGAAACCATGTCTTTGGAGGAAGCGGAACGTCGGTTTATGAGCGAACACCGGCCGAGCTCCCTGATTCAACGGCTGATCCGCCCGGAAGAAATTGCCTCTTTTGTGGCATTTTTGTGCAGTCCCCGTTCCTCGGCCATCAATGGCGCTTCGCTCCGGATCGACGGCGGGCTGGTTCATACCATTTTTTAAACTCATCAATACAGGGCAGTCTGTCCGAAAGCAGCACTGCCCTCATATGATCTTTCCTTGCCGGTTAATCAAAAACAAACCGGCAATAATAAAAACCATTCCCAAACCGGCCATAAACGACAGTTGATTTTTAAAAATGATGTAATCCAGCAGTGCGGTGACCGGCGGGACAGCATACAACAAGCTGGTGACATTTGTCAGATTTCCTTTTTGGATCATAAAATACATCATCATGGAAGCGCCAACCGAGATCACCAACGCCATCCAAAACAAACTGATCAAAAAGGTGGAGTTCCATTGAACATGCCATCCTCCAAAAAACGGGAGAAACATTGAAACAACCAAAATACCTCCGGAATATTGAATGGCCATGTTGACCGGCTGACTGATAGGAATTTGCTTTTGCATAAATGTACCGGTTGCGATACAGACCAAGCACAAAATGGCGCTGATTAAGCCATATAAAGTGAAGTTTGGCTTTGTGATATTATCAAAAACAACCAAAATCAATCCGCTTAACCCTAAAAAAAGCCCAAACCACTTGGTTTTGTTTTCCCCCAAAAAAGCTGTAATGATTGGTTGTGCACCCAAAATAATTGCCAACATTCCCGGAGACATGTGTTGATCCAGTGCAAAAAAATAAAAAATTTGGTATCCGGCTTGCAACAGAAGCCCCGTAACTATAATGTACCCCCATTCTTTTTATCGTTTTCGGGTAAATGAATCGGCTCATCAAACAAATGCCCCAGAGTAATGCCGTTGATAAAAGAAAACGAAGAAACACAAATGTGAAAGGATTGGCATACTCCAAACCGAGTTTGACGAAAATTGCTCCACTGCTCCATGTCAAGATAAAACTGACTGGCAAAACCCATTTCCAACTGTTTAACGCTTGTAAAGGGAGAGGTTGCAATGGAATATTCATTCTTTTTCACCTTCACTCACCTCATTAAGGTCATAGAATCCAAAAACATTTCCTTACCGGCAACCTGTAAAAAGAAGCAGTGCTTTTTGCGCACTGCCCTTCACTGATTCAAAAACCCTCGCAAAGTATGAATTTGGTTCAATTCGTATTGATAATCACATTGCTCCTTAAAACATTCTGTCATCGTTTGAAAAAACATCTCTGCCCCATCCAACAATGCTTCCAAAAAAGCTTTTTTCGGCAAGACGGCTTCCACTTTGTCATTGGCTTGCAACCGGTAAAGGACCCAATCCTTTGAAATCGATTGAATGGACAGCTTGACGGGTTGATCCGGAAATAACGTTTCTCCTTCCCCGGTTTTTACCACCTGTTCCATCACATCGAGAAGATACCCCCACAATTGGTCAACCAAATCCCATGCATCCACATCCAACAAAATCTGATCCGAATCCAAATCAATCAATTCAATGGCGCCATGAATATAATGGAAATCGATCTCACTTTTCATCCCGATTAACTCATCCGCATTGCCGATTGCCACAAAGTAATCATTTCTCTTTTGCTTTAACTGTTTTAAATCAGTGATCTCTTTTCCAGGCTTTAGAATCAACGAATTTACATAGAACAATTAATCCACCTACTCTTCAGGATAAAATTGGCCCACTCTTCCCCTGCCAATATCAGCTCCGGATTAATGTGTTCCCATTCCTGAACATATTGTTGGCATTTGTTTATCGCTTCTTCTTTCAATTCTTCATAAGTGATTTTTTCATTTATAAATTCATATTTATAATATGGTAATGGTTTGGTGACGACCGTTTCACGAATATCAGATAGTTTTTCTGACGGAACGAAAATGGCCCCTGCATAGAGATGGTTCGTTTGCTTTTCTCTTTTAAATTCGATGAATACCTCCAATGCATCAATATCACTCACCGCCACGTAATCATGCCCTTCCAAGAGTTGCACAGCTTTCAACAAATGACAAAACCAAATCGTTATTAGATCCCATCCTTCTTCACCGGGACGAAGTTCATTTTCATGGTAAGTTTCGTCATTATAAGCTTTATCGTTAAACCGAATCATAAAAAAACCTTCGATTTCGCCCCAGTCATCAAATTGGTATCGGTCCAATGTTTTCAGTTCATCAAAGTCTTCGATAATTCGATATTTAATTTCAACCACTGCTTTTCACATCCTTGCTGTGTGAGAAATAAAAAACATTAAACCAGCGACAAAAGATAATTTAATAATTCAGGTTTCTTATGCAGATAAATATAGGATTGCGGAGCAGAAGTATTAAATTCATTCTTCAAAATTGTCAAATCAACCTCTTTCTTCAACGGGTGTATATTTTTAATTGGCAGAGCCATTCTCCCCGGTTTTTGTCCATGAATAAATTCTTGGACACCAACACCTTCATGACCGACCAAATCTTTTGGCTCCCAGATGGGTTCATCCAACTCAAGCAAGGCTTTTATTGCACCAATAGGCTTTGTAACATAAATAAAAGCATTTATTTTCTTGTTTGGGAACCGGTTTCTGAATTCATGCTTTTTCTTCCCTGCCATAATCAGTTCATAAAACTGTGGCTTTAAACTAATTAAAATGTATTCTTTTTCATCAAAACGTGTTGATTGTTTCACTCAATTCCCCTCCAATTAAAAAAACGGCCTAAATCCAGAGAAATACGATTATCTTGATTGCCGGGAGCTAAACCAGACATTGATCAGTTCCCATCCTTCTTCACCCAAACGTAGCCCGTTTTCATGGTAAGTTTCGTCATTATAAGCTTTATCGTTCAATCGAATCCCTCGATTTCTCCAATCATCAAAGCGGTATCGGTCGAACGCTTTCAGTTCATCCAAGTCTTCGATGATTCAATATTTGATTTCAACCACTCTTTCCTCTCCCTGCCGTCCAAAGTAACTTGGTGTAAGCTTATATGTTCCGTTAGAATGAAAGTGATAATTTCCTCTCCTTCTGTAGTTGTATATGTACATTTCATAGTTATTGGACGACTGCTCTTTCTACGTACCAAGAGTGATAAAATCCGCCAAAATCTTCATTCATGCACTGCTCCGCTCCTTGTGACAAAAATCCGAACTGCTTTTCGTTATGCAGTTCGGATTAATGAATTTACCTTTATTATTCATCTACAAATAGTCCAAAATCTGTTACCAAACAGCAAACCTCATTATTCTCATCATATCCCCAATAAGAAGGAAAAAACCCATCACCCAATCCGCTTTTAAAAGCAATGATATTCAGCGATGAGTCTATTTCAAAATTACACCAATCTCTTGTAGGTGCATAATTTTTCTCCATTTCTGCCAAAAGGAGATCTTCATACTGCGGGTTGTCATCCAAAATGCTAATATATTTTCGAAAAGTTTCTTGGTCTGCAAAACTGCCCGTGCCACTATTCACCGGATACCCATAGATCTCATCTTCTTCCAATTTGCTTAAATCTTGTCCATCTAATAATGCCATTTCCCAACGAATGGCCCGGCTGTTTTTGAATTTGATTTTTGCAGCTCCTATTCGTTCGTCACCATCATCGACATAATGAACAATATTTAATATCACAGGGTAATTTCCTGAAGGAATTTCTTTAACAAATGGATCTGTGTCGGGTAAAAAAGGATCACATGCAACAATTTTACCTGAAGGCAGGTTTAATGTTCCTATGTTAATGTTTTTGGTTTTTCCTTTTCCTATACTTGTCTCAAATATCACATCATCTTGAAAAAAGTAGCAAAAATCCGGCACCTTGATTTTCATCAAACTCAATCCTTTCTACCAATCATTACCACTAAGCAAACTTGAAATTATACTTCCCACCCGCAGTCCCTCTTTACCATAAAAAATCTCCGAAACCCTTACTTATCCCGGCTTCTTTTTTTCTTTTACATTCCTTTTAAAAAATGTGATTTGGCTTTTTCTTTTTGATTTTTTATGAAGTAATTTGTATAGATCTTCGTCAATCTCACGATAAATGTAATTCTGCATTCGCATCAAAATCAAAAGAGCTTCCAAACAGTCCGGTTTCACTTCGACAGCCTTTCTTAAGCAATTGATGGTATAAATTACCCTCTTCTCCATAACCCTCTTTATCTTTAAAAGAGTTTAGGCATTTAATAAAATCCGTCAATACAAAAATGTTGTCGATACAATGCTCCTTTTCTTTAATAGTTTCTATAAATCTATTCAAAACTATTCATTTCTCTCACCCTTTTTATAATTGAGACCACGAAGAAATTATATTCTTAACTGTAACATAATGATTCCAAGCGATTTCAGGCATCTTACCTTCTTCTGAAAATCATCCCTTTAAATTAATATTAGAAAATTAATTAAAGAGACAATTCTATTCGATATAAGAAAGACAGTGCCTCTTTAGCACTGCCACCAAGTCAAACAGAACATGCCTAATCAAAAATCTTTGATTCAGCTCATTCATCCCACCACTTTTTCAGTTCATTAATATATTCCGGATCTTTGGTGGCCATGATGACTAATGGAGCGTAATCCAAACCAATAAATATGGATTCATCATTTCTTGTAAATAATAATCCTTTATCCACTTTCACCGGATAAATGTTCAAGAACTCTTCTGTTGAACGCTTTACCTCGATGGATGAACCTTCTTCATTGATAAACGTATCAAATAAAAACAATTTGGAAGTATCCTCCAAATTTTCATCCCTGAAAATGATTGATTTCCCATTTTCCTTCTCATGTATCTCAAAGTCAGGCCATCCTTTTTCGATAATGATACTAAACTCTTCATCCTTAAACGCACCGAAATTCTCAGTTATTCCTTCAATGTGAAAACATTGGCCTTGATCTGTTTTTAAATACACTTTCGTACAATAATATGTATCTTTGTAACGACGGTAGCAACGTTCCACAATCAAGTATATATCGATTTTGTTTGCTTCGCACAGTTCTTTAACATATGCTTTGTTAACCTCTAAATCATACACATGATACTTCACTCTTCTCACCCCATACTATGGTTTGAAATGAATATCTTCATAAACTCCGTTCATCCAAACATCTATATTTACACTGCCATCATTTTTCGTTCTAAACTGCGCCAACATGTTATCATTTTTATCATATATTCTTGACCAACCTTGTCTAGGATCATCTGGTTCAAATATATTCCCTTTTTCATCTCTAATCGTTATACTTCTTTCTCTAGCAAAATCAAAAATTTCTTGTGGGACATTCTATAGCAATCAGCCAAATATTTGGTAGGTAATCATCTCAGCTGTTTCGTGTATGTTTTTATCTGTATGAAAATGTTACATATAAAAAGCAGCCTGCTGTCTACAGGCTGCTTAGGAATGACTCACAGGAATTGTTTTCTTTCTGATTTCACTTCTACACATTCTTTTTTAAATAATCCAATATAATTGACCTTGCTGTGAAACATTCTTTATATGTTTTGGCATACCCATATCGGATGGCATTTTCTTTAGACAGCCCCAAATTCATATGTTTAAAAAAATCAATCCCTCCATCAATAATTGTCAGGAAAAAATCCCTTTTGGGCAAATACCATTTTTTCTCCTCTAACAAAAATAAAACAATCCCCTTTTGCAATATTTTCATTTCCATTTCTAGTGGACGATCCGGAAAATACCCTTTACTTTCTTTATCGTAAATAGCCCTTAAAGTTAAATCAATAAGTTCCGCCCAAAGCTGATCAATAAGATCAAATTGTTTTTTTGATAAAATAGGTTCTTGATAATAATTTAATTCTATATGACCATCTAAATAATTATGATCAAGATAAGGATCGATTTTTCTTATTAAACTTGTTTCAGTAACTTCAATTTCATCAGGTACATCCAGATCTGGAGCGTCTATGGGTAAATAAATATAAGAATGAACCTCAAACATTAAAAACATCTCCTTAAAAATTGAGAAATAGTAGTTATATATTATTTTACTTTAGGGTAGAATTGGCCGACTCGACGGATTGCTTTCCCATTGGAATAAATATTATCTTTAAAGCCTACTACATATTGAATACCATCAACTTCAATTGCATTTATTTTACCTACCTGAAAATTATATGGTTTTCTTGCGTTTTTACGAATATTTTCTTTTTCTTGTATAATAATCATTGTTAGCACATCTTCGACGTCTTTTTCTGACATTTTACTTGGCAATAGAGTAGTATCTTTATAGTCCCCACTTCTAGTTGTTCTTACTTTTGGATTAAAGTACTTTGGATGATGACTTTCCAATATATGTTTCATTGCATTTTTGTCTAAAGAAATAAATATATTACTATCAACTTGAACGGTGATATTTTTGAAATTCTTCAAATAATTATCCAGATCATCTGGATTTGCGGATCTGATTCTTCCATCTTCTATCCATTTTTTCATTTGTTCTCCTGGTATATTCACAGGATAATCCGGCAATGCCAAGTCTTTCCCGGTTACACTGTTACGTTTTTTGCCAAGAATTTTTTCAAAGTATTCTTGATAGGCTTGGTTCGTATTTTGATTAGGCAAAGGAGTATTTTTGATTAAATCATTTCTTTGGGCTAAGTTTATAGTTTGGTTACCCCCGCCTCGTTCACAATGCCCGCCATTAGGCAACAGCATCATGGCCACATAGCTGTCTGCCGGTTGTTCATAAACCAGGCAATCCAGCTTTTTGTATACCTTCATGGCCGCAGGGGCAATTTTGGGGATTCCAAAATATCCAATTACTGTGAGAGCCGTTCCGGTTACACCGGTAATTGCCGCGTTCTTCCAATTGATATTTAACTTTCGGGAAAGAGTACTGGCGGCATTTTTCCAAAAATCTTTGGTAAACACTTTTTGTACTTTTTGTACGGGGGCGGGCAGTTTTTCAAGCAAACCACTTCCTTTTCTCGCCAATTTGCTTGCCCTTGCCATTTTGCCGACTTTGTCCGCACCTTTGGTTCCCACCACAGCCAAGACAATTTCTCCAAGCGCATAGCCAAACCATTCTGCACGGCTTTTCGCATCCCCGTGGATCACATCACGTATAAACGATTCGGAAATGGATTGCCAAATTGCTTTGATGGTATCAATCGGATGGGCAATCGAATGAAACAAATTTTTTAATGTTTCAATGGGATGTGCTATGATATCGGCGATCCCTTTGAGGGCATCCCAAAGGGCTTTACCCAATCCTTTAAAGAAGCTGCCGGCAAGCCAAATAGACAAATAATTGGTTGGATATCATCTTTCATTATTACTGACAAAAACATGAAAAAGACAGTGCTAAAAAGCACTGCCCCTTTTCTATTCAACATATTGACCTGTTTTTGGATCTTTGTAACACCAATGCGGATCATAGGATTCTTTTATTTTTTTCATATCTTCCAATGTATACACCAAGTCAAAGTCCGGTACATAAAAATAATGTTTGGGATTTATTTTCAAATATTCGTAACCGAAGCGAAAAACAACATCTTCTTTATTTGCAATTTTTTCGATATATCCCACACAACATAAATCCAGTCCCGGATCCAGTCCGACATCTTCGTAGTCTGTAAAAGGTTCATCCCACATGTATTCTTTAGAATCAACATAACACAAAAAAGCTTTATCAGTTTTTTCTTCACGAATTGTAAAAGTTGTGTATTTAAAGCGACCGTTTTTATACCTCTTCGTATTACTGCAATAAAAGCCTAAATTGGCCCGAAACGAAGAAACAACCGCATCAGCCAAAAGTTATTCAGGAGTATATTCTACACGTGGCATTAAAATACATGCAGGAATTCCCATAACTTTAATACCTCCTTATTATCTAATCTCTTATATTAAACCCCAACTCCTTGTACTTCCTTGATTTTACTCACAAAGCCTTTATCTGTATGAAAATGTTACATACAAAAAGCAGCCCGCTATTACAGGCTGCTTAGAGCAATTTTCATCATTGAGCTTCGGGATTTGGTATTTTGAGATTACCCAATTTTAACAAGTTCTTTGTTAATTGAATCGAAATCGATATGGATTTCTTCTGTTAAGAGACCGCTCTAATATCATTGTCTTGCTCAAATATTTCCGAAAAACTTTTCATATTAATCCAATTATCTTCATTCTTGTAAAAACATTATCAGATATAATTCGTTTATGCCCTTTTATCTACTTTGAGTTAAATACATTGTATTATATGTTAGTCTAACTCTCAATAAATAATCTACTGCATTTGAATCTATAGGCAGTCAGGTTATACTTTAATTAATGTTTAAATAATAAAAAATATTAATGTTATATATAAAAAGACAGAGGTGACTTTATGTCATCTCTGTCTAACCCTCCTTCTTAAACAACCCAGAAACCTCCAAAATCCAAATACTATTAATCATCACTTGGTGGAGGTGTAATAATTGGTTGATATCTTAGTGCCTTTTCAACAATTTCTTCTGGAGTAAGTTCATTATCACTCCAATAAATCAACCTCATTAATTCTTTAAAATCAGGTACTGATTTTTCCAATAATGACAAAATTTCAGTCTCTTCTTCTTCAGAGAATTCTACATTGATTAGCTTTCTAACTGTAACTATCAATTCTTCTTTTGATTTGATGAATTTGTCCATTGTAATCTTCCCCCTCTTCTTAGCGCCCAAAATGATATTTTTTATCTAGTATTTCTTGATGCATTTTAGGAGTCACTATAATTAAGTTATCTAAATCGTATACTCCCCCTCCATCATGAATCGGCTTTCGATGATGAAGAACGTAATTACGTTGACCACCATGCCATTGTTGGGGAAGTGTAAAAGGAGCTTTCCCTGATCTCATTCTGCTTATATTACTAGCACTAAATTCACTGGCGTATCTAGAATTTGCAACAGCTCTCCAGAATGCACTTCTAAACTCATTAAAATTACTAAAATCCCTGCCCCGTAATTGATCTGCAACCTCCTTTGGAATCACACCAATATTCCCTTGCGTACCACGCATCATTTTTTCAACACTGGGAGCATTAATTCCCCCTGATACTGTACCCGGCGAATTTCTTAATTGTGTAGCATTTACAGAGTTTTGGTTTCTAGCCGAAAACTTCTGCAACCACTGGCCGAATGGAGTATCTCCAATGCGTGTTCTTGTTGGGCTGGTCAGGGCCGCAGAGTCACCGCTCATGACGAGGGATTGGGAGAAGCTTGGAACCTCCCGGTTGTTGATCCATCGAATAATGTCATCCGAGTTCTTGCTTATATATTCACCGCCGAAAACAATCCCAAACCCGAATACGGCAGCGATAGCAGTATTCTTCCAATTGATTTTTCCCGTCTTAAAAATATCCCACAGGCTCTGGTCGACTCCTGCCCCCACAGCGCCGCCAAACATCTTGGGAAAGGCCTTTCCCAACCAAGGAATTCTGGTTCCCAACCAGCGTCCCACATTGCTGGCAATCGCTCCTGAACCGGCTGCCCAACCAAAGAGAGCGGAAAGTACTCCTATGACCCCTCCCAATAACATATCTGTCAACATCTCATCGCCAAACAGCTCGTTTCCAGAAATCCATGAAATAATCCCGCTTACCAATATACCAAATAAAATGCTTACCCCTGTGGTTACCGCAACCGCCGCTCCAACGACAAATCCAACAACAGCGGCGACGATGCCGACAATAGTTAAGACAATAAGCGCAATTCCCTTATGCTCCATGATCCAGTTCCCGAATGATGCCAAAGCATTTACGGCAACATCGGTGATCTTGGAGATAATGCTTTTGATCTCTTCCCAAAAAGCCGCTACTTTTTCCTTGGTCCAATGGATGAACTCAGAACCTTTCTCGCTGACCCACTCCCAGCCGTCTTTGAAAAATTCGGCTGTCTTGTCCCAGAATCCTTTTTCTTCGGCCTGCACATCTGTGTTATGGATTGGTTGTTGTTTTTGCGGACCGGGGTTGTGTTCGAACTGATCGAAATCTTCATTCACCTTGGGAACATCAAATCCCCCGGGTTCGGCATAACCCGTGCCGCTGGCCAATGCGAATGATCCGGCCAACAAAACCAGAAGGGCAAAAAACGAGCGCAAAAACCTGTTCACGCTGTCAAAACCTCCCGTGAAACTTTTTCGTTGTGAATCTTTGGTTCCCTTCAATTTTTATGTAACATTAAAAGGATACCGAATGTATATTCGGTTTTCAAGGTGTTGTCATTTTTTTAAAAATATTGTCAATTGATCAGAAGGGATGTCTTCACCTGACTGAGTCTGACAGGGGCGATAATGACGGGATCCCTTCATCTATAAAGGAAAGAAAGATCAGAAATACTACATACAACTGAATCCATTCGTAACTTTAAAAAGGAGTGTTCGTGAGTGACAAAGAGCGAAAAGAACCCAAAGGTGGATGCATTGATCGCCAACGCCCGCCAGTGGAAGGAAGAATTTGAGAAGCTAAGAGAGATTGTTCTTGACTGCGGGCTGACGGAAGATTTCAAGTGGAGGCACCCTTGTTACACATATGAGGGAAAAAATGTTGTCTTGATCCACGGGTTTAAATCGTATTGTGCGTTGTTGTTTCACAAAGGCGCTTTGTTAAAAGATCCCCATGGCCTCTTGGTCCGACAATCGGAGCATACGCAATCCACAAGGCAAATCCGATTTACCCAGGTTCAAGAAATCATGGACAAAAAGCCCATCTTAAAAGAATATATCAAAGAAGCCATCAGAGTGGAAAAAGCCGGGTTGAAAGTAGATTTTAAAAAAACCGATGAATACACCGTCCCAAAAGAGTTGCAAGAAAAATTTCATGAAATGCCGGCCTTGAAGACTGCTTTTGAAGCATTAACCCCGGGACGCCAACGGGCATATCTTCTTTATTTTTCAAGAGCCAAGCAATCCAAAACCCGGAAATCCAGGATCGAAAGGTATGTCCAGCATATTCCCGACGGGAAGGGAATAAATGACCAATGAGATTCCAAATAAGCAAAAAAGCCGCCTCAACATGAGAACGACTTTTTGCGATCCGGACGTCATCCGGATTGTTTGATGGCTTGATCAAATTCTTCCAATACTTTCGCGGAAGGTTTGGAGGTGATCAGACTGACCACGATGATGGCGATGGTACAAGCGATAAATCCGGGAATCATTTCGTAAACTTCTGCAAAAGCTTCAATTTGTTCCCAGATGATGACCGTAACCGCCCCGGTGATCATTCCGGCCAAGGCCCCCCACTTGTTCATCCGTTTCCAATACAAGCTCAACAACACCACGGGGCCGAATGCCGAACCGAATCCGGCCCAAGCATAACCAACCAAATTCAAAATGGTTTCGTTCGGATTCAAGGCCAGATACAAAGCGATCAAGGAGACAATCAACAGGGAAATCCGTCCCACCAGCACCAGTTCTTTATCCGATGCCGAACGGCGCATAAACGCTTTGTAAAAGTCCTCGGTCAACGCACTGGCGGTCACCAGCAATTGCGAAGAAATGGTGCTCATCACTGCCGCCAAAATGGCCGCCAGCATGAAACCGAAAATCAGGGGATGGAACAAGACGTCCGACAAAACGATAAACACGGTTTCCGGATTGGCCAGATTTTGTGCGTTTTGATGAAAGTAAGCGATGCCGAGCAATCCGGTAAACATCGCTCCGACGATGGAGAAAATCATCCAGCCCATTCCGATCCGGCGGGCACTTTTCATTTCCTTGACCGAAGTGATGGCCATAAAGCGGACGATGATGTGGGGTTGTCCAAAATAACCCAATCCCCAGGCCAGGAAAGACAAAATGCCAATGACGCTCGTTCCTCTGAACGCATCCAGCAATGCCGGATCAATGGACTTGATTTCCGAAACGGTGGTTCCCCATCCCCCGATTTCAAACAGGGTCACCACCGGTACCAGAACCAAGGCGATAAACATAATGGTTCCTTGCACAAAGTCCGTCCAGCTGACCGCCAGGAATCCCCCAAACAAGGTGTACAAAATGACGACGCTGGCGGTTAACCAGACTCCCCACGCATAATCCATGCCAAATGCGGTTTTGAACAATTCGCCGCCGGAAACCATGCCCGACGAGGTATAAAAGGTAAAAAAGACAAAAATTACCAGCGCAGAGACGATTCTGAGAATCCGCGATGAATCCTGAAAGCGGTTCTCGAAATAGTCCGGAATCGTGATGGAATTATTTGCAATTTCCGTATAAGTCCGAAGACGGGGTGCCACATAAAGCCAGTTCAGATATGCCCCCAACGTCAGTCCGACCACAATCCAGCCGCTGCTCAGCCCGGCGGCGTACATGGCGCCCGGCAATCCCATCAACAACCATCCGCTCATGTCCGATGCCCCGGCACTCAACGCGGTGACCGCCGGCCCCAGGTTTCTCCCGCCCAACATGTAGTCCGACAAATCTTGTGTCCGGCGGTAAGCAAAATAACCAATTACCAACATGCCAATCATATAAATGCTTAATGAGACAATGACACCTGCATTCATCCAAGCTCCCCCTGGAATTAGATTTGTGAGCGTTTTCAATCTCAAAGAAAAGTCCGAAGAAAAAGGTTCAGCGGTACCGCCAAAGCAATTTCACATATAAATACTTTTCTTTAATGCAACAGTATGTCATATTTGTGACATTTCGTCAACATTTGTGCATTTCGCCCCAATTTGTTCCATCCTATTTCCCGATTTTGGTATGTGGCACCGTTTTGGCTTCGCATACGATTTCCACCAAGGTGACACAAGGTTCGGAGAGAGCCTGTTGAATGACCGGTTCCAACTCCGCTTCGGTCTCCACCCGGTAAGCCTTTGCCCCCAGTCCGACGGCAACCGTGGACAAGTCGATGTGGGCAAGTTCGGCGCCGAGCGTTTCCAGCCCTTCGGCGAGCATTTTGTTTCGCTCCATGGCATATGCCTGATTTTTCAGCACAAAGACGGTCAGCGCCAACTGCTGGTTCACCGCCGTGTTCAACTCGGCAATGGTTTGCAAGATTCCGCCGTCCCCGGCAATGGCGACCGATTGCCGGCCGGGGGCGCATAATTTGGCGGCAATGGCCGCCGGCAAAGCAAATCCCAACGTTCTCCACTTGCCGGACAGCAAAATCTCTTGTTCCGCAAAATGAAAAACCCGTTCAAACCATAGGGTGTGATCCCCCGTATCCACGGAAATCACGGCATCTGGATCCACCTGTTGATTGATGGCGTAAAGAACGCGCTGCGGGGCCAACGGCGATTGAATTTGTTGGATTTCGCCGGCCACTTTCAGATCCCACGCCGCTTTTTTCTCCTGAATCGTTTGCTCCCACTCCGGATTGGAATTCGTGGAGACATCGTTCACCAGTTCCGGGAGAAGCGAGCCGAGGTTCTCAACCAGTGCAGCTTTCGGGACATGGGTCCGCCCGATGTTTTCCGAAACACTGTCCACTTGGATCACGGGAAGATCCTGGGGCACGTAATCCTCCGGCCACCACGTCGCTCCCAGAATGAGGCACAAATCCGCCTCATGCAAAAGTTGGGTGGAAGCTTCCGATCCGCCTTGCCCCAAACCGCCGACAAACAAAGGATGATCATTGGGGACGCAGGATTTGGCCGGCATAGTGGTAATGATGGGAGCCGTCAATTTTTCCGCCAACCGGACCACTTCCTCCCGCACATTTCGGATTCCCCTGCCTGCAAGCAATACAGGCCGCCCGGCCTGCTCCAAGAGCTTCAGCACCGTTTGGTACTCCTCCTGGTAAGCAATCACTGACGGATCCGGAGGTGGCAATGGAAACAGGCGGGACCGGACGGTTTGTTTCCACAGATCTTTGGGAATGCTCAAATGCGCCACGGTGCCTCTGGCCAATGCAGTTTTTGCCGCCAGATTGAGTTGGGTGGGAAAAGCTTCAGGGTTCACCGTCGTTGCCGAATATTGCACAACGGGTTGAACCAAACGTTGTTGGTCGATTTCCTGATGGCTTCCCGTGCCCATGTTTTTCGTCGCCACTTGGCCGGTCACCGCCAATACCGGTGCACGGTCAAAATAAGCATCGGCCAACCCGTTTATGAGCAATGCGATCCCCGGGCCGCTGGTGGCCATGCACACCGCCAGCTTTCCGGTCAGTTTCGCTTCGGCGGAAGCCATCAAAGCGGCGGCCGTCTCATGGCGACAAGCGATATAACGGATCCGGTCTTGTTTGGCCAGTTCATCCAACAACTCCAAATTTGCATCGCCGATCACCCCGTAGATGCGCTCGCATCCCCATTCTGTCAACTGATCCAACAAATGTTTGGCAACGGTTCTGTCTTCCATCCCGATCATCCTTCAACACTTTTTAACCCCATTTATTTCCATTTTAGAACCCTTTATCCCGAAAGCCTGCAACAAAAAAAGATGACCGGTTGGTCACCTTGCGTTGGATCATGGGGGTTGTCAGAGCGATCGGATACATTTTTTCAACTCGCCGGCCGGTTCCACATGAACATGCACATGGCGGATGTTGTCAAAGCCGATTAACTGTTTTTCCACCTTTTCCGTGATCTCATGGCTTTCTTCCACTGACAAAAAAGGATTCACTGCGATCGTGATTTCCACGAAAACATACGGACCGTGATAGCGTGCCCGGAGTTCCCGGACCTGGTCAATTCCGCTGATCTTTAGCACCTGTTGTTCGATTTTCTCCAGCTTCTCTTGATCAAATCCGTCCATCAGTTCGTCAACGGCCGGGCGGCCGATCTCCCAACCGGTTTTAAAAATCATACCTCCGACCACCACCGCCAGAAGCGGGTCCATCCAATGCCAGCCCCAATAAGCTCCCGCCATGCCCACCGCTGTCCCGAGACTGACCAATCCATCGGACCGGTTGTCACAGGCGGCGGCTTCCAAGGCTTGGCTGCCGGTTTTTTTGCTCAACGAAAAATTGACATACGACACGCCGAACATGATCAGCGCCGAACCGATCGACACGGCAAAGGCCCACGGATGCGCCTCATTTTGTGGCGGACGCCACAGGGCCTGAAGCGCACGCACCCAAATTTCCACCGCCACCAACACCATGAACGAAGCCGCCACCAGGGTGGCAATGGTTTCCGCCTTGCGATGGCCAAACGGATGGTTATGGTCTGCCGGTTGCTGTGAAACTTTTAATCCGATCAGGATGGCAAAGGAAAGCAACAAATCGGAAACATTGTTCAATCCGTCCGCAAACATCGCTTCCGATTGGATATGTAACCCCGTCCAACATTTCAAAAGAGACAAAACCAAGTAGGCGGCCATGCTGAGCCATGCCCCTTTTTGGGCACTCCTTGGGTCCGGTCCGGATAAATTCAACAAATTTCTCCACTCCTTTTCCCTGCCAAAGCATTCTTATCATAAAAGGCAAACCGGCTTTTCGTCCAGAGCAACGTTTTTTGCCTTGGCAAGAAAAACTGACATCCCTCATCTTTTTTGGATGCGTCCAAATTGCCCGATTGTCACCAGGCTTTGATAGAACTTTCCCATTGACAAATGGTATGATGGAGACAGTATTGACTGAATGGAGATAGGTGGGTTATTGGTATGTGGAAAAAAGAAATCGTACAAGAAGCATGTCGCAAATTTCAGGGAAATGCAGATTCACTCCGGTTCCTGGGTGGATTTCATGAAAATGTCTATGAGTATGAGCGGGACGGGGAACGGTTCATCTTAAAACTGATTCCAATTGCCCGAAAAGACGAAGGCCAATTGAATCTGGAACAGCAATGGATCTCTTATCTCCGGTCCAACGGCGTCCGGCTGCCGGAACCCGTCTTGTCGGAAAACGGCCGGCCCGTTGAAACGATCATTCGATTGCCCATCCCCTGCTGCATCATATCTTATAAAAAGGAAAAAGGAGAAAAAATCCATGCATCCAATCCGTATGTATGGAACCCCCGATTGCTGCGCCGGATCGGACAAACGATGGGAAAGATCCATTCGCTGTCATCCCGGTTTACGCAACGGGCCGCCATCCCGGCATATGAAGAATGGAACGAAGGAGAGATCTTTTACCGGGACTTCTCTTTTGTGGACGGCTGGATCGCCGACCGCTTCAGTTTATTTTTGCAAAAAGTCCGCTCCTTCCCCAAAAACAGCCAATCTTACGGTTTGATCCACAATGATTTTCAGCCCGGAGGTTTTTTGGTTGATCCGCATGATCAGGTGATTTTGTTTGACTTCAAGCACATAAAACACCATTTCTTTACATACGAGATTGCCACCCTTCTTTTCCACGCATTGGAAGGGTTTCCCGAAAAAAATCATGAAACACTGAAAGATTCGTTCCTCCACTCATTGATGGAAGGATATTTTTTGGAACACCATCTGGAAGACGGCTGGCAGGAACAAGTGAACTTTTTCTTGGAATACCGGCTGTTTTTCTTGTATATTTCCCTTCTCACCTTGATTCCGACCGAAAAATTGAACCACTGGCAAAAGGAACAACTCCTTCGTTTGAAAAGCCGGTTGGAAAAACGGCAATTTTTGGTCCGAACGGAATAAAAAAAGCCACCTCGCCGGGTGGCTTTTTTTATTGAATGTAGTTCCTCGGATTGACAGGCGTCCCGTTTTTATGTACCTCAAAGTGCAAGTGCGGGCCGGTCGACCGCCCGTTGTTCCCGACGGCGGCAATTTGTTGCCCTCTGGAAACGCGCTGTCCGACACTGACATTTACTTGGTAACGGTACATATGGGCATAAAGGGTGCTCAATCCGTTGCCATGATTAATGATCACGTAAATTCCGTACCCACCGGGGTTCGATTTAATCGATTGAACCACGCCGGATTCTGCGGCGTAAATCGGTGTCCCCACCGGACGGGGAATGTCAATTCCCGCGTGTATGTGTGTCCCGCGGTTTTGGGAGAAGTTCCAATAAACCGTTCCGCGCGTGCTTGGAAAGGCAAGGATTCCGCCTCCCCCGCCAGAACCGGCGTATTTTTGCATCAGCTCTTTTTCCTTGGCTTCCAGCTTGTTCAATTCTTCCCGGTGTTTTTGAAGTTGCGCCTCGATTTCTTTTACTTTTGCTTCCGATTGTTCCAAAAGTTCAGATTGGGCTTTCTTTTTCTCTTCCAACTCTTTTTTGTTTTTTTCCAGATCCATTTTTGCCTTCACAAAAACATTGAGTTCGTTGGCCTGTTCTTTCATGAGAATGCGCATCACTTCAAACCGTTCCAAAAATTTGGAGAACGAATCCACAGTGAACAGGTGAGCCAAATGCGTCCCGTCCCCCTGTAGATACATGCGTCTCAAGTTTTCCCCGAACGACTTTTCATGCTTTTCCAAGTACGTTTGATTGGCTTCGATTTTCTTGTTGATCTCACCGATTTGTTGGTCCAATTGGGTGATTTCTTGTTCCACTTTCGCCAATTCTTTCTGGGTCTCTACCTTCATGTCCTGAATTTTTTCGATTTCGCTTTCCGACTTCTTCTGTTGGTCACGCACTTCTTCCAGTTCTTTTTTTCCGGACTCCGCATTCACCTGTTGGGCACCGGTGATGAAGGATGCGGACAGGATACAGGCCGTAAGTAAAATGGAAAGCAGCTTCCTGACCATCTGTCTCTCCTCTTTATTCTCAGTTTTTGAAGCTTTTACTATTCTACTATTTTAGCAAAAATAATCCAAACACCGATTACCAAAATTTATAACAGATTAGTGATACCAATCTGTCCTTTTTCAAGTATTTTTTACCAGATCCATCCATGACAGAATCTTATTCTCTTTCCAGAAACTCTAACTCTTTGACAGATCAAGGATATCTTTTAATCCAATCTTTGTCAAAGCCCCTTCCGGTTCATGACCTCCTTCAAAGCAAGCTCACTGGTGAATTTCCCGGCGATTGTGTCGATCCTTTGAACAAGAGAAAAGTTGCACTTAATCCAATATTTTAATTCGAATATAAACGTAGGATTGCTAAATGAAATATAATTTTATTTTTAAAAAACGGAAAACCTGCAAAACCATTCATTCTTTACCAACTTCATGAAAGACACCTGAAGAGGTATTGCAAAATGAGACGAAAAATTGCCAATATCATCTTTTCCTTGTTTTTTGTCGGTTCGTATCAGAAAAGAGCCGCCGGCGGAACACTCGGTGTATTGCTCGGGATCCTGCCGATCGGACACACGGCATGGATCATCGGACTCATCCTCAGCCTGGTCTTTCGTCTGAATCTGTTGGCGGTCTGTGTGGGAATTTGTGTTTCGCTTTTATATCCGCTTCTGCATGTGGCGGTGTACCGGATGGGGATGGACCGGTTTTTTCCCACCGCGGATGAAACCATTCTTTATCTCTTGACCGGCGCCCTGTTTTTGCTTGTATGCCACGGGATCTTTCTCTTTCTTTACAAAGACGTACATATCCGGACGCTGTCCAATGAAGAAAAAATGTTTGTCTTCCATGACCGGGGCAGAAGGTGGAGATTTTTAAAGCGGGCTTTCCTGATTTTAAGCCTTCTTTCCTTGGTCAGCCTGGCCGTATTCGGGATCAGCCTGTATGATCATCCGGTCGTTCCTCCGCTCTATTCAAACTCATGGGCGAAATCTTCCATTCAGCCGGCTGAACGGAATGACGTGTCTTCCGACGGCGAATCGCCTGTGTTCCCCGGGGAAACCGGAACACAAGAAGCAAAAGATTTCACAACTTATGCCTATTACGTCCCTTGGGATTCCAAAGGCTGGTTTGATTTGAACACACTGGGGCACATCAAAGACATCGACGTGCTGATTCCGGAGTGGTATTCGCTCACCCCCGATTTGACGCTGGACATCAAACGGGACGAGAATGTGGACAAGCTGGCTGAGAAACATCATGTCAAAATCATTCCAAGACTGAATAATTTTTCCGGTCAAGAGTGGGACGAACCGGCGGTCCGGCGCCTGCTGGCCTCGCCGCAAAAGCGCGCCGCATTGATAGAAAATCTGCGCCAGGACGTAAAAAACACGGTTATGCCGGGATCAACATTTATTTTGAAAAGGTCCGGGCTGAAGACAAACTGCGGTTTACCCAATTCATCAAAGAACTGTCTTTTGCCTTTCATCAGGACGGGCTCAAGGTGATCCACAGCGTCCCGATTCGCGATCCTGCTTATGATCTCCTCGCGCTGTCCAAATATGCCGATTATCTGGATGTCATTTTGCATGAAGAACATCATAAAGAAGGGTCTCCGGGGCCGGTTGCCTCCTTTGACTGGGTGAAACAATCCCTGGAGAATTTGCCGGTTCCTCCTTCCAAACGGATCATCAGTCTGGGGACTTACGGATACGACTGGACGGTTGGAAAGCAAACGCCAGCTGAATCCTTGACTTTCGACCAAGTCATGTTGCTGGCCCGACAGCATAATTTAAATATTGAATGGGACCGGGCAAGCAACAATCCCACCCTGCGTTACAAAAAAGGAAATGAAGAACACATTGTCTGGTTTTTGGATGCGCCGGCCTTTTACAATCAATTGCGCCTGATCCGGCAATATGGCGCCGAGGGAATTGCCTTTTGGCGGCTGGGTTCGGAAGACCAAGCGATTTGGCCGTTGATCAACCGGGATCCCGATGCCTTGGCCGACATCAAGCAAATCTCCAGCCCCATTCCTGAATACATCGGCAACGGGGAAATATTGTCTGTCGCGGACACCGAAAAAAAGGGAACCCGTGATATCACCATGCAAAACGAAAAATGGATCCAATCCGTCGACTACCGTCACCCGTCTTCCCCGCTTCTGATTCAGCGGTTTGGCTCAGTGGACGGGAAGAAAATCGCACTCACGTTTGATGACGGTCCCGACGGCACCTATACCGGGAAAATCCTGGACATTTTAAAAGAGCACAACGTCAAAGCTTCTTTTTACATTACCGGCAGAAATGCCGTGTTACACCCGGATCTGGTGGAACGGTTGTATGAGGAAGGGCACGAGGTCGGCAACCATACGTACTTTCACCCTCATTTGGGACAAGTCCATCCGTTGCGCGTGCAGCTGGAGTTGCATGCAACCCAACGGTTGTTCCAAGCCTTTACCGACCACACCATGACCACGTTCCGCCCTCCCTATCAAGTGGAGTCGGAACCGCAAACCTTGGATGAAATCCGGGCCATGGTGCGGGGAAGCGGATACGGATATACGATGATCAGCAAAAACATCGAAACGTTCGACTGGCAAAACCCCCCCAGCGAACAAATCCAAAAACGCGTTTTATCCCAGTTGAATCTGGGACATATCGCGCTCATGCACGATGCCGGCGGGGACCGCTCGGCAACGGTCCGTGCACTGCCCGGCTTGATTGAAACCCTGAAAAAAGAAGGGTATCAATTTGTCACCGTCAGCGAGTTGACCGGAAAAACGCGGGAGGAAGCCATGCCTTCCATCCAGCCGGAAGAAAAGATTTACATGCCGTTTGTCAAAGCCGTGTATACCGTATGGGGATTGTTTCAACACAGCTTCACCTTTCTCATCTATGCGGGCATCGGCATCGGGTTTGTCCGGGTCGCCTTTTTGATGTATTTCTCCTTCCGGCAACGGATCAAATTCAAAAGGCGGGTCAAATGGCTGAACCGGGGAGCGGAACTCGTCGATTTCCATCCGATGGTCAGCGTGGTGATCGCCGCTTACAACGAGGAAAAAGTGATTAACAAAACCATCCATTCAGTATTGAAAAGCCGTTACGACCAGTTGGAAGTGATCATCGTCAATGACGGATCCACCGACCGGACCGAAGCGGTGATCAAACAGGAGTTTTACCATGATCCCAGAGTCCGGGTGATCACCCAGCCCAACAGCGGAAAAACAACGGCCATCAACCGGGGATACCGTCTGGCCAAAGGGGAAATCATTGTGTCGATTGATGCCGACACCCTGATTACGGAAGACACCATCCCGCTTTTGGTCCGGCACTTCCAGGATGAAAAGGTGGCGGCAGTTTCCGGGAACGTCAAAGTGGGAAACGTCCGGAACCTGATCACGCTGTGGCAACATGTGGAATATATCACGGGCTTTAACTTGGAACGGAGGGCTTTTGACGATTTGAACTGCATCCCGGTCGTTCCGGGAGCCATCGGTGCTTGGCGCAAAAAAGCCGTCGAAGAAGTCGGTTATTTCCAGCATGACACCTTGGCGGAGGACACCGACATCACCATCACCCTGTTACGCCACGGCTACAAAGTGGAGTTCGAAGTGCGCGCGCTTGCTTACACCGAAGCGCCCGAAGACTTAAAAAGCCTCATCAAACAGCGGACCCGCTGGATTTACGGAACGTTGCAATGTTTGTGGAAACACCGGGGCGCTCTTTTCTCCAGAGAGCAAAAAGCACTGGGATTTGTTTCCCTCCCCAATATGTGGATCTTTCAATACGGGGTGCAAACTTTCTCGCTGTTTGTCGACTTGCTCTGCCTGTTGAGTTTGTTTACGGAACACGCCGTCACCACCATGATGTTTTATGCCGGATTCCTGCTGTTTGACCTTTTGGCGGCTTATTTCGCCTTCCAATTGGAAAAGGAAAGCCCCAAACCGTTGAAATGGCTGTTTATCCAGCGGTTTGTCTACCGGCAACTCATGTCTTACGTCGTCCTCCGTTCGTTCTACTATGCATTAAAAGGCGTCTCAGTCGGTTGGAACAAACTGAACCGGAACGGAAATGTGCAGCTGGAAATGAAAGAGCCCGTCAAACGGACCGGATAATGAGCATCAAAAACTCTCCTGGCCACTTGGATTCAGGAGAGTTTTTTGTTTCATTTCAACAAACACAAAAAAAACCTCCGAAAACGGAGGTTTTTAAACGGTGTCCGCTTTGCCTGCCGGACTTTGCTTTTCTTTTTTCCACAATGCTTCCATCTGCTCCAGTGTTTTTCCTTTGGTTTCCGGAACCATCTTCCAGATAAACAGCGCGGACAGTACGCTCATGGTTCCGTAAAAACCATAAGTGAACGCACCACTGAATTCCATCATGGCCGGATAAGTCGAAGAAATGAAGAAATTGGCCAGCCATTGTGCGGCAACGGCCACCGCCATGGCCTGCCCCCGGATTTTGTTTGGGAAAATTTCAGACAACATCACCCAGCAAACCGGTCCCCAAGACATCATAAACGACGCGGTGTAAAATACCATGAAAAACAATGCCCAGATGCCGAACCATTGGAGTGATGCAAACGCCGCCATTCCGAACATGCCTGCGGCCATTCCGATTGAACCGGTAATCAGCAAAGGTTTTCTTCCCCATTTGTCCACCGTTTGAATGGCCACGATGGTGAAAATGACATTGACAGTCCCCATGACCACGGTTTGGACCATGGAGGCATTTTGGCCGGCACCCATGCTTTCAAAAATGCGCGGGGCATAATAGAGCGCCACATTGATTCCGACGAATTGCTGGAAAACCGAAAGCAAAACCCCCACGGCAATCACAAGCTTCCCGTAGGAAAACAGCCGGCCGGCTTTCACTTTTTGGCGCAACGACGCTTCGATTTCCGCCAAAATTCCCTGCGCCCGGTCTTTGGAGCCATAGATTTTCTTTAAGATGCCAAACGCCTGATCCCTGCGGCTTTTGGAAGCCAGGAACCTCGGAGTTTCCGGAACAAAAAACAATAAAACCAAAAACAGGGTGGCCGGAACCAGTTCGGATGCCATCATGTACCTCCAGCCACGGTCGACAATCCACTCCATCGAATGGCCGCTGGCAATCATCCAGTTCACAATGTATACCACCAATTGCCCGAAAATAATGGCAAATTGGTAGTAAGAAACAAGCCTTCCCCGGACGGATGCAGGGGCGATTTCCCCGATATACGTCGGTGAAGCGGCAGATGCGATTCCAACCCCGACCCCGCCAAGAATCCGGTAGAAGTTAAACATCCACAGCAATCCCATCGTGGGCTCCCCCGCTTGGAAAAAAAAGAACTCCGGATACGCGGACCCCAAAGCCGACAAGATAAATAAAACAGCCGATACCAACAATGCATTTTTGCGTCCGATGGAATTGGAAATCCATCCGGAAATCATGGCGCCAAGGATGCAACCAATCAATGCGGATGACACGGTTAACCCGTGGACGAATGAACCAAGCCCGAGACTTTGGATCAGGTATACTTCAATGGCTTGCTCCGCCCCGGAGATGACAGCCGTGTCATATCCGAACAAAAGTCCTCCCAATGCCGCGGTCAAAGTAAGCGATAAAATATAAAAGCGATGCGTGCCATCCTTCATCCGTTTTGAGGAACAAGCCCCCTTTTCGGGGGCCGGCCCTCCGCCTCCTCTCTTTGTCAAGGCATTCACCGGAAGAAACCTCCTGCTTTACCTTTGGGCAACAATATTTAACAAGTATTGGTTGATGGTGGCTTTGATCTGTTCCAGCCGCCCGGATTCATTCCGGATTTCGTTTAAGCCCAGCGCATATTCCTCCAATTTGTGAAAATCGACTTTCCCTTCGACAATCTCTTTTCCGATTCCATCCCGATAACTCGCGTACCGTTTTTCGATCCATCCATCCAGCACTTGATCATCAATCAATTTTTGTGCCACTTTGAGCCCCACGGCAAAGCTGTCCATTCCGACGATATGGGCCAGGAATAAATCATCCGGTTCGAACGAACCACGGCGCACTTTGGCGTCAAAGTTCAATCCGCCCGGCTTCAAGCCACCATTTTTCAGAATTTCATACATGGCCAGGGTTGTTGCATACAAATCCGACGGAAATTCATCGGTATCCCAACCCAACAGAGGATGCCCCTGGTTGGCATCCACAGACCCCAGCAAGCCGTGAATCCGTGCATAGCGCAGTTCATGTTCAAAGGTGTGGCCGGCAAGGGTGGCATGGTTGGCTTCGATATTTAATTTGAAATCATCTTGAAGGTCATAATGTTGCAAAAACGCATAGCAACTGGCCGCATCAAAATCATATTGGTGCGAGGTCGGCTCTTTGGGTTTCGGCTCCAGCAACAACTGCCCTTCAAAGCCGATTTCTTTGGCATAATCCACCGCCATGCGGAAGAAACGGGCCAAATTGTCCAACTCCAGCTTCATGTCGGTATTCAAAAGCGTTTCATATCCTTCGCGCCCGCCCCAAAACACATAATTTTCCGCTTCCAGCTCTTTGGCAATTTCCAACCCTTTTTTCACTTTGGCTGCTGCATAGGCAAACACATCCGCCTGGTTGGAAGAGGCCGCCCCGTGCACGAAACGCGGGTGCGTAAAGTTGTTCACGGTGTTCCACAGCAATTTAACCTTGCTGTCTTTCATGTAATCCTTAATCATCGACACAATGATATCCAGATTTCGATTGGTCTCTCTTAAATTGCTTCCTTCCGGCGCGATATCCACATCATGGAAGCAGAAATAAGGAACCCCCAGTTTTTCAAAAAATTCAAAGGCCGCTTCCACCCTCGCTTTGGCCAAATCCAGCCCCTGATACCGGTCCCATGGCCTGAGCGCCGTTCCGCTCCCGAACGGATCGGATAAATCTTCGGTAAAGGTATGCCAATAAGCCACACTGAACCGCAAGATCTCTTCCATGGTTTTGCCGCCGACTTTTTCCTCCGGATTGTAGTGCTTGAATGCAAAAGGATTGGATGACCCCGGACCCTCATACCGGATTTTTTCAATATTAGGGAAAAAGCTCATCTACCTCTTCTCCTTTCATGATCTGCGATGGAAAAAAACTTCAAACTTTGTTTATTCTTTAAATTAAGTTAATCGCAAAATGAAAACGTTGTCAATATAAAATACTCATATAAACAAAGATATTCCGTTATACACACCAGATATTTCTTGTCGACTTTATTCATCGGTTAAACTATTCATATCAAAAAACGGATAGAAAAAGAGGCCTTCCATTCAATGAATGGAGGCCTCTTTTTCAGATCAACGGGCTTCAGGGCTTGATTACATCATGCCGCCCATTCCGCCCATTCCTCCCATGTCCGGAGAACCGCTGTCTTTTTGTTCTTCCGGTTTGTCAGCCACAACGGCTTCCGTGGTGAGGAACATGGCAGCAACGGATGCTGCATTTTGCAGTGCGGAACGGGTTACTTTCGCCGGATCCACAACACCAGCTTGGATCATGTCGACCCATTCGCCGCTTGCAGCGTTGAATCCGACTCCGGCTTCTTCTTTTTTCAGACGTTCCACGATGACGGAACCTTCCAATCCGGCGTTGAAAGCGATTTGGCGTACCGGCTCTTCCAGTGCACGTTTGATGATGGAAACACCGGTTTTTTCGTCGCCAATCGGCAAAGAGCTTTCCAGATCTCCCACAACATTGATCACATTAACAAGCGCGGTTCCCCCACCGGCAACAATTCCTTCTTCCACAGCGGCACGGGTGGAGTTGAGCGCGTCTTCAATGCGCAATTTTTTCTCTTTGAGTTCGGTTTCGGTTGCAGCACCGACTTTGATGACGGCCACACCGCCAGCCAGTTTGGCCAGACGTTCTTGCAGTTTTTCTTTATCAAACTCGGAAGTGGTTTCTTCGAGTTGTTGACGGATTTGGTTTACACGGGATTGGATGGCACTGGGTTCACCGTAACCGTCAACGATGATGGTGTCGTCTTTGTTGACGCGTACTTGGCGGGCACGGCCGAGCACTTCGAGTCCGACGGATTTCAGGTCGAGACCCAATTCTTCGGAAATGCGTTGCCCACCGGTCAAGATGGCAATGTCATCGAGCATTGCTTTGCGGCGGTCACCAAATCCGGGAGCTTTTACAGCCACAGCGGTGAACGTTCCACGCAATTTGTTCACAACGAGGGTGGCCAATGCTTCCCCTTCCATGTCTTCGGCAATGATTAACAATTGTTTGCCTTGTTGTACCACTTTTTCCAGGATCGGCAGGATTTCTTGGATGCTGCTGATTTTTTTGTCGGTGATGAGGATGTACGGCTCATCCAAAACAGCTTCCATTTTGTCGGTGTCGGTTACCATGTAAGGAGAAATGTAACCGCGGTCGAATTGCATCCCTTCCACCACTTCGAGTTCGGTGGCGAATCCTTTGGACTCTTCCACGGTGATGACGCCGTCTTTACCCACTTTTTCCATGGCTTCGGCAATCAATTTACCGATTTCTTCATCGTTAGCAGAAATGGCTGCAACTTGGGCAATGGAGTCTTTTCCTTCGATCGGTTTTGCAATTTCATGAATTTGTTCAACGGCTTTTTTAACCGCTTTTTCGATCCCTTTGCGGAGAATCATCGGGTTTGCACCGGCAGCTACGTTTTTCAATCCTTCACGGATGATGGCTTGTGCCAAAACGGTGGCTGTGGTGGTACCGTCTCCGGCAACGTCGTTGGTTTTGGTTGCTACTTCTTTCACCAACTGTGCACCCATGTTTTCAAAAGGATCTTCCAATTCGATTTCTTTTGCAATGGTTACACCGTCATTTGTAATCAAAGGAGAACCGAATTTTCTTTCCAACACCACGTTGCGGCCTTTCGGTCCGAGGGTTACTTTTACCGCATTCGCCAGTGCGTCCACTCCGCGCAGCATTGCACGACGGGCTTCTTCGCTGAATTGAATTTCTTTTGCCATGACTCACCGTCCCCTTTCCATATGTAAGTGAAATTTTTATATCTCAATGACTGAGATCAGTCAACGATTGCGAGGATATCACTTTCACGCAAGATGAGGTATTCTTTGTCGCCGTATTTTACTTCGGTTCCGGCATATTTGGAGAAGATCACATGGTCTCCTTCTTTGACTTCCAATGCGATCCGGTTTCCATTGTCATCCAAGCGGCCGCTTCCAACCGCAACAATGCGTCCTTCTTGCGGTTTTTCTTTGGCGGTGTCCGGCAAAACGATGCCGCTGGCTGTTTTTTCTTCTTTTTCTACTGCTTCCAAGACAACACGATCACCCAAAGGTTTGATCATTGCGAAACCCTCCTTTGTTCAGTGGATGAATTTGTCATATTGTTAGCACTCATCAAAGCCGAGTGCTAACATCCATTAAATATAATATTCCTCTCGCCTTCATTTTTCAAGTGGGGAGCCAAAAAAACTATCAAAAATCCCGTTCAGGCAAAAATGAAAGCGATTCCCACCCCGAATCGCTTTCCAAATCCCGGTCTGCTTTTTTGTTTGTGAAATGCTCCTTATAATAAATAAACATCTCATATTGACTGGTTTAAATCAAGACGGATTTTAAAATCATCTTCCGGGCCGCCCGATGACGAATGGCCGGAAGAACCGCCATCCTGGCGCTTTCCGCCTTTGAACAAAGAGAGCAACCGGTCTTCAAAAAATTGGGAGACACACTGCCTGACCGATGGTATGGCCAACAGCGTCATCAAGACAAAGGCGAAAAAATACACCTTTGGGAAACGGTCTTTTGAACATGAACTCATGGTACTCCTCCTTCCATCAGGAATTGTTCCCCAATCCATATCAACCTATGTAACGCAAAAACTCCCGTCAGAGGACGGGAGTTTTTCGCCAATCATTGATTTTCTTTTTCCCACTCAGCATCTTGGCGCTCCATGCGCCGTGACAAAATCGTTGAAATGGAAATACTTACTTCATATAACAAGATCAGCGGAATGGAGACGAGGATGTTGGCGATCGGCTCGGGTGGCGTGATCAAAGCCGCGACGATCACCAGCCCCAGGTATGCATAACGCCGCACTTTGCGCAACAAATCCGGCGTCACCAAGCGGATGCGCGTCAAAAACAAAGTGATCACCGGCAATTCAAAAAACAGCGCGAGCGGCAGGATCACTCCGAACAAAAAACTGAAAGCATATTGTACGCTGAAGTTTTCCTGCAACCCCATCTGTCCGCCAAGCAACACCAAAAAATCAAGGATATAAGGAAAAATGACAAAATACCCGAAAGCAACGCCCGTTAAAAACAATCCCAATGAGACCGGAATATAAATCAACGCGGCCCTTTGTTCATTCGGGTGAAGACCCGGGCGGACAAAGCGCCAAAGGTGATACATCCAGAAAGGCGAACTGATCACCAAGGCTATAATGACCGATATTTGCATATAAATACGAATCGGATCAACCGGATTCAAGATGACGATTTTGTAATCGGAAAACAAGTCCTGCTTAATGAACAAGAACACATCCTGCGAATAAAAAAAGCTTCCGATTAAGGCGACGAAAAAAAAGACCAGACTCCATATAATACGGCGTCGAAGCTCCCCTAAATGCTCTGTGATCGGCTGTTGTTCATCGCTCATGATCCAATGCTCCCTTACAATCATCTGTGGCAATCATTTTTCCGTCGTCAAAGACTCTTCTTCGCTGTCCCCCGGGTTCCCTTCCGGAAAGTTTTTGAGGAAGTAAATCAATGTCTGCAGTTCGATCGTCAAATCGATATTGTGAATACGCACATAAGGTGGCGCCGTCAAACGGGCCGGCGTGAAGTTTAAAATCCCCCGGATCCCGTTCTTGACCAAAAAATCAGCCGTGGATTGAGCCGCATTCAGCGGAACAGTCAAAATCGCCACTTCCACATTGTGCAACTGGGTCACTTCCGCCAGGCGATCCATGGAATAGACCGGAATGCCATCCACATCTTTTCCCACTTTGTTCGGATCCTGGTCAAAACCGGCAACGATCTTGGTATTGTGGCTGCGATAAAAATTATATCTCAATAATGCCGTTCCGAGATTTCCCACTCCAACCAACACCACATTGGTGACCTCGTCTTGTTTCAAGAAATCCCGTAAAAATTGAAGCAGATAAGTAACATTATAACCGTAACCTTTTTTCCCGAGCTCACCCAGGTAAGAAAAATCGCGGCGAATCGTCGCCGGATCTATATGCAATGCATCGCTCAAATCCGCTGAAGAAACGCGTTGTTTCCCGATCGCATGCAATTTCTCCAAATAACGGTAATATAAAGGCAACCGCTTTGCCGTCACCTGCGGTATTTTATTTTCAGGCATCGTGCCAACATACACCTCCATAAATGTGAATCAACGCACAAAAGTTTTGCAAAAAACATCATACCATAAAACTTGTAAATTCGGGTGGTTCACTTAATTTTTAACCGGGTGAATTCCAATATTTTCCGTGGGGAAACCAACCAGTCCATCCTGCAATCATGAGGTTCTGCCTTCACATCATTTACAATTTGTTCATCATAAGCGACGCCCATACGGACCGCTCCGGGGTGCCGGGATAAAAACCGGTCATAATATCCGCCGCCGTATCCCAGGCGAAACCCTGAAACATCGAAGCCGACGCCCGGTACGATCACCAATTCCACTTTCTGAACGACAATCTCCTGACAAAGGGATGCGTCCGGTTCCAAAATGCCGTAGGCTCCTTCGGTCAAATCCTTCAATCCCCGAATCCGGAAGCAACGGATGGACTTCTTTTCTTTTTCGGTTTTTGGCAAAATCACCCGTTTGCCGGATGAAAGCGCTTCTTTCAGGGCAGGCAAAACATCCGCTTCACCACGAACCGGCATATAAAACATCACCGTCTTTGCCTGCTTGTAAGCCGGATGGCCCGTCACCTTCCGGCAGATAATATCAGAACATTCTTTCTTATATGCAGAAGAAAGACGGCTGCGGACTTCAAGCAAATGCCGGCGCAGTTCCTTTTTATTTTTCATGTTATTCATTCCTTCAAGGCAATGAAAAAACAGTGATTGATTCTTACATTATAACCTTTCTTTTTTCAATAATCCACCGGAGATAAGGGCCGCCATGAATAATTTGCCCTGCGGCAAAGACTCGATTACACTGGACATGAGCGAGGTGGACCGAATGCTGTTACAAGCGAAAAACATAGAAAAAACATTTGGAGGAAACATCATTTTTCAAAATGTGGACCTGAAAATCAATGAAGGTGAACATATCGGACTCATCGGCCCGAACGGCGCCGGCAAATCCACGCTTTTAAGAATTTTGATCCGGGAACTGCTTCCCGATGAAGGCGAAATCCATCTTTCCAAAAAAGCCAGAGTCGGCTATTTGGCGCAAAACAGCGGACTTCAGTCTGAAAAAACGGTCTGGGATGAACTTTTGCTCCCGTTTCAAGAACTGATCGGGATGGAAAAGCAGCTCCGCCTGTTGGAAACGGAAATGGGCAAAGAAGAAGTATACACCCGGCCGGACATCTATGAAAAGACGTTGGAAAAATATTCCTCATTGCAATCCGCATTCGAAGAAAAAGGCGGATATGCTTATGAAGCCAAAATCCGGAGAGCTTTAACCGGATTGGGAATGGGCGGCATTGACTGGAAAGCGACACCGGTCCAATCCTTGAGCGGAGGGCAAAAAACCCGGGTGGCGCTGGCCAAATTGCTTTTGGAAGAACCGGATTTACTCATCCTGGATGAGCCGACCAACTATCTGGACATGGACGCGATGTCCTGGTTGGAGCAAATGCTCGCCAATTACCCGGGGGCTTTGCTTTTGGTTTCCCACGACCGGTATTTTCTCGACCGTCTGGTCACCATCATCTATGAACTGGAACACCATCAGATCACCCGGTATGTGGGGAATTATTCTTCCTATGTGAAACAGAAAGAAGCGAGATGGGAACAACAACAAAAACTATATGAAAAGCAACAAGCCGAAATCAAAAGGATGGAAGAATTCATCGAGCGAAACATCGCCCGGGCTTCCACCACCAAGCGGGCACAAAGCCGCCGCAAAGCGCTGGAAAAAATGGAACGCATCGAACCGCCATCCCCGCGCCCGCGCAAAGCGGCCATCCGGTTTGAACCGGCCGTCCGAAGCGGCAAAGAGATTTTGGAAGTCAAAAATTTAACCATCGGATACGAAAAGCCGCTCATCCAAAACCTCGACTTCCGCATCGAACGGGGAGAACACATTGCACTGATCGGTCCGAACGGGCTGGGAAAATCAACATTGTTAAAAACCATCGCCGGCAAGCTTCCTCCGCTCAGCGGGACGTGGAAGTGGGGAACGCAAGTGGAAATGGACTATTATGACCAGGAACAACAAGAGTTGAATCCGGATCTTTCAGTGATTGACGAATTGTGGAATGATCACCCACGCCTGGATCAGACCACCATCCGTTCAGCACTCGGGCAGTTTCTGTTTTACGGGGACCATGTTTTTAAAAAGGTGAGCAGTTTGAGCGGCGGGGAAAAAGCGCGCCTTTCCTTATGTAAACGCATGTTAAACCAGGCAAATTTTTTGCTGATGGATGAACCGACCAACCATTTGGATATGCCCAGCAAAGAACGGTTGGAGCAAGCCTTGGAAGAATTTCCGGGAACCCTGCTGTTCATTTCGCACGACCGGTATTTCATCCGGCGCCTGGCCACCCGCATCTGGGAATTGACCCCCGACGGCATACGGGATTATCAGGGGAATTATGATTGGTACTTGGAGAAAAAGGCATTGGAGCAATTTGAAGACAAAACCGCCCCTCCCGCGCAGGGCACTTCATCCGCCCCTTCGCGGACTGAAGCAGATGCCTACCGGAAGCGGGAAAAAGAAAAGCAACGCAAACAAAAACAACGCCGGCAGAAGTTGGAACGGCTGGAACAAGAAATCGAACAACTGGAATCAAAAATTGAAGAGATTCACGCCAAGTTGTGCGATCCAGAAATTTATAACGATCCGTCCGCCAGTGCGCCTTTGCAACAGGAACTGGCAAAGCTGGAAGAAAAATTGGAGGAAACCACCAATGAATGGGCGGACTTGGCGGATGAATCTTAGTCAAACAACGGTTGCGGCTGCCATCTGAAAAAGATGGCAGCCTCATTTTTGATTATGGGCGCTTAATTGTTTTAAAAAGCGGACTTGTTCCACCAACGCTTCCCTCGCTTCCCCAAGGGACACGGGGCAAAAACGGATCCGGTCGCCCGGCATCAACTGGGCGATCTTCGTGAAATCCGCACGAATCACCGTCGCAATTTGTGTGTAACCGCCGGTCGTCTGGCGATCGGCCAACAGAATAAAGGGCTGTCCGTCCGCCGGAACTTGAATGGATCCAAACGTGACCCCGGCGGATATGATATCCGCTCCGTTTTTGTGTTCCACCGGCTCACCCAAACATTGAAGGCCCATGCGGTTCATCCGGTGAGAACATTGGAATGTGGCGGAAATAAACCGTTCTTTTCCTTTTTGGGTGAAGGCATCATCATGCGGACCGAAAACCACCCGGACTTTTTCCGGTTCTTTCTTTTTTTTCTTTCGGAACCACACCGGCGAAAGCCTTCGCCCCTTTAAAACCGAAGGATCCATCCTCTTTTCCCCCACTTTCAGCTTGTCCCCTTTTTTAAGAGCCCGTCCACCGGTTCCGCCGATTCCGGCGATGAGATCCGTGGACGCACTCTTTAACACTTCGGGCACATCAATTCCTCCGGACACGGTGAGATAACAGCGGGCACCATCCGGTTTTCCTTTCAGGGAGAGCAGACTTCCTTCCGGCCACAAAAAGACGGTTCCAAGCGGCATGTCCTTCCCGTCCAGCTTGGCCGAAAAATCCGCCCCGGTCAGGGTGGCCGCCAATGTTTCATGCGCACGGAAAACCGCTCCGATCAGGTTCATCTCAATGCCGGGGGCATCGGGATGATTTCCGACCAACAAATTTCCGGTGTTTAACGAAAAACGGTCCACGGCCCCACCGACCGTCACGCCCCATGCCTGGTAACCCGTTCTTCCCCCGTCTTGCACCGTGGTCAAGAGTCCCGGATCCACCACTTCAATCATCCAAACGTTCCCCTGCCGGACGAAGCACAATCCCCTCGTCCTCCAATTGTTTGCGCAAACGGGATACGAAAAAAACCGCCCCCGGATGGTCGCCGTGCACACAGATTGTATCCGCTCTTAACGGAACAGCGGTTCCTTCGACCGTGGTCACCATTCCGTCTTTCACCATGGAAATCACTTGCCGGGCGGCTGAACGGATGTCATGGATCACGGCTTTCGGATGGCGGCGGGGGGTTAACGATCCGTCCGGCTGGTAAGTGCGGTCGGCAAATCCTTCTTCGGCCACTGTCAATCCGGCCCGTCGTCCGGCTTTGACCAGTTCGCTTCCGGACAGTGCAAACAAGATCAACTGCTTGTCCAAATCGCGGACGGCTTCGGCAATCGCCCGGGCCAGTTCGGGTTGGACGGTGGCAAGATTGTACAACGCTCCGTGGGGTTTCACATGTCTCACCCGAACCCCTTCCACATCGGCAAATGCTTTTAATGCCCCCACCTGATAAATCACCATATGGTACACCTCGTCTGCCGACATCTTCAACTCACGCCGCCCGAATCCCATCAAATCGGGAAATCCCGGATGCGCCCCCAGGGACACGCCGTATTGTTTGGCCAGTTTGACGCTGTGATACATGGTTTCCGGATCTCCGGCGTGATAACCGCAGGCCACGTTGCAGGAAGTAATCCACTTCATGATTTCTTCATCGTTTCCCAGACGGTAATGCCCGAAACTTTCCCCCAGATCACAATTTAAGTCAACGGATGCTTGACGATTCACTTCCCTTCCCTCCTTTGACATAACGAATTTCAACGGGAATTTCCCCATGATTGCATTTCTCTTTGATGGCGTGGTACACTGGCTCGTCAATGGGGACAAATTGCACCAGGTCCCCGGCGCGCAATAACGATGGAGGAGATTGATCCGGGAGAAACAAAGGCAGCGGCGTCCTGCCGATGATCCTCCAACCGCCCGGCACCTCCAGTGGATAAACGCCGGTTTGTTCGCCGGCAATCCCGACGGAACCGGCCGGAATTTTCGGGCGGGGCGAATCCCGCCTCGGCATCGCGATCCGGGAAGACATCCCTCCCAAATAAGCGAACCCCGGAACAAATCCGATCATATAGACAAGGTAAGTTCCGCCGGCATGAATCCGGATCACCTCTTTGGCATCCATCCGACAGAAGCGGGCCAGTTCCTCCAAATCGGGGCCAAATTCCCCTCCATAACAAACCGGGATTCCGATCATCCGCACCCGATCTTGCCCGTCGCCCGCGGATTCGGCGGAAAAATCCGCCAACTTTGATTGAAGTTCAAAAGAGGATAATAAAAATGGATCAAAATGAATGGTCACCCCTGTATACGAAGGAACCCATTCCACCACCCCGTTGATCTTTTGTTGCTCAAGCCATTTGCAAAAAGCCAGCACCTTCCGGTGAACGGCCGGATCAATCCGATCCCCCAGTTCAACAATCAGGGCTTGTTCTCCCAAGCATCGAAACCGGATCATGTTCCCCCTCCCTGACCAGTCTTCATCTGACTTCGTAATTTATTTTAATTTTAACATAATTTTACCTAAAATCTGATTATTCTTATCCTTATCTTTAAAATAAAAAAACCAATGTCGTCGGACATTGGTCAGTCTTCTTTTTGTCTATATTTAGTTTTCCCCAATCAGCGGGAGGTTGGCATCGGCATTTAAGGTTAAACCGGCCGTTTTCCCGTCCATCAGCTGATAGGTTCCCGCCGCAGCAATCATGGCCGCATTATCCGTACAAAGTTCCAACGGAGGCATTTGAAACCGGATGCCTTCTTGTCCGGCCCGCTCCTGCAAACGTTTCCGCAAGCCTTTGTTGGCCGAAACCCCGCCGGCGAGCAACAAATGTTTCGCTCCGGTTTGATGAACCGCCCGCATCGCCTTTTCAATCAACACCTCGAGCACCGCTTCCTGGAAGCTGGCCGCCAAATTGGCTTCATTGATTTCTTCCCCTCGTTGCTTGGCGTTGTTCACCAAATTCATGACAGCCGATTTCAACCCGCTAAAGCTGAAATCCAAAGAATCCGGTTCCAGCCAGGCCCGCGGCAGATCATATTCAGGCGTTCCCATTGCCGCCAGACGGTCGATGTGCGGCCCTCCCGGATAAGGGAGATTCATCAACCGCGCCACTTTGTCAAACGCTTCCCCGGCGGCGTCATCCCTTGTTTTTCCCAAAAGCTGAAACCGATTGTGTTCTTCCATGTAGATCAATTCCGTATGTCCGCCGGAGACCACTAGTGCGACCAACGGGAAGGAGAGCGGTTGCACCAGGTGATTGGCATAAATGTGCCCTGCAATATGGTGCACCGGGATCAACGGTTTTCCGGTGGCAAACGATAACGCTTTGGCTGCAGCCACCCCGATCAACAGCGCCCCGACCAACCCCGGGCCCTGGGTCACGGCAATCCCGTCCACTTCCTCCATGCTGACCTTGGCATCATGCAAAGCTTTTTCAATAATCAACGTGATCCGTTCCACATGGCGTCTGGAAGCCACTTCCGGCACCACGCCGCCAAATTTGCGGTGGATGTCCATCTGTGATGAAATCACATTGGATAACACAGTGGTTCCGTTTTCCACGACGGCGGCGGATGTTTCATCACAACTTGTCTCAATTCCCAGAATGATGGTCCTTCTGTTCTCGTTCATTTAATGTCACCCACATAATCATCGCATCTTCTTTATTGTCAGTATAATAGCCTTTTCGAATTCCCGAGCGGACAAATCCCAGTTTCTCATACATTTTTTTGGCCACTTCATTGGATACCCGCACTTCCAAGGTCATTTTTTCCGCACCCAATTTTTTCGCCAAATCCATCACATAACTCAACGTCGCTTCACCAATCCCTCTGCCCCGGTAATCCGGGTGAATGGCGATGTTGGTAATGTGCGCCTCATCCAAAATCAGCCAGAACCCGCAGTAGCCGATCACTTTCTCATCGTACGTGGCAACGGTGTAGTAAGCAAACTGGTTAAACATCAACTCATTATAAAACGCCTTGCGCGGCCAAGGGGTGGGAAATGAGCTTTTCTCCACCAATTCAATCTGCGGCAAATCCATGATTTCCATCGGACGAAAAGCCACCGGACCCAGCGATTGTTTAGCCATTCGCCCCTTCCTTCCGTTGTTTTTTTAACCAATTGGCCTCGGCTTCGGTCATCTGCAAATACTCCGGGGAGAAATCCGGTGGTTCCGGTTGTTCTTGCCGGCTCCATTTTTGATAAGCCAACCAGGCCAACGATGCCGGGCGGGGAATGTTCTCCTGCGGGGTGCCGAAACATGCCTGTTTGCCGAGCGTGGACCGGATTTCTTCTTCAAAGCGAACCACGTCATCCCCCAAAAACAAAACCGGTTCGCCGGATTCTTTCAATTGTTGTAACCAAGCATTCAAGGTAATCACTTGCTGGGGCAATTTTTCACGGATTTCATGGTTGTCCATCCGAAATGCCCCGGTATAAACCCTGCGCCGGCGCGCATCAAACATGGGAACCACCCATCCGCCAAAACGGGCACCGTTTAACGCCAACACCGCCAAGCTGGACGCACTGTAAAGCGGAATTTGTCTTGCCCAGGACATGGCCTTGGCGGTGGTCACTCCGATGCGAATGCCGGTGTAAGAACCCGGTCCCCGTGTCACCGCCAAATGGGTGAGATCATCCACGGCGAGATCCAGGTCGTTTAACAGCTGCTCAATGGTGGGCATTAAGCGGACCGAATGGTTCTTGTGTAAATTGGTCACCGTCTCTCCCAAAATTTTTTGGTTTTCCAGATCCATCACGGCCACACCCATCACCAGCGTGGAGGTATCCATGGCGATTAATTTCATCGGGCTGCCAACTCCTTCATCAATGAATTCCAACGCGAATCTTTGGATCGAATCCGGATGCTCCTCCGGTCCGGCTTTACCGTCAAAAACATCCACAACGTGGAATCCGGCAGGAGCGGCTTTACATGGGATGCCCATTCCACCAGACAAACCCCGTCCCCGTAAAAATACTCTTCCAATCCCAACTCTTCTTCCGGGGAATCAATGCGGTACACATCCATGTGATAAAGGGGAAGCGTTCCTTCATATTCTTTGATAATGGTAAAGGTCGGGCTGTCCACCGGTCCCGAAATCCCCAGCGCTTTGGCAATCCCTTGGGCAAGTGTCGTTTTGCCGGCTCCCAAATCCCCCTCCAGCGCAATGACATCCCCGGGTTTCAAATACCGTGCAATGGTTCGGGCCAATGCCTTCGTCTCTTCTTCGCTGAACGTGTCAACCGTGCATTCTTTTTCCACAAATATCACCTGTTTGCAAAATGATTGTAACCGGATTTCTCCACTTTCAACCTTTGTTTATCCACTATTTTTTCAACACCGGGTTCCCCGGATTCCACCTGTCCGATGGCAGCGATTTTCCAATTTCTTCTCTTTGCCTCCCATTCAAAAGCCTCCCAGTGCTGGAACGGAACGGTTCCCAACAATTGAAAATCCTCTCCTCCGCTCCATACCCACTGATACGGATCTTGCCCGGAACTTTCCGCATAAGAGAGCAAAGCCGGGGACAAAGGGATTTTGTCTTCTTCAATCACAATCTTGACGCCGCTGGCTTCGGCAATTTCCCAAGCTTCCCGCGCCAGCCCGTCACTGATGTCATTCAGGGACACGCGGCTGTAAAAAGGAGAATCCGAGAGCCAAGGTCCGATTTGCAGCGGGGGATCAGGGCGACGGTGCGCCTCAATCAACAGCTTCTCCCCGTCAGAAGCTGCCCGGTTCTTCAACAACAAATCCAATCCTACCGCAGAATCCCCCAAAGTGCCCGTGACAAACAAAATATCCCCCGGTTTTGCCGCCGAACGCCGGAGCGCACGCCCTTTCTCCACTTCCCCCGTCAAGGTCAACGTGAGGGTCAAAGGTCCGTCGGTACGGGTCGTGTCCCCGCCGATCAGGGCCACTTTGATTTCTTCTGCATACGCATACAATCCCTCGTAAATTTGGAGCAATTCGTCTTCCTGCCATCCATCCGGAACCGATGCACTGATCAGGGCATAAACCGGCACCCCGCCCATCGCATTGATGTCACTTGCATTGACGGCAAGCAGTTTGCGCCCGATTTCCTTAAATGAAAGGGTATCCCTGCGAAAATGAACGGTTTCCACCATCGTATCACAAGTCAAGACCATGGAATTTCCGGAAAGAGGTTGGACAACCGCCGCATCATCCCCGATATCCACTTCGATGTGCCTGTCGGGAGTCGGACGCCGGCTCAACCAAGACCGAATGAGCGCAAATTCGTCTTGCACCTTGAATCTCTCCTTTGACGGTAAAAAAATAAGGATCGCAGCAGTCACCGCGATCCGTGTTTCTCATCTCTATTTTGGAGCGGGTGAAGGGAATCGAACCCTCGCATTCGGCTTGGAAGGCCGATGTTCTACCACTGAACTACACCCGCAAATATAAAAATGGTCGGGGTGACAGGATTTGAACCTGCGACCTCCTCGTCCCGAACGAGGCGCTCTGCCAAGCTGAGCCACACCCCGATATAAGAATTCTTTGCTTGGTGCGGTCGGCGAGACTCGAACTCGCACGGCCAAAGGGCCACTACCCCCTCAAGATAGCGTGTCTGCCAATTCCACCACGACCGCCCGGTTGACGTTTGGTGCGGGTGGAGGGAGTTGAACCCCCACGCCCGAAGGCGCTAGAACCTAAATCTAGTGCGTCTGCCAATTCCGCCACACCCGCATGACTGCTATTACGCACTGTCAGCTCTCATATCGACAAAAAACAGAATAACATGCTTTCGGGATAAAGTCAATAGAAAATTTATTTTTTATCGCATGTCCATTCATCATGAAAGCCTCCTCAGTGAAAACCCCACCAAGGAGGCCAAACACTGTGGTGAGCCATGAAGGACTCGAACCTTCGACACCCTGATTAAAAGTCAGGTGCTCTACCAACTGAGCTAATGGCTCAAATTTGAAATGGCTGGGGAAGCAGGATTCGAACCTGCGCATCACGGAGTCAAAGTCCGTTGCCTTACCGCTTGGCTATTCCCCATCAATGGGGCGACCGGTGGGAATCGAACCCACGAATGCCGGAGCCACAATCCGGTGCGTTAACCACTTCGCCACGGCCGCCACGCATAAAATTGGCGGAGCTGACGGGATTCGAACCCGCGATCTCCTGCGTGACAGGCAGGCATGTTAGGCCTCTACACCACAGCTCCGCATCATCATATGGAAATGGTGGACGCTGACGGGATCGAACCGCCGACCCTCTGCTTGTAAGGCAGATGCTCTCCCAGCTGAGCTAAGCGTCCGTTTTGGTGACCCGTAGGGGATTCGAACCCCTGCATGCCAGCGTGAAAGGCTGGTGTGTTAAACCGCTTCACCAACGGGCCACGTGAATGGCGGAGAGAGAGGGATTCGAACCCTCGCGGGGCCAGTAAGACCCCCTAACGGTTTAGCAAACCGTCCTCTTCAGCCACTTGAGTATCTCTCCGCGTGGCTCCTCAGGCAGGACTCGAACCTGCAACCTACCGGTTAACAGCCGGGCGCTCTACCATTGAGCTACTGAGGATCATCAACAAGAGACGGATTGTATTATATCAAATCCCCAGCCAAATGGCAAGAGATTTTTTTATTTTTCTTTCGTCCTCATCAGTGACAATTAATAAATTACCACGCTCCACATCTTTCGTCAAGAGTTTTTTTAAAAAAATAATTTTTATTTTACAGCCCTCCCGCTTTCGCAAGAGGGCCTTTGTTGCCATCAGTCATCACTGCTTAAGATCGACAAAAGGTTTTTAAAGATGATGATAAAATCAAGGTACAACATCAGCGCGCCGAAAATGGCCAATTTGGTTGCCGTTTTTTCATCATATGCCCTTTCGCTCATTCTTTTGATGTTTTGAATGTCATAAGCCGTGACAATACAAAAGACCAAAACCAAGAGATAAGAAATCACCAGTTCCACAACGGAGCTTTTCAGGAAGAACAAATTGACCAGTGACGCCAAAACGAGGCCGATCGCCGCCATAATGGCAATAGAACCGATTTTGGTCAAATTGATTTTGGTCACATAACCGATGAACGCAAACAAACCAAACATCCCGGCCGCAATGAGAAATGCCGTCCCGACCAGGGCCAAACCAAACTGCGCCAGGATCAATGTGAAGGTAACCCCGTTTAAAGCGGCATAGAGAAAGAAAGCGAAGGTGGCCATAAACGGAGTCAGCTTGTGAAGAAGCGCAGACAATCCGAACACCACAATTAATTCGGCAATCAAAATCCCCCAGAAAACTCCGGGAGTGGAAGCCAAAAAGAACGGCACATCCGGATTGCTGTACAAAGCCATCGCGATAATCGCGGTCATGGACAAACCGGCAAACATCCAGGAAAACACACGTTGCATCAACCGTTGTTGAATTTGTACCGCAGTGGTTTCATTCATACCGGGAAAACGGGTTTGTTCCACGGAAATCCCCCTCATCTTGATCTTTATCAAAAAATTAGTATATTTCCAATCCCCCATAAAATCAAGCCGGCTCCCCCGGCAAAGAAAGCAAGGATCCCGTTCTTTCCCGTCAGGATTTACCGGATCACCCCGATTTCCCGCAATTGCTCCCGGGTCTTTTCGGTTCCCAATTGGTAAATCATTTGGTAGATCCTGTTGATTTCTCTGTCTTCTTCCGCATTTTCCGCCGCTTCATTATCCAAAAACGGAACATGGGCTTTGGCGAAAAACTGCAACTCCGTTTCCTGGGCCTCGGCAAATAACTTTTCCAACTGCTCAACCTCTTGCGGGGTGGCTTCAATCTCATATTGGAAAACAGGGCTGTTTTCATCTTTTTGTGCCTGTATTTCGCCCGTGTGCGTTCCGAACTCAAGCGATACATAGTATTTTCTTTTTTCCTGCTCCACCTGATCACCTCCTCTCTTTTTCACTGTTTCCTTTTCTCTAAACATTGATGCACCCAAACTCTCCATTCTCAGTTTCATCCTTCTGTGAGAAAATAAGGATATGCGAAAATCAAAGGAGGAACATCAGGAAAGTGGACCAGCAACGATACTCCAGACAAATTCTTTTTGCCCCGATCGGTGAAGAAGGACAAAAAAAATTGTCCCAAGCCCGTGTGGCCGTCGTGGGAATGGGGGCGCTCGGCACCGCCCTTTCCAACCACATGGCCCGGGCCGGCGTCAAATTCTTGCGCCTGATCGACAGGGATTTTGTCGAAGCGAGCAATTTACAACGGCAAATGCTTTATGACGAAACCGATGCCCGGCAACATTTGCCGAAGGTGATCGCTGCCAAAAACAAATTGCAAGCCATCCGTTCCGATCTCGAACTGGAAGCGCACATCGCCGATCTGACCTGGCGCAATGCGGAAGAATTGTTGTCCGATGTGGACCTGATTTTGGACGGAACGGATAACTTTCAAGTGCGTTATCTCATCAATGACTTGAGCATCAAACATCAAATCCCCTGGATCTACGGAGGCGTCGTCGGTTCCCGGGGAATGTCCTTTACGATCCGGCCGGGAAAAACGCCTTGCTTGCGTTGCATCTTTCCGGAAACGCCTGCTCCGGGAGCCGCGGAAACTTGTGACACCGCTGGCGTCATCGGTCCGGCCGTGCAAGTGATTACCGCTTTTCAAGGGGCGGAAGCGATCAAACTGTTGACCGGAAATGAAGAGGCTTGCGAAACGCACCTGCGCCATATCGACTTGTGGTCCAACCATTTTCAATCCTTGGATGTCAGCCATCAAAAAGACGAAGACTGCCCGGCATGCGGCCGCAAACAATGGGATTTCCTTCATCCGGCCCGCAAAGACCCGCAAGAAGTATCCATGTGCGGAAGACAGTCGGTGCAAATCACGCTTTCCCAACCTCTGGATCTGGACATTCTGGAAAGCCGGCTGCAAAAAGTGGGAAAGACCAACAGAAATCCCTTTTTGTTAAAAGCAGATCTGTCTGAAGACGGGCACGAATTGGCCATCTTTCCGGACGGGCGCATCTTGGTGCAAGGAACCACGGACATTCAGACGGCCAAAGCGGTGGTCGCCCGTTATGTGGGCATTTAAAAAAGGAGCGGATGGATGCCGCTCCTTATTTTTTATCCACTATCTCGACATTCCCCAGCTTTTCCATCACCCGGATCAATGATTGGGTCCCGTCCTCATTTCCTCCATAGGCTTGGACCGAACGGAGAAGTTGTTGAACCACGGCCGTCCCCGGAAGGGGCAATGCCATTTTTTCCGCTTCCTCCAAAACAATCCGCAAATCTTTTTGCTGGAACCGGACCGTGAATCCGGGCGAGAGATCCCCTTTGATCAACCGGGGACCGTAATTGGACAAAGCCCAGGATCCAGCGGCCCCCCGGGTCGTCACCTCCAACATTTTTTCCAAATCCACCCCGGACTTTTTGGCAAACGCAAACGCTTCAACCATGGCCAGCAAGTTCAATCCGCACAAAATCTGGTTGCAGGCTTTGACGGTTTGCCCGGCACCCACGGGCCCGCAATGGGTGATGGAAGACCCCATCGCTTGAAAAACCGGCATCACCCGCTTTACATCTTCTTTTTCTCCGCCAACCATGATCGATAACATCCCGTTTTTCGCCCCGGTGTCCCCGCCGCTGACGGGGGCATCCATCATGATGATGCCTTTCTTTTTGGCCCGTTCGGCAAAGTCCCGGGTGGCATCGGGAGAGATGGTGCTCATATCGATCCAATAAGTCCCCGGCCGGGCCCCGTGAATCAATCCGTTTTCCCCTTCCGCCACTTGCCGCACGTCATCGGTGTCCCCGACCATGGTGATCACCAAATGGCAGGTTTTGGCCAGCTCTTTGGGAGAAGAAGCGGTTTTTGCCCCCCATTTTTCAGCTTCTTTCACTTTGGACTCCGTCCGGTTCCACACCGTAACGTCAAACCCTGCGCGGTAAAGGTTATAAGCCATTGACCGTCCCATGATCCCCAAACCGATAAAACCGATTTTCCACGATTGATCCATCATCCTCTTCCTTTCTTCGAACCAATATTCACACTTTTTATCTTACAAAATCCGTCCGGGAAGCGGAGCACATCGACCTCATTTTTACATATGTATAAATAAAAGTTTTTTTAGGGGGACCGGAAACAATGCCTAAGTGGCTGATCAAGCAACTCATGCAAGCTTTTTTCAACAAAGACCGCCGGCAAATTATTTTTTTAAACCAATGTTGGTTTGAATACCACAAGCAAGGAAAAATCCGGCTTGATTCGCCACAAGCCTGATTTTTAAAAAAAGCGCCCGCAACCGGGCACTTTTTTCAGCTTAAGGGAACCATGCTCAATCCGACTCTTTCCCGTTCAATATCCACTTCGGCCACCCACACGTCCACAATGTCACCGACCGTGACGACATCCATCGGGTTTTTCACATACTTTTCACTCATTCTCGAGATATGAACCAAACCGTCATTTTTCAGCCCGATATCCACAAAGGCGCCAAAGTCCACAACGTTCCGGACCGTTCCTTTCAAATGCATGCCGGGACTGAGGTCTTCCAGCTTCAACACATCCGAACGGAGAAGCGGTTTCGGCATTTCATCGCGGGGATCCCGACCCGGACGCAACAAAGCTTCAATGATATCCTTTAATGTGGGAACCCCGCAGCCTAACTCAGCGGCCGTTTTTTCGACATCCACTTTTTTTAACATTTCTTTGCATTCATCGGTACCGATTTGTTCCGGCTTTAATCCCGACAGGTTCAAAAGACCTTCTGCAATATGGTAAGACTCGGGGTGAATCGGGGTTTGATCCAGCGGGTTGCTCCCGTCATGAATGCGTAAAAACCCGATGCATTGCTCATATGTTTTGACCCCCAGGCGGGGAACGTCTTTCAACTCGGCGCGATCCATGAAACGGCCTTTTTCTTCTCTTTGTTTCACAATATTTTTGGCAACCGACGTACTGATCCCGGATACATATTGCAAAAGTGACGGGGAAGCGGTGTTGACATCCACCCCCACATAGTTCACGACCGATTCCACCACATTGGCCAAACTGCGGCTCAACTCTTTTTGCGAAACATCATGTTGGTATTGTCCCACGCCCACCGATTTCGGGTCGATTTTCACCAATTCCGCCAAGGGATCTTGAAAGCGGCGGGCAATGGAGACCGCGCTGCGCCGGGCGGCATCCAAATCCGGAAACTCTTCTTTGGCCAATTTGGATGCCGAGTAAACACTTGCTCCCGCTTCATTGACAATCACATAATAAACCGGGCGCGGTGCTTCTTGAATCACTTGGGCGACAAAAGCCTCCGTTTCGCGGGATGCCGTTCCGTTTCCAATGGTAATGACTTCAATCGGATACCGGTCAATCAGCGCCAACACCGTGGCTTTGGCTTCTTCCACCTTTTCCTGGGGCTTGGTCGGGTAGATCACGCCGACTTCGAGCATTTTTCCCGTTTCATCCACCACCGCCCATTTGCAACCGGTACGGTAAGCCGGATCGATCCCCAATACCGTTTTTCCGCGGACCGGCGGCTGCAACAATAAATGCCTCAGGTTTTCGGAAAAAATCTGAATGGCGTGTTCTTCCGCTTCCTCCGTCATCCGGGAACGCACTTCCCGCTCGATGGACGGGGCAATCAGCCGCTTGTAGCTGTCTTGAATCACCGATTCTAAAAAAGGATGGACCGGAATGGAAAACCACCGGGCCAACCGCTCATAAATTTTTTCTTCGTCCACGGTGATCTTGATTTTGAGGATTTCTTCGCGTTCTCCCCGGTTTACCGCCAAGATCCGGTGGGACGGCATCTTATGTACAGGCTCCGAATAATCATAATACATTTCATAAACAGACCGGGTTTCTTTATCTTTGGCGGCGGAAACCAGAATGCCCGTCTTCCAGGTGAATTCGCGCACCCATTTGCGGATCTCCGCATCCTCGGACAATTCCTCCGCCAAAATGTCCATCGCTCCCTGCAACGCTTTTTCTTTTGAATCAATTTCCTTTTCCTCATTGATAAATTGAAGCGCGGCTTCTTCAATCGCAGAAGGATCGGTCGTCTCCGCCATGATGCGCGCCAGAGGTTCCAGCCCTTTTTCACGGGCAATGGACGCTCTGGTTTTTCGCTTCGGCCGATAGGGAAGATACAAATCCTCCACTTCCTGCAACTTGGTCGCCTGCTCAATTTTTTGCCGCAACTCTTCGGTCAACTTTCCTTGTTCGTCAATGAGGCGGATCACTTCTTCTTTGCGGGTGGCAAGTTGCGTTAAATAATGATATCTTTCTTCAATCTGCCGTAATTGTTCTTCGTCCAGTTCCCGGGTCTTCTCTTTGCGGTAACGGGCAATGAAAGGAATGGTGTTTCCTTCTTCCATCAATTGGACAGCAGCTTGCACCTGTTCTGTCAAAATCCCCATCTCTTTGGCGATCAGGGAAAACATCCGTTGTTGATCCATAACTTCTATCACCTGCTTTCTTCCTCTCAAACAAAACCGAGCATTTACGGCCCAACTTTATTTATTGTAACGAAAATGCAACCGGACCGGTCCGCAGCCTGGAACAAAAGATGGAAGATTCGTTGACAAAACAATAAAACGATTTCTCCGGCCCCTGCGGAAATACCTGCCTCAACGGCGGACGACCCCTCCGGGTTTCTTGCCACCCCCGGATAAAATCCATAAAATCCGCCTTCTCCTTCCGGAAAGCCCGATAACGCAAAAACGGCTTCATATGGTTTGGCAAGTCCCATATAAAGCCGTGGCATTGTTTTTTGATCCGGGAATTATTCTTTTGAAGCGCTGTAATCGTTAAAATAAGCGACATTGTCCGAAGCCGTGTCTCCGGAAGATTTTCTCCGGTTGGCATGGAACCAGAGTTTATCCCTGTTGGCAATTCCGACCCCCTCAATCTCGAAAAGATCCGGATATTGACCGGACGTGATGCGGAAAGACAGATCATCATCGGCATGGATCGTGCCGGAAGCCGTGGAGATATTCCGGTAAACGAGGATGATGCTGACGTTCTTGTATTTTTCCACCGTATTGCCAGTCAAAGGGAAATATAATGTATTGTTGTAATAACCGATTCCCTGAGTGGCGAATTCCGTGATTTCTGTAGGGACGGGCTGATGATTGACCAACGCATCTTTAATATTTATTTGAAAAGCCTTGGTCACGTTGATCGTGCCGCTGGTTGCATTCAAAGGAAGTGAACCCCGGTAAAAAGTGGTTCCGGATTTAAAGAGAAAGTGGATGTTGTCGGCATCTTTTCCGGTGATCGCCACTCCCGACATCGCTTTATTTTCGCCATTGTATTTGATGGTGTAGTTTCCGGCTTTATAATACTTCGTCCCTTCATACTTCAGTTTCACCAGACTCATACTGCCGGCTTTCATGGTGACAACAAACATATAATAATTTCCGTTGTTGCTGTGAAGGGCAATGTCATTGGCGTGGCCAAGGTAGTTTGCATAAGTGGTTCCGTTATCCCCGTTCGTCATGAGTGTCGTGGTTCCGTCACTCATTCTCGTCCGGTAAATCACCGCCTTGGTTTCATCATTGTTGATTTTGATGGAATAGGTGTAAGTCGATCCCACGGCAAATCCTTGCGCGGCGTAACAACTGTTGGCATTGCCGAGAAGCGAAACGGTGGTATACGTGTTGTAATAAGCAGCCCCGGCCGTGTCCGGAAGCAGGATCGAAACGCACAAGGTAATCACCACAAACATCAGAAAACGCTTCATCTTTCCTGTTTTCATAAAGACCCCCCTTATGAATAATATTCTATGCATTTCTCTAATTCATCTTTATATTCAAAATAAACAAACGATATTTACTCTGCAGGAAGACGAATATGAAACCGGATCATCCCCTCCCTTTGACAGGCTTGAATCGTTCCTTGATGCATTTCCACAATCCGCTTCACGATTGCCAACCCCAATCCCGATCCGCCTTTGGACCTGGAGGGATCCCCCGTGACAAACATCCCGAACAGTTGTTGAAACGTGTCCGGATCGACCGGTTCAGCCGGATTCCCGATTTCGATCACCGCTTTCTTTTCTTGTTGATGTGTCATGATTTCCAAAAACCCCGGCCTCTTTGCATAGCGAACGGCATTTTGAATGAGATTGTCAAACAACCGCACCATCAAAAGCGGATCTCCTTTGACCCGCAGTTCCCCGTTGCATAACATCTTTTTTATTTCCAAGTCATTCTGCTCCCTCAACATGAATGATTCTTCCAATAACTGTTCCAACAAAGTATTTAAGGATATGGTTTCTTTTTGGATTTGGATTTGATCATGCGTCAACCTGGCATAATCAAACAAGTCATCGATCATTTGTTTCATCTTTTCAGCTTTTGAAAGGGCGATCTTAACAGATGAAACCAAATCTTCTTTTTTCATGTCTGAATGGTCCTGCACGAATCTCAAATAGCCGATGACAGAAGTCAGAGGAGTCCGAAGGTCATGGGAAATGCCGGTGATGAGTCCGGTGCGTTCCCGCTCCGCTTTTTGTTCTTGCTCCCGGTTTTTTTCCAATTGTTCCGCCATCCGGTTCACATGAACCGCCATCGAGGCAACTTCATCCCGTCCCGTCTCTTGCAAACGACAGCTGAAGTTCCCTGCTGCAATCTCATTCATTCCTTGAACAACCATTTTTATCTGCTTTAATTTCTTATTTGTCAGAAGGAAATAAACCATGATAAAGATAAGAACAGCGGTAAGCGACGTCAGGACAGAATTAACTCTTTGATAAGCCCCGGTGACCGGACGTTCCTTCTTGCCGGCAATAAAATAAACATCCTTATTCTTTAACGAAAAAGGGTACAATGCAACAATTTCTCTTGATCCCAAGTCATGACGGACGGCTTCTTCTTGTCGGGCCATCTTCATCTGTATTTGATAAAGATCCACTTTGGTTTCCGAAACATTTCCCGAATGATAAAGAACATCCCCTTCCTTGCTTACAATCATCAGCTTCATGCCTGTTTTTTTCATTTGCCGGTTTAAGGAATGATTGATTTCATCCGGTTGCATTTGTTGAATGACGGGAGCCAAACCTTTGATCCTTTGTTGTAATCCAAAGTTAGACGGATAAGTATAATAGGGTTCAGTCGTATAAAAAATATATTTTGTGAATCCAAATGAAAGCCATGCACAAACCGCGCTTATCAGGACCATCCCGATCATTTGGATCCTGAAACTGCCCGCAATCCTTTGGTACAAATATAGAAAAGCTTGAGGGATCCACTTTTTAACCACGGGAATCCCGGGCCGGTGATGACTGAACTTTATAACCAACCCCCCATACTGTTTGAATCACCATTGGCCGTTTGGGATCCAGTTCAACCTTTTCCCGAATCTTTCGAATATGAACCATAATGGTGTTATTGGATGTCAACATCGGTTCATTCCATACCCTTTCATAAATTTGTTCAGCGGTAAAAACCACTCCGGGATGGCGGGCCAGCAAAACCAAGATATCAAATTCTCTGGGGGTGAGCCGGACTTCTTTTTCATTGGCAAAAACTTGTCTTGAAAGCAGATGGATGGTCAGATGCTGAACCGTAATCACATCATCTTGACGGAAACTTTTCGTATCAAAATGAAGATACCTTCGCAAATGAGCTTTGATCCGGGCCACCAGCTCCAATGGATTGAAAGGTTTGGTCACATAATCGTCGGCCCCGATACTCAACCCCTGAATTTTATCCAAGTCATTCGTTTTCGCAGTCAGCATGATAATCGGCATCCAGTATTTTTCCCGTATGCGGATACAGGCTTCCAACCCGTCCATTTCCGGCATCATCAAGTCCAACACCATTAAGTCAATGGCATGGGAATCGGCCAACTGCAATGCTTCCTTTCCATTGGTCGCCTGTAAAATGCGATATCCTTCGTTGTGTAAATAAAGTTGCATGAACTGTCGGATTTCTTGATCATCATCGACGAGCAGAATCACCGGTTGATCATTTCTCATCGTGTTTTTCCAACCGCCTTTTTCTTTGAGTTTGAACCATCCAAGTGTCAAGTGCCAAAAAAACAGCACAGCGCTTGCAGGAAGAGATGAAACTTTCCATGAACACCCCCTCAAACAGGGCATCATCTGTCGAGGAAAACCGTTCCCCGCATTCTGTCAGATCCTTTTTCCAACGGCCCCCAAATTCTCCCCTGTGACCCGGTGACAATCCGAAAAAACACGCTCCCCGGCCATAACAGAAAAAAACAGAGCAGCATGATCTTATTCAACACCCAACCCCCAATAAATCACTTCTCTTGGATCCAATAAATCCTCCTCCTTATTTTGAACATACATAAACAAAACCAGGGGGCAAATTCGCGGGTACAAACCGCACTTCCACTTTTCCGAAACAACTTCTGAGCATTGGCAACATGTGCAAAGAATATTGATAAGCCACAAACACCCCGTTACAAGACAATACTTTCTGTATTTCATCCAATATCTTCAAGCAATCTTGTTTGGAAAAATTGGCAAAAGGCAACGAAGAAACCACACAATCCGCCTCATTCATTCCCTGCAGGCGTAATTCCTGTTTCAGATTTCTTGCATCACAACAGTGAACAAACCTTGGAAATTGATTTTTTAAATACCGGCGGAGTTCAGGATCCAGTTCAAAAGTGATCACCCGGCAGGAATGATTCACCCGGTTTGCAATTTCCCGGGTCACAACTCCGGTTCCCGCTCCCAATTCCAATACCGTTTTGGTTTGGTCCCAATTTACCGGTTTCAACAAGGAATTGACAAGATACTTGGAACTCGGGGTGATACTGCCGATGGTTCTTGGCGAAGACATGAATTTCGAGAAAAAAAGGATTCTTTGCATGAGCGATTGCATCATTTCGCATCCCCTTTTTGTGAATTTGAATACAAGATAAATCATGATTCTTAAAATAAATAAAGCTTTTTTCTTATCATTTCCTTAAGAAACATTTTCTTGCGCAAAGCCCCTTCTTCGTCAGCTTGTCCCAACCAATCATCTTAATATTCTTAAAAAACGAAGATGAAACGCCTTCGTTCCTTTATGCCGGACAATGTTAAAAAGGGAGAAGCCATTATGAACAGGCAAGTCCCCTTTTGAAACAGGAGATTGTTCAACTCAGCACATACCAATGATAGCGCATTCATAAATAAAATTTATCATTCCAAAACAAAACTCATAAAAATACAAATCAATTAAAAAATCATACGGACTGAAATTCATTTTTCATTCGAACCGGCTCTTTCATAAAACTGCTTTTTTTAAAGACCAAAACAAAGGAAATATGTGGTAAACGCTGTGATGCTTATAACTTCTGGTTTTGGAAAACATTAATAAACGGGTTCTCTCGTGCAATCCTTTGCTTGAAAAAGAAAAATTATACAATTAGAAATTAAGTGTGGAAGAAACCCATGGATGTTTGGTAAACTATTTTATATAAATATTTATTCATTTTGATTAATAGAATGTTATTAATTCTATTAATCAAAAAATTTATTATCTAAAAGTTTTTTGTGAACAATTTTACTAATGAAAGGATGATTCAACATTGCCAGTATCCACCGTTACGTCTGACAAACTTGAGTCTTTGAATCCGTATGAAATTGTTCAGATTCAGATTGATCAAGCTGGCAAGAAGCTGGGGGTTTCCGAGGATATTCTTAATATTCTTAAAAAGCCGAAACGCGTTTTGAGTGTCTCCTTCCCCGTCAAAATGGATGATGGTTCCATCCGTGTCTTTGAAGGATTCCGCTCCCAGCACACCGATGCCATGGGGCCGACCAAAGGGGGCATCCGCTTTCATCCCGATGTCACGATGGATGAAGTCAAAGCTTTGTCCATGTGGATGAGTTTCAAATGTGCGGTGACCGATGTTCCTTATGGCGGCGGAAAAGGAGGCGTCATCTGCGATCCGCGCAAGTTGAGCAAAGGTGAGATTGAGCGTGTCAGCCGCGGCTTCATTGAAGCCATTGCCGATATCGTCGGGCCGGAAAAAGACATTCCTGCTCCCGATGTCTATACCAATGCCCAAACCATGGGTTGGATGATGGATACTTACAGCCGGATGAAAGGAAAATTCAGCCCCGGAGTCATCACCGGAAAACCCCTCAGCCTGGGCGGATCCAAAGGACGCAATGAAGCAACGGCAAGAGGTTGTGCCTTTGCCATTGAGCAGGCAATGGAAAAGTTAAACAACCCCCTCCAAGGCGCCACTGTGGCGGTGCAAGGATTCGGAAATGCCGGCCGCATCGTTGCCGATTTGTTGGCCGAAAAAGGTTGCAAAATTGTTGCCGTCAGTGACACCTCGGGCGCCATTTACCAAAAAGACGGTTTAAACCTTCAAGAAGTCAAAAAATTGAAGGATGACAAAAACAGCAAAATCACCGATCTCCCCGATGCACAGATCCTCGAAAATCCGGAAGAAATCTTGGAATTGGATGTGGACATTCTCGTTCCGGCCGCACTGGAAAATGTGATTACCCGCAAAAACGCTGATCGCATCCAAGCCAAGGTTGTCGCCGAAGCAGCCAACGGACCGACAACCCCCAAAGCTGACGAAGTTTTATTCAAAAAAGGAGTGCATTTGATCCCCGACATTCTGGCCAATGCCGGAGGAGTCATTGTCTCTTATTTCGAATGGGTGCAAAACCTGATGCATTATTATTGGACCGAAGAAGAAGTCAACAGCAAACTGAAAGAAAAAATCGTGCGTTCTTACAATGAGGTCTACGATCTTGCCCAAAAAGAAAACACGGATCTGCGCACGGCAGCATATATGGTGGCCATCAAACGGATTACGGAAGCCATTGAAGCCAGAGGCTGGATCTGATCAAGCGTTCTCTCCTTCCCTCTTTTGAAAGCGGGAACCGGTCATTCCTCACGCTTCATCCCTCTGTCTGTTTCTGAAAAGCACGGCTCCTCCAGGCTCCTCTGATCGAACCCGGAACCTGGAGGAGCATTTTTTGCCCAAAATAAAAAAGCATACCTCAACAAGGTACACTTCATATCACTTCGGAAGGCTCCATCCGGATTGCCTGCCTCAATTTTTGCAAGGCCCGGCGCTGCAAACGGGATACATGCATCTGGGAAATTCCCAACCGGTCCCCTGCCTGTTTTTGGCTGAGGTTTTCAAAAAAGGTTAATTTTAATATCTCTTGTTCCCTTTCACTTAAAGCTGAAAAAATTTTCTCCAATAACAATTTCCGGTCAATTTGTTCGAATTCTTTATCCTCTGTTCCCACCAGATCCAGCAGGGTCACCTGACTTCCGTCATTGCTTGCCTCGATGGGGTTATCCACAGAAACCGCATGATAACTTCGTCCCATCTCCATCGTTTCCAAGACTTCCTCATCACTGACTCCCAAATACTCCGCGATCTCATTCACACGAGGCGAACGCTGCAATTGAGCCGTCAAGTCTTCCACCGCCTTTTTGATCCGGGGCCCCAGCTCCTTAATCCGCCTGGGAACGTGAACGCTCCAGGTTTTATCCCGCATATGCCGTTTGATTTCGCCTACAATGGTAGGGACGGCAAAACTTTCAAAGTTCCGCCCCATGGACAAATCAAATCGTTTCAGCGATGCAATCAATCCGATCATTCCCACTTGCACCAAATCTTCATACGGTTCATTGCCGTATGCAAATTTATGCGCAATGGTTTCGACCAGATCGCGATAATGATGGATCAAGGTTTCCTGTGCTTTTGAATCCTCATTTTTCTGAAAGCGGCTGATCAAATCCAGTATTTGGTCATCGGTTAGTGGGGAAGGATGTGGACGTTTCGACATGATTTTCCACCACGTCCTTTCGGATATACTTGGTCATTCTCACAATGACTCCGTTATCACCTTTGATATCGACGTGATCCATCAAGGATTTAATCAAGTACAACCCCAACCCGCGTTCACGGATCCCGTTCATGGAACCGCTCATTTTAATCGGGCCGGTTCTCTTTTGCACTTCATCCAGATCAAAGCTGTTTCCGCGGTCGATCACTTCAATCTGAATGCGGTTGGGGAAAATATTGCAAGTCACCTCAATTTCGCCTTCACCGCCGCAATAAGCATGATCGACAGCATTGGTGCAAGCTTCGGAAACTGCCAATTTCAGATCCTCGATGTCATCATAAGAAAACCCCATGCGATTGGCAATTCCAGATACAGTCAATCTTGCAATCCCAACATAATCCGGTTTGGCGGGAATCATCAAATTAACCAAATCCAAGGGTTTATCACTCATTTGCGGCCATCCTCCTGCGCTTGATCTTCAATTTCCATAATCTCATACAAACCTGTGATTTTAAAAAGACGGGACAACCGGGGATTCATACCGGATATGATCAGTTTTCCTGCCGTTTGCCTTTGTGCTTTGTATGCCCCGATTAAAACGCCGAGCCCGGTGCTGTCGATATAATCCACTTGTGACAAATTGACCGTGATCCGTTTTTTTCCGTCACAAAGAGGCAGTAACTTTTCCCTTAACTTGGGAGCAGTATATACGTCAACTTCCCCTTCCACCATGACTGTGATCTGATTCTCTTTCTCCTTTTTTTCGTGCACAACCAGATTCATTCACCCACGACCTCCTTCTGCTCTGGGTCCCCCGTATCCATTTCATCTGCGTCACGTTTTAAAATAACAATCGTTTGATCATCTCGAATTTTATAACCACACATATCATAAAGTGCTTGGTGAATGGTTTCAACAGATTCTTGCGCCGGGAGATGAATATGCGTGCGGATAATCTCTTTCAACATATCCCGCTCAATAAATCGGCCATCCACTTTACACTCCGTTACCCCGTCGGAAAATAATATAATCGCATCTTGAGGTGATAACCGGATTTTATATTCCGGATACCTGACTTCCCTGGATACGCCAAGCACAAGCCCCTTGGTCTCCAGATCAACAAACTCGCCGGTTTCATGGCAATAATAGAGCCCGGGTTCATGCCCGGCGGTAGCATACCGAAAATGATGGTTCAACGAATCATATACCCCGTAAACCATGGTGATAAACATACTCGGATCCACATTGCGCTCCACCACGGTGTTTAAATCGCGCAAAACCTGGGACGGCGATAAAGGAGCGGACGGTTGATCATCCAGCCGGTCCATCGCATATTTAATCATCGACATACAAAGAGCCGCGGGAATCCCTTTTCCGATAATATCGGCAATAGCGATGCCCAGCGATCCCGAACCATGATCAACGAAGTTATAGTAATCGCCGCTCATCTGTTTGGCGGCCACACTCACCACGCCAATATCGACGCCTCCCAACTTCGGAGGCCCGTCCGGCAACAAAGTTTGTTGCATTCCGACCGCCACTTCGATCTCATTTTCCAATTCCCGGTGCCGATTGACCAGTTTCTCTTTTTCACGATAAGAAATGCCGTAGCCGATCATGATCTCAATCAACAGATCAAACGAGGCTTTCAGATCATCCGACATATCGGGATATTGCTCTTTCATGGCATTGACATGCATGTTTACCACTTCGTCCGGAGGAATCCGCTTTTCCAAAAACCATTTACTCAGCTGCTGCACACTATACAAATGATCTTCTTTTTTTGAAGTAATATATGAAGCCAAAAGCTTCTGATATAACTTTTTTAAATGAATGTCCATATTGGTCTCCTTGATCCGCCTTCAATATTAAACAGAACAATCCATTTTGGAAATAAAATAACACAGATATAAAAGAAATAAAATATGCACACGACTTGCTGAACGATTCTATTATACCACCCTTTTCTTTTGTTGGCTGAATCCAAGGATTGCAAAACGGATGAGATCAACCATGCGAAAAAAACCCGGCAAACACCATCCCGCAAAGAAAAAAACCGGGGCCTTCCCCGATTTTCGCACAAAAAAAGAATGGACGGCTCCATCCATTCTTTGCTAGAAGTTAATCATACCCAAACTGATCATTAACGCTTCATTGACACGATTCATCATTTCATCATCCAGATGAGTGATTTTATCCGTCAGCCTTTGCTTATCGATCGTTCGGATTTGTTCCAACAATATGACCGAGTCACGATCAAACCCGTATGCTTTGGCATCGATTTCCACATGCGTAGGTAATTTGGCCTTTTGAATTTGAGCTGTAATCGCGGCGACGATCACGGTGGGGCTGAACCGATTGCCAATATCATTTTGAATCACCAAAACAGGCCGAACCCCACCTTGTTCGGATCCGACCACAGGGGATAGATCAGCAAAATAAACATCGCCACGTTTCACAATCAAATCAATTACACCCCACTAACCAATCGATCCAAAGTATCTTCAGCCTCTTCTTCTGCCTCAAATGCTTCCGAAGCGATGTTGAGATTGATGCGTGCCATCTCCATGTAGCCGCGTTGCATCATTTCACGAATCAGACGCTTTTTCCGCTCTTGGAGATACATTCTCATCGCTTGGCGGATAAACTCACTCCGATTGGAATTTTCCCTCGCCACAACGCCATCCACTTCTTGAAGCAATTTTGTTGGCAGGCTGATCATGATTCTTTTTGTACCGGACAAATGAAGCACCCCCAACCAATCATCACCGTTTAAATTCCCCTATCAATACTACCATTATGATGAAGATGTTGCAAAAATATACTTATCATTCATCAATAAACCAACATAAAAGCAAAAACCTAGTTTAATCTATTCGCTCAAGTATATAAAATTCCTTCACTCAACATGTTTATACATAAAATATTAACAGTTGTCCATGCTGTCAAGTAAGACACTGCATCCGCACCGGCTCCCGCAACCGGTTGACGATTCCCGTCACTTTCCCGTCACGCAAGTAAACCCTCGGAATACGGTGGCTCAACATACAGGTGACTTCATAATGAATGGTTCCAAGCATATCGGCCACTTCATCCACCGAAATGACATTTTGCTGTTGTCTTCCGTACAGCACCACTTCCTGTCCGACTTCAACAGGCATCACCCCGGTCACATTCAACATCAATTGGTCCATGCAGATGCGGCCCACAATCGGCACCTTTTGCCCGTGAATCAGTGCATGCCCGCGATTGGACAAGTGGCGGTTGATCCCGTCGGCATACCCAACCGGAATCGCGGCAATCCACTCTTCCCCGTTGACGACATACGTTTTTCCGTAACTGATTCCAGTGCCGGCGGGCGGTTTCTTGACGGAAGAAACTTTGGTTTTTAGAGTCAAAACCGGTTTTAGCGAAACCGATTTGCGGTTCACTTCCGCCGAAGGGTAAAAACCGTACACACTGACTCCCAACCGCACCATGTCGTATGCGTATTCATTGAGATCAATGGCCCCTGCGCTGTTGGCGATATGCACCAGCGGCGGCCGGAGATGATTTTCGGACAAGATTTCAATCACTTTCCGAAACTTTTGCTCCTGGCTCAGAGCGTAATCCTTGTCGGCCTCGTCAGCCGTCGCATAATGGGTAAAGATTCCTTCCCATTCAATGTGTGGCGACTGTTCCAGTTTCCGTGCAAAAGACAACACTTCTTCCGGAGCCAGTCCCAATCTTCCCATGCCGGTGTCCACTTTGACATGAACACGCAAGGGTTTGCCCGCTTTGATCGCGGCCTCTTCCATCTTCCGCAAATGCTCCGGCAAATAAACCGTGCAGGTCAAGTCGTAATCAACCGCCGTTTGATACGCATGCGGCGGCGTATAACCCAAAATCAAAATGGGGGCGGTGATCCCTGCATTCCTCAGTTCAACCGCTTCATCCACAAAGGCTACCGCCAAATAAGAAGCCCCTGCCGACAAAGCAGTTTTGGATACTTCCACCGCTCCATGCCCGTAAGCGTCCGCTTTCACGACAACCATCATTTTGACTTGTTTCTCCAAATGCCTGCGAAATTCATAAATGTTGTGTGTAAGCGCATCCAAATCCACTTCAACGACTGTATCCCTGCCCATATAATCTGCCCAATTCAATTCAGCCATATTTTATCACTTCCAATTGACCGTTTAACTTTTCTAAAAAATGATTGCTTACCAGTAAGTATTCCCTTTTGCCACGAATTACATATCCATACGGTAAATCAAAATCTTTTGTCATCTCCTGCAAAGGAATCGTTTCGGTGCGGGATCTCATCCGAATTTCCAAACGGTCAGGATAAAGCGTGTAGTGCGGGCGCAACCAACATCGGTAAAGACAGGGAAAACCAAAGAAAACGACCATGGCAAGTCCAATGACCGAAAATATGAAAGGCTGACTGCGAAAGGGAAAAAACATGAGGATGACGAGAAGCCCCAAAACAAAAGCAAACGACTCCATCATCCGCATCCAGCGCTTTTTCCGATAAAGAAGGGTCCAGTACGAAGTGTGCTCTTTTACAATCTGTCGGTTCATGATTTGCTTCATCCCTTTACCGCAAACGCTAGAAAGTATTATACCAGCTTTCTTTTCTTCTTGAAAGAAAAATGAATGCATGCGGGCTTCTCTCAGAAACCCGCCGTTTCAGCAGGAATCATTATTTGACCAGCTGATCAAAGGTGGAATTGGCGATTTTCACCATTTCCTCCTCCGCCAGCTTTCCAATCATTTCAAATTCCACCCCTTGATAAGTCCATGCCAGCCGTTTCATCTCCCCGGACTCCAACAAGACTCCGATGGCGCTTTTTAATTCAACAGGTTTTCCCATCAGCGGCAGGCTGGTGGCGACGGTTTGCGGCTTCCGTTGGGTCAAAGTAAAATTTTTTTCCCCTTGAAAACGCATGATTTGAACCGGTCCCTCCGGGGTTTGGATCGTTTGTTCACTCACCAGATGGCTCTTTTCCGGAATATAGCCGGGCAACACGGACGCCAATTCGTTATTATCCGGTTTCGCGGGAGCGACGACTTGTTTTTCCATTGACGGGAGATCCTTCATGTTCCGCTCCGTATCAAAAGCATCGTCGTCAAAGGTCGCATCCAATCGGAAACGGTCAAATTGCACTTGCATCAGCTTTTGGTTTTGTTCACTCAGAACTTCCAGACGGGTCGGCAACAGCTTGGAATCCAACCAGATTTTTTGTTTGGCGGCTTCCTGATTAAACGGATATTTTGCGGATACTTCCAATTGATATGCTTTTTTCTCTGCCTGAAACATACGTTCTTCATCGTCAATAATGCTTTGGATGATGGATTGGTATAAATAAATCTGCCCGTTCGTTTGCGGCCAGTCGCTTTGAAAACGAAAGCTTTTTTTCAGATGGGGAGTCAACACAAAGACCCCTTCATCATTCCGCAAAATAATTTGAGTGATGTTTTTCTTTACATTTTTAATGGAAACCCGATAAAAAGAAGGTTTCTTATACCAGACTTCAATGTCATAGACTTGTGGCTCGGAGCTGGTTAAAATCGTCATTTTCCCGTGGCTGATGTATGACTCCATTTTTTCCGTCCGCTGTGCCAGTTCACTGACCACATCTTGTTCATTTTTGACACCACATCCGGCCACTGCCAATAGCATGAGGCAGATCCAAAAACAGAAAAATGGTTTCTTCCGACACATAGAACCATCCCTTTCGTCAATTTCCCGGGAAATGTGTCGGCTAGCGAGGGACATCACTCGACAAATTCCTGGCGGACCGCGCGTTGAATCCCGTCCAGCAAATCAGTATACACCATACTGTGCGGATGGGTTCCGCTCAACCCGGCGGCTTTTCCATGCAGGTAAACGGCCATGGCCGCCGCTTCCAGCGGCGAAACCTTTTGTGCCAGAAGGGAACCGATCATCCCGGTCAACACGTCGCCGGAACCGGCTTTGGCCAGTGCAGGACTTCCTGTCGGATTCAGAAACACCGTGCCGTCAGGATGGGCAATCAATGTAAACCTTCCTTTTAAAACAACAATCATTCCGGTATGCTTGGCAAATGAACGGGCCACATCCACCCGGCCGGCCTCCACTTCCTTTACCGACAGGGAGGTCAGGCGGGCCATTTCTCCAGGATGAGGCGTGATAATCGCCGGCGCCTTTCTGTGCCGGAGATCTCCGAGCAAATCCGGATAAGCCGCCAAAATATTCAATGCATCCGCATCCAGCACCAGCGGTCCTTGCATGGAAGAAAGGACGTCCCGCAACCATTTGTCTTCCCCCTCAAACCTTCCAAGCCCCGGACCGATGGCCATTGCAGAAATTTGACCGGCTTTTTCTTGGAACCTGTCAGCACTGTTGGGATGAAAGGTGCCTTCTCCCGGCCACGGCCAAATCAACGGCTGCGTGACTTTGGCAGCCAGTGCGTGTCTTTCCGACTCCGGAACGGCGAGGGTCACATAACCCGCTCCCATCCGGTAAGCCGCTTCGCCTGCCATGCATATGGCGCCGAGCATCCCTTTGCTTCCGCCGATCAGGAGCAAGTGGCCGTGGCTTCCTTTGTGTGACCAAGGATCGCGGGGAGACCAGCTTTTTTTCCACCATACCGGATCATTCAACCTTCCCTTTGGTTTCAACTCCGGCTTTAATACCGGAGGCAATCCGATCTCTTTGATGACCAATTCGCCGCTCAATTCTTTTCCTTGCCGTGAAAAATGCCCCCATTTGGGATATTGGAACGTGACAGTCAAGTCTGCTTTTACTTTTTCTGAATCAATGCTTGCTCCATCTGTATGAAGTCCTGTCGGCAAATCGACGGAAACCACCCATTTCCCGGAAGCATTGATTTGTTCCACCACTTCTTTGACGGGCGGACGCAGACTTCCGTTCACTCCCGTCCCCAAAAGGGCATCCACAATCACGCCGGCCTGGCTGAGATCGGATTTCAATGCATCCAGTCTCCCGGAATGATACGTTTGAATGGGCGTAAACGATTGCAGCACGTGATAAAAAACCTTTGCATCCGGGGTGAGTTGATCCGGATTTCCGACAAGCCAGCAAGCCACATCCCAATTTCGGTACAAGAGATAACGGGCGATCACCCAACCGTCTCCCCCGTTATTCCCTTTTCCCGCCAGGATCACCGCTTTTTGCGGTTTGGGAAACCGTTTTGTGATTTCGTCCGCGACCGATCTCCCGGCATTTTCCATCAACACCGTTCCGGGAAGGCCGGTTTCTTCCATGATCCGTTCCTCAATCCTCCGCATTTCTTCTGCCGTGACCAAATACAACGTTTGTCCCTCCTAACCGCGTTATATATGTATGTCCACCGTTTATGAGTTATGATCGATTTCAATCACCGCCATCGCCATGGCGTAATGTTCGCTGTGAGAAATGGACAGATGGATGGAAACCGCACCGGTTCCGTACAATGCCTTAAGCACCCGGGGCGAAACGGTCACCACCGGTTTTCCCTGCTCATTGTTTAAAACTTCGATATCCTGAAACGAACACGTTTTTCCAATGCCGGACCCCATCGCTTTGGATACGGCTTCCTTGGCCGCAAACCTTCCGGCGACAAATTCCAAACGGCGTACGGGAGATTCGGGCAAAGCGACCTGTTCGTCCGGTGTCAGGATCCGCTTTGTCAACCGGGAAATCACTTTTTCCACTCTGTTCAGTTCAATCAAGTCCGTTCCGATTCCAGCAATCATTCATTTCACATCCCATTGAAAAGTCCATGCCGCGATGGCAAACGATCCTGCCGCCCAGGCAAGCAGGATGGAAACGGGAACCATCAACTGGCCGAGTGCCAAACCGTCATTCATCACACCGCGCAAAGCATCCGTCAAATGCACGATGGGAATCACCTGTACCACTGACTGGAGAATCCCCGGCAGATCCCGGACCGGAAAAAAGATGCCTCCCACAAAGATCATCGGAAACGAGATCAGGCCGGCGATGGGGGCTGCACTTTCCGGGGTTTTGGACAAACCGGCCACAATAAAGCCCATCGACATAAATGTCAGTGTCCCGAGAAAGATCAATAAAATCAAAGTGCCCCACGATCCGTACACATGAACATCAAACAGAAAGTAGGCCACCAGCAAGACCACGATCACCTGGATGGCATTCAACAAAATCCGGGCCGTCATTTGCCCTGCGATAAAAGTGGAACTTTTCAGCGGCGTCCCCTGCATCCGGCGCAAAATCCCGCGCTCCCGCCAGGACGCGATCGTGGCGGCGACACCGTTTAAATTGTTGCTCATCAGCATTAAAGACAAGATGCCAGGCACCAAAAAATCGATATACGACAGCGTCCGGCTTTGGATGGATACCACTTCCGTCAAAATTACAGGTTGAAAGCGGGTTTTTTCTTTATTCATGGCATCCACTGTTTGGTCCACAAGCATCCGGGCCATGCCGGCTTTGGTTTTGTTCACCGGATCCATGTAGATCAACACTTTTTTCGCGCTTTGGTTGGTTTGGTAAGCTTTTTCAAATCCTTTTTCAATTTTCACCACAAAGTCGACATCCCCCGATTTCAACTTCTTCATCAGTTCCGCCTCTGACCCGGATGCCGGTTTGACGGTTTCCTGCCGGAAAAAATTTTGCTTCCATTCTTCGGACAGTGCCGATTGATCCAGATCCACCACTCCGGCTTTCAAAGAAATTTGGGAACTCCCGTCCCCTAAAAACAACCCCAGGCCAAGCATCATCAAAACCGGCAAAAAAAAGGACCAGATCACTGTGTTTTTGTTGCGGAAAAACAAAAGAAGCTGCGCCCTCACCAACTGCCAATATGCTTTCATTTCCCTCTCAACCTCTCTCCCGTTTTATGGAGAAACACATCCTCCAGCGTTGCGCTTCTTGTGCGAAGCCCGGTTAACGGAATCAAATGGCGGTTTGCCCATGGAACCAGCTCTTGCAGGGTTTGGGATAAATCATTAGTGTGGATGGACACGACTTCATTTTCTTCCCGGCTGACTTTCATCACCCCCGGCAGTTCAGACAATTCTTGATCCAAACCGGAGTCCGGCAGCACAAATTCGATCCGGCTTTGGGAAGCCAAGCCGCGAATCAAACCGGCAGGAGAATCCACCTCCAGCATCCGGCCTTGACTCATGATCGCCACTTGGTCACACAGGACTTCCGCTTCTTCCATGTAATGGGTTGATAAAACAATGGTTCTTCCTTCATCGCGAAGCTGAAAAATAAGATCCCACAAACGCCGTCTTGCCTGGGGATCCAGTCCCGTCGTGGGTTCATCCAAAAAAATCACTTTGGGATCATGCACCACCGCGATCGCAATCGCCAGTTTTTGCCGTTGCCCTCCGGACAGATGTTTCACCTGTGTTTTTTCCTTTTCTTGAAGATCAAATGATTGTAGAAGTTCCAGAACCGGACGGGCTTTCGGGTAAAAACCGGCATAAAGCTCCAGACTTTCCCGGACGGTCAAATGCTCAAACAATGGGTGGACTGCAGTTGCACACCGATGATTTGCTTCAACTGATTCCTCTCTCTGACCGCATCCACCCCGGCAATTTCAATGCTTCCCTCATCGGGATCCCTTAACCCTTCCATCATTTCCATGGTGGTGGTCTTTCCGGCACCATTGGGGCCCAGCAATCCAAAAATGTGATGTTCTTTCACCGTAAAAGAAATGCCGTTGACAACCACCTGGTCTCCGTATTTTTTCGTAAAGTTTTTAACCTTGATCAATTCCCATCACTTCTGTTTCATTTTTTATTCAGTATACACTTTCCCGTCTCTCTTAAAAAAGGGTTCCGTTCCTCTTGCTTCTTTTTGATCACAGGGAGGATAATGGTATATAGTATAAATGAATGACTAATTTTGTCCCGGGAAGGAGGACCTGAATGTACCTGGTCAACAATCATATCAAGATCCAATCCGAAGAACATCTGAAACACTTGAAGGAAAGTTTCAGCCGGGCTCCAGAATCCATGAAACAAGTGCCGGGTTTTGTCTCTTTCCGTCTGCTTCTGTCTGAAGATGAATCGCATGTCGTTGCCGAAACCGTCTTTGCTTCCAAAGAGGATTTTATAAATTGGACCCAAAGCGAACATTTTCAAAGAGCACACGGCGGGCGCAAAGGGGATGTCCAACGCCCGGAACTGTCCGCTTATCATATCATCGTGAAATGAAAGGGGTTTATCCAGTGACTACCTACGGTATCATCAAGTTTTTACATATCGCCTTTGTTGCTGCTTGGTTTGGCGGAGCCTCACTGATGGCCATGTTTTTAAGGGATGCGATCCGCACCGGCGAGACGGGACGGATGGATCATGCGTTGAATCGTGCCCAACGCTGGAATTTGACCATGTTTATCCCCACCTCTGTCATTGTTCTCCTGACGGGAATCTACATGATGCTGCAATTCGACGGGGACAAGCCGCTTTGGCTGTTGGTGAAAGAACGTTTTGGAAGTTTGTTTATCCTTGCGTTCATTCTCGTTATTGTCTTGTACGGCCGCAAGGCATTGGCAAAAGTTAAATCCGACGGCATCGAAAAAGAACAAGTGATCGGAACTGTCAAACGCTATATCATGCTGCTGAATATTTCGGTTTTGTGCATGGTGGTTTTGATGTTCTTTGCATCGGTCAAAATCTGATGGCCCAAAAAAACCTGCTGACTGTGGTCAGCAGGTTTTTCTTACTCCTGATCCGGTTCCAGTTGACAAGACTCAAGCGGAACCACTTTTGTTTTATTTTTCCATTTGTAACCGAGCCACAGACAAATGAAAATCGGCAGCCCGATATAGGAAACCACCAGCCGGTACCAGTCGATGGCTTCTCCCGTGAAAGCCTGATAATCTTGTCCCAGGATCACCACCAAACACAGGAAGAAGGCAAACAACGGCCCAAACGGGAACAACCTCGCCCGGTAAGGAAGGACATCCAGGCTTTTTCCCTGGGCGATAAAAGCACGGCGGAACCGATAATGGCTGACCGCAATGCCGAGCCAAGCCAAAAATCCGGACAGCCCCGAAGCATTGAGCAACCAGATGTAAATGGTTCCGTCACCGACCAGCGACGCCAAAAATGCAAACGCCCCGACCAGTGCCGTCAACAGCAATGCATAAACAGGCACTCCACTCCGGTTCACCTTGCTGAACACTTTCGGCGCTTTTCCTTCTTTCGCCAACTGCCACAACATCCGGGTGGATGCATACATGCCGGAATTCCCCGCGGAAAGGACCGCCGTCAGAATCACCGCGTTCATCACCGAAGCGGCAAAGGCAAAACCGGCACGTTCAAAAACCATGGTAAACGGGCTTTTGGCAACCTGATCCACATCGCCGCCCGCCAGATTCGGGTGGGTGTAAGGCAAAATCAAACCGATCACAAGGATGGTCAGTGTATAAAAAAGCAAAATTCTCCAAAAAATCTGCCGGACCGCCTTCGGGATGTTTTCGCCGGGATTTTCACTTTCTCCCGCTGCAATCCCGACCAACTCCGTTCCCTGGAATGAAAAACCTGCAATCATAAACACGCCGACAGTGGCCACCCATCCGCCATGAAACGGAGCGTCACCGATGGTGAAATTCTTGAAGCCGATCGGTTCTCCTCCCATGATACCGAGAATCATTAAAAATCCGATAACCAAAAAGATGATGACGGTCGATACTTTGATAAAAGAGAACCAATATTCTGACTCCCCGTACCCTTTGACGGAAAGAAGATTCAATCCCAACATCAATGCCAGGAAAATGGCACTCCAAATCACACCCGGCACATCCGGGAACCAATATTTCATAATCAACGCGCCAGCAGACAATTCAACTGCAATGGTAATGGCCCAGTTATACCAATAATTCCATCCCATCGCAAATCCCAATGCCGGATCCACAAACCGGCTTGCATACGTGCTGAAAGAACCGGAAACCGGCATATAAGCAGCCATTTCTCCCAGGCTGGTCATCAAAAAGTAAACCATCATGCCGATCGCCATATAAGCAACCAGCGCGCCCCCCGGGCCGGCTTCCTGAATCGCCGCTCCGCTGGCGAGAAAGATCCCTGTCCCGATGGATCCGCCAATGGCGATCATCGACATATGCCTGGACTTTAATCCTTTTTTTAATTGTTGGTCATCACTTGAATTGGACATAAAAAAGTATCTCTCCCTTTCTTCAGCCGAGGTCCGGCAGGAAAAAACAAAAAAACCGTCACTTCTGGATGGGACGGTATGATGAAACCCACACCAAACCCCCGCAAGATAGCGCACCACGTTTGTCTGGGCAAAGAACAAACGTGACAGTGCTGACCCTGTTTGGAATCAGCCCCAGCTTGTCCGCCTGGAGCGGGCGAACAAACTTCGGCGACTTTTCCTTTCCCTTGCAGTCATCAAAGAAACTCCAAATTCTCGTGCAAAGTACTGATAAAAGCCGCAACCTCTACCTCACCGAGAGAAATCGATGAGGGTGAATATGCACTTGTTAGTTATTATTAGTATAAATAAAAACATATGAATTTACAATGGTAATTCCTTCAACCCCCTTTCCATCCCGTCCATGCTGATCGATTTTGTTGTTGTTTTTTCCCAGGACAAGCATAAATATAGTGATAAGTTGTCATAAAGGAGTCGTATGCATGGAAACGTGGATGGGCTATTTTATCTTGGGATTTGCTTTGTCCACCCCAATCGGACCGGTCAACATCGAGATGATCCGGCAAGGGATTTCAAGCGGTTTTTATCCTTCCTGGCTGGTCGGCTTGGGAGATGTGATCTCCAACCTGTTGATTGTCGGCATCATTTTTTCCGGCTTTTCCAGCGGCATTGTGGATTTGTCGTATCTGGCGTTCATAGCGGTCGCGGTCGGGGCTTACCTGATTTATTTGGGGACGTCGAATCTGAAAACCAAGTTGTCCATTTCGTCGTGGCCCCGGCCTGTCCATCTCCTTGCCAAGGGATTTGTCCTTGGGTTCATCAATCCCATGGATTTTCTCTACTGGTCCGGTGTGTACAGCACCATTCATGAGCAACCCCTGTCGTTTCTGATCACGGCATTTGCTTATCTGATGATCGGTTGCGGAATGTGGAATCTCCTCTTATCTTTGTCGGTCAGTTGGTGCCGGCCTTACATCAAGCCGGCCTTTATCCAGGGATTTCAACTGATTTCCGGACTCATTCTTTGCGGCTACGGCATTTTTTTGGCTTGGTTCGGCTTCAAAATGCTTGTTCAATAATCCTTTCCGGAATCACCGGTTTTCACGTTTTGCTTTTCTTTTAATCTTCCCGAATGGTTTGTAATAGGTGACCAGGGTCATCATGACCATCGCCGCCACATTGAAGATGGCGCCCAAAGTCAAGGAAATGCTGGTCCGATGGAAAGAGGCATTTTCTAAAGCTGCCAAATGATATTTCTCCGCGGTCTCGATCAAAAAAGACAACCCGTCACTCAGAAACAGGATACCGAGCAAAATAATGAGGAAAGTCGTTACCAACTTGATTAACACCCAGTAATGCTTCGTCAATCCCCAATGGGTCCAGACCGACAGCATCAGGCCGGTGATCAGGACCACCATGGCCGGATATTTGATCAGCGTGCCATCAATCATGTGCATACTTGAAAGTGTGTAATAAAGCTGTTCCCCATTTTCCGCGTTTCCCATGTAAATCCCCAGGATCAACATTCCCAACGTTCCGCCAAACCATGCCATGGCCCCCAGCACATGTATGGAAACCAATAAATGCTTTTTTCTCATATTTAACCGGTAACCCATCAAAATATCCTCCTTTCTGCTCTATTCCTCCAACTTCACCTGTTTTCCACCGATCCATTCCCGGATGAATGGCGATGTTTCCATTGGCGCCAATCGATCACGGGAACGGCAACCGCGCCCGCCAACGCACACAGATAGGGAAGAAACGGAATTCCAAACGGTTTGAAAAATAATTGGAAACTGAGAATGCCAATGATGCTGGACAACAGAACGCCGATGATAAATCCGCCCAAAATCCCCGTGACAGCGGCAATCATGATTCTCATCCCCTTTTCCCTCCTTCCGGTCATGACATCAAAGCGGTGCAAGCAATGCATGAAAAACACCCGATCCCTTTAAAACCTATTGATTCTTTTGGCGGTGCCTTTCTTTCAACCGCTCCAAACGCAGTTTAACAGACCAAAATAAACACCACACAAACGCAATCTTAACAGCACCTTAATTTTTATACGGAAACCAAAGAGTGATCCGGGTGCCTTCATTCTGCTTGCTTTCCACTTGGATGAAGCCCTGCATCCTCTCGATGAATTGCTTGGCAATCACCATGCCGAGCCCGGAACCCAACGCGGACCGGTCGGTGGGGGTTCCCCGGTAATAGCGGTCGAACAAATGTTGAATGGTTTTCCGGTCCATTCCCTTGCCATGATCCTGAATCACGATCAAAAGCTTGTCTTCTTTCAATTCGGTTGTCACCTGAATGGTTGTTTCCGGGGGATTATGCCGAATGGCATTCATGACGAGGTTTTCCAGTGCCCTTTTGAGCAAATGTTCGTCAAACGTCCACCGGATCTCCCTGGCCGGGGATTTGAATCGGATATCATACCAGTCCGCCAGGGGATGTTTTTTAAGATCGGCCAAAACCCGTTCCAAAAAGGTAACCAGGTTTAAGGTGCGCTCATTCAAGGGAATTTGGCGTTCTTCCAATTGGTAAACGATGCTCAAATCTTGGATCAATTGCTCAATATGGATCGATTTTTCCTCAATGATCCGGCTGAACTCTTTCACTTCTGCTTCTTCCCAAGCATGATCCGAGCGGAGCATCGCTGCATACCCTTTGATGTAAGATAAAGGGGTTTTCAAATCGTGGGTGATGCCGGAGGCCCAGCTTCTCCTCAATTCTTCAAGTGCTTTGCGCTCTTGTTCGACGGAATGAAGCCGGGCGGTCAAATTGTCCAGTTTCGATTCCAATTCCAAAAACACCCCGAACTTCCGGGCGGCCAGGTCTGGAAAATCCGGCTTTTGATATTTCCCTTCCGAAAGGTTCTCAATCCATTGGATCAGAAAAAAGAGCGGCTTGCTGATTTTCCGCCCCAAAAAGATCCCGATCATCATAAATATCACGATAAAGGAACTTAAATACAAACCGATCAACAGAGGGACACGGGTTCCCACCGGGATCTGAAGAAGTTTGTGAATCCCCATGACAACAACCGGAACCACCGTCAGCCCCGAAAGCAAAAGAACGCCTCCGATGGCGAGCAAAACCGCCACAAACTGGAGGGATATTTTGTGTTTGAGATCCATCACCGTCTCTCCTTGTCCGAAACTGCGAGCATATATCCCAATCCCCTGATGTTTTTTAAATACTCAGGGTTTTTCGGGTCTTTTTCAATTTTTTGCCGCAACCGCCTGATATGCACCATGACGGTGTTTTCCTTTCCCACCGTCGGGTAATCCCCCCATACGTGCTGATAAAGGCTGTCCACACTGAATACTTGATTGGGATGCTCACACAAGAATTTCAGCAACTCAAATTCCTTTGCCGGGCATTTCACTTCTTTCCCGTCCACCACCAATTTCGCCTGTTCCAAGTACAATACAAAATGACCGGTACGAAATTCGCGAAGCCGGGAATTCAAGCGCCTTTGCCGGTGCAAAATCGCTTTGATCCGGGCAACCACCTCCAACGGATTAAACGGTTTCGTGATATAATCGTCCCCTCCCATGGAAAAACCGGTCAACTTATCCATATCCGCCGTGCGAGCCGTCAAAAAAAGGATGGGGACGTCGGTCATTTCCCTGATTTGCTGACACAGCCGGAAGCCGTCTGTATCCGGCAGCATCACATCCAGCAAAATCAAGTCCACCGGGTGTTTCCTGATTTTCTCCAACGCTTCTTCGCCGGAGGTGGCCTCAAGGATCCCTTCGAATCCTTCTTTTTCGAGCAGCCGTTTCATCATTTGGATGATGCCGATCTCATCATCCACCATCAACAGCGTTTCCCTCATCATTTTTCCCCCTTCTTCTTCATTCATGAGAGCAACCCCCTGAAGCCGCGTTCCCCTTCAAGGGGGTTGGATCCAAGATGAAATCAAGCTGGTTTTCCTGCTTTCAACAGCACTTTGTTCCTTCCCAAAAACATGGCAAGCATGCACATCAACAAACCCGTGCCGGCCAAAATCCATTCAATTTCGATCCAATCGGCAACCGGCCCGAATACAAGCATCCCCACCGGCATCATGGAAGTGGAGATCATGCTGAATACCCCAAATACCCTTCCTGTATAATTTTCTTCAATCTTTTCTTGCAACAAGACCGTCGTCGGTGTATTGAAAAAGGGCATGGCCACCCCGAATAAGGCCATGACCAACAAGTAAATCCAAAAGTCGGGAACCAATCCCAGCGCCAATGTGCAAACCCCCATGATAAAGCCGGAGAGAGCCATCGTATGGACTTTATTGCCAAAGCCTCCCCACAAGGCGATCAACCCTCCCCCTGCCATCATCCCGACGGAAAAGGTGATTTCAATGGCCGTCAACCGCCACACATCATCCCCAAAGCTCCGGGTCACCTGCAAAGGGGTTAAAAACGAAGCCGGTGCAATCAATACAAAAAAAACAGCGAAGAACAAAAAGAAGCTCTTTAAAAAAGCATGTTTTTTAATATACGCGATGCCTTCGGTGACATCACTGTAATAAGTGGTTTTCTGTTTTTCGGACGCCTTTTCGTGAACCGGAATGTGAACCCATGCCATCATGATGAAAACAGCAACGGCGGCCGTGAGAACATCCACAAAGAAAACCGCTTCAATGGAGGCCATGGTGATGAGTGCCGCACTCACCATGGGGGAAACCAACATAATCAATGATTGAAGGCTTCCGTTGATTCCATTCACTTTCGTCAGTTGATCCTTCGGAACCATTTGCGGCAAAACCGCGCCAATGGTGGGAGTTTGGAATCCGGTCCCGATTGCGCGGACAGCCGAGATGGCAAAAAGCAGCCATATCGCATCGTATCCCGCAAGAAAAAGAATGGCGAGGACCAACGTGGCCATGGCAATCATTGCATCCGACCCGATGATCAGCATTTTGCGGTTGAAACGGTCTGCCCACACCCCGGCAACCGGCGAGAGAAGAAAAGTGGGGACAAAACCGCAAAGAATATAGATGGTCATCATCACACCGGATCGGGTATCCAAGGTGATATACCACATAATGGCATATTGCACGAGCGACGAGCCCAACAGGGAAATCGTCTGGCTGGTTAAAAAAAGGAAAATCTCCCGTTTCCAATGTTCTTTCCTCTCTTCATGGATGAAATTCATTCGGTTTCACACCTTTTTCTTGTCGCTGAACGTTTTAATCTGTTACCAATTTCTTTTTTTCTGCCAACAGCCTTTGAAATTCCTTTTCCAGCTCCTCAGATGGCTCCACGCTCAACCGGCTGAGCACCTCGGATATTTTGGTCTCAATCAACAGCCGCCGGTCCTCCCCGGCATCCTTTTCTTTTTGCCGCCCGGGCTGCCGTTTCTCTTCATCAAGACGGTCTAAAAAACGAATTTCCCGGTTTTTGATCTCCAGGATCCGGGTTGCCAGCTTTTGCACAAAACGCCGGTCGTGAGTGACAAAGATGACCGTGGCTTCGTACTCTTGAAGAAGGGATTCCAAAGCTTCCTCCGCTTCAATATCCAGGAAGTTCGTCGGTTCGTCCAAAACGAGGGTGTTAATGTCACTGACAAATACTTTGGCCAATGCCACTTTGACCCGTTCCCCGCCACTTAACACCTCCACTTTTTTATAAACATCGTCCCTCCGGAAATGCAACCGGGCCAGGACAGTGCGTATCAACGTTTCATCCTGCTTGGAGGTGGAACGGACATTTTCCAAAATCGATTCTTTCAGATCAAGAATATTGAGATTCTGGCTGAAATAACCGATTTTCACAGACGGCGAAACTGTGATTCCCTCATCCTGGCGGATGATCTTTCGGATCAGCGTGGTTTTTCCGGCACCATTCGGTCCGGTGACGGCCAGTTTCTCCCCTCCGCGCACATCAAAACGAGCCGGCTTCCACAAAAGCTTGTTTCCCGCTGTTCCGGAAACATCTTGCACCCGGATCACCACTCTCCCCTTCATAGCTTCCTGGTGGGGCAAACTCAACTTGACCGGCTTGATTTCTCTCGGCTTTTCCACCTTCTCCAATTTTTCCAGACGGGTTTCCATGGCTTTTTTGGCTTTCTCCAGTTTCTTTTGTTTTTTGGCAAAGTAGGGTTTGGCCATCTTCGCTTCGGACCGGTTTGTTTTTTTCGGTGTTTTGGTCGCTCTCTGTGCTTTTTGTTCTTTCATTCGCAGCGCTTCTTCCAACTGCCTTTTCTTTTTTGCATATTTTTCGTATGCCTGGATCTGTTGTTCTCTTTCCAACTCCTTTTGGCGGACGTAATCCGAATAACTCCCTTTATAGGTTTTGATCTTGCCTTCATCGATCTCCCAAATTGTTGTACAAAGAGTATCCAGGAACACCCTGTCATGGGAAACGACCACAAAAGCTCCCGGCCAGTTTTTCAGCTTCTTTTCCAACCATTCGATATGCCCGGTGTCCAAATGTGTGGTCGGCTCATCCAAAAACAAAATCTCCGGCTCCTTCCCCAAGGCTTGCAAAAGATATTCCCGGGCCAACTCACCGCCGCTTTTGGTTGAATCCTGCCGTTTGATCTGCGGCAAAAATTCAACCGTGGCACGGGTAATCACTTGGCCTTGATCGGGAACCGCCCGACCGGTCAACGTTTTGATCAACGTGGTTTTTCCACAGCCATTTTTTCCGACCAAACCGATCCGGTCCCGGTGATCAATGAATAACCTTTTCACGTCAAACAACAAACGGTCTTTGACATACAGCTTCAAATCACGCGCTTCCAGCAACATCCGCATCATCTCCGTACCGTTATGTTTTTGGGAGACGAAAAAAGCCTCCCATCTTTTTAAGAATAGGAGGCATAAAAAAGGCACGAGTGCACAGACCGTCATCAGACAAAAGATCCATACCACCGGATTCACTTTTTATAAAAATGGGTGATGCCAATCCTATTCTTAAAAGACACATTGAAGGCAGCACAAAGAAGCAGACTCCTTCTCTGCCAAAAAAAATCCTTCAATCCATCTGCTTTCAAAAATAGGATTAGCACTTCATCGTCCCGATGTTCACCCTTCCGTACATAATATTTATCAGTATCATAAACCAGAAAGAAAAGATTTGTCAAATGATAAGACGCAATTCGCATCCTGTTTTCCCAAAAACCGCCCGGTTTTCTCCTTCTGGCTCCGTCTGTGCCTTTTTAATCTTTCAATCCCTCCTTTGCTGATGTACTCCAGATTTTGATGAATCCTTTCCATATCCAGTTCCGCATGAATGGACACTCGTATCCACTGAAAAAACTGACAATCAATCATTTATAAGCGGAAAAGACAAGTTGCCTGAACCTTCTCTCCGAACATAAAAAAAATAACCTCTTGCGGTTGATGGCAACCGAAGAGGTTATGTTCGAACAGGTTCCGTTCCGCCAATTTTCCTTTCTTTATTCCACAGTCACGCTTTTTGCCAGATTCCGCGGTTTATCCACATCGAAGCCACGCTCCAGGCAAGCATAGTAGGCGAACAATTGCAGCGGGATGACCGTCAATACCGGAGCCAAAAGATCCAGTGTCGACGGGATGTGGATCACTTCATCCACGGATTTAATCATCTCCGTGTCTCCTTCCCCGGCAAACCCGAGAACATAAGCGCCACGTGCTTTGACTTCCTGGATATTGCTGATCATCTTTTCGTAGACACTGCTTTGGGTGGCCAGCGCAATGACCGGGATGTTTTCTTCAATCAAAGCCAAGGTGCCGTGTTTCAATTCACCGGCCGCATAAGCTTCGGAATGAATGTAGGAAATCTCTTTTAATTTAAGCGAACCTTCCAAGGCAACAGCATAATCCAAGCCGCGTCCCAGGAAGAAGAGATGTTCATGGCTGGCGATGTCCCGTGCAAATTGTTCAACCACCTTGGTTTGGCCGAGTATCTGCTCTGCTTTTTCCGGCAATTCTTCCAAGTGACGGATAATTTCCGCCAGTTCTTCGCGGCTTTTTCCACCGCGAACCTGAGCCAGATAAACTCCCAGCATATAAATGGCAATCAATTGCGAAGTATAGGCTTTGGTGGAAGCCACCGCGATTTCCGGTCCGGCCCAGGTGATGATCACATCATCGGCTTCCCGGGAAACGCTGGATCCAACCACGTTCGTAATGGCAAGAACCCGCGCGCCGTGCTTTTTCGCCTCCCTGAGGGCAGCCAGTGTATCTGCTGTTTCCCCGGATTGGCTGATCACGACAACCAGCGTTTTTTCGGTAATGAGCGGATTGCGATACCGGTATTCGGACGCCACATCCACTTCCACCGGAATCCGTGCGAGATCTTCCAACACATATTTCCCGACCAGTCCGGCGTGATAAGCCGTGCCGCAAGCCACGAAATGAATTTTTTCGATCTCTTGGATTTGTTCCTTGGTCAGCTTCACTTCGTTGGATAAATCCACTTCTCCGTCTTTCAGACGACCGGACAACGTGTCGCGGATCGCTTTGGGTTGTTCGTGGATTTCCTTCAGCATGAAGTGGTCATAACCGCCTTTTTCCGCTGTTTCAATATCCCATTTGACATTCATGACTTCCCGTTCCACAGGCGTCCCGTCCACTTTCATCAGGGTCACCTGGTTTTCTTTCAGAACAGCCATTTCCCCGTCTTCCAAAATGTACACATCGCGGGTGTGCTGCAAAATCGCCGGGATATCGGAAGCAATAAAGTTTTCCGATTCGCCGACCCCGACAATCAGAGGGCTTGCCTGGCGAACAGCCACCAATTTATCCGGTTCCAATTCGCTGATAATCCCCAAGGCATAGGCCCCTTCCAAGCGGGCCACCACGTCCCGCACAGTGGAAACCAAGTCGCCGTTCCACATGTCAGCCAGCAGTTTGGCCACCACTTCCGAGTCCGTTTCGGATTCAAAGGTAAATCCTTTGGCGATCAATTCTTCTTTCAATTCAATGTAGTTTTCGATAATCCCGTTATGAACCACCGCAAAACGACCCGTTTGGTCCGTATGGGGATGGGAGTTTTGGTCTGAAGGCTTCCCGTGTGTCGCCCACCGGGTATGTCCGATCCCCAAAGTACCCGGCAGGGATTTAGCACGGAGTTTTTCTTCGAGATTGGTCAGCCGTCCTTCGTTTTTTTGCACACCAATCGTTTCCCCGTTGTAAACCGCCAGACCGGCCGAATCATATCCGCGATATTCCAATTTGCTCAAACCTTCAAGCAACAGATTTTGAGCCTCTTTGGAGCCAATATATCCAACAATTCCGCACATATGTGAATACCCCCTGAAATTTGCAGAAACAATGACGAACCACGGGTATCCAAAGTCTGTCTGTCTTTGACCCGTTCATCATCATTTCCATGCTTTCTCTTTTTTCTATTTTTTGTATCCAACCGACCTCTCTTAGCATCATATCGCAACTTTTGTACAACGGGTCACCCCGCTGTTTTGTGTCGCGATTCCTCGGCTTTGATGCGAAGCCGGGAGGTATCCGCCGATCACTCGATACTCCTCCTCCTCGTCAACTGCAGATCCACGTCTCCTCTGCAGTCCAGGCGCTTTACGGCAAACTTTTGATGCATCCGTGAGATTCCCCCTGCTTCCATTCATCACCTCCTTAAAATGATGCTTTATCCAATGGAAAATCACTCATGTAACTATGGTATGCAAAGATGCTTTCTGTGTAAAGTGCCGGGTTAAAAATGATCCCGCCAAAATTTAAAAATAAGATTTATCCGCATCTTACTTCTATTATAAAGAATGATTTCAGCTATTTATGATGAAAAATAACATTTTTCCAAAATATAAAAGAAAAAAATATGAACGTAAAGATACAAACCAAAAACCGGAAAAAATGGATAAGCCCTGTTCCTCTGTCTTTCTACGGGAAACAGGGCTTCTTCTTACGGTTATTTTTTAATTCAAATGGTTGCGGACTTCTTCCGCAATTTGATTCACATATTTCTTCAATAACTCTTCGTCCGGGCCTTCCGCCATCACACGGATCAACGATTCGGTACCGGAAGGGCGCACCAATACCCGGCCTTCATTTCCCAAAGCTTTTTCCACGGATTCAATCGCAGAACGAATCGCACTGTTCTGGTCCCAGCCCTCTTTGTTTTTCACGGGGACATTGGTCAGCAATTGGGGGTATTTGGTCATAATCCGGGTCAAATCCGACAAAGTTTGCCCTTTTTCCTTCACCACCCGTAAGAGTTGAACCGCTGTCAACATGCCATCGCCGGTTGTGTTGTGATCCAGGAAAATAATGTGGCCGGATTGTTCACCGCCGAGATTATAGCCGCCTTCTCTCATTTTCTCCATCACATAACGGTCGCCCACTTTGGTTTGTTCCGTGGCAATTCCCAATTTCTCCGCCGCTTTAAAGAAACCGATGTTGCTCATCACGGTGGTGACAATGGTATCTCCTTTTAAGGTGCCGTTTTCCTTCATATAGGCTCCGCAGATGGCCATGATTTGGTCGCCATCCACCACATTTCCCTTTTCATCGACGGCAATCAACCGGTCCGCATCACCGTCAAAAGCCAGCCCCAAGTGCGCTTGTTGTTTTAAAACTTCCTCCTGCAAACGCTCCGGATGCGTCGAGCCGCAATTCACATTGATGTTGATGCCGTCGGGATGGGCAAAAATGGTGGTCACATCTGCCCCCAGATCCCTCAGCAACATCGGTGCCAACTCATAAGCGGCTCCGTTGGCACAATCCACCACAATATGCATTCCGCACAAATCCGTGTCAATGGTTTGTTTCAAATGTTCCAAATAGATTTGCGCCGCATCGTGATGATCCGTGACACGGCCGATTCCTTCCCCGACGGGGCGAGGCAGGTTGTCATCTTCTCGATCCAATAACGCTTCAATCTCTGCTTCCGTTTCATCTGACAATTTATAGCCATCGGCTCCAAAAAATTTGATTCCATTATCTTCAAAGGGGTTATGGGATGCGGAAATCATCACCCCGGCATCTGCTTCAAAATGACGGGTCAAAAAGGCGACACCGGGGGTTGTGATGACACCCAACCGAAAAACATCACATCCGATGGAAAGCATTCCGCTGATGAGCGCGGATTCCAACATTTCCCCTGACAATCGTGTATCTCTTCCCACAACAATTTTCGGGCGCTTTTTTCCCTTGGTCAGCACATAGGCTCCGTAACGTCCGAGGCGGAAGGCTAATTCAGGTGTTAACCCTTGATTCGCTACTCCCCGTACTCCATCGGTTCCAAAATATTTACCCATGTTTTCTCCTCCTCAATCATCAAGAACCATTATTCGCTATCACGAATCCTGATCTTTGCCTTTAAATTGTTCTGTTCGGCAACTTGGATAAAGTCAGGCAAAATAAACCGGATTGGTACTTCATGAATTCCCTCCGACAAACCTGAAACATCAATGACCGCTTTGATGTCCGATTGATTGAGCCCCGTCAAGTTTTTCGGTGCCCCTGAAAGAGTGATATTCATGTTTCCTCCGTTGGGTGAGAGAATATCAATTTTTTGTTTCTCTTCCTGCCCCGTCACAGTAAGCGGAACATCTTCCAACGTCTTTTCCTTGGCAGAAACCATTTTAACATAAATCTCTATCTCCTTGGGCTCCACTTTGATTGCGCCTTCCCGGATCGGAACCGGCATGGTCCGTTTGAAATCTTTCCGGGCATTTCTCAAGTCCAGCTCCGGGCCGATGTAATATTGAAGGTTTTCAAGATATTCATTAAAACCGTAGACCGTCACTTGGTCTTGGCTGGCCCGTATGCTTTCCACCGCGTATCCCGCGGGCGGCGGCTCTTTCACATCAATCGAAAGCGGAACCTGCTTGTGGGGAATGCTGATGGGCACTTCCACCGTAACGACGCTTGGCGAAATCTCCACTTGTTGAACCAGTCCATTGTCACCATATGCCTGCAGCCGGACAACTTTCTTGAGTGTTTGGGTTTGTCCTGACAAATACACAACGGCCTTCACCGCTTTGACTTGGTCCAAGCGGCTTTCGGTTCCCCGGATCAACACCCGTTGAGGGGTGACAACCGGTTTATTGATATGTAAACCGTCCGGAACGTTGCCAATCACATCCGTTTGCACCGTCATTTCTTTCTGCACTTTCTGTTTTAAAGTCACAGAAACCCGTTCCGGCTTTACTTTTCCTTTGACGCCAAGGGGCAATCCTTCGATCTGCACGGGAAGACGGTGTTCCCCTTCCCCCACTTCGTTCGCATCCACAAACAAGCGGTAAGTTCCCGGGACATTCTCCAATGACCGCTTGTCTCCATATAACTGCAATTCCACTTTGGGAGGATGCCCTGTCAGTTCAAATTGTTCCTTGTCGTATTTTACCTGAACCGTCACATCCCGAATGGTCATGCTTTCCTTGACTGAAAAGGAAGAAAAGGAATGATCGGTCACGGTCAGCCACAACATGACGGCCAGCAATAAGGAAACGATGCGCAACACCAAATCATTTTCCAGCCATTTATTCATCTTTCTCCTTCCCCTCTTCCTTTTCCTTACGCATCCAGAAGACGGTTGAGAACTTTTCCGGGGGTTTCAGCAATTCGTATAAACGCGACACCAATTCGTCCTCGCTCAGATTCCGCTCCAATTCGCCCTGGTAAGCCAGAGAAATTTGTCCGGTTTCTTCGGATGCGATCACAACCACAGCATCGGTCACTTCACTTAATCCGATTCCCGCCCGGTGCCTGGTGCCCAGATCTTTGCTGATGTAGGGATTTTCGCTGAGCGGCAGGTAACACCCGGCCGCCATCACGGATTCTCCCCGGATAATCACCGCCCCGTCGTGAAGCGGTGCTTTCGGTATAAAAATATTTTTGAGCAACTCCGCACTCAACCGGGCTTCCAGAACAGTTCCGGTTTCAATGTAATCAGACAATCCGGTATCTTTTTCGATCACAATCAATGCGCCGATTTTCTGTTTTGCGAGTTGAACAACGGCTTTGGTCACTTCGCTGACGATTTTGGTTGCAATTTGGTCTTCCACCTGACTGCTTCTCCCCAAAAAATAACCTCGCCCCAGTTGTTCCAACGCCCTTCGCAACTCCGGCTGAAAAATCACAATGACAGCAATGAGTCCCACGGAAAAGAAATTTTCAATAAAAAACTCCAACGTTTTCAGTTCAAATTCATTACTGATCAGCCATATGACCAGTAATACGGTGATCCCTTTTAATAATTGAACAGCCCGGGTTCCCCGCATCAATTTAAGCAAATGATAAATCACATAACTGACAATCAAAATGTCTACAACATCACTCAGATAATTTTTTACCTCAGCCAATGACTGCATCAAGCCCCTCCATTTAAACCATCCATTCGGTAGTTCATCTCTTTTTATTTTTTCGTAAACGGACAAAAATATTGTTCCGAATCCCGTTTTTTTCAAATCCCGTCTTCTCCGCTGCCCGGGTCTTTGCGGCGGATTACACATTCCGTTTCACCATTAATATAACACTTCCTGTACGGCAACCCAAATCAAAGAGATTCTTCCAGCACTTTCCGTCCCTGCCGTTATAAACTCCCTTGACATTTTCCAAAAAATTGGCAGGCGATGCGATACTCAATATTCATAAATCCAAACGCCACGAAAAAAGCTGCAACCCGGCAGGTCACAGCTCCTTTCAATCTGAAGCAAAATCTATATCATAAAATTTTTTGCCCAAAAACAGACCCCATCAACGCAACAGCCACTTTGGCAGTCTGGTTCCCCTGATCAAGAATGGGATTGACCTCCACAAACTCGGCAGAAGTTAAAATATCCGCTTCGGCCAACATTTCCATGGCCAAATGGCTTTCACGATAGGTCAAACCGCCTTGCACAGGCGTTCCGACCCCTGGGGCATCTTTCGGGTCAAGTCCGTCCAAATCAAGACTCAAGTGAACCCCGTCGGTCCCATTCGATACAATGTGGATGGCTTCTTCCATCACTCCGGCCATTCCAATGCGGTCGATTTCATGCATTGTAAAAACTTTGATTCCCAATTCTTTGATCAATTCACGCTCCCCCGGATCCAACGAGCGTGCCCCGATAATCACCACGTTCTCAGGAGACACTTTTGGTGCAAAACCCCCGATATTGACAAGTTCAGGATGTCCGATTCCAAGGCTGACAGCAAGCGGCATTCCATGAATGTTCCCTGAAGGCGAAGTTTCCCCTGTATTCAAGTCTCCATGAGCGTCATACCAAATCACGCCCATCTTTTCAAAATGCCTTGCCGCACCGGCCACAGTTCCGATCGCAATACTGTGATCTCCTCCAAGAACCACAGGAAAACGCTTTCGTTTCATGACATCAAAAACAGCATCCGCCAAATTTTCACAAGCTTGGCAAACTTCATTTAAATACTTCAACTTCGGATCTCCCTGATGACGGGACTCGGGCGTCGGAATGGACAAATCGCCCAGATCTTCCACATCATATCCCAAAGATTCCAACAATGACTGTGCAGATGCATAACGAATCGCACTGGGGCCCATATCCACACCGCGACGTCCTTGGCCCAAATCCATCGGCATGCCGATCAATGTTATGGATTTTTGCTTCATTTAAACATAACCCCTTTGTGTTCTATATCATCGACAACGCTATTTTAACACACCCTTAAAAATGAAACAAAAAAATATTGCAACAAATATAAATGTATTGTATAATTATTCATTTCTATATTTTATATAATCATATTTCCCATATATTTTAGTGTGAACGAATGGACATAAATCTATGCTCAAACTCAAGCATAGCAAAAAAAAACAACCATGATCGGCGATCATGGTTCATCTTGGATGCCTCGTCCCGTTCACATAAAAAGACGTTTCATTCATTTTTATATTCTCTTTTTCATGATTCTTCGCGGCTCCAAACCGGCATACATCTTTGGAGGGACGTTCCAAATAGCAACAAAGCTGTTTCGTAATAAGTGGTGGACGTTTGGAAGTGAGAATGCCGGATGAGTAGCGAGCGGATCGTTCCCATAAAGAGAAACGCCCGGATTCCAAAAAACAAAAAAACCTTCATTGTAAAATTATACAATGAAGGTTTTTACTCTGGAGCGGAAGACGGGATTCGAACCCGCGACCCTCGCCTTGGCAAGGCGATGCTCTACCCCTGAGCCACTTCCGCATATATTGGTGAGCCATGAAGGACTCGAACCTTCGACACCCTGATTAAAAGTCAGGTGCTCTACCAACTGAGCTAATGGCTCACAACCTGGCTGGGGAAG
>NZ_JAECVT010000005.1:0-132854 GCF_016055175.1 Thermoactinomyces sp. CICC 10735 | reverse complement strand
GGGGATCCACCCGTTCCCATCCCGAACACGGAAGTTAAGCCCTCCAGCGCCGATGGTACTTGGGGATGACCCCTGGGAGAGTAGGTCGTTGCCAGGCAATCAAACATCCTGAACCCTCTTAAGCAAATTGCTTAAGAGGGTTTTTGCTTTATGTGGCAAGTTTTTTGCTTCGCAAATTATTTGGATTCCATTTGATTTTGTGGATCTTTACTGCAGACTGATATTGGATCCGAATAGGGTTTCTTTGGTCAGGTGGCCCCGGGATGAAAGAAAAAATAAGAAAGATGACTTCACGTTTTTGATGTCACGTCTTTCAGATGATGATGTCTTTTATGGTCAATCAGGAATTTCATCCGATGTGTATTGGGATCGTGCATAAGTTCTTTTTTCACGGGTTAAATTAGCAAATACACATTTTTTCGGGGAAGCTTTGATAGTAATAGAAGAAAGGAAATGCGAAGCGGGGAATCATCGCGGCGCTTGGCCGGTTCTTTTTGCATAACTGTTTAAATATTGGCGAATGTGGCGAAAATAATGGCAAAGAAGGAAAGAGGCAGGGGATTTGCATGCATGAGAAAAAGGAGTGCATTGTTTGCCGGCAAAAAAGGGAACGTGGCATCAATATATTAAATCGTTTTCTTTGTGATGATTGTGAAAAAGAAATTATTGAATCCGATTCCAATCATATTTTGTATACATATCTGGTTTGGAGAATGCGCTTTTTAATCCATCAGGACGCAGAAAAAGAATTGCACGGATAAGATTTCATCCGGTTGGGGATCGGTTCCGGTGGAAGGAATCCCTACCGGAAGGCGGGATGGATCACCTTTTTTCTGTGGATGAATGATACAAAGATCGTTGAATCATCGGCAGGAAAAAGACAAAGACGAAGGGGCGAAAAAACGCCGGAAAAGATGGTTGCCAAACTTAAAAGATGGCTGCCAAAAACTTATGGAGTCCGTCTGTTATTGGTATAATAAGACGAAGTGGGTTTGGCGATGAATTGAAATGAACCGGTGATTCCATGGTCATGGGGCGGTTGTCATGAAACTGGATCTAATGGGCAAAGCAACGATCTGATGCAACAGAAACGAAAAAGGGATCAGGGCGCGTTGGTCCTCAAGGGAAGCACCGATTGCCGGTGGTTTGGGTGGATGCCGTTTTTTCAAGACCCAAAGCGGTTTCTTTCAAAACCATGTCCTTTTCACCGGACGGATCGTTCAATTGGACGGAGATTTTGTTGCAGAGAAAAAGAAAAAGAGCGAAAACCGTTGAGACTTGAATGTTCAAGTCTTTTTTCTTGTAAACGGAGGGAGAAAAAATTTGGATCAGACGAGAGCGCCAATATTTGATGCATTAAAAGAACATGTGGCACGAAAGTGGATCAATTTCCATGTGCCGGGCCATAAACAGGGGCAAATGTTTGACCGGGAAGCATTGGAATGGTTTCATCCTCTTTTATCCATGGATTTGACGGAAGTGGGGCAGCTGGATGATTTACACCAGCCGACGGGAGTCATTAAAGAAGCCCAGCAGCTGGCGGCGGAAGCTTTTCGGGCAACAACGACTTATTTTTTGGTGGGGGGGACGACCGCCGGCAACTTGGCTGCGATTTTGGCATGTTGTCCATCCGGGGGTTCGGTGATTGTGCAGCGAAGCAGCCATCAATCTGTGTTTCACGGCTGCATGTTGGCAGGAGCCAAGCCTGTTTATTTGAAGACCGGTTTTGATGAATGCGGAGTGGAAAAGCCGGTTTCCCCCCGGGAAATTGAACGGATTTTAAAGGAAGATGATTCGGTGAAAGCGGTGGTCCTGACCAGTCCGTCCTACTATGGCAGGGTTCAACCGGTCCGGGAAATTGCGCAGGTTTGCCACCGGCATCGGGTTCCGCTCATCGTGGATGAAGCCCATGGGGCGCACTTTGGATTTCACAAAGCACTGCCGCAGTCTGCCATGGATTTGGGAGCGGATATTGCTGTTCAGTCCACCCATAAGATGTTGCCTTCCATGACCATGTCGTCCATGTTACACTTGCAAGGCCAAAGGGTTTCCCCTGACGAAGTGCGTCACTGGCTGCGGGTGATCGAATCAAGCAGTCCTTCTTATCCACTGATGGCCTCCTTGGATGTGACACGCCGTCTTATGGCGACAGAAGGGGAAAGGCTCTTGAACCGTTTGTTAACCGATCTGGAATATTTCCGGGGAAATATCCAATCTCTTCAATCTTTGTCTGAGCTAAAAGCGGATGATCCATTGAAATTCACCTTGACGGCCAATGGAAAAATAACGGGATTCCAATTGGCCGATCGGCTGAAACAGGAAGGCATTCATGCGGAATTGGCCGATCCGTTGTCCGTATTGTTGGTTTTGGGTCTGGGAACCACCCGGGAGGATTTAAAGATCCTGTGGAAAGCTCTAAAAAAAATTGATCAATCTCTTGCAGGGATTCCTGCTTCCTCTGCCAAGGTTTCCTTTGCTTTTGCAACGGATACGCAAAAAGTCCGCCTGCCACTGAGCGAACTTCGCCGCCGGTCTTTCCGGGCGGTGCCCTTAAGTGAAGCCGCGGGCAAGGTCGCCGTGGAGATGGTGGTTCCTTATCCGCCGGGAATCCCGGTGGTGCTGCCCGGAGAGACATGGACCCGGGAAGCGCAGGAAACCATTGAAACCATTCTCAAAGGCGGCGGGCAAGTGCGGGGGGTTTCACAACATTTCAATCCCACCGTGAATGTGCTAACCTGAATACGTTGAGCCAAGCGCAGGATGGAGGAGAACGATGAAAGGAAAGTTTATTACTTTTGAAGGTCCGGAAGGAGCCGGAAAAACAACACAAATCAAGCGGGTTCACCAATATTTGCAAAAGCGGCGGGTTCCTTGCCTGGTGGTGCGGGAACCCGGGGGGACCATCATCGGGGATCGTGTGCGGGAAATTTTGCTCGATCCCGGCCGGAGCGAGATGAAATGGAAGACCGAGGTGTTGTTGTATGCCTCTTCCCGTGCCCAGCTTGTCAATGAAGTGATCCGCCCCCATTTGGATCAGGGATTTGTGGTGCTTTGTGACCGCTATATTGATTCAAGCTTGGCTTATCAAGGTTACGGGGCTGAAAAAGATGTGGAGGAAGTGAGAAAACTGAACCAATGGGCCACGGACGGATTGATGCCGGACCGTACGTATTTGCTCGACATCCCGGTGGAAGTGGGCCGAAAACGGCTGTTGAGCCGCGGAGGGAAGAAGGATCGCATGGAGTTGAAAGAGAAAATGTTTCATGAACGGGTCCGCAAAGGGTTCCGGCAAATTGCTTCTAAAGAGCCGTCCCGCTTTTGCACCATCCGTGCGGAACAGTCCGGCGACAGAGTGTTTCAGGAGATCGTGGAGGATCTGAATTCATGGTTTCTCCGTTAATCTGAAATAGAATTTGCTCAACTTTTATCATCGATGATAAAATGTTATCAAAGGTTCTGAGCACTGGTTTGTGCAAAACTTTTGGAACCTGATAACCAAACGGTTGCATAAGATTCCGAACGCGTTGAGATAGATTTTTTCCGAACTTGTTGCAAAACAGGTGATGTTTGCCGCTTGCCTTACCGGCGGATGACTGGCCGATATGCAACCTCTGGCCATACTGGTCTTCAGGGTATTGGCTGTTTTGGAGGGATTGCTGCATGCAAAGAGTAATAGGTGTCCGCTTCCGACAAGCGGGTAAGATATATTTTTTTGATCCACTCGATTTCGAGGTGAAACGCGGAAATTACGTGATTGTGGAAACAGTTCGCGGAATTGAATACGGACAAGTGGTTTCCGGCATACGCTATGTAAAAGATGACGAGGTGGTTTTGCCACTGAAACCGGTGATCCGGATTGCCACGGAACAAGACAAAAAGCAAGTGGAGGAGAATCAAAAGGCAGCAAAATCAGCAATGGGAGTCTGCCTGGAGAAAATACGCAATCACGGGTTGGAAATGAAGCTCGTGGATGCCGAATATACATTTGACCGGAATAAAATCATTTTTTATTTTACAGCAGACGGTCGGGTGGACTTCCGGGAATTGGTGCGGGATTTGGCTGCCGTTTTTCGAACCCGCATCGAATTGCGCCAAATCGGAGTCCGGGATGAAGCGAAGATGCTCGGGGGACTGGGCCCTTGCGGCCGGGTTCTCTGCTGCTCCTCCTTTTTGGGGGACTTTGAACCGGTTTCGATCAAGATGGCCAAAGATCAAAACCTTTCATTAAATCCGGCCAAAATATCCGGGTTGTGCGGCCGATTGATGTGTTGCCTCAAATTTGAAAATGAGGTGTATGCAGAGGCCAAACAGCTCCTGCCCGATTTGGGCGAACAGGTCGTCACCAAAGAAGGAATGGGTAAAGTGATATCAATAAACATGTTGGAGCGTCGGGTTCTGGTGGAACTGGCGGATACCGGCGCCATGGTTGAATATGACATTGAGGATGTAACCATCGGCGGATCTCCGCAGGCCAGCGGAATGAAATCATAGATGAAAAAATCTTAACCGTTTTTGGTGCTTGAACGAGGTGGGGGGGCTTGGACAAGGAAGAAATCTTTAAACGGATCGCGCGTGTCGAAGAACAAATCGGTGAATTATATATCGAATTGGGCGGTCTGAAAGAGCAGATTGTGGAATTGATCGAGGACAACACTCGGCTGGTTATGGAAAATCAACGGTTACAGGAAAAGGAAGAGGCAAGGGTTCTTGCATCAAACCGGGATCAAACCCGGGCAGGAAACAAGGAACAAGACGAAGAAGACGTTGGACAAGGAGTTCATCATCTGGTTGATTTATACGATGAAGGATTTCATATTTGCAATGTTCACTACGGTCGTATGCGCGGTGAAGGGGATTGCCTGTTTTGCATTGCCTTTCTCAATAAATCATCGAAAGAAAAATGACGCCGGGATCCCGGCGTTTTTTTATGCGGAGAGGGAAAAATGTCCAAACCTTATGTCGTTTATATCCTGGAATGCAGTGACGGAACCCTGTATACGGGAATCACCAATCGTTTAAAGCAAAGAATGAAATCCCATCAACAGGGGAAAGGTGCCAAATATACACGCGGGCGGTTGCCCGTCCGGTTACGATATGTGGAAAGAGGGGGCGATAAATCTTGGGCTTTGAAACGGGAAAGAGAAATCAAAAAAATGTCCAGGCGAAAGAAGTGGGAATTAATCAAAAAAAGGGGAGTCATGGATGGAGATTCAAAAGAGTTTCATGAATGAAGGACAAGAAGGGACGCTTTATGTTGTCGGGACCCCGATTGGCAATTTACACGATTTCAGTCCGAGGGCCCGCGAAATATTGGAGCAAGTGGATATCATTGCGGCGGAAGACACACGCCATACCCGCAAGTTGCTCAGCGCGTTCGGGATCCGGGGAACGCTGGTCAGTTACCATGAGCATAACAAGCAATCCAGAGAGCCGGAACTTATCCAAAAGTTGATGGATGGCAAAAACATTGCGCTGGTCAGCGATGCGGGGATGCCCGGCATTTCCGATCCCGGCGAACCGCTCATCCAAAAGGTCACCAGCCGGGGGATTCCCGTGGTTCCGATCCCTGGCCCCAATGCGGCCGTCTCCGCTCTGGTGGCTTCGGGGCTTCCCACACAACCGTTTGTTTTTATCGGCTTCTTGCCCAGGGGAAAAAAGGAACGGAAGAAGGAGTTGGAAAGCTGGCGCTTGATTCCGGCCACCCTGATCTTTTATGAAGCCCCCCACCGGTTGCCGGAGATGTTGAAAGATCTGCTGGAGGTTCTGGGAAACAGGAATGTGGCCATTTGCCGTGAACTGACCAAAAAACACGAAGAATGGTTGAGGGGAAAATTGAGTGACGGGCTGGATTATTTCAAGGAGAAGAAAGCGCGGGGGGAATTTACGATTGTGGTGGAAGGAGCGGACCTTTCCCGGACGGAAGATACGGAGCCGGAAGAAGAATGGCATTCATGGTCCATTCATGAACATGTCGAAAAATATATCAGTCAGGGATGGACAAAGAAAGAAGCGGTGAAGCAAGTGGCCCGGGAACGTTCCCTGCCCAAGCGTGAAGTGTACAACGCTTATCACAAAAACGGGGCGGATGTGGAATAAATCCGGTTGGAATGGAGCAGACAAAAAGAAAAAAGCAAAGGAATTCCAGTAGCATGTCCGTTTCATGTATAATTGAAACGATAAAGGAAGCGGTTTTTTATTTCTGGAGGTGAATCGTTTGAAGAAAAAAGGCGCGCTTCTCGGGGCTTTACAGCGAATCGGGAAGTCATTCATGTTGCCGATCGCCGTTCTTCCGGCCGCCGGGATTTTGATGGGTTTCGGCGCGTTATTAACGAACCAGGAATATTTTGCGGAAGGATCGGTTCCGTATTTTATCGGCGAAGTCTTTAATGCCGGGGGCAGTGCCATTTTTGACAATCTCGCCCTGTTGTTTGCCATCGGGGTGGCCCTCGGACTGACGGGGAATGCCGGTGCATCCGCGTTGGCGGCAGTTGTCGGCTATTTTCTGATGAGCAAAGTAGTTTCCCTCGGCAGCACCGAATCGATGGAATTAAACACGGGAGTGCTGGGCGGAATCATCGCCGGGGCCATTGCGGCTTATATGTACAATCGCTATCACGATATAAAACTGCCGGACTGGCTGCAATTCTTTGGCGGCAAGCGTTTTGTCCCCATTGTCACTTCCTTGGTCATGGTTTTGGTCGGTCTCATCTTTCTGGTGGTTTGGCCGCCGGTTCAACAGGCGATCAATGCCGGCGGAAATTGGATTATCGGGCAAGGAGCCATCGGGCTTTTCTTGTACGGGGTGTTTAACCGTCTGCTGATTCCTTTCGGACTGCATCATATTTTAAATACATTGGTCTGGTTTAACATTGGTGAATACACGACCGAAGCCGGCAATGTGGTTACCGGGGACATCCCCCGTTTCTTTGCTCAAGATCCGTCTGCCGGAATCTTTATGACCGGATTTTATCCCATTTTGATGTTTGCGCTGCCGGCGGCATGTTTTGCCATGCTGCATGAAGTAAAGCCGGAACGTCGCAAACTGGTTTCGGGGATTTTGATCAGTGCGGCGCTGACGGCATTGATCACCGGAATCACCGAACCCATTGAGTTCTCATTTATGTTTGTCGCACCTTTTCTTTATGTCATTCATGCCATTCTTACCGGAACTTCCATGGCAGTGGTTTACCTGCTTGGAATCCGCCACGGATTTTCCTTTTCAGCCGGGGGCATTGACTTTTTCCTGAATATGCATCTGGCAACCAAACCGTGGCTGTTGGCATTGGTCGGGATCATTTATGCGGTGATTTATTATGTGGTGTTCCGGTTGTTAATCCGTTGGATGAATTTGAAAACGCCGGGACGTGAAGATGAAACGGAAGACGGCGCGGAGAAACAAAAACAGGCCCGATCCGATGAAGACGAATTAGCCAGGAAGGTTTTGGCAGCCATCGGTGGAAAAGAGAATATCGACCAATTGGATGCTTGTATCACCCGGTTAAGGATGACGGTGAAAGATGAAGACAAACTGGATGAGGAACAATTGAAAAAACTGGGGGCTTCCGGAGTGATCAAAGTAGGTTCCGGGAACTTCCAAGCCGTTTTCGGTACCAAATCCGAACAATTGAAGGACCGGATCTTACAATGGATTCAAGCCGAAGAGCAGCAAGAAACCGGGGAAAAACCGGAGGAAAAGCAATAACCGGCATAAATAAAGCGAGGTTCAACTGATGAGCCTCGCTTTATCTTGAGCGTGCAGAAGAGTTTCATGCGAAATGAATTGTGACATGCAATTGGCAAACTTTTGGAACAACAAAGAAATCATTTCCGTAACCCTGTATTTTTTATATGTATGTGGTCGGATGATGATTGCTAAAATGAAACAAAAAAGTGAAATTCTATCCTTCAAGCGGGAAAGCACGTGAGTCGAGAGGGAAGGAAATGATTTTGTTTATAACAAATTTTTCCTTAGTCTGCGTAGACTTTTTCACCATGGATCATTTGATACATCTCTTCGATACATTTTTTGCTGACAACTTTATTTTTATAGCGAACGGTGTCTTCCACTTCGCCACTGAAAATGCAAGCGGGTTCATATTTTTTCAGAACAATCCGTTCACCGTCAACATAAATTTCCAGGGCGTCTTTTTCGCCAATTCCCAGTGTTCGACGTAATTCGATAGGTATAACAACACGGCCAAGTTCGTCTACCTTACGTACAATGCCCGTAGATTTTAACATTTTCCGAATCTCCTCTCAACGAAATCTGGTTTTGGGAAATTTTTCTCTTTGAATTGACGTCAAATTTCGACATCGACGTTAAGTTCATCATACCAACGATTCCCATAACAGTCAATATAACTAGAGGATTTTTATAGAAAATTCCTTAATAATATTAAGGATAAAATATATTTAGATAGAAAAAAGTTTAACATCTATCTATAAATATTTATTTTGTTAATATCGCGCCGATATGATAAGTCTTGTTGTTTTCTAAGATTTCTACAAAAATAGATGATAGAAATGACAGCTTGGCGATAACCAGCAACCGCCGGAAGATTGGCGGCCAACCCATATAAGGAGGGGTGGGATTGTTACCCGTATCCGTTGAACTGAAGAGGAAATTGGAATGGTTGAATGATTCATTGAAACAAGCTTTTCCTTTGCAATCCCTCGATAAATCCGCCATACGGAAACGTTTGAAAGAAGCAGGCGCTTTTTATTCCATTGAAAAATGGAGCGGCGAAGAGATCAAAGATTTTCTCCAAGAACGGTTTCTGGTCGGTGTCGATGGTTCGGTAAACTCCACCAAAGGCTCGCAAACCCGCACCTTGTCCGTTTTCCAGGCATTGGCCAAAGCCACCAACGGGAAAGAAAAGTGGGCAGCGGATGTGTATACGCCGCTTTTAAAAGGAGATGAAACCAAAGAGGGCAATGCGGCCAGCGAAGCCCGCAAAAGAGGAGATCTGTTGTCCCGTCTCGAAATGCAGGTCACGATGGAGGCGATGGAAGACTGGGCTCCACGGGTCGTGATGTTGGACGGTTCTTTGCTGCACTTCTATATATCGGATGCAAAAAGCTGGGAACAAGTGGCGCAAATGGCGGAAAGCCAAAATTCGCTTCTGGTTGGGGTTTCAGAGGAAATTGAGACTCGGACCTTGGTTCATGCCTTTTTTCCCGAGTATCCGGCATTGACCGACCGTGATTTGTTGTACGGGGTCCTGCAAGAAGGGGAAGCGTTTGAATGGGAAGCGTGGAGCCCGTCGGGAAGCCGCATGTGGAAAATGGCTTTTCGGACTTCCAAAAGCCCGCAACCGATTGGACTGGACGGATTGAAGTCCCAGTGGGAAGACCGGTGGAACCTGGCAAGGTTGGTTTACAGCTTGACGCCGGAGCAGGGACGGGGCATCCCTTACTGGCTGGACATTGTGGACAATCAGGTGAGGGTTACCGACCCGTTGGTGGAAACCATGGTGGAACAGTACATTGATCCTGAACTGCGTTACCGGCTGTTGCAAAGCAAAAGAAAAGAACGGATGATTTAGAATCCGATGGAACAGGAGAGATCGATCATGCAAGTGGTAGGTGTCACCACTCAACAGGAAGTTTATGTTGTCTCCCGGGAGCGGAAGTTCCGCATCAACGAAATTCTGGTCATTGAAGACCCTGCATTGAACCATCCGCAGGGAGAAGTGGTGGAAACCATGTCGTACAACCGCCTGATTCCGATGGGGCTGGATAAATCGTTGGTGGACGGGCAAGTGATTGATACATTGGAACAAATCGGCTATGACATTGAATCGGATGAAATCAATCTGGCGAAGCTGCGTCTGTATGAGGAAGCCCCGCATCCGGTGCGGACCGGGTGTCCCGTCCGTTTGCCTTCATTTGAAGAAGTGCGCCATCTCCTTGTCAAAACGTCCCCGGATGAAGGAATGACGTTGGGGGAAATCCGGGGAACGGAATCCATGGCGGGGACGATTTCTGATGATTTAAAAGACCGGGTTGTGATGATGGAGCACGGCGAGTTGAGGCCACAAGAAGGGGTTCCCTTCATTTTTGACATTCAATCGATGCAACAGTATCCGCATGTCGGCATCTTTGGCGGATCCGGATCGGGAAAATCATTCGGCTTGCGGGTGATGTTGGAAGAATTGATGAAACTCCGGATTCCCGCGCTTGTGTTTGATCCGCACTTTGAAATGGACTTTTCCGACCCGGCTCCCGGATTATCGAACCAGGCTCCGGATTTTCGGGATCTTTTTGTAACGGTGCAAATCGGCAAAGAAGTGGGGATTTCTTTTTCCGATTTGTCAACGCGGGATGTGGTGGAACTGTTGCGGGCCGCCGGAAGCCAGCTTTCCGATTCCATGGTGAATGTGATCCAGATGTTGCACCGGCCCCGGGACAGTTTTGAAACGTTCAGCGATCGCATCGGCAATTTGGTGCAAGCCCTCGATGAAGGGAAACAAGGTTTGGAAAGACAGTTAAGAAAGAAAGAAGATTTGACACCGATGGATGTCCAACGGATTCAGGAATTGATGCAATTGTTGCAGCAATACGGTTCTTTGCCGCCTTCTTCCGTCAAAGGAGTGGACTGGCGTCTGAAACGTCTGGACAAAGCCGGATTGTTCCAGCGGGATATCCGGTCCATTGAACAGGGACTGGAGCAAGGAAAGCTGGTGGTCGTCCAGGGGAACGCCTGGATCCTGCAAGTTTTTGCCACTTATGTCACCGGTACGCTGTACCGGAAACGCCGTGAGTATAAAGATGCGCGAATGAACGGGGAGGAAGGGCATTTCTTTCCGCCATTTGTCATCGTGACTGATGAAGCTCACAATTTTGCCCCCAAATCGCTCGATTCCCCGGCGAAGTCGATTTTAAAGGAAATCGCGCAGGAAGGGCGGAAATACGGTGTCTTTTTGTTCCTGGCAACGCAACGCCCGACATTGCTGGATGAGACCATTACCGCCCAGCTGAACACCAAATTCGTATTCCGGACCGTTCGGGCCACGGATATTGCCACTTTGCGGGAAGAAACGGATTTGACCCCGGAAGAAGGGAAGCGGCTTCCTTATTTGCGCTCGGGGGACACCTTTGTTTCGTCAGCCGCTTTTGGGCGGACGGTGTTTATCCGGATTCGTGCCGCCTACACCCAAAGTCCCCATTTGGCCAATCCGTTTGACGAGCTGAAACGGTTTTCCGCACAACAAGACCAAAAATTGCTGGATACGCTGACGGAATCTTTGCCGGTGTTTGAAACCGACCTGATGCAAGTGTTGAGCCGGGTCAATCAGGAATGCGGGCTGAATTGGGATGTGCACCGGCTGAAGCAGGAACTGGAACGTCTTTCCCAATCCGGAAAATTGACGAAACATGAAACGCCTTTTGCAGTCCGGTACGACCGCGGAGAAGGTTTGAAAGTTTAAAAAGAGAGGATCCGGTTCAAACTATGAGACAGGAACCGGAGCTTTTCAAGGTCTTTTTTGTGATGTATAATTAAATGACAAATTAAACACTTGCCGATTCGATGACGGGGATGAGTAGTGGGTGGAAGCTATGGACAGAGAGCCGGGACAGGTGAAAGCCGGCATAGCGGAAGCCGATGAAATGGCCCCCGAGTATTCTCTTTGAACCGGACCGTTGTCCCAAAGTAGGAGAGAACGTTTTCCCGCGTTACGGGAGCAGAGTGGGTGATCGCCTTTTCTTGTGCGATGAAGCCAAATTGGGTGGTACCGCGAGACCGGATCTCGTCCCAACGTGGACGGGATTTTTTATTTCCATAGAAACCAAGTCTGATTTGACGGAAAGGGGTTGCCAAGATGGGAGACAAAAAGAAAACTTTCTATATTACAACGCCGATTTATTATCCAAACAGCCATTTGCATATCGGCCATGCTTATTCAACGGTGGCCGGGGATGCCATGGCCCGGTACAAACGGTTGCGCGGTTATGATGTCATGTACCTGACCGGAACCGACGAGCACGGGCAGAAAATCCAAAAAAGTGCGGAAGCGGCCGGGAAAGACCCCCAAACTTTTGTCGACGAGATTGTTGCCGGCATCCAAAAGTTGTGGGGGGCCTTGGATATCTCATACGATGACTTCATCCGGACCACTGAACCCCGTCATAAAAAAGTGGTGCAAAAGATCTTTCAGAAACTGTTGGATCAAGGGGATATTTATCTGGGGGAATATGAAGGATGGTATTGTGTGCCCTGTGAATCTTTTTTCACCGATCGCCAGGCGGAAGGCGGAAAATGCCCGGATTGCGGCAGGGACATCCAGAAGATCAAGGAGAAAAGTTATTTTTTCCGGATGAGCAAGTATGTCGACAAACTGCTTGCCTTTTATGAAGAAAACCCGGATTTTATTCAACCGGAATCCCGGAAGAATGAAATGATCCAAAACTTTATCAAGCCCGGGTTGGAAGATCTCAGCATTTCGCGGACGACGTTTGACTGGGGAATTCCCGTCGCCAGCGATCCGGAACACGTGGTCTATGTATGGCTGGATGCACTTACCAACTATATTACGGCCATCGGTTATCTGTCTGATGATGAAGAGCAAAGAGCCCGGTTTGAAAAGTACTGGCCGGCTGATGTCCACTTGGTGGGAAAAGACATTGTCCGTTTTCACACCATTTATTGGCCGATTTTCCTGATGGCTTTGAGGCTTCCGCTGCCGAAAAAAGTGTTCGGCCACGGATTTTTCCAAGTGATGGGCGAAAAGATGTCCAAATCCAAAGGAAACGTGATCGATCCGATTCCGTTGATCGAACGCTACGGGCTGGACTCGGTGCGTTATTATTTGCTTCGCGAAGTTCCGTTTGGAGCTGACGGGGTCTTTACGCCGGAAGCCTTCGTGGAACGGGCCAATGCTGATTTGTCCAACGACTTGGGGAATTTGTTGCATCGCACCTTGGCTATGTTGAACAAGTATTTTGACGGGGTTGTGCCGGAACGGGTGGAAAACGCAACCGAACATGACCAAAAACTGGTTGAAAAAGCCCGCGAAACGGTACATAAAGTCGAAGAAGCCATGGAAGAATTGCAGTTTTCGGTTGCCCTTTCGGCCATTTGGGAGCTGGTTCGTTTCGGAAACCGTTATATTGAAGCGACCCAGCCGTGGAATCTGGCTAAAGATGAAGAAAAACGTAGCACCCTGGGTTCCGTGCTGTACCATCTGCTGGAAGAACTGAGAATGGTCAGCATTTTGATTCAGCCTTTCATGACCCAGGCGCCGGCGAAAATGTGGGAACAATTGGGGATTGAGGATGCGAACCTGACCACCTGGGACAGCTTGTACACCTTCGGGGCGTTAAAGCCGGGGACGAAAACCAAAAAAGGTCAGCCGATTTTCCCGCGTTTGGATGTAAAAAGCGAAGTGGAGGAGATCTTAAAAATGATTGGGAACACGCAACAAGTGCAACAAAAAGAGGAGAAAAAACGAGAAAAACAGAAAAAAACAGAGGGTCTGATTTCCATCGACGACTTCGCCAAAGTGGAACTTCATGTGGCGGAAGTGCTCGAAGCGGAACCGGTCGAAAAAGCAGACCGGCTGTTAAAGTTGCAACTTGATTTGGGATCGGAAAAAAGACAAGTGGTTTCGGGAATTGCCAAACACTATCAACCGGAAGAGTTAAAGGGAATGAAAGTGATTTGTGTCACCAACTTGAAGCCGGTGAAATTGCGCGGTGAATTGTCGGAAGGCATGATTTTGGCCGCCTCGGAGGGAGAACGCCTGGTGCTTGCGACCGTATCCGGGGACATTCCGAACGGCACGAGAATCAAGTAAACCGGCATGCCTTCCGCAACAGGGATAGGAGGACGATCGGATGGCGGATACAAAAAGTTCGTCCAATGAGTGGTACAAGGTGTTGGAATGGGTTGCGGCCATTGCCTTGGCCGTGATTATCGCTGCGGGCATCCGCACCTTTTTGTTTGTACCCTATGAGGTGCACGGGGCATCCATGGAACCCACCTTGCAAGGTGATGAGCTGTTGATCGTCAACAAGTTGATATACCGTGTTGACCAGCCCGATTACGGGGACATCGTGGTCTTCCATACCGATGAACAGCGGGATTTTATTAAACGGGTGATCGGCTTGCCCGGGGACCAGATTGCCATAAAGGACGGCAAGGTGTTTCGAAACGGAAAACCGTTGGAAGAACCTTATATTTATGAGCCCATGAATTTCAACATGGAAGAGGAAGTCACGGTGCCCGAAGGACATATTTATGTGCTCGGGGATAACCGAAACAACAGCAAGGACAGCCGCAGAATCGGCCCGGTGAACATCGATGCGGTGGTCGGCCGTGCCGATTTGATCATATGGCCGCTGGACCGGATGCATTTTTTGACACAGCAGAGTAAGCAGTAACCGGAAAGGGTGAGGCGTGTGATGTTGTTTGACACACATACCCATTTGAATGATCCGAAATTTGACGAAGACCGGGAACAAGTCATTGAGCGGGCAAGAGAGGAGTACGGCGTAAAATATATGTTGAATGTGGGGTATAACCGGGAAACCATCCGGCAAACCCTTCAGCTGGCGGAAACTTATTGCTTCATTTATGCTTCCGTCGGTTGGCATCCCGTCGAGGCGAAGGATTGCACCGCGGAGGATTTGGAGTGGATCAAGTCGATGACCCGGCACCCGAAAGTGGTGGCGTTGGGGGAGATCGGATTGGATTACCATTGGGACACCTCCCCCAAAGATATGCAGCAAGCGGTTTTTCGCAAACAAATCGCCATCGCCAAAGAAACGGGATTGCCTATCATTATTCACAACCGGGATGCGGATGAGGACGTGGTGCGGATCTTAAAGGAAGAACATGCCGAAGAAGTCGGAGGCGTGATGCATTGCTTCGGCGGAGACCTTTCGGTTATGGAAGCATGTCTTGACTTGAACTTCATGATCGGTTTGGGAGGACCTGTCACATTTAAAAACGGCAAGCTTCCCCAAAAAATCGCGGAACATGTTCCCTTGGACCGTCTGCTCATTGAAACCGATTGTCCTTATTTGGCTCCCCATCCCTACCGGGGAAAACGAAACGAGACCGGCTATGTCCGGCTCGTTGCCGAAAAAATCGCCGAAATCCGGGGGATGTCTTTGGAAGAGCTCGCTCAAATCACCATGCAAAACGCTTTTCGCCTTTTTGGAATTGATGAAGGAAATTAGAATAATGTTTTTGCGGGCCAATGGGAAGGTGCATTCCTCATTGGCCTTTTTTCGGAAAATGTGGAGCGAGAGGAAGAGAACGTGTGAAAGTGTATGAAGTGATTGTTGTCGAAGGAAAAAATGATACGATCGCGATCCAAAAAGCGGTCGAAGCCGATACGATTGAGACACAGGGTTCGGCATTGGAGCCGTATGTGCTGGCTGAAATCAAACGGGCCCAACAGAAACGGGGAGTCATTATCTTTACCGACCCGGATTATGCCGGCGAACAGATCCGCAAGAAAATTGCCAGGGAAGTGCCCGGGGCCAAACATGCTTTTTTATCCCCCAAAAAAGCGAAAGGAAACCGCAAAATCGGAATTGAACATGCCAAGGCGGAGGATATCATCGAAGCTTTGGCCAAAGTCCGTACGGCCCAAAAAGAGGATACGGTGCAGCCTCCGCTGACATGGGAAGAATATATGGACTTGGGATTTGCCGGTGATGCCGGTTCCCGGAAACTGCGGGAGCAGGTGGCTGAACGGCTTGGCATCGGTTACGCCAATGCCAAACAATTTTACCGGCGGTTGCATGTTTTGCGCATCACCAGGGAAGAAATTGCAGAAGCGCTGGATTATCTGAAGGAGAAAGGAAGCACACAATGAAAGAAAAGCCGATTTCAGCAAGAACGAAAAAATTGCTCAGTGAACACCAAATCCAACTGAAAAAGAGCCTGGGACAAAATTTTTTAACCGATTCCCATGTATTGGACAAGATTATCCATGCGGCTTCGCTGACCAAAAAATCCGGGGTCATTGAAATCGGACCGGGAATCGGGGCTTTGACGGAGCGTTTGGCACAGGCGGCGGGAAAAGTGGTGGCCATCGAGATCGACCAACGGTTAATCCCGATTTTGGAAGATTTGTTTCAAAATGATGACAATGTGGAAATAATAAATGCAGATGCACTGACAGTGGATTTGAAAACAGTGGTTGCAGAACATTTCCGGGATACCGGCTCCCTTCATGTGGTGGCCAACCTGCCTTATTATGTCACTTCACCGATTTTGGTCCGCTTGCTCGAAGAACGGCTGCCGCTTACAAATATTGTCATCATGATCCAAAAAGAGGTGGCGGACCGGCTGAAAGCGGCACCGGGAACCAAAGATTACAGTTCTTTGTCGGTTCTTGTGCAGTATTATGCGGAAGTCGAAGAAGTGGGGCGGGTTCCGAGCCATGTGTTTGTTCCGCGGCCGCAGGTTGATTCCAAGGTGGTTTGTTTGACGCTTAGAAAAGAGCCGAAGGTGCGGGTTCCGGATGAACAAGCCTTTTTCAAAATGGTCCGGGCCGCATTTAATCAGCGTCGGAAAACCTTGTTGAATTCGCTTCATTCTCATCTGTTGTCTTCCGTTTCAAAAGAAGAACTGGAAAAATGGATGTCTGAAGCGGGAATTGATCCGAAACGACGCGCCGAAACATTGGATTTGGAAGAATTTGCAGTCTTGGCTGAAGTGCTTGATCGGAAAAAGATATCGTTTTAACCAACGGAGTCTCGGATCAACCATATCCTGAGTCGATGGAGGTTGTTCCGTGAAATTTTATCATCCGAGAAAAGGTAGAAGAAGCCTGAATGAAATGATTATGGATATCCGGGGATATCTGCAAGAGGATCCGGATGCCCAATATAAAGTGGTGATCGGAACCGATTCGCAAACCCGGGAGAATGAAACGATCTTTGTCACGGCGCTCATCGTGCAGCGGATTGGCAAAGGGGCGATTTTCTTTTACACGAAATATCGCCATGCCGCCATTCGTGACTTGCGTTACCGGATCTACCGGGAAACGGAATACAGTTTGAAAGCCGTTGAAACGTTGAAGAAAAACGGCTTCTTTGGATTCTTTGTGGATATCCCGATGGAAATCCATCTCGATGTCGGACAACAAGGGGAAACGAGGAAGCTGATTCAAGAAGTGGTCGGATGGGTGACATCCGTTGGATATACAGCGAAAATCAAACCGGAATCTTACGCCGCCAGTGCGGTGGCCGACCGGTTTACCAAATGAGAAAAAAAGGAATAAATATGCGAAAATATTATTGACAAAAATGTTGTCCCCTTGCTATAATACAAAATTTGACTTTTCACTTCGCTTGTAGTATAATCGACTATAAGTGAGGTGGTCGTAAAATGGGCAAAAACGCTTTATCTGAAATCAAATGCACTCTGGATGGTTTTATCGGGCAAAAAATTCGCCTTAAAGCCAATAGCGGACGCCGTAAGACCATTGAGCGAACTGGCATTTTAGAAGAGACATATCCTTCTGTGTTCGTTGTCAAGCTGGATGAGGATCACGCTTTCAGCCGTGTTTCATACAGCTATGCAGATATACTGACGGAATCCGTTGAATTGACGGTTTACAGCGGGGAAAATGAACAAATACCTGTGAAATATGTAAGATCTGCGCAATAACTATGAACACATCCCAATGTGTTCTTTTTTTTCATACCTTTGTAAGCGATTACATACTTGCGGGTGCTTGGTGCATAATAAGAAAGCCCTGTGTTTTGCCCTTGAACCATTTGCCCTGAACCAAAGGAGGAGATCGCTTGGCTCGTCGGCGCGGAATCATGTCTGAAAGCTTTAAGTATGAACTGGCAAAAGATCTTGGCTTTTATGATGTGGTCAAACGCGAAGGATGGGGTGGAATCACCACCCGTGATGCCGGTAATATGGTGAAAAGAGCGGTTCAGCTTGCGGAAGAGTATTTAAAACAGCAAGGTTCAAGGTGAAACCGGGGACATTCCTTTTTTAAAGAGGCTTCTCGCATCCCGAGAGCCTCTTTTTTTTGCGGGAAAATATTTGTTCCCACCTACTAGTCCGGACTCATAACGTGATAAAATAGTAAAATCATGTGCCGGAATTTGCGGATGGCGACCGTGTGAAAATTGGAGGGAATCAATCTTGTTTATATCAGTCAAAGCACCAGCTAAAATTAATTTGACATTGGATGCGCTATATAAACGTCCGGATGGTTATCATGAGTTGGAGATGGTCATGACGACCGTGGATTTGTATGACAGGGTGGATCTTTCTTTGAGACCGGACTCAAAAATCACCCTGGATTCGAGTTCCGGATTTGTCCCGAGGGATGAGAGGAACCTCGCTTACCGTGCGGCGGTATTGTTGAGGGAAAAAGCGGGGATTTCTCAAGGTGTACATATTTACATCGATAAACAGATTCCTGTTGCTGCCGGCCTGGCGGGAGGAAGCAGCGATGCTGCGGCGGTCTTGAGAGGATTGAATCAATTATGGAATTTGGGATGGAGTTTGGAGGAACTGGCTGAGATCGGGGCCGGGATTGGTTCCGATGTTCCGTTTTGCGTTTATTCCACCACCGCACTGGCAAAAGGAAGAGGGGAAAAGTTGACACCGCTTCCGGCACCGCCGCCCTGTTGGGTTGTTTTGGCCAAACCGGGACACGGTGTATCCACGGCGGATGTTTTTCAAAACCTGAAAGTGGACCAAATCGATCATCATCCGCAAACGGAAAAGATGATCGAGGCACTCAAACGGCAAGATTATGAATCTGTTGTCCGAAACCTGGAAAACGTATTGGAGCCGGTGACTCATCACATGCATCCCACTGTGAAAAAAATAAAAGAAAAAATGCAGCTCTTTGGAGCGGACGGGGTGTTGATGTCCGGAAGCGGCCCCACCGTATTCGGGCTGGTGAAGCAGGAACAAAGGGCCAAACGGATTGTAAACAGTTTAAAAGGCTTTTGCCAGCAAGTGTTTGCCGTGAGAATGTTGGGAAAAAAACAGGTTCCGCTGCTTGAAGAAAAGCGAACGAAGTGATATATTTCGGTCAATATCATTCGATTTTTCGGAGGTAGTGAATGGAAAAGTGGAAACGGAGTGCACGATTAACCGATATGATCCGCCAATTGCTGTTCAATCCATATCGATTGATTCCTCTGACCGTTTTTGCGGAGAAGTATAAAGCGGCAAAATCCTCTATCAGTGAAGATTTGGATATTATTGATGAGGTGTTGCGCTCGGAAGGAAACGGCAAATTGGAAACAGTGGCCGGTGCGGCCGGCGGTGTCCGTTATATTCCGGGTTTTGGCGTGGAACATGCCCGGAAGGTCGTGCAAGAGTTGTGCGAAAAATTATCCAGTCCCGAACGCATTTTGCCGGGCGGCTTTTTGTATCTGTCTGATCTGTTGGGCGACCCCTTTTTCCTGAATCAGATCGGGCGGATTTTTGCCACGGTGTTTCAGGAACAAAACATCGATGCCGTGTTAACCGTCGAGACCAAAGGAATCCCCATTGCTTATGCCACGGCGGCTTTGTTGGGGGTTCCGGTCACCATCGCCCGGTACGATTACCGCGTCACCGAAGGTTCCGTCGTGACCGTACACACCGTCTCGGGTTCCAGCAGACGGTTGCGCCAGTTATCCGTATCCAAGCGGAGCTTGTCTGAAGGAGCCCGTGTCCTCATTATTGACGACTTTATGAAAGCCGGGGGCACGGTCCGGGGACTGATGGATTTGTTGAATGAATTTAAAGCAGAAGTGGTCGGAGTCGGAGTGATGTTGGAACAGCCTGCTGAGAACCGGTTGGTGGATGAATATGTGTCACTGGCCAAAGTGACGGAAATTGATGTGAAAAAGAGGAAAGTTCAAGTGGAAGTTGGAAATGTTTTTGATGACAGGAAGGAGCGATGATCATGTTGAAAAAAGTGCAAACAGACAAAGCGCCTCAAGCAATCGGTCCTTATTCGCAAGCGGTGGAAACCGGGGATTGGATCTTTACGTCTGGGCAAATTCCGCTCACCCCGGACGGGAAACTCGTCGCGGGAGGAATCGAGGAACAAACCCGGCAAGTGCTGGAAAATTTAAAATCAGTTCTTGAAGCTGCCGGAAGCGGTTTGGAGCATGTGGTGAAAACCACGATCTTTCTCCGGGATATGAACCAGTTTCAAACCGTAAACGAAATTTACGGCGGGTACTTCAAAGAACACCAACCGGCACGTTCGTGTGTGGAAGTGTCCCGCTTGCCGAAAGAAGTGTTGATTGAAATAGAAGTGATTGCAAAGAAAAATAGATAAAAAAGAAAATTTGGTCAATTTATCCATTCGTGGAAGGATTTAATCCCGCTGTCTAGAATAGTAAAAATAAGCAAATTGAGTCATCATTGTAAAATAGGTGGTGGGATCTAGTGGAAATTACCGATATTCGACTTCGCAGGGTCAACCGTGAGGGAAGAATGCGCGCCATCGCATCCATCACGTTTGACAGTGAATTTGTGGTCCATGACATTCGTGTGATTGAGGGAAATAACGGTATGTTTGTGGCAATGCCGAGCAAACGTACTCCTGACGGGGAGTTTCGCGATATTGCCCATCCCATTTCTCCGATGAGCCGTGAGAAGATTGAATCCGCGGTGCTGGCCGAGTACCACCGTGCAGGAGAGATGGAGTCTCAAGCCGATCCGAATAAAGCGTTGCAAGTGGATGTATAAAAAATCACCCATTCCGTTTCGGGAATGGGTGATTTTTTCGTTGTCGGCAAAGGTTTTTGATTATAATGGTGATGGGCATTGTTTTTATACGATGTTCAAAGGGGCTTGGTTGCAATCCCATACCAATTGGGATATATTCAGGGAGGAAGTTTTGAGAAACGGGGGAACTTGGGTTATGCAACAACATGTGTATGCAGTCATTTTGGCCGCGGGAAAAGGAACCCGTATGAAATCCAAAAAACATAAAGTATTGCATCCGGTTTGTGGAAAACCTATGATTGATCACATTATCGGTCAATTGAACCGGCTGGCGATTGAAAAAACTATTTTGGTGGTGGGGCATCAAAAAGAGGCGTTGAAAGAGCACTTGAGCGGTCAAGTTGACTTTGTGGAACAAGAGGAACAACTCGGAACCGCTCATGCGGTGATGCAAGCCCGGTCCTTGTTGGAAAATGAAGAAGGGATCACGCTGGTATTAAACGGGGACCATCCTCTCTTCACAGCGGAAACCTTCCAAAAATTGATTGAGAAACATCAGGAAACCAAAGCGGCTGCCACGGTTTTGACAGCCATCATGGATGATCCTTCCGGTTACGGACGGGTGGTTCGGCGCGAGGACGGGCAGGTGGATCGCATCGTCGAACATAAAGATGCCACGGATGCCGAACGGCAAATCCGTGAAGTGAATACTGGCACTTATTGTTTTGATAATCAAAAGCTTTTTTCCGTTTTGTCGCTGGTCAATAACGATAATGCCCAAGGTGAATACTATCTTCCCGATGTATTATCCATTTTGCGCGATCAAGGGGAAACCATCGGTGCACAAGAGATCGGGGACCAAGAGGAAGCAATGGGAGTCAACGACCGGATCCAGCTTGCGGAAGCCAATCGATGGATGCAGCAGCGTTTGCTTAAAGAACACATGCGAAATGGTGTCACCATTGTCGATCCGGCAAACACCTATATTGAAGCCGATGTGAAAATCGGCGCCGATACGGTGATCGAACCGGGATCATTTTTAAGAGGGAAAACCGTGATTGGGGAAGACTGCCATATTGGCCCGCAAGCAGATCTGACCGATGTGGAGGTTGCCGATGGAACAAACATCCGTTATGCCGTCCTGGAAGACAGCAGGGTCGGGGAAGAGGCCAAAGTCGGTCCTTATGTCTTGGTGCGGCCGAAAACGGAACTCGGAAACCGGACCAAAGTCGGTTGTTTCATTGATCTGAAGAAAGCCAAAATCGGTGAAGGGACCAAGATTTCCCATCTGGCTTATGTCGGGGATGCCGAAGTCGGCAAGAAAGTGAATATCGGTTGCGGTGTGATCACCGTGAATTACGATGGTGTGAACAAGCATCAAACCGTCATTGAGGATGATGCGTTTATCGGATGCAATGTGAATCTGGTGGCACCCGTTACGGTTGAACAAGGCGCTTATGTGGCGGCCGGTTCCACCATTACCGACGATGTGCCTGAAAAAGCTTTGGCCATTGCGCGGGAGCGTCAGACAAACAAGTCCGGCTATGCGGATAAAATTAAATCAAAGCGTGTGGAGAAATGATAAAATTGGAGGAACAAATTTCTATGTCTACGGTAAGCCCTCGTCTACAAGTTTTTACGTGCAATTCCAACCCGAAACTTGCCCATGCCATTTGCGATCATTTGAATATTCCTCTCGGAAAAGCGCATGTGGGTAAATTCAGCGATGGAGAGATTCATGTAAAGCTGGATGAAAGCGTGCGCGGTTCGGATGTGTATGTGATTCAATCCACATGCAATCCGGTGAACCAGAACTTGATGGAACTGTTGGTTTTTGTGGATGCCTTGCGCCGTGCTTCGGCCGGCACCATCAATGTGGTGATTCCCTATTACGGATATGCAAGGCAGGACCGGAAAACCCGGGCACGGGATCCCATCACCGCCAAGCTGGTTGCCAATCTGATTGAGACAGCCGGTGCGGACCGGGTCATTACGATGGACTTGCATGCGACACAAATCCAAGGTTTCTTTGACATCCCTGTGGATCACCTGATGGGTGTCCCGATTTTGGCTGATTATTTTATCAAAAAAGATCTGGGGGATGTGGTGGTCGTCTCCCCCGACCACGGCGGAGTGATTCGTGCCCGTCGTCTCGCCGAACGGTTGGAATCTCCGATAGCGATCATCGACAAAAGACGTCCGGAGCCCAATGTGGCGGAAGTGATGAACATTGTCGGTGATGTCAAAGGAAAAACGGCGATCATCATTGATGATATCATTGACACGGCAGGAACCATTACCCTGGCTGCCAATGCCTTGCTTGAATACGGAGCCAAAGAAGTATACACATGTTGTACCCACCCTGTTTTCTCGGGACCGGCCATTGAACGGATTCGCGACTCCAACATCACCGAGATGGTGGTGACCGACACCATCCCTCTTTCGAAGGAAAAACAACTGGACAAGGTCACCGTTCTTTCGGTGGCGGAGTTGATCGGTGAAGCCATCCGGCGGGTTCACAATGAGCAATCGGTCAGCAAGTTGTTCGACTGAGGCGGGATCCGGCACAAAGTTTCTTTTTGTAACGGCTTTCAAAATGTGATTTTCCAAAATCAGGTTTAGATCGCGGTGAAAAAGGTTATATTCCCTCTTATAGAAGGGGGATATGGAAATGTCGAATGCCATTACAGCAGTGAAAAGAGAAAAAACCGGATCTTTAAATGCCTTGAGAAAACAAGGCCAAATTCCGGCGATTTTATATGGCAAGGGATTGGATCCGGTAAAGCTTGCGGTTGATTACAGTGAAGCACAAAAACAAGTTCAGTCGAATGGTTTTGTGGATTTAAACGTAGCAGGCAAGACGCATCGAGTAATGGTTCGAGACATCCAGAGAGACCCGATCAAATCTTCCATTTTGCACATTGACTTTCTCAAAGTGGAAATGAATGAACCTTTGCATGTCGAGGTGCCTGTTCACCTGACGGGGGAAGCGGCCGGTGTGAAAAGCGGGGGGATTTTGGAACAGCATCTCCGCTTGGTCGAAGTGAAGGCGTTGCCGTCCGACATTCCGGAATCCATTGAAGCGGATGTGTCCCATCTGCAGGTGGGGGATTCCCTGTTGTTAAAGGATATCAAGGTGCCGGACAGAGTGGAACTGCTTCATTTCGAACCGGAAACAACAGTGGCTACGGTCGTGCCTCCTGCCAAATGTGAAGACATTGACAACGAAGAAAAAGCCGTTGATACAGATACAGATGAGGAAGAAACAGAATGAAGAAAAAGGCGCAATCCTTACCGGTTGCGCCTTTTTCATGATTCCATGATAAAATAAAAAGGATTGAGATGAGTTCAGGGAAAGTTGGAGGTACAGGATGAAGCTAATAGTCGGTTTGGGTAACCCGGGGCGACAGTATGCGCGGACACGCCATAACGTCGGTTTTTGGGTGATTGATCAACTGAGTGAACAATGGGGAATTCCCGTGGGGAAAGAAAAGTGGAAAGGCGAAGTGGGCGAAGGCTTTGTGCACGGGGAGAAAGTTATTTTATTGAAACCGATGACCTATATGAATTTGTCCGGGGAGTCGGTGAAGCCGGCATTGGACTGGTTGAAACTGGATTTGGAGGATTTGTGCGTCATCTACGACGATCTCGATTTGCCGTGCGGGCAAATCCGCTTGCGGTTAAAAGGAAGTTCAGGCGGCCACAACGGGATGAAATCCATTATCCGCCATTTGGGAACGGATCAATTTAAGCGGATCAAGATCGGCATTGACCGGCCGTCGGGAAATCTTTCGGTTCCGGATTATGTTTTGTCCCCATTTCGCCAAGAAGAACTGGAAACGGTGCTGGATGCCGTTGACCGTGCCAAAGAAGCGGTGAATGAATGGGTGAAGTCAGACTTTTTGCAAGCGATGAACCAGTTTAATGTGCGGAAATAAATGTTGCATTTGGTATGGCCATGGAAACCAAAGCGAAGTTGAATATTTTTTGTTTGAAAGACGATACTATGACTAACATAAACAGGCAGGAGGCATTTTCATGGCCATACATTATATTTGCCGACATTGTCAAAAATCGATCGGAAGAATCGATTCTTCAAGGGTAACCGAATCCCAGTTGGGGTTTGATCAGTTGACCCCGGAAGAACGGGAAGATATAATAACCAGTGATATTGAAGGAAACCAAGTGGTGAAAGTGACTTGTGAGTCATGTCAGCAGGTATTGGAAAAAGATCCGGAACGGGTTTTGTATCCTTCACTCTTTCATTAGGAATAATGGTGGATATTTTTCTGATTATAATGAAAAAACGGCCTTGGCTGTTGATAGCTAAGGCTTCTTTTCTATTTGACCTGTAGACTGATGGAAAAAAGGGGAGGAACAACTGTTGATACCGTTAACGCATATATTTAAGCAGGACAAAGATTTTCAGTCAACGGTAACAGGAATCAAAACCGGGTTGAAAGAGCAGTTGGTTGCCGGATTGTCAGGCACCGCCCGCATGTTATATGTCGCTGCGCTGTTCCAGGAAGTGAAACGGCCCGTCCTGTTGGTTTGCCATAATTTAAATCAGGCGCAAAAAGCGACCGAAGACCTGCAGGAAATCTTGTCAAAGGACGAGGTTTTGCTGTACCCGGCCAATGAACTGGTCACCACCGAAATTGCCGTGGCCGGCCAGGAGACACTGGGAGAAAAAATCGGTGTGTTAACCCGTTTGATTCATGGATTCAACGGGGTGCTTGTGGTCCCGTTTTCCGGCTTGCGCAAATTGTTTTTGCCGAAAAAAGTGTTTGCGAAAAACTATACCACGTTGAAGGTGGGGCAGGTTCAGGAAATTGATTCATTGCTCACGCAGCTGGTGAATGTGGGGTACCAGCGGGTTGAAATGGTGGAAAAACCCGGTGAATACAGTGTGCGTGGCGGCATTGTGGACATTTATCCCGTTCACTTTGAAAATCCCGTCCGTGTGGAGTGGTTTGACGACGAAGTGGATTCCATCCGTCCTTTCTCCGTGTCGGATCAGCGTTCTTTTGACAAATGGGAGGAATTGACCATTCCTCCGGCAAAAGAATTGTTCGCATCGGCAGATGAGTTGTATCAAGCGGGCGAAAAAGTGGAAAAACGGTTGGGGGAACGGTTAAGCGTCACCAAAGAGACTGAACTGAGGGAAAAATTAAATCAATCGATTGGTTATGATATTGAACAATTGAAAAACGGCACATACTTTACCGGCATGTACAAGTATATTTCGCAAATTTACCCGGAGTGCCAAAGCCTTGTGGATTACATGCCTTCGGACACGTTGGTCATCTTGGATGAACCGAACCGGATCATTGAAAGTGCCCGGCAGATGGAAAGGGAAGAAGGGGAATGGCAGACCGTCTTGTTGCAACAAGGAGAGCTTTTGCCAGGGTTGAAAATATCTTTTTCTTTTGATGAAGTGGTTGAAAACAAGGACCACCAACGGATTTATCTTTCCTTGTTCATGCGAAAGATTCCGGCAATCAAGCCGCAAAATGTGATCCAGATGGTGTGCCGCAGCATGCAGCAATTTCACGGGCAAATGCATGTTTTGAAGGCGGAATGGGAACGTTGGGAAAAATCCAATTACCGTGTGGTGTTTTTGGCCAGCAGTGAAGAGCGGATGGACCGTCTGGAACGGGTGTTGAATGATTACGGAATGAATGCGGCCAAAGATTTGTCCGACCAGGTTCCTTTGCCGGGAAAACCCGTCATTTGCCTGGGCAATCTGCAAAACGGCTTTGAGATGAACCCGGTCCGGCTCGCAGTGATCACCGAAAGCGAAGTGTTCACGCAAAAGCAACGGCGGACCCGGCGCCATGCCAAGATGGACCATGCCGAAAAAATCAAAGATTACCAAGAATTGAAACCCGGGGATTATGTGGTTCACGTCAATCACGGAATCGGGAAATACATCGGCATTGAAACGCTGGAAGTCGGCGGCATGCACAAGGATTATCTGCACATCCAGTATGCCGGAAACGACAAGCTCTACGTGCCGGTGGAGCAAATCGACCAAGTGCAAAAGTATGTCGGCAGCGAGGAAAAAACGCCGAAGGTTTACAGTCTGGGCGGCAGCGAATGGAGCAAGGTGAAAAATAAAGTCCGGTCTTCGGTGCAGGATATCGCCCAGGATTTGATCGAATTATACGCCAAGCGGCAACAGGCCAAAGGCTTTGCTTTTTCGAAAGATACGCCTTACCAGAGAGAGTTTGAAGCGATGTTCCCTTATGAGGAAACGCCGGATCAATTGCGTTCAGTGGAAGAGATCAAAAAGGATATGGAACGAAGCCAGCCGATGGACCGCTTGTTGTGCGGGGATGTGGGATACGGAAAAACGGAAGTGGCCATCCGCGCGGCGTTTAAAGCGACGATGGACGGCAAGCAGGTGGCTGTGTTGGTTCCGACCACCATTTTGGCTCAACAGCATTATGAGACTTTTCGTGAGCGTTTTTCTGACTTCCCGGTACAAATTCATGTGTTGAGCCGGTTCCGCACCCGGAAAGAACAGAAAGAAACGATGGAAGGGCTGAAAAAAGGAACGGTGGATATCGTCATCGGCACGCACCGTCTTTTATCCAAAGATGTCCAATTCAAAGACTTGGGGCTTCTCATCATCGACGAGGAACAACGCTTTGGCGTGAAACACAAGGAGAAAATCAAACAGCTGAAGCACAATATTGATGTGTTGACGTTATCGGCGACACCGATTCCCCGCACCCTGCACATGGCCATGATGGGTGTGCGCGATCTGTCTGTTATTGAAACGCCTCCTGAAAACCGGTTCCCGGTGCAGACATACGTGTTGGAATACTCCGGGGCGTTGGTCCGGGAAGCGGTGGAACGGGAACTGGCGCGTGGCGGACAAGTTTATTTCCTATATAATCAAGTGCACAACATCGAACAGATGGCCGACCAAATCCGGCTTTTGATTCCGGAAGCACGGGTGGCGGTGGCCCATGGCCAGATGCAGGAATCCGAACTGGAAAAAGTGATGCTGGACTTCCTGGACGGGGAATACGACGTTTTGGTCAGTACCACCATCATTGAAACCGGTGTGGATATTCCCAATGTGAATACATTGATCATTTATGACGCCGACAAGATGGGATTGTCCCAGCTTTACCAGTTGCGCGGCCGGGTGGGGCGTTCCAATCGCATTGCTTATGCTTACTTTACGTACCAACGGGATAAAGTGTTGTCCGAAACCGCGGAGAAGCGCCTGCAGGCCATCAAAGAATTTACCGAGCTGGGATCCGGATTTAAAATTGCGATGCGCGATTTATCCATCCGGGGAGCCGGGAACATCTTGGGAGCCGAACAGCACGGCCATATTGCAACCGTGGGATTTGAGCTTTACAGCCAGATGCTGAAGGAAGCGATTGAGGAACTGAAAGGAGAAAAATCCACAAAGGAAGAAACCGAGCCAGTCATCGAATTAAATGTGGACGCCTATTTGCCTTCCGGATACATTGGTGATGAGAAACAGAAAATTGAATTGTATAAAAAGATCCGTGCCGTCACCACATTGGATGAAGTGACCGACTTGGAAGAAGAGATTGAGGATCGTTTCGGGGATTTGCCGGATCCTGTGCAAATGCTGTTAAAAATTTCCAAAATCAAAGCTTATGCCATTCTGTACGGCATGGAATCAGTTGAGCAGAAAGACGGGGATATCATTCTCCGGTTGCGGCCGGAACAAAATGACCAAATCGACGGCCCGAAATTGTTTGAAATTGCTCAGGATTTCCCGGGAAAAATTCGTTTCTCAACGGGAGAGAAGATCGGGATCATCTTCAAAACCAAAGGGATGCCCCATAAACAGGCATTAGAAATGATCGAACAGTTTCTGATAAAATATAAAGATGTTCCCAAACCGAAAGGAGCCGTTCAACATGCGACTGAGTAAAAAGTGGATCGCCGGGACGTTGGCCTTCGTGCTGATTCTTTCCGCGACCATTGCCGGATGTGCGATGGGAAAAGACAACAAAGAAGAAGAGCAGACGGCCGGGGCGATGGAATTCCAGCCCCTTGACACCACCAGCAAAAAGGTGGTTGCCGAATACAAGGGAGGCAAAGTGGTTGAAGGGGATTTGAACCGCTACATCAACATCATTGCGTATTTGGATCCCCAATTGTCGTTTATGATGTCATCGATCAAGGACAATCAGGAATTAAAAACGGAATTGGCGAAAGAGTATGCGGCCCGCCAGTATATGTTGACCAAAATCAAAGATGATGCATCGTTCGCCAAACAAGCGGATGAAACGATCAAACAAATCGAAGAAGGCCTGAAACAGCAAGCAGGGCAGGAACAAGGCCAAAACAATCCTCAAACCCTGGATGAGGCGATCAAAGGAAAAGGGTTTGACAAGACGCAATTACGGCAGTTTTTTGTGGAGTATCACCGGGTCAACAAATACTATGACGAACAATTAAAAGGGCAAACTTATGACTATGTAAAAGTACAGCACGTGTTGGTTTCCATCAATGACGGTTCGCAGCAAGATCAGCCGAAACGAACGGAAGAACAAGCGAAAAAACGCGCGGAGGAAGTCAAGAAAAAATTGGATGACGGCGGCGATTTCGCAAAGTTGGTGAAGGAGTATTCGGATGATCCCGGATCCAAAGACTCAAACGGAGTTTATGAAGGCACACCGGACCAGTTTGTCCCTGAATTTGCCAAAGCATGCCGGGAGTTGCCCCTCAACCAAATCAGCGACCCGATTAAAACCGATTACGGTTTTCATATCGTAAAAGTGTTGGACCGGGGGAAAAAGCCGGTGGACGAAGCGGACGAACAAGTGAAAATGCAAAAACGGCAAGAAGTGTATGATCAACTGGTCAAAGAGGAATTAGGCTTTAAGTCCCTTCTTTCCAATGACCAAAAAGGATCCTGAACTGCCGGAAAAGAGCCCGTGGCATGTTATGCCGCACTAGGGCTCTTTTTTTATGTCCGGAGGTCTGTATAATCTGCTGGAAGAAAATAAATACTATGGCTGATAAAACAAATTAAACCAGAAATTATAAAAAATATATAAAGAAAGAGAGGAAATTATTCTATGAAAGCAACAGGCATCGTTCGCCGGATTGACGATTTGGGGCGTGTTGTCATCCCGAAAGAAATTCGACGAACACTGCGTATTCGAGAAGGAGACCCTTTGGAGATTTTTGTGGACCGAGAAGGTGAAGTGATTTTAAAAAAGTATTCACCCATCGGCGAGTTGGGTGACTTTGCACAGGAATTTTCCGAAGCATTATATGAAAATATGCATTACCCCACACTCATTTGTGACAGGGATCATGTAATTGCCGTTGCAGGGGTGTCCAAAAAAGAATACTTGGAGAAAAACATTGGTGAAATCGTGGAATCATGCATGGATCAAAGAAGAACTCATCTGGAAACAAACCCCGGAACTGCCGAGATATTCAAAGGAATGCCTGAAAAATATCAGTCCTATCTCATTGTTCCCATTAATGCGGGAGGCGATCCGATCGGTGCAGTCATCGTGCTCAGCAAGAAAGAAGGAGGGAAGTTGGGGGAATTGGAAGAAAAACTGGCCAGCACGGCTGCCACTTTTCTGGCCAAACAAATGGAACATTAACAATTCTTTGTCGGGCAGGTGAATGTACCTGCTTTTTTCTTTTGTAACCTCCCGCACTTTTGTATAATGAAAAGCAATTGCAGCGTGGAGAGGAGAGCAAATGGAAGATGATGGAGCAAAGCCGGCAGTCCTTCTTCCGTGGTGCGGCCATTTTGGGAGGGGCTGCTTTGTTTTCGAAGATATTAGGGGCTGTTTACAAAATTCCTTATCAAAATATTACCGGCGATGAAGGGATGTATGTTTATCAGCAAGTATATCCCTTGTACAGTGTTTTGTTGATCCTGGCCACCGCCGGGTTTCCGGCCGCGATTTCAAAGTTGGTCTCGGAAAAGTGGTCCCGCGGGCAAATGGCGGGAGTCGCGCAAATTTTCCGTGTTTCTTTGACAGCTTTGTCCTTGCTGGGGGCGGTTTCCTTTTTGCTCCTGTTTTTTGGGGCCGGCCAAATCGCGGAATGGATGGGAAACCGTAGCTTGCTTACTTTGCCGATTCAAACCGTTTCCTTTGCTCTTTTGGCTGTGCCGTTTCTGGCGGTGATGCGCGGCTGTTTTCAAGGACAGCAAAATATGGTTCCGACTGCAAATTCACAAATGGTTGAACAGTTGATCCGGGTTGTGACCATTCTTGTTCTTTCCTGGTATTTTATGGATTCGGGGATGAGCGTGGTTTATGCCGGTGCGGGAGCTGTGTTTGGATCCATCACCGGAGCCGTCGGAGCGCTGATTGTGTTGGTCTATTACTGGCATAAAGCCCAGCCGTTTCCCAAAAAAGAGGCAGGCTTTGCAGTTGCTTCCGGCATCGAGCCGCCGGCTGAAGTGATGAAAAACCTGTTTCGTTTGTCATTGCCGATTTGTATCGGTTCGCTCATTCTCCCTTTGTTTTCTTTGGCGGATTCTTTCACGGTGGCCAATTTGCTGGTGGATCGGGGATGGGAAACTGAAGAAGCCATTCGCTTAAAAGGCGTTTTTGACCGGGGGCAACCTTTGGTTCAATTTGCTTCGTTTTTTGCCACGGCGATCGCGCTCTCCATCGTTCCGGCCATTTCGGATCTGGTCAGCAAACAGAGGGTGAAGGAAGTTGAAGAGCAAGCTGTCCTCGCTTTGCGGTTGACTTGGGGCTTGGGGCTTCCGGCTGCGGTCGGTCTGATGGTCATCGCCGAACCTGTCAACGTGATGTTGTATGAAGACGCGGCGGGATCGGATGCCATGGCTGTTTTGGCATGGTCCGGAGTCCTCTCATCTTTGTGGATTGTATCGGCAGGAGTTTTGCAGGGATTGGGAAAAGTATATTTGCCCGCTGTTTATTTGGCATTGGGGATGATTTTGAAAGTCGGGTTCAATGTGTTGCTGATTCCCCTTTGGGATATCCGGGGGGCTTCCCTTTCAACGGTGCTTGCCTTTTTGTGCACGGCCATTTTGCAACTGGTGAAAATGAAACAGCATTTCGGTTGGAAATCGTGGATCCCCAGGCAAGAGCTGTTTGCCGCATGGGCAGCAGTCTGGATGGGGATTGCAGTTTACGTGACATCAGTTGTGGTTCAGCAAATCGCGGTTCCTTTCCTGGAATTCAGAGTGGCGATGATGGCTGCTTCCTTATTGTCGGTGCTTGTCGGCGTGATGGTTTACCCGTGGGCCGTTTTCCGCTTCGGGGTCTGGACACGGCGGGATCTGGAGAAAGTTCCGAAGTTGCGGAAAAAGTTGGTCCCGCTCCTGGATAAATGGGGATGGCTGAAGAAAGAACGGAATTAAGGAATCCGCAAGAGGAGGAGAAAAATGGCAAAAATTGTGGTTGTCGGTTTGGGTGCAGGCGATGAGGAATCGTTGTCTTTGGGAGTGCTCCGGTTATTAAAAGGAGAAAACCCGGTTTTTTTGCGGACCCGGCAAATCCCGGTTGCCGGGTGGCTGAGTCAACAAGGGATTTCTTTTGCCACTTTTGATGATGTTTATGAGTCAAATCATGATTTTGATACGGTTTATGATCAAATTGCCGGGCGGTTGCTTCAGGCGGCCAAAAAGAATTCCACGGTGATTTATGCGGTTCCGGGGCACCCGATGGTTGCGGAACGGACGGTCCGGTTGCTCCTTGATCAAGGGGAGGGGCAAGGGGTGGAAATCGATATCCGGGGAGGAAGTGTGAGTTTCCTGGAAACGTTTTTTGCCCGTTTGCAGGTGGATCCCATTGAAGGGTTTCAATTGCTCAACGGGACGGATTTTGATTCAGGGAAGGTGAATCCGGAAAACCACCTTTTGATTGCCCAGGTATACAGCCGGTTTGTCGCTTCTGAAGTCAAATTGACGTTGATGGAAATTTATCCCGATGATCACCCGGTTAAAATTGTCACTGCTTGCGGGATCGACGGATTGGAAAAGATCACCGAAGTTCCCTTGTATGAATTGGATCGCAAGGAGCTTTTCAGCGACTTGACCTCCGTTTATCTCCCACCTCTTGTGAAAGAGGAAGATTTATACCCGCGCTTTGAGTATTTAAAAGCAGTGATCCGCCATTTGAGAAGCCCGGAAGGCTGTCCTTGGGACCGCAAACAAACCCATGACAGTTTGCGCCCGTACCTGCTGGAGGAAGCTTATGAATTTTTGGAAGCGGTGGAAGAAAAGGATTCCGCCGCAATGGCCGAGGAATTGGGGGATGTTTTGCTTCAAGTGATGTTGCACTCTCAAATCGCCAGCGAAGAAGGGACGTTTGACATTCATGATGTGATCCGCCACTTGAATGCGAAAATGATCCGCCGCCATCCCCATGTGTTTGGCAACTTAAAGGCCGAGACGGCGGAAGATGTGAAGCAGACTTGGGACCAGTTGAAGCAAAAAGAGAAAAAACAAGAGGAATCTTCCTCGTTGCTGGAGGGTGTGCCCAAACATTTCCCGGCTTTGATGAAAGCTTACGAACTGCAGAAAAAAGCGGCCAAAGCGGGATTTGACTGGAATGATGCAGAGGAAGTTTTAAAAAAGGTGCAAGAGGAATTAAAAGAAATGTCGGAAGCCGAAACCCAGGAAGAAAAGGAAGAAGAACTGGGGGATGTGTTGTTTGCTTTGGTTAATTTCGCCCGCTTTCTCAAAGTGCAACCGGAACTGGCTCTCCACGGATCTTGTTATAAATTTGAGCGCCGTTTTCGCTACATTGAAAGTCAAGTCAGGATGTCCCAAAAAAGTTGGGAGGACTTCTCTTTAGAAGAATTGGATGCCTGGTGGGATGAAGCCAAGCGTCTGGAAAAAGGCGAATGATTTATGAGCCGAGGCAGGATTTTTTCCTTTGTTCAAGAAAACGTTAAAAGATTGAAGGTGACATCATGCGATTGGACAAGTTCTTGAAAGTGTCGCGTTTGGTGAAAAGACGGACATTGGCCAAGGAAGTGTGTGACGAAGGGCGGGTTCAAGTCAACGGAAAAACGGCCAAAGCAGGAACGGTTCTTCACGTGGGAGATGAAATCCAGATTCGTTTCGGGCAAAAATTGGTGACGGTCTGTGTGGAGAAGTTACAGGATTCCGTCCGCAAAGAAGATGCCGGGAGCATGTTCAGCCTGATCCGCGAAGAGAGCCTCAGCGGACAAAAAGATCCCCAAGAACAGTTCTAAACGGAGATTTTGTCCATATCATGTACCAAGAGGGGGGAACGTGATATGGAAGAAACCTTTAACCAGATTCCGCATGAGATCGTGATGACCAACCGCAACACGCTGGATGTCAGCGGTGTAACCCGGGTGGAGAGTTTTGACAGCGAGGAGTTTTTGCTTCAGACCGATTACGGTTATCTGGGGATCAGAGGGCAAGGGTTGCATATCAAAACACTGGATTTGGATCAGGGCAGGGTTTCCATTGAAGGGCAAATTTCAGACATGAGCTATTTGGACATGCCTGTGCCGGCGCAGGAAAAAGTTAAAAGCGTCTGGGGCCGGATCTTCAAGTGACGCTGCAAACGCAATGGTTTACCATGCTTCTCATGCTCGGATCCGGTTTTTTTATCGGGATCATTCTTGATTTTTACCGGGTGTTGACAGTCCGTTTCCGGATTCGCAAGTGGTTGATTTCCCTCATTGACCTCATTTATTGGATGGTTTCGGCCGTTTTGGTGTTTGGTTTATTGTTTTGGAGCAATTGGGGAGAGCTTCGCTTTTATTTCTTTGTTGCGGTGTGCCTGGGTTTTTTGATTTATTTTAAGTGGGCAAGCCGCTCGGTACTTCGCGGAATCCGGATGTTGTTTCATATCTTGGAACGGATTTTTTTCTTTCTCGCACGGCTGTTTCACCTGTTGATATTCAGTCCCGCCCGGATCTTGTTCAGGGGATGCCGGCGGTTGGCGGGTCTGATCTGGAAAGGAACCACTGCATGCATCAAGCTGATTTTGTCCCCGTTTTTCTTCCTGCTTCGCCCTGTTCAAGCCAGGTTGGAACCCTGGCTCTCCCGAAGGATTCAAAAAGGAAAGGCCCAAGTCCGAAAGATCAAAGCATGGTGGAATAAAAACCGGGATAAGGGTGAATGAAAAGATGGCTTATCAACACGGCAGAGATAATGTGCTTTTCATCCAGCGGTCCGCAAAACCCGTGAAAAAACCGGAATCCGCATCCAAATCCCAATCCGTACGCCCTTTGCATCCCGCCGTCAAAAGGCGCCGGCTGATCTGGCTTGGTTGCATGGTTGTCTTTATTGTTTGGGCGGCGGCGCAAAGCGTCATCCAGCAGGTGCGCATCTGGGATCAGGAAAAAGAACTGGCCGACAAACAAAGGCAGTTGTCTCAGGCTTATGAACAACAGAAAACGTTAAAGCAGGAAGTTCAAAAGTTAAAATCGGAAGATTATATGATGGAATTGGCTCATAAAATGGGTTACGGAAAACCGGGTGAACAAATTTACTCCATTGAAAACAAAGAGTGAAGCAGATCCCTCTTGTTCTGTCGGGGAACAAGAGGATTTTTCTATCTGTGTCAGGAAGAGGGATAGCGATGGGGAGAAAGTGGATCGGGCTTTTTTGCATTATGTTGTTGGTTTTGGCCGGATCCGGTTGTTTCCGTCTTAACGTGCAGGAAAACAGGGAAAAAAAGGTGATCACCGGCTTGGAAAAAGTGTTGAGGAATCCGGAGGATTTTCAAGGGAAACGGGTGGGCTTGATCGCCAATCCGACCAGTATCACCCCGGATTATCAGCATGCGCTGGATGCGATGCTGGCCCGCGGGATTCAAGTGACGAAAGTTTTCGGTCCGGAGCACGGGGTCCGCGGGGCTGAACAAGCCGGAGAGGAACCGGAGACGGTGGTGGATCCCAAAACGGGAATCCCTTTCGAAAACCTGTATGGAAAAAAGCCGGAAGAAATGGCTTCCCTCTTTCAAGAGGTGGATGTCCTCGTCTTTGACATGCAGGAGACCGGCACCCGGTTTTATACTTATCTTTACACGATGGCGGATGCGATGAAGGCCGCGGGGATGTTAAAGAAGCCTTTGTATGTTTTGGACCGGCCCAATCCGCTTGGCGGAACACGGGTGGAGGGGCCGCTTTTAAACCCGGCATTCCGCTCTTCCGTGGGACGGTTTCCCATTCCGCTCGTACACGGAATGACGATGGGGGAATTGGCTCTTTTGATCAATGATCAGCAATCGCCGAAAGCGGAATTGCACGTGGTGAATATGGAGGGATGGACACGGGATCAGAGGTATGAAGATACCGGATTGCCATGGGTGATGCCTTCTCCGAACATGCCCTCCCCGTTGACCGCCCTTGTCTATCCGGGGACGGGGTTGGTGGAAGGAACCAACTTGTCGGAAGGAAGAGGGACGACCCGTCCTTTTGAACTGGTCGGGGCCCCCTATGTCAACGGTTGGGAATTGTCTCAGGCGTTGAACCGGGCCCGTCTGCCGGGGGTTGTTTTTCGGGAGGCATATTTTATTCCCACTTTTTCAAAATTCCAAGGGGAAGAGGTGGGCGGTGTCCAAATCCATGTTACGGACGTTGACCAATTTGATCCGGTTTTAACGGGGATCACGATTTTGGAGAAAACGAAAAAATTGTATCCGGAACAGTTTGCCTGGGTCCGATCAGGGGAAAAATACTGGATAGATCTGCTGGCTGGAACGGACCAAATACGCCGTCAATTGGATCAGGGGAAGTCAGCCCGGGAAATCACCCGACAATGGAAAAAAGAAATCAATCACTTTAAGGGGATACGGAAAAAATACCTTCTCTATTCATCATGAAAAATCTGAATTCAATTTTAAATGAAATTGGATGTTGACACCGAAACACAGGCTATGTATAATTGAGATTGTTCGCGGTGATAAATGATGAATTGACGCGGGGTGGAGCAGTCAGGTAGCTCGTCGGGCTCATAACCCGAAGGTCGCAGGTTCAAATCCTGTCCCCGCAACCAAAATATATGGCGGCGTAGCTCAGCTGGCTAGAGCGTACGGTTCATACCCGTAAGGTCGGGGGTTCGAGGCCCTCCGCCGCTACCAAAGTAGGAGAAGGCGAGCTTCCCCAATTGGGTGAATGTCGCCTTTTTTTTATGTGATTTTTAAGGATCAGCAAGTTGCGAGTGCATGGGAGTGATTGTGTGAATGTCGTGATTAAGAAAATAAAGTTTACGACCATAAATAAAACCTATACGGAAAAAGTCCGGGATTGGCGGGGGCGTCATTTGTTCTCCACGCAGTATGCCAATCCGGACGGAAAACGGATCTTTTTGACGTATTATTTTGTGCGCAAAGGATACACAATTTCAAAGGTGTTCGGCCGCTCCGGAGAATTCCTTTACTATTATTGCGATGTGATGCAAATGCACCAGGTGGGCCGCATGCGTTATGTGATGGTGGATCTTTTGTTGGATCTGATCATTGACCGGGATGATCATTATCATGTAATCGATATTGATGAATTTGCCGATTCCATTGAACGCAGGCAGATCAAACGCAGACAGCAAGTGCATGCGTTGCGGACGCTGGATCAGATGATCCGTTTGCATGCCGATCGCAAGCTGATTCCCTCGTTTATTCGCGAGGCCAAGATGTATCCGTTGACGGATTCCCCTTCCCGGCGCCGGTGAATCCGATTTTCGACAAACCGGAAAAAGAAATAGGAAGTTTTGTCGCTCCCATGTTTGTCTTGAGAGAAAACGACAAAGGAAGACGGGATCCGAGTGAGCTCCCAAAGGAAGCCGGGGGCTCATTTGGCTGAATCCCTTGCCGTTCCTTCTTTGTCCCGATGGCAAATCATACGGGATCGCGGCCGGTTAGAAAAATGTCGCCAAAAAAATTTTTCTTTTCAGAAATTGCAACAAACTTTCCGCTTGCCTCCCCGCTATAATGAGTGGCACAAACTGAACGCGAGGTGACAAGGGATGCAAGTGGGAACTCATTTTCGGAATTTATTGATTCGACCGGTGGGAAGTTGGTTCGGTTGGGAAAGCAGTAAGCGAAGACGGATCATGCATCGTTTGGCGAACATGTGGAATGTTCCGGTTGTTGTGATGGGAGTGCTCTTGGGAAGGGCCACGATCTTGGGGATGATCTCCCCGTTTGCTGTTGCTTATCTGGCCGTGGTGTATCATTTGGCCAAAAAGCAATGGCCGGTGGTGATGTTGTCACTGATTCTCGGTGCGGCCACCCTGGGCGGGGCAGAGGTGGCCAAGATGACCGGCAGTTTAATTCTTTTCCTTTTTATCCAGAAAATTTTTGCGGCCTTGGGAAAAGGAGAGCTCAGTTTTGCTCCTTTTATGGTGGGGATCACGGGGGCCGTGGCCCGCCTGGCTGAGTGGTGGTGGAAAGACGGGACTTCTTATGAATTGTTGTTGGCCGGGATCGATGTGCTGCTCAGTTTCATCTTGACGTTTATCTTTGTCCAATCCCTCCCGATTTTCACCATGAAAAAAAGACGCGTTTCACTGCGTCAGGAGGAAATTGTCTGTTTGGTGATTCTTCTGGGTTCCGCGATGACCGGAACCATGGGGTGGGAAGCTGGGCAGTTATCGATCGTCAACATTATTTCCCGTTACGCAATTCTGGTGCTGGCTTTGGTGGGTGGGGGAATGTTGGGTTCCTCCATGGGGGTGGTCACAGGCATGATTTTAAGCCTCTCCGAACCCAAATCCATTTTGCAGATCAGTTTGCTGGCGTTTGCCGGTTTGCTGGCCGGTTTGTTCAAAGAAGGGAAAAAAATCGGCGTATCGGTCGGCTTTTTGTTGGGTTCGGCCATCCTGACCTTATATGACGGCGGTTCCCAGGCCATCTGGCCTTCCATGCAAGAATCGGCATTGGCAGTCTGTTTGTTTTTCCTGACTCCGGAACGTTGGTTGAAAGCATTGTCCCGGTATGTTCCCGGCACGTTGGAAAATCATACGGCGCAACAGGAGCACATCAAACGGCTCAGGGATGTGACGGCGAGCAAAGTGGAGAAATTCACGGAATTGTTTCAGGAGTTGGCGTTCAGTTTCCGTGAAGATGTGACCAAACACAAAAAAGAAGATGAAGACCAGGTCCGGTTTTTTATTTCCGAGATCATGGATCAGGCTTGCATGGGGTGCAGCAAGTTTGAACATTGTTGGGATCAAAAAGTGGTGAAAACTTATCAGGGGATGATGGATTTAATGGCTCGTGTCGAGGAGAACGGGCCGCAAAATCCTGCGCCGGTTCCAAAATCATGGGAACGTCACTGCATCCGTCCCGACAAAGTGGTAAACGAAATTCAGCGTCAGTATGCACGCTACGAGCAAAACATCTATTGGAAGGAAAAAATGCAGGAATCGCGCCGGTTGGTTTCCGACCAGTTGACCGGAATGGCGGAAGTGATGTCCAAGCTGTCCAGGGAAATCCGGCATGAAACACAAGTGCTGTCCGCGCATGAAGAGCAGATTCACGAGGCGCTGGAAGAGTTGGGCTTGTCCATTCACCGGGTGGATATCATTAACCTGGAAGAAGGAAAAGTGGAGATTGAAGTTACGATGGCTGACCGGGACGGGCTGGAAGAGTGCAAAAAGTTGGTGGCTCCCTTGTTGACGGAGATTTTGGGAGAGCCGGTGGCTGTGTACCGGAAGGTGGTCAAAGACGGATCGCCTGGTGCGGTTGTCATTTTGGGATCGGCACAGCGTTTTGAACTGAAAACGGGAGCTTCTTGTGCGGCCAAAGGCGGGGGAGTGATTTCCGGAGACAGCTATTGTTACATGAATTTGGGCACAGGAAAGTATGCCGTGGCCTTATCGGACGGAATGGGGAACGGACAACGGGCACAAGCCGAAAGTAGTGCGGCATTGAAGTTGTTGCGCCGTTTGCTTCAGGCGGGTATGAATGAAGAGCGGGCGGTGGATACGGTCAATTCGATTTTGAGTTTGCGGTCGGCCGACGAAATGTTTGCGACGATTGATCTGGCCATTGTGGATTTGAACACCGCGGAAGGGCGGTTTATGAAAATTGGTTCCACCCCGGGCTTTATCAAGCGGGGGAAAAAGGTGATCGCGCTGTCGGCAGCCAATCCCCCCATCGGCATTTTAAATCACATTGAATTTGAACCGATTGAAATGCAGCTGGAGCCGGGCGACCTGATTATTTTGATGACGGACGGGGTTTATGACACACCGGATCATGCGGTCAACAAAGATGCTTTCATGGCGCGGATGATTTCGGAAATTGACACCAAAGATCCGCAGGGATTTGCGGATTGCCTTTTGGAAAAAGTGGTGCGGCATCACGGGGGACAGATCATGGACGATATGACGATTGTCGTTTCCAAGGTGGAAAAGCATTCCCCCGAATGGTCGACGATCCGTTTGCCCGGCGTCAAAAAGCTCGTCCGGCCGGAACCCGTGAATTAAAACGGACAAAAACCATGTTGTAAATTGCTTCCCTTCCTGAAAAAATATATGATGAGTACAGGGAAGGATGAAACAAACCCGGGGCTTCCCGGGCCTTTTTATTTAAGGGGAAGATGACATTGTCCTGGTTTTTGAAACGCTTGGAAGAAGAGATTGCAACGAGAAAATTGATCAGACCCGGTGACAACGTATTGGTCGGGGTATCGGGCGGTCCCGATTCCACGGCCTTGCTGTTTGCTTTAAAACAGTTGGAAAAGACATTGGGGCATCAAGTGTTTGCCGTTCATGTGAATCATCACTTGCGCGGGGAAGAAAGCGATGAAGATGAGAAATATGTGGTGTGCCGCGCAAAGGAATGGAACATCCCCGTCCGTGTCATGCATGTGGATGTGGCCGGAGAACGGAAGAAACACGGTGGGAATAAACAGGCCGTATCGCGAACATTACGCTACCGGGCATTCAAACGGGTGGCTGAGGAAATAAAAGCAGACCGGCTGGCGTTGGCGCACCATGCCGATGACCAATTGGAAACGGTGTTGATGCGTTTGTTCCGGGGAACAGGGATCTCCGGCCTCTCCGGGATGGATTGGTCCCGGTCTTGGGACGGTTACGTGTTGATCCGGCCTTTATTGGGATTTAGGAAAGAGGAAATCATTTCTTTTTGCCGGGAACAAAATCTGTCCCCGCGTGAAGATTCAAGCAACCGCTCTCTGGAATATACGCGAAACCGGATCCGTCATGAACTGATTCCCGTGGTGAGAAGGCTGTATCCGCATGCCGACAGAGCGGTTTCAAAGTTGAGCGATCTGATCCGGGAAGAAGAAAGAGACTGGGATTTCCGGGTGAAAAAGGCATTGAAAGAAGTGGTCACCGAACGGGGTGAAAACTGTTACACGCTTGATGTTTCAAGTTTTCTTCACTTGTCGGTTGCTTTACAAAGAAGAGTGGTTAAACTAATATTAAGTTATCTTTGCCACCAAGATTTAACGGAACTTTCCCTTGATAAAGTGGATCAGGTTCGAAAATTGGCTGAAAACAACAATCCGTCGGCAATGATCCGGATGTTTCAAGGAATCGTTGCAGAAAGAGAGTATTCCAAGTTGATTTTCACAAAAAAGCCACAAACACCGGATGAAGCCCGGGACAGGCAGGAAACGCCGGAAATGATCTGGTTGCCCGGTCATGGAGTGTCTTCATTACCGGGGTTTTTGGGTAGAATGGAAATATTGGAGTCAGATCAACCCATCCCCATACATAGATTGAAAAACGTTTTTAGCCATGCTGTGTTTGACCTTGATCTTCTTTCAGGACCGCTTTATGTCCGGGCCCGGAAACCGGGAGACAAAATGCGTTGTTCAGGTATGCGCGGAAGAAAAAAGGTAAAAAGTTTAATGATGGAAGCAAAAATCCCCAAAAAAATGCGTTCGCGCTATCCATTGGTTGGATCCGGTGATGAAATCATCTGGATACCGGGAGTGAGGAGGTCCGACCTGGCTCCTGCGACAGCATCAACAAAACGTTTTCTATATTTATTGTGGGATCAAAATGATGCACCCGAAGAAAGATAGGAGGTTCCCACCGTGCATGAAGACATTGCGGAAGTGTTGTTTACCAAAGAGCAAATCCGGGAAAAAGTAGAGGAGTTGGGGAAAATCATTTCCCGTGAGTACAAAGGGTTGAACCCGCTGTGCGTTTGTGTGTTAAAAGGGGCCGTTCCTTTTATGGCCGATTTGATCAGGGAGATTGACATCCCGATTGAGATGGACTTTATGGATGTTTCCAGCTACGGGAATTCCACCAAATCCTCAGGGGTTGTGAGAATTATTAAAGATTTAGAGACATCCGTCGAAGGACGTCATGTCCTGATTGTCGAAGACATAATTGATTCCGGTTTGACGCTCAGTTATCTGGTGGAAATGCTGAAAGCCCGGAATGCGGCATCGGTTAAAATCATCACCATGCTGGACAAACCGGAACGCCGTAAAGTGGATCTGAGCCCTGATTACTGCGGATATACGATTCCGGATGCATTTGTTGTCGGTTATGGCCTTGATTATGCGGAGAAATATCGGAATCTCCCATACATAGGAATCCTCAAAAAGGAAGTTTATACGGATTAGCCGTGACGTTTTGTTTTGTTGAGAACCGTTTGCCTGCTATGCTAAAATGATACAAGTGGACTGAGAGGAGGCCAGGGATGAAAAACTACTTCCTCAGAAATGGAGTATTATATATTATCCTCATCCTTGTAACCATTGCGGTTATCAATATGTTTGCCAATCCGGCAACAGACACGCAGCAGCTGGCTTACAATGAATACAGGCAACAGCTGACGGCGAATAAGCTCACTGACATCAAGGTACAGTTGGATGGGGGTACTTACCATATTGAAGGTAAGTTCAAGGACCAGCCGAACAAGTCTTTTGTAACCCGGGGACCCGCGAACTACGGTTCAACGGTGCTTCAGGATTTACAAAATGCAAATGTCAAGGTGACTTATGAAAAACCGAAAGGTGACTCGATTTGGATCACCTTGTTTACGTACATCATTCCTTTTGTCGTCATTCTTTTCCTTTTCTTTTTCTTGTTAAACCAGGCGCAAGGCGGCGGAAGCCGTGTGATGAATTTCGGCAAAAGCAAAGCCAAGTTATACAATGAAGAGAAAAGGCGTGTAACTTTTGATGACGTGGCAGGCGCAGACGAGGAAAAAGCCGAGTTGGTCGAAATTGTTGACTTCCTGAAAGACAACCGGCGTTACGCCCAAATGGGGGCACGGATTCCGAAAGGGGTTCTTTTGGTCGGACCGCCGGGAACAGGGAAAACTTTGTTGGCCAGGGCGGTGGCCGGAGAAGCGAAAGTTCCGTTCTTTTCCATCAGCGGTTCGGACTTTGTGGAAATGTTTGTCGGGGTGGGGGCATCCCGTGTTCGTGATTTGTTTGAACAGGCGAAGAAAAATGCGCCTTGTATCATTTTCATCGACGAAATCGACGCAGTGGGCCGTCAACGCGGGGCCGGGCTCGGCGGCGGTCACGACGAGCGCGAACAAACATTGAACCAATTGCTTGTGGAAATGGACGGATTTGATGTCAATTCCGGAATCATCATCATGGCGGCAACCAACCGTCCGGATATCCTCGACCCGGCATTGTTGCGCCCGGGCCGTTTTGACCGCCAGATTCTGGTGAACCGTCCTGATGTGAAAGGCCGGGAAGCCGTTTTGAAAGTGCATGCCCGTAACAAACCCCTGGCAGAAGACGTCAAATTGGAAGTCATTGCCCAGCGTACCACGGGCTTTTCCGGAGCCGATCTGGAGAACTTGTTGAATGAAGCGGCTCTGCTTGCGGCACGGCACCGGAAGAAGAAAATCACGATGGAAGAAATTGATGAAGCGGTGGACCGCGTGATTGCAGGTCCTCAGAAGAAAAGCCGCGTCTTCAGCAAAAAAGAAAGAAAAATTGTTGCTTATCATGAATCCGGACACGTGTTGTGCGGATATTACCTGCAGCATGCCGATGTGGTTCACAAGGTGACAATCGTCCCCCGCGGGCAAGCCGGCGGATATGCCATGATGTTGCCGAAGGAAGATCGTTATTTGGCCACCAAAAACGAATTGCTGGATCGGGTGACCGGGTTGCTCGGAGGCCGTGTCGCCGAAGAGATTGTGTTTGGTGAAATCAGCACCGGGGCCAGCAATGACTTTGAGAAAGCAACCTCCATTGTCCGTTCCATGATTACGGAATACGGAATGAGCGACCGGTTGGCCACCATGACCTTCGGGCGTTCGCAAGGACAGGTGTTCTTGGGGCGTGACCTGGGACACGAATCCAACTACAGCGATAAAATCGCCTATGAGATCGATACGGAGATGCAAGATTTGATCCGTTCCTGCTACAACCGGGCGAAAAACCTGATCATGGAACATCGCGACAAATTGGAACTGTTGGCGCAAACCTTGCTGGAGAAAGAAACGTTGGATGAGCGGCAAATCAAACAATTGCTTGAAAACGGGAAGTTGGATGATGACGATTCCGTGAAAGTCAACATCCAATCCAAAGAGGAAGAAGAAACCAATAAAGAGTCCACAAAACAGGATAATTCCGGGGCGGTTGATGCAAACTGGACAGAAAGCCCTGCAAAGGATAATCCGTTTGTCAATAACGATCCGGTGGATAAAGATTCGGATTCAGACCAATCGGTGTAGAAAAAAGAGGCGTTTCCGCCTCTTTTTTCTTGTGAATTAATGGATGTAAAACAATCCGGGAGGATGGTATTCTATAAGTAAAATGGATTACATCACTAAAGCAGGTGAATAACTTGAACAAGGATTTATTGCTGGTCATGGATGTTGGAAACACCAATATCGTTTTGGGCATTTACCGCAAGGAAAAATTGTTGCATCATTGGCGTTTGCAAACAAACCGCCACGCGACCGAAGATGAATACGGCATGCAATTGGCCGATTTGCTTTCCTATACCAACCTGTCCATCAAAGATGTGGGGGCTGCCATCCTTTCTTCCGTTGTCCCTCCGCTGACGATTGTCTTGCGGCGGATGGCTGAAAAGTATCTTGGTTTGACCCCATTAATCTTGGGACCGGGCATTCGTACCGGATTGAATATCAAGTATGACAATCCACGCGAGGTCGGGGCCGACCGGATTGCCAATGCGGTGGCCGGCATTGAGAAATACGGGGCGCCGTTGGTGATTGTCGATTTTGGGACGGCAACCACCTTCTGTTTTATTGATGAAGAGGGAAATTACGTCGGAGGAGCCATTGCGCCCGGTATCAGTATATCCATGGAGGCGCTGTATCAACGGGCCGCCAAGTTGACAAGGGTGGAAATTGACAAACCGGATTCGGTGGTTGGCAAAAATCCGGTTCAATCCATGCAGGCTGGCATATACTATGGTTATGTCGGGCTTGTGGATGAAATTGTCACCCGCATGAAAAAGATGATGCGCCAACGTCCCACGGTGGTGGCCACCGGCGGGTATGCCTCATTGATTTGCAAGGATACCAAGACGATTGACAAGGTGGATCCGCTGTTAACCTTGGAAGGATTAAAGTTGATCCATGAGCTGAATGCAAAGTAACAGAATGGGAAACAGAGGGCTTCTTGCGAAGGAGTCCTTTTTTTAAGGAGGAAATCACTGATGGAAGATTATGTTATTCGAGCGATCTCTGCAGACGGGGCCGTGCGCGGGTTTGCGGCACGGACGACGAATCTGGTACAGGAACTGCAACAACGTCACCGCACTTTTCCGGTGGTCAGCGCGGCATTGGGCAGAACGGCGACCATGGGTGCGATGATGGGCGTGACTTTAAAAGAGAAGAACCACAAAGTATTGATCCGGGTGGAAGGTGACGGACCCATCGGGCGGATCATGGTGGATGCCGACGGGCAAGGCCATGTGCGCGGATGTGTCGACCAACCGCAAGTGGAAGGCAAATCCAAAGGTAACAAGCTGGATGTGGCTTCCGCTGTGGGAAAAGGAATGATTCACATCATCAAAGACTTGGGCATGAAGGAACCGTATCGAGGCGCTTCGCCGATTATCTCAGGGGAATTGGCGGAAGACTTTACTTATTATTTTACGGCCTCTGAACAAACTCCATCATCCGTGGGATTGGGGGTATTGGTCAAAGGGAACGAAATTTTGGCGTCCGGCGGGTATATGATCCAGCTTTTGCCGGGGGCCGGGGAAGAAGTGATTCAAAACCTGGAGCAACGGATTTCCCGGCTTTCGTCGATCTCAGACCGGTTGAAAAACGGGGAAACGCCGGAAGAAATGCTGCGCTTTTTAATGGGGGACGATTTGGAAATCCTGGGGAAATCGCCGGTTCAATTTCAATGCAATTGTTCCAGGGAACGTTCAAAGGCAATGTTGCGGGCGCTTGGCAAGGAGGAAATAGAATCCATCCGGGACGAATTGGGCCGTGCCGAGGTCGTTTGCCATTTTTGCAATGAAAGATACTTGTTTACGGATGAGGAATTAGAAAGGATTATAATAGAAGAAATTGATTGACAAATCGGATCGGGATTAGTATGATGATAAATACAAAACCTATGAGTTTACTCGGAATAAGGAGGCTTCCTACATGCGGGTTGGAAATAATATTCTTGAGTTGATTGGCGAAACACCGCTTGTGAAATTAAACCGGATTGTTGGAAAGACGGATGCCGATGTTTATTTGAAACTGGAATTTTTTAACCCGGGTGGCAGTGTCAAAGACCGGATTGCCCTCAGCATGATTGAAGAAGCTGAAAAACGCGGGGAGCTGAAACCCGGTTCCACGATTTTGGAGCCGACCAGCGGAAACACCGGAATCGGACTGGCGATGGTGGCAGCAGCCAAAGGTTACCGCGCCGTGTTGGTCATGCCTGACACGATGAGCGTGGAACGCAGAAATCTTCTGCGGGCCTATGGAGCCGAACTGGTGCTGACTCCCGGTGCGGAAGGAATGAAAGGGGCCATTCAAAAAGCCAAAGAAATCCATGAACAACATCCCGATTATTTCGTTCCCCAACAATTTGAAAACCCGGATAACGTGAAAGCACACTTTGAAAACACCGCCAGAGAAATCGTTGAACAAACAGGCGGTGAATTGGATGCCTTTGTTGCGGGAATCGGGACCGGCGGAACGATTACCGGTGTCGGCAGGGTCTTGAAAGAAAAATATCCTCATGTTCACGTGGTTGCTGTTGAGCCTTCCAATTCCCCCGTTTTGTCCGGAGGAAAACCAGGGCCTCACAAAATTCAGGGTATCGGTGCCGGATTTGTACCCAAGATTCTCGATACGGATATTTACGATGAAGTCTTGCAAGTGGATAACGAGGAAGCTTTTGAATGGGCGCGTCGTGCAGCTCGTGAAGAAGGGATTCTCGTGGGAATCTCCTCCGGTGCGGCCATTGCTTCCGCGGTGAAAATCGCCCGCCGGTTGGGAGAAGGCAAAAAAGTTGTCGCTGTTGTTCCAAGTAACGGAGAACGTTATTTGTCCACGCCTCTTTTCAATTTCGAAGATGAAGCATAAGCGTAAACCAAATACATCTGTTGGAAGCTGTCCTTGATCGGAAAGGATAGCTTCTTTTGCTTTCGGGGAAAATTGTGATGAAGATCCCGGTTTTATGTGGTAAAATGATGTGATTAGAAGAGTTGAGCCTGTCGGGAAAAGCCGGGAAGGGATTGGATCATCATGAAATTGGTTTGCGGGATGAGCAAAAGCGATGCCATGGACATCGATGAAATAGAAAAGCAAGCGTAATCACCGGCGTCGGATCCGAAAGCGTTTGAAGAAGAAGCGGGAGCGGTGTTGAAAGGTTCCCTTGCGGGGATTGCATGAACGTCGGGCGCCGGAATTCCTCTTTTCCGTCATCATGGCGCAGGCTGCTTTCCAGTCTGATTGGAGCGGAATCCGACGGAAAGAGACCCGGTCCCATCCGGAATCCCTGTGAAAGCAGAGATGAAAAACCATTTTGAAGAACCGGATTCAGAAAACAAATCCATTTCCTTCTGCGGAAGAAGAAAGATAGATATGAGATGGCTCACTGACAGAAGGAATCGGTCGGCCATCTTTTTTTGTCATCGATGCAGCATCAAGCGCTTGTATTCATCAGAGAGGAGCTGGAGCCATGAACCATTCAACGATTCAAGCCGGTCCGTATACGTTGTCTTATGACCGCCGCACGCTGGTGATGGGCATTTTGAATGTGACCCCGGACTCTTTTTCAGACGGCGGAAAATACAATACGGTGGACCGGGCTATCGAACATGCCAAACAACTGGTGCGTGATGGCGCGGATATCATAGACATCGGCGGAGAATCCACACGCCCCGGGGCGGAGTATGTACCGCCGGAAAAGGAATTGTCCCGCTTGCTCCCGGTGATTGAGGTGTTGCATCGCGAGTTGGACTGCCCCATTTCCGTGGATACGTATAAGGCAGAGGTGGCCCGGCAATGCATCCAGGCCGGGGCGCATATCATCAATGATGTATGGGGAACGCTCAAAGATCCGGACATGGCCAAGGTTGCGGCGGAGTTGGATGTGCCGGTCATTTTGATGCATAACCGGCAACAACCTGATTATGATTCGCTGATGGACGATGTGATTCAGGATCTGATGGCGATGGTACAAAATGCGAAACAAGCCGGAGTCAAAGATGAAAATATCATTTTGGATCCCGGGATCGGCTTTGCCAAAAACCTTGAACAAAATTTAACCGTGATGCGCCACCTGGATCGCATTACCGCGTTGGGGTATCCCGTGTTGCTGGGAACGTCCCGGAAATCCATGATTGGCAAGACATTGAACCTGCCGGCTCATGAAAGGGTGGAAGGCACGGCGGCAACGGTGGCATTCGGAATTTCCCAAGGATGCCGGATCGTACGGGTCCACGATGTCAAAGAGATGACCAGGGTTTGCCGGATGATGGATGCGATGCTTTACGGGGTTCTGCCAAAGGAGGCGGAGGCCCGTGGATAAAATCTTTATGAAACGGCTGAGCTTTTACGGGTATCATGGGGCTTATGCCGAAGAAAACCGGCTGGGGCAGCGTTTTTATGTCGATCTGGAAATGAAATTGGATTTAAGGCCTGCCGGCACAACGGATGATTTGCAGAAAACCGTTGATTATGGAGCGGTATATCAGAAAGTGGAAAACATCATGACCGGAACCCGGGTGAAATTGATTGAAACCTTGGCAGAGCGAATTGCCGGACGTTTGTTGGCTGATTTCCCGATTGAAGAAGTACGGGTCCGCGTCACCAAACCCAATCCGCCGATTCAGGGACACTATGAGTCGGTCGGGGTTGAAGTGGTAAGGACAAGGCCATGAGCCGAAAAGTGACGGCCTATCTGGGACTGGGAACCAATCAGGGAGATCGGCGGGAACAGTTGAAACAGGCGATTCATCTGTTGAACAACACCAGAGGAATCCACGTGCGGCAAACCTCTTCGATTTATGAAACCGCTCCGGTCGGGTATCTCGATCAACCGCCGTTTTACAACATGGCGGCGGAAATCCAGACGATTTTGTCTCCCGGGCAATTGTTGGAAGCTTTTTTGCGGATCGAACAAAAGTTACACCGGGTGCGAAAGATCCGCTGGGGACCGCGCACCATGGATCTGGATCTGCTCCTTTATGAAGATCGCGTGATCCGGCAGGAAGATCTGGTGGTGCCCCATCCGCGCATGACCGAGCGGGCATTTGTTTTGGTCCCCTTGTTTGAAATTGCCGGGGATATCGAAATCCCGGGGACGCATAAAACAATTTCCCAGTGGATGAAGGAGATTCCCGGTGAACAAAAAGTGTACAAATTGGAAATGATTCCGGTTTAACCATGGGGAAAGGAGGTATTTCGATGCTGAAAATTGGTGACATTGCGTTAAAAAACCGTGTCGTGTTGGCTCCGATGGCAGGGGTCTGCAATCCGGCTTTCCGCCTCATTGCCAAAGAGTTTGGCGTGGGATTGGTGTGTGCGGAAATGGTGAGCGACAAAGCCATTTTGCACGGAAATAAAAGGACCCGGGAGATGCTTTATGTGGATGAACGGGAAAAACCGCTCAGTTTGCAAATTTTCGGCGGAGACAAAGAAACGCTGGTGGAAGCGGCCAAAGTTGTCGACCAACAAACCAATGCGGATATTATCGATATCAACATGGGATGCCCGGTTCCGAAAGTGGTCAAATGCGATGCGGGCGCCCGCTGGCTCCTTGATCCGGACAAGATTGAAGAGATGGTGTCTGCCGTAGTGGAAGCCGTGGACAAACCGGTGACCGTCAAGATGCGCATTGGTTGGGATGAAGATCATATTTATGTGGTTGAAAACGCCAAAGCGGTCGAACGCGCTGGAGGAAAAGCGGTTTCCGTACACGGTCGCACGCGGAAGCAGATGTACCGCGGGCAAGCGGACTGGAGTTGGATTAAAAAAGTAAAAGAGGCCGTGGGGATTCCTGTCATCGGAAACGGCGATGTCTTTACACCGGAAGATGCGAAGCGGATGCTTGATACAACCGGTTGTGACGGGGTCATGATCGGTCGCGGCGCATTGGGGAATCCGTGGATGTTGTACCGGACGGTCCATTATCTTCAGACCGGCGAACTGCTTCCGGAACCGGAAGTGAGGGAAAAGATGGAGATTGCCATTTTGCATATGGACCGGCTTGTCAAACTGCGTGGGGAAGACATTGCCGTCCGCGAAATGCGAAAACATGCGGCGTGGTATCTCAAAGGACTGCCTGGTGCCAGCAAGGTGAAAGAAAAAGTGAATCAACAAGAAACCAGGGATGGAATGGCAAATCTCCTGCTTTCGTTTGCGGAGGAATACGAAAAGCGTCAGCGCGAAAAACAAGAAGCCGTCAATCAAGAAACTGCGTAACGGATGAACGAAGGAGTGCGAAACGATGAGTCATGAAGAACAAAGCGATCTGTTTCAAATCAGGCGTGAAAAAGTTTCTGCGTTGAGGGAGAAAGGTGTCAATCCTTTCGGCCACAAGTTTGAGCGTACCCATCATGCAAAGCAGATTTTGGATCAGTACGAATCGATGTCCAAAGAAGAATTGCAAGAAAAAAACATTTCCGTATCGATTGCGGGTCGTCTTGTGGCCAAACGGAAACAAGGAAAGGCTTCCTTTGCCCATCTCCAGGATATGAGCGGCCGGATTCAGATCTATGTCCGGCTGGACCGGGTGGGGGAAGAGCAATATGAGATTTTCCGGACAGCCGATCTCGGGGATTTTCTGGGGATCAAAGGCGTTGTTTTTAAAACCAACCGCGGGGAAGTCAGTGTCAAAGCCGATCAGGTGGATTTCCTGAGCAAATCGCTCCGGCCCCTTCCGGAAAAATATCATGGACTGAAAGATGTGGAGCTCCGGTATCGGAAACGGTATCTGGATCTCATCATGAACCCGGAAGTCAAAGAAACGTTTGTCACCCGGAGCCGGATCATTGCCGCGATGCGCCGGTATCTGGATCAACAAGGGTTTTTGGAAGTGGAAACCCCGACTATGAATGTGATCGCCGGCGGCGGGGCGGCACGTCCGTTCATCACCCACCACAATGCACTCGATATGAAGCTGTATATGCGGATTGCCCTTGAGCTTCATTTGAAGCGCCTGGTTGTGGGCGGATTTGAAAAAGTTTATGAAATCGGCCGGGTGTACCGCAATGAAGGGATTTCCACCCGCCATAATCCGGAGTTCACCATGATGGAATTGTATGCCGCTTATGCGGATTTTCATGACATCATGGATCTCACGGAGGATTTGATCGCCCATGTGGCGCAAGAAGTCTTGGGCACCACGAAAATCCATTACCAAGGGCATGAAGTGGATCTTTCCCCCGGCTGGGCACGCAAATCGATGACCGAATTGATCCGGGAAACGACCGGGGTGGATTTTACCCGGCAGATGACCGATGAAGAAGCCCGCCGGCTTGCGAAAGAACATGGCGTGGAAATTACAGAGTTTATGACCTTTGGTCACATTGTCAATGAGTTCTTTGAACAAAAAGTGGAAGACCAATTGATTCAACCGACGTTCGTTTACGGACATCCGGTGGAAATTTCCCCGCTTGCGAAGAAAAATGAAGAAGATCCCCGGTTTACGGACCGGTTTGAGCTGTTTATCGTGGGACGGGAACATGCGAATGCTTTCTCCGAATTGAACGACCCGATGGATCAACGGGAGCGTTTTGAAGCACAACTGAGAGAAAAAGAAGCCGGTAACGACGAAGCGCACCCGATGGATGAAGATTTCCTGGAAGCACTGGAATACGGAATGCCGCCCACCGGCGGTCTGGGAATCGGTGTGGACCGTTTGGTGATGCTGTTGACAGACAGCCCGTCGATCCGCGACGTTCTCTTGTTCCCGCATATGCGCGAAAACCAGCAGGAAGACTGATGGAAAAGCTTCTGATTCGTTATGAATCAGAAGCTTTTTTCACAAGTTATCCACAATATACACAAACGCCTGTGCGAATTGTGGATAACTTGTGAAAAAACAGCCCCGATCTTCCAAATAAAGAAAATATCAATAAATATCAGGAATAAAAAGGTAAATTTTGCCTGGGTGTTGAAAGATATAGACAACCCTGACAGCTAGGAAAAGGGAGGTTGGGAGCACATGGATAAATGCACCTGTGCCAAATGCGGCGCAAAGTCCTTATACATTCAATTTTTTCAATTCAATGGCAAGTATTATTGCCGGATGTGTTATACCGAATGTCTTCAACAAACTGACAAAAAAAAGACCAATCTTGTTATCACCCGGATGCCCTGAACGGGCATTTTTCTTTGAAGAAGGAGTTTTCAGGGACAATTTCGAAGTTGTATGGGGAAGTTCAGCCATGGCGTTTTGCCGGACCAAAAAACTTCAGAAATGAAAGGAAACGGGAATATCTTGGAATAGTTTATAAAAATCGCCTTGTATAAAAACTTCAAAACGTCTATAATTGCCCTAGGTTGCATCATGATATCATGGAATCTATCAAGTTTTGCAATATTTCCCGGCATTACCGCATGATTTACTTCATTTTCGTTGGTCCGGCGAGAAAAACATTTTTTGATGTAGATATTTGATATTCTTTTTGAATTCATCCACTTGCGACATGAATGAGGTTATTAGTAAAATGGTAGGAGCAGTACTGTTCCGTTCAGTTTACAAAAAGAGGCAAATCATTCAATATACAGAGAATGATGGATAGTTGGCCTTGATATATATCACAGAATATGAAAATAGTGTACACCAGGGAGGTTAAGCTATGGGTTCCAGGAAAGAGAACCATAGATTCTTAGAACAGGGTAACCAGCTTTCATTTCCTGAAGCGCGTTTTGGATTAACAAAAAAAGAAAACGTGACTCCGAGTCCGATCAAAGAAACCAAAAGCGAATCTCGTTCCCAACAACAAGTTTTGAACATGCTCAGTGCATTGCAACAAAATTTCACATCGCTGTTGAATGTGGTTACCAACCGGCTCAGTTATGACAAAACGAAAGAAATGGCGTTTGACCGCCTTTATAAAGAGATGGAAGAGTTGAAGCAGGACCAGGAACTTCAACAACTCCGTCCGCTTTATATTGATTTGATTCTGCTGATTGACCGGATGAACAACATTTATAACGATCAGCTGGATGTCGGAGGACAAAATCCCGAATTAATTGACATTCTGCAAACCTTGAGCCATGAAGTGCTGGAAATTTTGTACCGTCGCGGCGTTGAATTGATTGTTGCCCCGTCCAACAAATTTGATCCCAAAATTCAACAAGTGGTTGAAGTGATTCCCACCAATAACCCTGCAGAAGATAATATGGTTGTCCATATGATCCGCCATGGCTTTAGATATGGAGACGTGGTTCTCAGACCTGAAGAAGTGGTGATAAAAAAATATAATCCCTGATTGAACGGAATATGACAACAAACGAGGATTAGCCATGATGTTGGCTAATCTTTCATCATTGAACCCTTTTCATGAGCATTTGGGGACCGGGGTGAAAGACGCATTTTTTTGTCAACCGTTTTTTACACTACATAGATTTTGCCATTTTGCGTGAAAGAGGGTAGTATATGGGAGCTTTCCCGTAACCCATGGGTTATAAGTGATCGAAGGAGTGAAAAAAGATGGGAAGAGTCGTTGGGATCGACCTGGGAACAACCTATTCGGCGATCTCTGTTGTAAATAAATACGGGAAACCGGAAATTATGGTGAACCGGGAAGGGGAACGGATTACTCCTTCTGTCGTTCTCTTTGATGGTTCGGATGTGGTTGTGGGCAGTATTGCGAAACGTTCTGCAGTTGCAAGTCCTTTTAATGTTGTCCAATTTGTGAAAAGGCAGATTGGCGACAAGGCATGGAAATTCACCACGGAACAAAACGAAGACTTTACCCCCGAAGAAATTTCGGCCATGATTCTCCGGCGCCTGAAAGAAGACGCGGAAACCCTGCTGGGGGAAAAAGTGGAAGATGCCGTCATCACCGTCCCCGCTTACTTTGACGATGCACAACGGAAAGCGACACAAGACGCGGGAAGAATTGCAGGTCTCAATGTTCTTCGCATCATTAACGAACCCACCGCAGCGGCACTGGCATACGGATTGGACAAGATGCATATGGAGCAAAACATTCTGGTTTATGATTTGGGTGGCGGAACCTTTGACGTGACCATTATGCACTTGTCTCCAAGCGGATTGAGGGTGTTGTCCACCGGGGGTGCCAAAAACCTTGGCGGCTTTGACTGGGACAATGTGGTGATGAACTACCTGAATGAAGAGTTCCAAAAGCAAGGGGGCATCGATCTGTTGGAAGACCCCATGCTGGAACAGGACTTGCGTGATAAAGCGGAAATCGCCAAGAAAACCCTTTCTGTCCGTGACCGCACCAATGTATTCCTGTCTGCCAATGGAATCAACGCATCCATCACCCTGACAAGAGAGATTTTTGATGAATTAACCGCTCCTCTCCTGAACCGGACCCAAAAAATCATGGAATTCGTTTTGGAAGACGCAAACATTGAATGGAAAGACATTGACAAAGTCCTTTTGGTCGGCGGCTCGACCCGGATGAAACAAGTTCCTGCCATGATCGAGCGTGTCACGGGAATCAAGCCGTCATTGGATGTCAATCCGGATGAAGTGGTGGCTTTGGGAGCTGCCATCCAAGGTGCGATCCTGCAGATTAAGGAAGGAAATGCCGACCTCTCACTCAGCCAGTCCTTCCCGGTGGTTGAAGTGCAGGATGTCAATTCTCACAGCATGGGGGTTGTGGCGCTGGATGAATCCGGGCAAGAATTCAACTCCATCGTACTCAAAAAAGATACCGTGATCCCCAGCAAAGTAAGCGGCCATTATGAAACCACCGTTGATCAACAGTCCCAATTGCATTTGCAAGTGACGGAAGGGGAAGACATGGATCTGGATTATGTAAAAATCGTGGGGGAAGGCATGATCGACTTGCCGGAATATCCCAAAGGCGCTCCCCTCGAGGTTATTTTTGAGTATGACAGTGATGGAATCATCCATATCTCGGTGATTGACTCCACAGCGGGGAAATTGCTGGGGGAATTGAATATCGAGCGGAAGTCCAACCTGACGGAAGAAGAAGTGTTGGAAAAACAAGAGCGGATGAAAAAGCTGGCGATCGGTTAATCGGTTGGCATCTTTGTACATAATAAACAGACAGAGAATGGGATTGACAAGAGCACTTATTTTATCTTTCATGAAAAGATGAAGCTTGGGAAACCAAGCTTTTTTTTATGGGAAAGGGCATGAAAAAATCCATTCCGTGGGGGCGGATGCCAGGGAATGGATTTTCAGTCTCGTTATTGAATCGTTTTTCCATCGGCGGTCTGAATGACGAATTGGTTTTGCGGGCCGATGGAGCCTTTGGGAATTTCCGCATAACGCCGGGGTGCTTTTCCGGCTCTTCCGCCCTCCTCATCAAATTCAACCAGAATGCGGGTCACCTTGGGCTGGATTTTTTGCAGGGCCTTGATTTTCAGCCCTTTTCCCATGTATGATTCGTCTTTGATTTGAACCAACAGCATGTCTTTGTTATTCCAATCAAGGGTATCCTGAAACATGGCGGGGTGCTTTTCCTTCGTATATACCCATACGCCTCCATGCGGTTGTCTTTCGGGTTCGCCTTCTTTCCAATTGATCAACGTAAAAGGAATTTCTTCGTAGGTTTCCTGTGCGGGTTGTGCCTCTGAAAGATCGATGTGATCTTCCGGAACCGGATCTGCACCGGCAGAAGATTCACAACCGGTTAACAGGCTCAAAGATAAGGCAGAAGCCAAAAGGAATGGGACAATCCTCATCGAACCCAACCTCCTTTAAGACTAAGTCCTATGCTATTAAAATAAAATTACTTCGTCAATGGGATAAATGTTGTTATTCGGTGAAGGAGGGATCCAATGCAGATTCGGCCCGGCCTTTTTCTTCATTGACGGTGAAAAGCAATACAATTCCGATGATGAAGAAAAGGACTAACGAGGCAATGCCCGCCCGGCCCGATCCCATCCATTGCCCGGCCAGACCAAACACGGCCGGTCCGAAAATGGAGGCAAATTTGCCGGACAAACTGTACAAACTGAAAAATTCCGCCTGCCGCCCCCGGGGAATCAGCCGGCTGAATATGGCCCGGCTCAACGTCTGGCTTCCTCCCTGCACCCATCCGACCATGACCGCCAAGATATAAAAGTGCAGAGCCGTTTGCATAAAATAACCGAAGATGACAATGACGAGGTAAACAACCAAGGTGAAGAACAATGTGGGTTTGGAACCCCGGCGGACGGCCAGTTTCCCGAAGAGGAACGTGCAGGGAATCCCGACGAATTGTGTCAAGAGCAAAGCGATGATGAGATCGGTCTGATGAATGCCAATTTCCACACCATAAATGGTTGCCATTTTGATGATGGTGTTGATCCCGTCGCTGTAAAACCAAAAAGCGATCAGAAATTTCAAGAGTTCCGGGTATTTCCTTGTACTTTTGAAGGTTGCCGGTGACGGAACGGATGCCTTTTCGTGTCAAGCGGAAGACGGAAGCGGGAGGGGAAGAACGCTTTTTTTCTTGAACATGGCGAAACATCGGAATGGAGAAAACCCACCACCAGACGGCCACGGTTAAAAAGGTGACCTGTGTGGCGAAGGTTCTTGTAAAAGAAAAAATATTGTGAAATTGGATCAGAAATAAATTCAATGCGAGCAAGATGCCTCCGCCAAGATAGCCCAATTGATATCCGCGGGAAGAAATGCGGTCCCGTTCGTGTTCCGGGGCAATGTCGTTTAAAAAGGCGTCATAAAAGATGTTGGCTCCGGAAAAAGCAACGGTTCCCATAACCACCGTAACCGATGCCCACAACCATTCCCCTTCATTGATCGTGAACATGCACAGGGTGGATGAGATGCCAAGACCCGTAAAAAAGGCAAGGAAACTTTTTTATTGTGCATGCTGTCCGCAATGGCTCCGAGAACCGGAGTGATGAGCACCACCAGGATGAGAGAAATGGACTGCGTGTATCCCCAATAGGCGGTGGAAGCGGAGGGAGCCAGGTGTTTTCCGGCCACTTCCGAATAAAAAATCGGCATCACGGTGGTCATAATGATCGTGGCATAAGCTGAGTTGGCCCAGTCATACATCACCCAACCAAAAACGGCTTGCTTGTTCATGCATTTCTCCTTTTTTTCATTCATTTCAACACAGGAAAATTTTTTCGGTGAAAGAAATTTGAACGTTTGGACGGATCAGGCAATCCATCCGTCAAGGTTCTACTCTCTTTTTCATAATCATGATAGAATGAAGCGTAGAAAATAATTCGAGTGCAAGGCAGATGGGCAAGCAGAACGGATCAGAGGGAAGGAGGGAATGAATGATTGAGGAAAGTGCAAGAGGGTGAATGGATTAAAGAAAGATACCGTGTATTAAAAGGTTTTCCATTTGTGATTGGCACATTATACTATACGGAATATCATTGTGGTCAGGATGAGGTACATACCCGGTTTGTTCATGCCCTTGACCTTCAATTGGTGAATGCTGATTTTGATCCGAAGTCACTTCTTCATCGGGATGAACATGTGTTTTTCCCAATCCGTGAGGTTTTTTCCGATGAAACAAAAGGGTTGCTTTTCCAGGTTTTCCGGCGCCTGGAAGGAACGCTTCTGGCACATTATCTGGGAACGCATGCACCATTGTCTTTGAAAGAAACCGTAAATTTAGGCCGCAAAGTCATACAGCATTTGCTCCGGCTTTATGAAATAGGCCAGTTCACACTTGTCCATCCGCAAAATATGGTGCTGACATCAGGCCGGTCTTTGCGGTTTTTATATGGGGGAAATAAAGGAGAATTGCCCAAAGGATTTGCAGGATCTGTTTCGGGAAACACCAGCGCGGACCGGATTTATGATACGTACACCGTTGGCGCATTGTTATATCAGATGTTGACTGGAAAGAATCCCATGGCACAAGGACTCACAATTCCCTCTGTTTCTCAATACCGTCGAGACTGCCCGGCTGAACTGGATGAATTTGTGCAGCGATCGATCTCTTTTGATATCCATAAACGACCTCATATCGAAGAGATTGCCGACTTCTTGGATTGGATGGCAGAACGTTTAGAAAAAAAGGTTGGAGGAGAAAAATGAGTGAGTTTAAACAGAAAGGTGAACGAATTCGGGGAAGTTATGAAGTTTTAAGTGTATTCCCTTTTGTGGAAGGGGTTTTGTATTTTACGTCCGTAAAAAAAGAGGCAGAAGAAGGCACCACCCGGTTTATTCATGCCGTAAAGCTGAAAAACCAGCCGGAAGAGCACGAGTTGGAAGAGTTAAAAAAGCGAAACAGCGAAGTGTTTTTCCCGGTCCAGGATGTGTTCATCGAAGACGGGATCCTGTATCAGGTGTTTGAGCGTATGGAGGGGGACTTGCTGGGGGTTTATTTGATGCGTTCCGCTCCTCTTCCCATGGCGGAAGTGGCCAACTTGTTGAAAAACATCACCAGCCATCTGTTACAATGTTATGACGATGAGCAATTTGCCCTGGTCGACCCGCAAAACATGGTGTTGCAATCGGACGGCCATCTCCGCTTTTTGTACGGGGGCCCCAACCGTTTGTTCAGTCACTACCGCCAAGAGACCGAAGATGTGAAGAAATTGGGTCAGTTACTTTATTTTATGCTGACCAAAGAGCGGATTGACGACAAAACCACGCAGATCGATTCCATTCGTTCCTCCCGTTCGGATTTGCCATTGCAATTGGAAGGGCTGCTGTTGCGGTCATTATCCAATGACGCCATTAAGCGTCCGCGCATCCATGATTTCTGGAAATGGGCCTATCAATATGAAGAGAAAAAACCAAAAGCCTTGGATGAAAAACCGGTTGCGGATGATCAGGAGGAGAAACCGGCGGAAGAGAAAGGGAAAATGAAAAAGCCGGCTGCATCCGATAAAAAAGAGAAGGCGAAAAGCGCCAAGAAAGAGAAAAAAGAACCGGCCAAAAGCCGGAAAGGATGGAAGCGGTTCGGGTTGGTGGCAGCGGCCGTTGTGTTGGCTTTTGTGGTGATCCAAATGTTTGCCGACAACACCCGGGAAACGTTGGCCGGGGTGATTGATCCGACCGTGGAAGAAAATCCGCAAGAAGCGTTCAATTACTTCCGCCAATCGACACAAGCTTATGACCAAAAGCAATTGGATCAGGCCATTCTCCTGGGGCGCAAGGCGTTAAGCGCCGATTTGGAACAAAAAGAGTATTTCTTGCATTTGGCGAACTTATACGGATTGAAAGAAGATTATCAAACCGGATTGCAGATTTTAAAAGCGGCAACGGATAAATTCCCGAAAGATTATGAGTTACAAGATGCCTTGTCGGTGTACGCTTATTATCTGAAGGATTATGAACTGGCCAAGGAAGCATCGGATCAGGCGGTTTCCCTGACCAGTGAAGAAGCAGAAGTTTATTACCATCAAGGGAAAATTTACGGGGCCATGGGGGATTATGATCAAGCAGTCCAATCCCTGAAGTTTGCCACCTATTTGAAAAAGAAAAATGCACGTTACCAACATGACCTGGCGGTTTATCTTTTCAAACAGGGAAAGATTGATGAAGCGATCGAACAAGCCAAAAAAGCGGCCAAATTGGCCAGCAGCAAAAAAGAAGAATATTATGTGACGCTGGGTGTCCTTTATTTGAAAAAATGGGAACAAGTTTATCAAGACAAAAACATGAACGCCGAAGAGAAGAAAAAAGAACTTGCCAGCTACTCCAAATCTGCTTTCCGGGCTTTCAATGATGCAGTGGATGAAGAATCCAAATATCCGAGAGCGCAATATTACCGTTCCATGGCTTACTATTTGTACGGATATTTCATCTCCGCCAATCAGACAGCGGAAAAAGCCGCCAAATATGATCCGAAAAATCCTCTCTACCACTATCAACTGGGAATCACCTGCATGGGGCTGGGAGACAAAGAAGGAGCGCTGAAAGCTTTTGAACGCGCATACCAGTTGGATCCGAACCAGTCTTTGTATCAGGATGCGATTAAAAAAGCCCAACAAATGCAGGCCACACCACAAAATAAGGAGGCAAAACCGGAAGATGAAGAAGCCAATAAGTAAACTCTTGATTCCGTTCATCCTGGTGGTCGCTGTGATCAGCGCGGTCGTTTGGGCGGTTGGAGGGGATGATGAAAAAGCCGGCGTTCCGATCATCGTCCGGACCCCGAAATTGGAAATGCAATTGGATAAAATCGAGAAAGATCCTCTGCCTTTGGATATTCAGGTTGAAAAAAGGTGACACCCAAAAAGGCTGTTGACAACCCCGGTAGGTCAACAGCCTTTTTCATGGGCTGTCAGGGGAATTGCGGCAAAATTGTATACAATGCTGTCAATGTCGAGGCTGTTTGATGAACGGGTTTCATGGTATATTGTAAGGGGAATTGTTTTATATGCTTAAAGATATGGGAATGAGACCGGATTTAACCGGTGAAAGATATAGTAAAAGACGGGTTAAGGAGGCTCTGTGAGTGGAGCAGGAACAGTCCAATCAGAAAAATCGAAGAAATTTGGGTTGGCTCGGACTTTTTTTGGTCAGCATCGGAACCAAGTTGAAATCGATCTTGCCCTTGTTGAAATTTGGAAAGTTTGGCGGCACATTGATCACCATGGCGATTTCCGTCGGAGGATATGCGCTGCTTTTTCCTTATCAATTTGCCATCGGTTTGGTTTTGATGATTTTCATCCATGAAATGGGACATGTTTGGGCGGCAAAGATCAAGGGATTGCCTGTGTCGGCACCGGCCTTTATTCCGTTTGTGGGTGCGTTGATCACCATGAAGAAGCAGCCGAGCGATGCGGCGACGGAAGCCTTTGTCGCTTTGGGCGGTCCTCTTTTGGGCACGTTGGGGGCGGTTGTTTCCTACGGTTTGGGAGTTTGGCTTGATCAGGATCTTTTGATCGCCATCGCCTATATCGGCTTGTTTTTAAATTTGTTTAACCTGATCCCCATTCATCCTTTGGATGGCGGAAGGATTGTCGTGGCGATTACCCGTTGGCTGTGGGTGGTCGGTTTGATTGTGGGGCTTTTTTTGATCATATATTTGAAAAGTATTTTGCTGTTGATTATTTACATTATGTTTTTGATTGATTTATGGGGGGCATACCGGAAGAAGAAGCCGAAAAAAAGAGAGTTTGTGATTGAAGCCAGGGTGAAAAAGGAGCGTTTTGATGAAGCCGGGTTGTGGATCCCGGGTGAATATCACCAACGTTCTTTGCCGTTTCGCCAATATTGTTTCATCCAAGACCAGAGAGAAATGGCGGAAGTGGGTTATCCCGGGCTTGGGACGATCCTCCAGTTTGAAATGATGGGACAAATCCATGAGATGACGTTGGTACAGACGATTCCCCCTTCTCCGGAAGATCCGGAAGTGAAAATGAAGTTAAAAGGGACTTATACGCCTCTTCGTGTGGGAGGTATTAAACAGGATGAGAAGTATTACAGCGTGCCTCCGAAGTTGCGGTGGATTTACGGCACCGTCTACGTGGGGCTGGCCGTATTTATCGGCTTTATGATGTATCAAATCGGCCAAATGGGATTGACGTGACCAAAAAAGGAGCTCCGGATCCGGGCTCCTTTTTTTACTGCACGGTAACGGTTTTTTCCTGGTGATCGTGAATCTTTTCTTTTTCCACATGCAATTTCAAATGATATGTTCCTTTTTCCGGAAAGGACAAGGAGGCGGTGTACTCACCGGGTTTCTTTTCGGAGGCCTCGACAAACTTATGTTGTTCGTTGCCTTGTTTCCAGACCTCCAACCGGACATCGGCACCACTTAAAGCTTTTTGATTCAGTTGAATGTGTGCCGATGCTTCAATGGCTTGCCCGGCCTGAATGTTGTCCGGGACCGTCAGATGCATTTGCACCCCGGAATCATGGTGCGCGTGGGAGTCATTTTGGACGGATCCGACGGTAAACGAACCACTGGTCATCTGGTGGATGCCGGGGGCGGTGACATGGACCACCACGTGATACTCCCCGTCCTCAGGGAATTTCTGTACTGCGGTATATGTTCCGTCGGCCTGATGGGTTGCTTTGAACGTTTGATGTTCTTTCCCTTGTTTCCAGACTTCAAATTCGACATTGGCATCCGGAAACGGTTTGTTTTCGGCCGTAATCACGGAACTTAACTCAACCGGCTGATTCTTTTCGGGATGGTCCGGGGATGATTGGAAAGTGATATTCAGCTGGGCCGGTGTTTGCAGGTTTTGCTGTTCCTTGGTTTCGGGTTTTAACTGTCCGCATCCGGCGGCAACCAGGATAAAGAGAACCAAATGAAAAAAGAATAAATTACGCTTCATGATGGCGGACTCCTTCCGTAACTTCCGGTCTGTATCATGCTCATTGTAGCAAAAGCGGCAGGAATGACTATCCCTCTTTGGAGCTATTCTCTCCCCGGTCGTTCCCTTCCATCCATCCTTGTTCATAGGCATAACGGGTCAATTGAACTCGATTATTCAAGTGGAGTTTCTGCATAATATTTTTCAGATGGTTTTTGACGGTGTATTCCGATATCAGGCACTGGCGTGCGATTTCTTTATTGCTGTAACCCTGGGCCACCCATGTTAAAATTTCTTGTTCCCGTTGGGTCAGATTGGATTGTTTGGAAGGAACGGGGGTGGTATGGAATTCATGCAAAATCCGGCGGGCAATTTCTTTGGGCATGGGGGTTTCGTCTGCGGCAACGGCTTGTAAATATTCCAGCCACAAGGAAGGCTTCAGGTTTTTCAGCAGATACCCCTGAGCCCCCTGTTTTAAAGCGTCAAACAGATCGGAAGCATCATCGGAAACCGTGACGATGACAATTTTTACGGACGGGAACTGTTCTTTGATGATGCGGGTGGCGGTCAGGCCGTTGATCTTTGGCATGTTGATATCCATTAAGATAAGATCGGGACGGGCGGATTCGGCGAGTTCGATCACTTCCTTTCCGTCGGCTGCTTCGCCCACGATTTGAAACCGGGAATCTCTTTTGATAATCAAACGCATGGCTTGGCGCGCGTGTTCATGATCATCTCCAATGACAATGCGATAAAGGGGATTCACTCGTTTTCCCTCCCTTTTTGGATGGTCAGAATGGTTTTTCCGTCCTGTCGTGTTAATTGAAGTCCGGCGCCGATGCTTTTTACCCGTTCTTGCATGATGCGCATCCCGTATCGGTCCGGGTAGGAAAACACATCGCCTTCAAACCCGATTCCGTTGTCTTCCACCGTGCATCGCCATCCTTGGCAGAACGGTTCGAAAGAGACTTGGACCCAAGTGGCCCGGGCATGTTTTCGGACGTTGGTCAAGGCTTCCTGTATACAGGCATACAGTTCCACTTTTTCTTTGGTGAGAAGGGATCCGGTTTCCATTTCGAAACGGGCTGAAATGCGGACCCCGGTATCGATTTCAAATTCGCGGAACAAATGCATCAATTTGTCCTTTAAAAGAAAAGGAGCGGGGTGTTCCGGATTTTTTAAACTGGCGATCGCTTGACGGACATCATCGTGCAATTGTTGCAAGTGTTGATGAACCCGGTTTAATGAAGGATCGGGGTGTTTTTCCCGCAGGGATTCCAGTTCCACCGAACACAAAAACAACGTTTGTGCCATGCCGTCATGCAATTCGCGGGCGATTCGCTCCCGTTCCTGTAAAACGGCATTTTCTTCCCGCTCTTTTTTTAGAGCTTCTTGGATTTCTTCATAAATCACAAATAAATGCACCAAGAGGGTTAATGTGACCCCCAAAACGATCAGAGGGGTGAGCCAGTTGCCCAATTCCATGGAGATATAAGGCAACAGGTATTCATGACGGATATATTCCCAGATCCCCACCGCGATCGTGGGGATTGTCAAAATGAGCCATTTGATTTGTTTATAAGTCAACGGGATCACTCCAAAAGCCATTTCAAAATTTACTTTACACGAAAATAAACGAAAAAAAATGAACAAACTGTCGAACATCCTTTTTGCGATCTTGTAAAATGAAAAGAACATCACTGGAAAGAAGGGGAATCATGAAAGCAATCATCTTTGACTTGGATGGAACATTATTTCAAACCGAAAAAGTGGCCGTTCCCGCATTTCAGGAAACTTTTCGCCATTTACAGACGACGGGCAAGTTTCAAGGAGACATCCCCGATGAGGAAAAAATTCAATCCGTTTTCGGAATGACGCATCAGGAATTGTGGGAGGTTTTGTTGCCGGGGGCAGACAGTGCCCTCAAAGAAAAAGCGGATCGGTTCATGCTGCAAAAAGAGCTAGAATTGTTCCGCCAGGGAAAAGGGGAGATTTTTCCCGGGGTCAGGGAAACCTTGATGCAGTTTTATGAAGACGGATGGCCCTTGTTTGTGGCCAGCAACGGGGCCGGTGATTACGTGCGCACGGCTTTGGAAACAAAAGGATTAATTTCTCTGTTTAAGGGAATTTATACAGCAGGAGAGTATCAAACGGCTGATAAATCGGATCTTGTCCGCATTTTAAAAAATGATTACGGGGTGACGGACGGTTTGATGGTCGGAGATCGCAGTTCAGACATCAAAGCCGGCAAGGAGAATCAACTGTTTTCGGTTGGATGCCGCTATACCGGATATCCCTGTTTTGGTCAAGAAAATGAACTGGACGAAGCTGATGCAATCATTCATTCTTTTCCGGAACTGAAGCAAGTGGTCGAAGCAACAAAAAAGTGAACAGGTGAAGGTGATGGATGAGGTTTCCAACCTTTTGATTTTCAAGTCGGGGAACAATGAAGTCAAAAGGAAGGAAATCTCTTTTTGTACCGGGAGTTATCACGAAAGAAAAGAGGGTGAAAAATGGGAGAAAGTGTATGGATGGTTTCTTACCTGGAAGTGGCGGTTCGTTTGTTTATGGCGGCACTTTTGGGAGGGTTGGTCGGTTGGGAACGTGAACGGCATAACCATCCTGCAGGCTTTCGCACACATATTTTGGTCAGTGTGGGCTCGGCTTTGATTATGCTGATTTCCATCTATGGTTTTACGGATTATATGGCGGAGCAGAATGTCCGGTTTGATCCTTCCCGGTTAAGTGCACAGGTGGTGAGCGGAATCGGTTTTTTGGGAGCGGGAACGATCATGCGCCACCGTGCATCGGTGACAGGGTTGACGACGGCGGCTTCTTTGTGGGTGGTCTCAGGCATCGGGCTGGCGGTCGGAACCGGTTTTATCTTCGGGGCCGTCCTGACCACCATTTTGGTTTTGGTGAGCCTGGAGCTTTTAAACCGGTTGGAAAGCATGTGGATCAAAAAGAAACGTCTTTGTCTGCTTCACATCATTGCCGAGGATGAACCGGGCAAACTGGGCGAGCTGGCATCGCTGATCGGGCGGTTTGGCGGAAAAATAAGGCGGGTGCACATGGAGGAACAGGAAGAAGAGGATGAGGGCCGTCTGTTGGAGATCACTTTTACCATCCGCATCCACGAAAAAGTCCCCATTCCCCAATTGGTGGAGGAAGTCCGTCAGCTTGACGGTGTAAAATCAGTTCGCGTGGATTAAAAACAAACGGTACATGTCAAGGTAAAAATTGGTCAATACTGAAAATAAATGCAGGGGACTTGGCAAATGGAAGCTTTTTTCTTATAATGAATATCAGAAGGTCAAAGTTAGTCAAGGTCAGCAGGAGGTTGTCCGAATGAGTAGTATTTCGGACATAATTGAACGCTATTTAAAAAAAATAATCAATGAAAGCGAAGACGGCGTGATTGAGATCAAACGCAGTGAATTGGCGGATATTTTCCAATGCGTCCCTTCTCAGATCAATTATGTGATCAGTACCCGATTCACGGTGGAGAAAGGGTATATCGTGGAAAGCAAAAGAGGGGGAGGAGGATTTATCCGCATCCAGAAAGTACGTTATAAGAATCGTCATGAAATTTTTGATGAAATGTTGTCATATATCGGGGATGCCGTCACCCAGATGACGGCGGAACATGTAATTTCCAGATTGATGGAAGAAGATTTGATGACAAAGCGGGAAGCTTTGCTCATGAAGCGTTTGATTTCCCGTGAAACCTTGCAGTTGCCGATTCCGCTTCGGGATCCGGTGCGGTCAAGGATGATGAAAGTTTTACTTACCACATTATTAACCAGCAAAGGAGAGTGACGGCCGATGCTCTGTCCCGAGTGTGGTAAACGGCCGGCAACGATTCACTACACCAAGATTGTCAACGGCGAAAAGTCCGAGTTTCATTTATGTGAAGTTTGCGCACAGGAAAAAGGAGAACACATGCCCGGGTTTGACAATGGGTTTTCTTTCCATCAACTTTTGTCCGGGCTGTTGAATTTTGATTCCTCTTCTTCCGGCGGACATGCAGGATATGAAACGAATTTGCTCCGCTGTCCCACATGCGGGTTGACTTATAATCAATTCAGCAAGGTCGGCCGCTTTGGATGCGGTGATTGTTATCAAACGTTCCAGGATCGTTTGGAACCTTTGTTGAGAAGGATTCACGGCCATACATCGCATAACGGGAAAATCCCGTCCCGTGCCAAAGGTGAATTAAAACTGCAGAGAAAATTGGAACAGCTGCGTGAACAATTGGCGCAAAAAGTTCAGGCTGAAGAGTTTGAAGAAGCGGCCCGTTTGCGTGACCAAATCCGAGAATTGCAGGATCGACTCAAGAAGTAGGGAGGAAACACCATGTCACTCGAACATTTCATGAACCATGCCATCAGTGAATGGATGCGGGTGAAAGGTCCTCTGTCAGATGTGGTATTCTCCAGCCGGATCAGGGTCGCAAGGAATTTGGACGGATTTCCGTTTCCCATGCTGAGCACCGCATCCCAGGCGGAAGAAGTGATTCGCAAAGTCGAGCAGGCATTGAAACAAGATCAGTCGAAGTACTCCTTCCTGGCAGGTGCTGAATTGATCCGCATGAAGGACCTGTCTGATTTGGAAAAAAGCGTGTTGGTCGAGAAGCATTTGATCAGTCCGATGTTGGCGGAAGAATCACGGCATGGCGCCGTTTTGTTGAATAAAGCCCAATCTGTCAGCATCATGATCAATGAAGAAGATCACATCCGCATTCAGGTGTTGTTCCCCGGATTGCAAATGAAGCAAGCCTGGGAACTGGCCAATGAGATTGATGATTGGTTGGAAAGCCACTTGAATTTTGCTTTTGATGAAAAGTGCGGTTATTTGACCAGTTGCCCGACTAATGTCGGGACGGGAATCCGGGCTTCGGTGATGCTTCACTTGCCGGCTTTGGCCATGACCCAGCAGTTAAACCGGTTGTTGCCGGCGATAACGCAAGTCGGGCTTGCGGTTCGCGGAATATACGGAGAGGGCAGTGAAGCTTTGGGCCAATTGTATCAGGTTTCCAATCAGGTTACGCTGGGATTGGATGAGAATGAGATTTTGGAAAACCTGCAAGGAGTTGTCCGGCAAATGATTGAACATGAACATACAGCCCGCGGACGGCTCCAAGAGGTTTCTTTGATTCAGCTGGAAGACCGTGTCCATCGTTCATACGGGACTTTGGCCCATTGCCGCATCATTGATTCCAAAGAAGCGATGAGCCTTCTCTCTGATGTCCGGTTGGGAATTGATTTGGGATTTATCCGTGGCGTTTCGGCCAGTGTCATGAATGAATTGATGGTGATGATTCAACCCGGATTTTTGCAACAGTATGCCGGGGAACGGCTGAATGCCGAACAAAGGGACATTCGCAGAGCCCGGTTGATTCGTGAACGTTTGGCCATGGAACATAAGTCCTGACAAATCCATGCATAAGTGAGGTGTAAGGGATTATGATGTTTGGACGTTTTACAGAACGGGCGCAAAAAGTTCTCGCCCTTGCTCAGGAAGAAGCCGTGCGTCTGGGACATACCAACATCGGAACGGAACATGTTTTGCTTGGATTGGTTCGCGAAGGGGAAGGGATTGCAGCCAAGGCCTTGATCGGTTTGGGCCTGGGATTGGAAAAAATCCAAAAAGAAGTTGAGAATTTGATTGGACGGGGACAGGGGCAACCCGTAAACATTGCTTATACGCCACGGGCGAAAAAAGTGATCGAATTGTCCATGGATGAAGCTCGCAAGTTGGGGCACACCTATGTCGGCACTGAGCACATTCTTCTCGGTTTGATTCGCGAGGGGGAAGGCGTGGCGGCCCGCGTTCTCAACAATTTGGGTGTGAGCTTGAACAAAGCCCGCCAGCAGGTTTTGCAACTCTTGGGAAACAGCGAAACCTTCTCCAACCACTCCAGTACCCATCATCAGGTCAATACACCCACACTGGACGGCTTGGCCCGCGACTTGACGGCCGCTGCGCATGACGGAAACCTGGATCCGGTGATCGGCCGCAGTAAAGAGATTGAGCGGGTGATTCAAGTCTTGTCCCGCCGGACCAAAAACAATCCGGTTTTGATCGGTGAACCGGGAGTCGGAAAAACGGCGGTTGCCGAAGGTTTGGCCCAGCGCATTGTTGACGGGGAAATCCCGGAAACCTTGCGCAACAAGCGGGTTATGACCCTGGATATGGGAACGGTGGTGGCCGGAACGAAATATCGCGGTGAGTTTGAAGACCGGTTGAAAAAAATCATGGATGAAATCCGCCAAGCCGGAAACATCATCTTGTTCATTGATGAGTTGCACACGTTGATCGGGGCGGGAGGTGCCGAAGGAGCGATTGACGCATCCAATATCCTGAAACCGGCGCTTGCCCGTGGGGAATTGCAATGTATCGGTGCGACAACCCTGGATGAATACCGGAAATACATCGAGAAAGATGCCGCTTTGGAGCGCCGTTTCCAACCGATTTTGGTGGAAGAGCCGAGCACTGAGGAAGCGGTGTTGATCCTGAAAGGTTTGAGGGATCGTTACGAAGCCCATCACCGGGTGAAAATCACCGATGAAGCGATTGAACAAGCGGTGAGATTATCCGACCGCTATATTACGGACCGGTATTTGCCGGATAAAGCGATTGACCTGATCGATGAAGCGGCATCCAAAGTGCGGTTGAAATCTTACATGATGCCGCCGGAACTGAAAAAACTGGAACAAAAGCTGGAAGAAGTGAAAAAAGAAAAAGACGCGGCCGTGCAAAGCCAGGAATTTGAAAAAGCGGCTTCTTTGAGGGATACCGAGCAAAAATTGCGTGAGGAAATCGAGACCAACCGGAATTCCTGGAAACAACACCAAGGAAAAACCGATTCCGAAGTCACCGCGGAAGATATTGCCGATGTCGTTTCAAGCTGGACGGGAATTCCTGTGAAGAAGTTGGCGGAAGAAGAATCGGAACGCTTGTTGAATATGGAGTCCATCCTGCATAACCGCGTCATCGGACAAGAGGAAGCGGTCCGTTCCGTTTCCCGTGCCATCCGCCGGGCCCGTGCAGGATTGAAAGATCCGAAGCGGCCGATCGGTTCCTTCATCTTCCTGGGACCGACCGGAGTCGGAAAAACCGAATTGGCCCGTGCTTTGGCGGAAGCCATGTTTGGTGACGAAGATGCGATGACCCGGATTGACATGTCTGAGTATATGGAAAAACATGCGACGAGCCGTCTTGTCGGTTCGCCTCCGGGATACGTGGGATATGAAGAAGGAGGACAATTGACGGAAAAAGTCCGCCGGAAACCCTATTCGGTCGTCCTGTTTGACGAAATCGAAAAAGCTCACCCGGAAGTTTTCAACATCTTGTTGCAAGTGCTGGAAGACGGCCGGTTGACGGACGGAAAAGGCAGGGTGGTGGATTTTCGTAACACCATCATCATCATGACTTCCAACGTGGGGGCATCCACCATCAAGAAAACGTCACGCCTCGGATTTAACGTTGGCGGCAATCAAGCGGAAGATGACTATGAACACATGAAGCAAAATGTCATGGAAGAGCTGAAGAAAACTTTCCGTCCCGAGTTTTTGAACCGGATCGACGATGTGATTGTTTTCCATCCTTTGAAAGAAGAGCATCTGGAAGAGATCGTGTCCCTGATGGTGAACCAATTGCGCAAACGCCTGGTTGAACAGGGAATCGAATTCCGGTTGACGGATGAAGCCAAACGTTACTTGGCGAAAGAAGGATTTGACCCGAGCTACGGTGCCCGCCCGTTGCGCCGGGCCATCCAGAAAAACATCGAAGACCGTTTGTCCGAAGAGTTGTTGCGCGGCAATGTCGCACGCGGGAACTCGGTGGTCATCGATGTGAAAGACGGAAAATTGGTTGTCGAAAAAGAAGAGTCCCGGTCTGCAACCCAATGATCGAGAAACAGGCACCCGGCTGTATCAGCGGCCGGGTGCTTTTGTTTATCACTATTTTTTAAAAAAGAGGTTGAAATTTGCCCGTATAGGGAAAAAATTCCTTAATAGGAAGAGATTTTGCCGGTGAAAAAGTCTCCATAAATTTTTAAAGAGTGATTTGTTATAATGTTTGAAGATCATGATTCATTGTAAGTGGGAGAAAAAGCCATGGCGAAGAAAAAAACAAAGTTTGTTTGTCAGGAATGCGGCTATGAAACGCCGAAATGGATGGGCCGGTGCCCCGGCTGTCATGAATGGAACACTATGGTGGAAGAGCTCAACAGCGAAAGTTCAACCGTTCCCGGTACCGGAATGCACAGAAAGAGCAAACGGGAAAAAGCCATTCCGATTACGCAAGTGGAGAAGCTGGATCAGCCTCGTTCTGACACCGGGATCAGAGAGTTGAACCGGGTATTGGGCGGAGGATTGGTGCCGGGTTCTTTTGTTTTGGTGGGTGGAGATCCGGGAATCGGAAAGTCGACTCTGCTTTTGCAGGCGACGCATGAACTGGCAAGGCGGGGATTGTCCGTTTTATACGTGTCAGGAGAAGAGTCCGCGGAACAGATCCGGTTGCGTGCTGACCGGCTGGATGCTTTGAGCGACCGTTTGTTGGTGGTATCCGAAACGGATTTGACGGCCGTTGAATTGTTGATGGACGAAGTGCGGCCGAAATTGATGGTGATCGACTCAATTCAAACCATGTTTCATCCGGATATTGCTTCAGCGCCGGGAAGTGTCGCTCAGGTTCGCGAATGCACCGGACAATTGATGCGGTGGGCCAAGGAACAAAACATTGCGATCATCATCGTGGGGCATGTGACCAAGTCGGGGTCGCTGGCCGGACCGAGGATGCTTGAACACATGGTTGACTGCGTTTTATATTTTGAGGGGGAACGCCATCACACATACCGCGTTTTGCGTGCGGTCAAAAACCGCTTTGGTTCCACGAATGAAATAGGTGTTTTTGAAATGAAGGAAGAAGGATTGGCGGAAGTCGAAAATCCTTCGGAGTTGTTTTTGTCGGGTCGTCCGGTGGGAGCGCCGGGGACGGCTGTGACGGCAAGTATGGAAGGAACCCGCCCGGTTTTGGTCGAATTGCAGGCATTGGTGGCTCCGACGAGTTTTGCCACCCCCAAACGGATGGCAGCCGGCATCGATTATAACCGGGTTACGATGATCATGGCGGTTTTGGAAAAGAGATTGGGGCTTTTCTTGCAAAACTATGATGCTTATATCAACGTTGTAGGAGGCGTACGCATTGACGAACCGGCCGTTGATCTCAGTGTGGCCGTCAGTCTGGCATCCAGTTTTCGGGACGTGGCCGTATCGCCGTTTGATTTGTTTATCGGTGAAGTGGGACTGACCGGGGAAGTGAGAGGGGTCTCACGGATTGAACAACGCGTGGCCGAAGCGCATAACATGGGTTTTAAAAGAGTCATTCTCCCCGAGAAAAATTGTCAGGGATGGACGCCTCCGAACGGGATCGGACTAATCGGGGTCAAAACGTTGGAAGAAGCATTAGAAGTGGCGTTGGGAGGGTAGGGTGTGAAAAACGACAGACATCAAGGAAGCAGTAGTATTTTACAAATGATCGCTCCGGGAACTCCCTTGAGAGAAGGATTGGACAACGTCCTGGGGGCTAAAACAGGGGCTCTGATCGTGATCGGCTATGACGAGGGAGTTCGCGAAATTGTGGATGGGGGTTTTCATATCGATTGTCCGTTTACGCCCGCTTATCTTTATGAATTGGCCAAGATGGACGGAGCGATTATTCTGAGTAACGACGGGAAAAGGATATTGTATGCAAACGCACAATTGGTTCCTGATTCCGCAATCCCTTCCACGGAAACAGGCATCCGTCACCGCACGGCGCAGCGAACGGCTAGGCAGACCGGGAAATTGGTGGTCTCAATATCCCAGCGCAGAAATATTATCACTTTGTATAAAGGTAACTTTCGTTACGCCCTGAAAGATATGGGAGTGATTTTGACCAAGGCCAACCAAGCCATCCAAACCTTGGAGAAATACAAATCCGTTTTGGATCAAACCACCACGAACCTGACGGCGCTGGAGTTTGAAGAGTTGGTCACCTTGAGCGAAGTGGCACTGGTTTTGCAACGGGTAGAAATGGTGCTCAGAATCAAACGCGAGATCGAAACATATATTCATGAATTGGGAACGGAAGGCCGACTGGTCAGTATGCAATTGGAGGAACTGGTGGCTGACACGGAAGATGAAGCGAAGTTGTTGATTGAGGACTATTGCATTGATCCGTGTGTTTCTCCAGAAGTGGTTTTCCAAGAGTTGCAGAAGTTGTCGTCGGATGATTTGCTGGAACACGCCAACCTGGTGCGGATTTTGGGATATCCATCGTCCGTCAACATTGAAGAGGAAGCCGTTTTGCCGCGCGGATACCGGATTCTTCATAAAATCCCGCGCCTGCCAAGCCATGTGATTTATAAATTAGTTGAGCGCTTTGAAAATTTATCGAGAATCATGGTGGCAACCATCGATGAACTGGATGAGGTCGAAGGAATCGGAAGTGTGCGCGCAAAGATGATCAAAGAAGGATTGAAGCGAATTCAGGAACAAGTATTTATTGACAGACATATATAAATAACCTAGACTATAATGAAACCACTTTAAAAAATTACAAAGAACATCAAATTAGAAAACTTTGAAAGATGTTTTGGTATTTCTGATTAGGAGGTTCCCTTTATGATTGCCAGAGCATTACCTAGTTGTTTAACGGTTGGGAACTTATTACTCGGGATTGTGTCAATTCTTTTGGCATTTCAAGATTCGTGGGAATATGCGGCGATCATGGTGATTTTCGGAATGATTCTGGATGGCTTGGACGGGCGGGTGGCCCGTATGCTGAATACGCAAAGCGAATTTGGAAAAGAGTTGGACTCATTATCGGATGTTATTTCATTTGGCGTGGCTCCTGCAGTCATCATGTATGTATCTTCATTTCAACATATGGGGATGGAAGGTTGGTTGGTGACAGCCATATTCCCCATTTGCGGAGCTTTGAGGTTGGCACGCTTTAACGTACATCCTGGTGAACCGGGCTACTTCATCGGATTGCCGATCACGGCCGCAGGCGGGATTCTTGCGACCATGGCTTTGTATCATAATCATGTGCCCAATGTGTATTTCCTCATGGTGGCCATGCTTTTCTTATCCTTCCTGATGGTCAGTCAAATCAAATATCCGACGTTTAAAAAGGTGGGCATTCCGAAATCTGCCGTATGGATGGCCCCGCTTTTTTTGATCGCGATTGCGGCGACAGCCGTGTTATACCCGCGCGAATTGCCAAAAGTCCTGTTTATTCCCTTGTTTTTGTATGCTTTGTATGGTGTGAAAAAAGCCGTGAGTTTAAAACGTGAAGAAGATGGCGAAAAAGCGATTGAAGAGTGGAAATAGGAAAAATAAACAACCCTTTTTTAAAAGGGTTGTTTTCCTTTGAATCATTAACGGAGATTGAATACTCCGAGTGTTGTGAGTTTTTTTGATTCCTTTTCCATCACTTCGGGGAGGGAGATCTCCAACAGATTGCATAAAGCAGTGAGATAAAAGAGGTTTTTTCCGATTTCGGTCTGAACGGTTTCCAGGCATTGGTCACACAACCTGCCGGATAAATGCGTTTTGAAGTGATTTTTCCATTCTTCACGTGGGGCATCGGTGGGGTAAGGTTGTTTCTGTGCATCAATCCGGATGCATCCGCATTCGGTGACGGCTTTGGTGAGAGACCGGTTGATCCGGGTGCCGGATTCTTGAAATTTTGATGTCACATCTAAAAAACTGCGATGCCGGATGAGTAATTCATCGACTTGTTCCTGAAAGGAAGAAAAAGGGTTTTCGCTCATGCCTTTCACCTCTTTTTTTCGTATAGAGACGGCAGATTTATAGAAAGACTTCGGGGGATGACCTGTGTCATCAGCCTTGTGGTCGCAATGGAAGTCAGTTTTATTATATAGGGAGCGGAATTATAGTGTCAATTTTTTGACAAGACGGAACAGCAGGACAAATGGAAAAAGGGATTGACGATAATCAGTTTTGTATGCTAAGATAATGATTTTTATTTTATTGACTGTGCTGAAGTTTTGTGATATCTTGGAAACAGATATTGCCTCTGGAGGTGGATCTTTTGTTCAATGTTGGCGATAAAGTGGTATACCCCATGCATGGTGCAGGTGTCATAGAATCGATTGAAGAGAAGGAGATCTTGGGTGAGCGGAAGAAGTACTATGTCATGAGGATGCCCATTGGAGATATGAAGGTCATGGTTCCCATGAGCAATGTGGAGAAAATCGGTTTGCGCGAAGTGGTCGATGAGTCGACCGTTGACAAAGTGCTGAAACAAATGAGGCAAAGGGACAACCATGATACACTCAATTGGAACCGACGTTATCGTGCCAATATGGACAAAATCAAAAGCGGAGACATTTATGAAGTGGCAGAAGTGGTCTGTTCGCTGATGCTCCGCGATGAAGAAAAAGGATTATCCACCGGAGAGAGGAAAATGTTGGACAATGCCAGGCAGATTTTGATCAGTGAACTGGTGCTGGCAAGAGACATGAATGAGGAAAAGGCGATGGAGTTGATTGACGGCATCTTTTCCGATAAGGACTCATAATCGTTTCTATTTTCTGTTGTAACAAAAAGGTCATAAGAAAAATTTTTGATATCAGGTTTTCATTTTTGCAGAATGTCTATAATGATTATTACGAGCATCGTTTTGGGAGGAGGTGAAGCCCCGTGTTAAAACGTTTTGTCGAACTTGCTTTCACCTTGGTCGGAGCATCCGCTGGCTATTATTTAGGTCCTGAGTTTTTCGGGTTGCTTCAAGAGTCTCCTCTGAATTTTGGCGAAGTGCCGGGACCGCATTATATTGGCGCGGTTCTTGGAGCGATCATCATGTTTGTCGCAACATTTTGGTTGTCGAATAATGTGGTGAAGTGGATTCGCTGGAGCGAAGAACGTTTGGTTAAAATACCGGCTGCGGATGGACTTTTCGGGGCTCTTGGTTTAATTTTCGGATTGATTGTTGCATTTTTAATTCAACAACCGTTGGCACAGCTGCCGATACCGGGCGTAAACCGTGTGTTGCCTTTTATCTTTTCCGGTTTGTTCGGTTATCTTGGATTCAGGGTGGGATACAAAAAGCGGGATGAACTGATCTCGGTTTTTACGCTTGGGCGTCAAAATAAAGAAGGAAAACAGAAAAACGAAGAAAAGCCTTATGTTGAGCATAAAATTTTGGACACCAGCGTGATTATTGACGGACGCATTGCCGATATTTGCCGTACGGGCTTTTTGGAGGGGACGTTGGTGATTCCGAGCTTTGTGCTCGAAGAACTGCAACATATCGCCGACTCATCCGATGTGCTGAAACGGAACCGGGGACGTCGCGGATTGGATATCCTGAACAAGATCCAAAAAGAGCTGGATGTTGATGTCCTGATTTATGAAGGCGACTTTGAAGAAATTCAGGAAGTGGACAGCAAGCTGGTCAAATTGGCCAAAGTTTTGTCGGGGAAAGTGGTCACCAATGATTTCAACTTGAACAAAGTTTGTGAGTTGCAAGGAGTCAGCGTGCTCAACATCAATGACTTGGCCAATGCCGTGAAACCCGTTGTGTTGCCCGGGGAAGAAATCAATGTTCAAGTGATTAAAGACGGGAAAGAACATGGTCAAGGCGTGGCATACTTGGATGACGGAACCATGATCGTGATTGAAGGCGGGCGTGAATACATCGGGGAACGGATTGATGTTTTGGTCACCAGTGTGTTGCAAACATCTGCGGGTCGGATGATTTTTGCCAAACCGAAACTTTTGGAAAAGGCGTTGTAGGCTTTTTAAATCTTTAAGGAAAAAATGAAATTGCCGTTGCTTGAGGCCCGTGATTGGTTTATATTCTAAACCAAGGACGGGCATATTTTGTTGCAAAGCGAAAGGAGACAGGTGCTTGAGTGTCGGAGTTGTGGTTCCTGCCGCAGGACTGGGAAAAAGAATGGGGGCCCGTGAACCGAAGCAGTTTTTAACCTTTCACGGTCAACCCATCTTGATACATACTTTGGCCTTGTTTGAATCTTTTCCCGAAATTGATGAGATGGTGGTTGTCGCTGATCAAAAGGAGATCGGGCGGACGCAAAAGATGATCAGGGGAGCGGGGCTTCAAAAAGTGACGCATGTCGTTCCCGGAGGAAAAGAACGGCAAGAAAGTGTTTATCTGGGATTGAAGAAGATTTCGACGGACTGGGTCATGGTGCATGATGCGGTCCGTCCTTTTGTCAGTCATGAAGCGATTTCCCGTTTGTTGGAGGAAGCCCGCATGCACGGAGCCGCCATATTGGCTGTGCCGGTGAAGGATACGGTCAAAGTGGTCGATGATGCGGGAATTGTTGAAAACACCCCGGACCGGAAGCGCCTGTGGGCAGTCCAAACGCCTCAGGCTTTTCGGCGCGAGGTCCTGTTGTCGGCGCATGAGCATTTTGCCGGACGGGAAACGGTGGCGACGGATGATTCCATGCTGGTGGAAGAAATGGGCGTGGATGTGCGTGTGGTTCAAGGGGAATATACAAATATCAAGCTGACCACACCTGATGATTTATATTTGGCAGAAGCGATTTATCAGATGAGGGGAAAGAAGAAATGATTCGCATTGGACAAGGATTTGACGTTCACCAGTTTGCTGTTGGAAGACCGCTGATTGTCGGCGGCATCACCATTCCATACGAAAAAGGGTTGATGGGCCATTCGGATGCGGATGTTTTATTGCATGCCATTACGGATGCGATTTTGGGTGCCGCAGGGATGGGGGATATCGGAAAAATCTTTCCGGATACGGATGATGCTTACAAAGACGCCGACAGTGCGGTGTTGTTAAAAGAGGTCTGGAAGCAAGTGAAAGAAAAGGGGTACGCATTGGGGAATCTTGATTCCGTGATCATTGCCCAGAAACCGAAGATGGCTCCGTACATTCCTCAAATGACGCAAAGAATTGCGGAGATTTTGGAAGCGGAAACCTCTCAGGTGAATGTGAAAGCCACCACCACGGAGCAGCTGGGTTTCACCGGACGCGAAGAAGGAATGGCATCCATGGCGGTGGTTTGTCTTGTGCAAAATCGATAAAGAATGGAATCTGGCATAAAAGGAGAGAGTAAAACATGGACAGGGTTCGCACACGTTATGCACCCAGCCCCACGGGGCATCTGCATATCGGCGGTGCAAGAACGGCATTATTCAGTTATTTGCACGCCAAACGCAATGGTGGCGATTTTATCGTCCGGATCGAAGATACTGACACGGAAAGGAACGTGGAGGGCGCCGATGAAAAACAGATGGCCATGTTGAAATGGCTGGGCATCGAATGGGACGAAGGCGTGGATGTCGGCGGTCCTTACGGGCCTTATCGTTGCATGGAGAGAACGGAAATTTACAATCGGTACATTGATCAGCTTCTCAAAGAAGGGAAAGCTTATTTGAGCTATACCACCAAAGAAGAGCTGGAAAAAGAGCGCGAGGAGCAGATTGCCCGGGGAGAAGTTCCCAAATACAGCGGATGGGACCGGGATTTGACTCCGGAACAGCGGGCGAAGTTTGAAGCGGAGGGACGGGTTCCCAGTGTCCGCTTTCGTGTGCCGGAGGGAAAAACCATTGTCATCGAGGATGAAATTCGCGGAACGGTGAAATTCGAATCCGACGGCATCGGGGATTTTGTCATTCGCCGGCCGGACGGACGCCCCACTTACAATTTTGCCGTGGTTGTCGATGATGCCTTGATGAAAATCAGCCATGTGATCCGCGGGGAAGAGCATTTATCCAACACCCCGAAACAAATCATGATTTACGAAGCCCTTGGTTTCAAGCCGCCGGTCTTTGCCCATATTCCGCTCATTTTAAACGGCGAAGGCAAGAAAATGAGCAAACGGGATGAAAGCATCATCCAATTCATTGATCAGTATAAGGAATTGGGTTATTTACCCGAGGCGATCGTCAACTTCATTTCGCTTTTGGGTTGGTCGCCGGAAGGGGAAGAAGAGATGTTTACACCGCAAGAGCTGGTAGAAGTGTTCTCGCTTGAGCGGGTGTCCAAAGCGCCGGCGATTTTTGACACCGGAAAATTAAAATGGATGAACGGGCAATATATCAAAAAAGCATCCTTGGAACGGGTCGTTGAGCTGGCCATTCCCCACTTGGAAAAAGCTGGCCGCATCCGGACGCCGCTCGATGAGGAACAGAAAGCCTGGGTGACCCGCCTGGTCGCTTTGTATCAGGAGCAAATGGAGTATGCGGCGGAAATTGTTGAGTTGTCGGATTTGTTCTTCCAAGATGAAATCAATTACTCTGAACAAGCCCGGCAAGTGCTTGCGGAAGAGCAAGTTCCCGCTGTCTTGAAGGCCTTTTTGGAACAAGTTCAACAAAGCGGGTCCTTTGAACCGGATGATATCAAGAAAATGTTTAAACAGGTGCAAAAAGAAACCGGTTATAAAGGGAAAAAATTGTTCATGCCGGTCCGGGTGGCCGTCACCGGTTTGGAACACGGCCCCGATCTGCGCGGAAGCCTTTCTTTGATTGGCCGGGACCGGGTGATAAAACGTTTGCATCAAGTCATTGACAATGTTTTGTGAAGCCGCCAAAATAATATAGATAGAAACGAGTAACAAGGCTGTGATCGGGAGAGTCAGATGTTAAAGGGATTCCAGAGAGGAGCTGGCCGGTGCGAAGCTCCATTCCTGAACATCTGATATGCACCCGGGAGCTGACCTCTGAAACGGATGCGGCCCGGAGTAGGAGGATCCGGCCACCCGCCGTTATCGGGAAAAAGAGGGGCCTGGTTGGCCCAAACAGAGTGGAACCGCGGATATACCGTCTCTGTAGCTTGCGTGCTGCAGAGATTTTTTATTTCCTATTTCAAATCGGCGATAAGAGGGGGAAACCTGACATGCTGTGGAGTAAGAAAAATGGAATTCGCCAAACTCTGCAGGCAGATATTCAAGCGGTGTTTGACCGGGATCCGGCGGCTCGGAGCACTTTGGAAGTGGTGTTGACTTATTCCGGATTGCATGCATTATGGGCTCACCGGTTGGCGCATTGGTTCTACAAAAAACGTTTGTTGCTCATTGCGCGTATAATATCTCAGTTAAACCGCTTTTTTACCGGGATTGAGATTCATCCCGGTGCCAAAATCGGCCGGGGGGTCTTCATTGATCACGGAATGGGTGTGGTCATCGGAGAGACATGTGAAATTGGCGACTATGTGACGATTTATCAGGGCGTCACATTGGGAGGAACAGGCAAAGAAAAAGGAAAACGGCATCCGACGATCGAGGATCATGTGATGATTGCGTCAGGGGCGAAAGTTTTGGGCTCCATTCGTGTCGGACGTTTTGCCAAAGTCGGAGCCGGCTCGGTGGTCTTGCGGGATGTGCCGCCCAATTCCACCGTTGTCGGAGTGCCGGGACGGGTAGTGATTCAGGACGGCGTGAGGGTGAAAGATGATTTGGATCAAGTGAACCTGCCCGACCCGGTTGCGGAAACATTGCGATCCATGCATGTTGAAATGGATGCGTTAAAAGCCCGGTTGAGTGAGTTGGAAGCGAAGTTAAACTGCAGGGAAAATCCAGTGGATCAGGGAGGAACAACCGACGATGACAATACAGCTTTACAACACGCTGACCAGAAAGAAAGAAATGCTTCAAGTGCAAAATAATGAGGTTCGCATCTATGTGTGCGGCCCGACGGTATATAACTTTATTCATATCGGGAACGCCCGTGTCTTTGTCTTTTTTGACGTGGTGCGGCGGTATTTGCGCTCCCGGGGTTATCGTGTGACTTATGTGCAGAATTTCACCGATGTCGACGACAAGTTGATCCGGGCCTCCCAAGAAACGGGAAAACCGGTCCCGGAAATTGCCGAACAATACATCCAAGCTTATTTTGAGGACATGGATACATTGGGGGTGCAACGGGCGGATGTGCATCCGCGGGCAACCGAGCATATTCCGGAGATGATTGAAGCGATTCGGGATCTGATTGACAAAGGATATGCTTATGAAAAGAACGGGGATGTTTACTTCCGCTCCTTGCGCAAAAAAGATTATGGAAAACTGTCCCATCAATCGTTGGAAGAATTGAAGGCGGGGGCCAGGATTGAAATCAATGAACAAAAGGAACATCCGTTGGATTTTGCATTGTGGAAAGCCGCCAAGCCCGGGGAAATCAGCTGGGAAACGCCTTGGGGACGCGGGCGGCCCGGCTGGCACATCGAATGTTCCGTAATGGCACGCAAATACCTGGGGGACACGTTGGACATCCATGCAGGCGGAGCGGATCTCTGCTTCCCCCACCACGAAAACGAGATCGCACAAAGCGAGGCATGGACGGGCAAAACATTTGTGCGTTATTGGCTGCATAACGGGTATATTAATATGGGAAATGAAAAGATGTCGAAATCGCTCGGGAATGTCAAACGCGTGGTTGAATTGCGTAAGACCTATTCCCCGGAGGCGATCCGGTATTTCCTTTTATCTGCCCATTACCGGCATCCGATTTCCTTCAGCGATGAAGTGATGAGACAGGCGGAAGGAAGCATTGAACGGATCCAAACCGCGGTGGAAAATTTAAAACACCGGTTGGATTCGGCGATGCCCGGCGGGGAAGATCCGGAAACGGCCGCGAAGCTGTCACGGTACAAAGAGCAGTTTGAAGCCGAGATGAACGATGATTTCAATACAGCCAATGCCATCAGTGTGCTGTTTGAAGTGGTCAAACTGGCGAATGAAACGGTGGCGAAACCGGTCGTGTCCAAGGAAACGGTTCAAGGAATCTTGGATTGGCTGAAAACGCATGGGGAAGAAATTCTGGGCCTGGTCACAACCGAATCGGAAGACCGCCTGGAGCAGGAGCTGGAAGCCTTGATCGAAGAAAGGCAAAAAGCGCGAAAAGCCCGGGATTTTGCAAAAGCTGACGCAATCCGGGACCAGCTTTTGGCCCGCGGGATTGTGCTGGAAGATACACCACAAGGAGTTCGATGGAGAAGAAAATGAGTGAAAATATATTCGGAATGCTTCAACCGCTGACAAAAACACCGCGGGAATATAATCCTTTGTTGCTGGCTTATCTGGGTGATGCCGTGTATGAGATATTTATCCGGCATCACCTGGTGGCCCGTGGCATTGCCCGGCCTCAGGACTTGCAAAAAGAGGCGGCCAAATTTGTGTCTGCTTTGGCCCAAGCCAAAGTGTACAAAGCGATTGAAAACGATCTGACGGAAGAAGAGCGGGACATCTTAAGACGCGGCCGCAATGCCAAGTCAGGAAGTGTCCCCAAAAACGCAAAGGTGACGGATTACAGACAAAGCACCGGATTGGAAGCGTTGATGGGCTACCTGTATTTGAAAAAAGATGAACAACGTTTGCATGAATTGATGAATTCAGCGATAGAGATTGTCGAAAAGGGGTACAAGGAAAATGATTGACTGGATATACGGGAAACACGCGGTTTTGGAAACATTGAAGTCCGGGCGCCCGGTGGAAAAAATTCTTTTGGCAAAAAATATCAACAAATTCAGCGTGAATGAGATCATTGAACACGCCAAAAAACAAAATGTTCCGTACCAATGGGTGCCCCGTTCCCGTTTGGACCAATTGGCGGAAGGGAATAACCATCAAGGAGTCGTTGCCCAAGTCGCTGCCTTTGAGTACGCTTCGCTGGAAGACCTTTTTAAGCGGGCGGAGCAGAAACAGGAGGCACCCTTTTTTTTGCTTTTGGACAGTATTGAAGATCCCCACAACCTCGGATCGATTTTGCGTTCAGCCGATGCTTCGGGGGCGCATGGCGTCATCATTCCGAAGCGGAGGGCGGCAGGGGTGACTTCCGTGGTGGCAAAAACCTCGGCCGGTGCGGTGCAACATGTGCCGGTGGTCCGGGTGACCAATTTGAATCGTGTTGCCGATGAATTGAAAGAACGGGGAGTTTGGCTCGTCGGAAGCGACGGATCGGCCGAACAGGAGTATACCGGGATTGATTACAACATGCCGGTTGCCGTGGTGATCGGGAATGAAGGGCGCGGGATTCACACGTTGTTGAAAAAGAAATGCGATTTTTTGGTGAAGCTCCCGATGAGAGGGAAGGTTTCATCGTTAAATGCATCGGTTGCGGCGGGGATTCTCATGTATGAAGTCATGCGCTGCCGGATGAATGATGGTTAAGCACGAAGAATGGCTGGTGGTGGATGGGTATAACGTGATCGGTGCCAAGTCGGGGGTGCACTGGAATCCGGTTTCGATTGAAGAGGAACGGGTTCAATTGATTCGCGATTTGTCTGAATATCAGGCGATGACCGGCCGGCAGGTCCATCTTGTGTTTGATGCGCATTCCACACCAGGGATTGACGTGAAAACCGACGAGGAGAAAATTCTGGTTTACTATACCCGTCGCGATGAAACCGCGGATGAGTTTATCGAACGCTTTGTCAAGAAGCATAAAAGCCCGCACCGCTCCATTTATGTGGCAACGTCCGATTATCTGGAGCAACGGATGGTTTTCGGACAAGGGGCCTACCGCATCTCTTCCAGGGAGCTGTTGGAGGAGATCCGGATCGCAAAAGAGAAATTAAACAAAAAATTGAAACGGGAGAGGCAACAAAAGCAAAGAAACACCTTGGAAGAAAGAATAAGTATCGATCTCAAACAGATATTTGAAAAATGGAGAAGGAAAAAATAGGTTAAAATTTGACGTTTTTGTTTCACTTCGGATATAATAACATTACTGTGGGTTAATATAAGGGTTTATAGGCTACTTGGTCGGGAGGGAAAGCGGTGAGTGTAAATCTTCAATCCAGTAATTTTGTCACTTACGACAGAAATGCTGATTACAAAAACATGGCCGACGAAGAGCTGGTTTATGGCGTACGCGTGGGAGATCATCAGGCTCTGGAATATTTGATTAATAAGTACAAAAATTTCGTCAGAGCGAAAGCGAGATCCTATTTTCTCATCGGAGCCGATCACGAAGATATCGTGCAGGAGGGGATGATTGGACTATTTAAAGCGATTCGGGACTTTAAGGGGGACAAGCTGGCTTCGTTTAAAGCATTTGCCGAATTATGCATCACGCGCCAGATCATCACAGCGATCAAAACGGCTACCCGACAAAAACACATTCCGCTCAACTCTTATGTTTCATTGGACAAGCCTGCTTACGACGACGATACGGACAGGACGTTGCTGGATAAAATCCCCGGAAGTCTATCAAACCCTGAGGAGATCTACATCAGCCAGGAAGAATATAATGATATTGAAGATAAAATAGCGAAAATTCTTAGTGATTTGGAACGGAAAGTATTGATGTTGTATCTGGACGGACGTTCTTATCAGGAAATCGCGGTCGACTTAAATCGACATGTGAAGTCGATCGACAACGCCTTGCAGAGAGTGAAACGGAAATTAGAGAGATACCTTGAAGTGCGTGAACTTTCTTTATGATTAACAAAAGCACCGGTTCACAAAAGAACAGGTTTCGTACCTGTTCTTTTGTTTGGATTCGACAAAAAACATCATGATTCCTTTTTGTTTTGAAAAAATGTATGGAAAATCATGCGGATTGCTTGCTTTTTAACAAAGTATTCAAAAATTCCCGGCCGGTTTCTTTTTTATAAACTGATTTTTGATGAGCGAAATTTATGTCAATAATGGTTTTACAAACGGCTTTACATTGACAGCAGGGAGCCAGTGTGATAATGTAATTTGGGTATTTTCTATCGTTTCCTTCCGTTTGAACGGCGACTTGATGAAGAGGAGGTGTCGGAAGATGCGGGTGAACATTACACTGGCTTGCACCGTATGTCGTTCACGCAACTATGCATTGACCAAAAACAAAAGCAAACATCCGGATCGCATGGAATTACGCAAATATTGTCCGCGTTGCAATTCGCATCAAATCCATCGTGAAACCAAGTAATAAGGGTTTAGCTGCTTGATAGAAGATGGGGGTGACAATATGGCTGCTTTTCAAGGTCTTAGACGTGGAGTCCGGAAAAGTGTTTCCGGCACAGCCGGCTTTTTCCGGGGAAGCATTCAGGAGCTGAAAAAAGTTCGCTGGCCAAACCGGCAGGAAATGGTCAACTACACCGTTGTGGTTTTGCTGATTGTGATACTCTTGGCTGTCTTTTTCTTTGTCGTGGATGCTGGGATTTATCAGTTGGTGAAACTGATTACTAAATAGCAGTCATTTCTTAAGGGGGGGACAGGGGTCAAACCCTGATGAGCAATGGAGAAAAATTGGTATGTGGTTCACACGTATTCCGGCTACGAGAACAAAGTGAAAACCAACCTGGAAAAGCGTGTCCATTCCATGGACATGCAAGATAAGATCTTCCGCGTTCTTGTACCAATGGAAGAAGGAATCGAGCACAAAGACGGAAAAAAGAAAACGGTAATGCGAAAAGTCTTTCCGGGTTATGTGTTGGTAGAGATGGTTATGACCGACGACTCGTGGTATGTCGTGCGAAACACACCAGGAGTGACAGGATTCGTGGGTTCATCAGGGGCAGGGTCCAAGCCAACTCCCCTTATGCCGGATGAGGTTGATGCCATCCTGCGTCAAATGGGCATGGAAGAGTCTAAGGTGACGGTTGATTTTTCGATTGGCGAAAATGTCAAAGTGAAGGAAGGACCGTTCGCTAATTTTGTCGGAAGAATTGACGAAATTGATGCAAGCCGTTCAAAAATCAAAGTAATGGTCAATATGTTCGGCCGGGAGACGCCGGTTGAACTGGATTTTGACCAGGTGGAAAAAATTTAGCGAACCGAAAACTTTCGTTTCTTTTTTGTGTGTGGTAAAGTATAACTGTTTGTTGTATGTTACCCCCATCTTTGGGGCGAGCGCAAGCCTGACTGAAAGGGAGCTTGCCTTTCCGTGGGAGGGTAATACCCGAGAAAACCACATGTTTGAAGGAGGTTGGATTCGCGTGGCCAAAAAAGTCATTAAAGTGGTCAAGCTGCAGATTCCGGCTGGGAAAGCCAATCCGGCACCGCCTGTAGGTCCGGCATTGGGTCAAGCTGGTGTGAACATCATGGGATTTTGTAAAGAGTTCAATGCCCGCACGGCTGAACAGGCCGGACTGATCATTCCGGTTGAAATCACGGTTTATGAAGACCGTTCCTTTACGTTTATCACCAAAACTCCTCCAGCTGCCGTTCTCTTGAAGAAAGCAGCCGGGATTGAATCCGGATCCGGTGAACCGAACCGGAATAAAGTAGCGACCATTAAACGGGATAAAGTGCGTGAGATCGCTGAAATGAAAATGCCCGATTTGAATGCCGCAAGTGTGGAAGCTGCCATGCGCATGGTGGAAGGCACGGCAAAAAGCATGGGCATTCAGATCGAAGACTGATCGGGCGAAGAGCCGGGCTGCTCTGCCACGAGCAGCTTGAAGCTTGTGGGAGGATCTTCCGCTAAGACCACGAAAGGAGGAAATGAACGTGGCAAAACACGGCAAAAAATATCTTGAGGCGCTTAAAAAAGTTGACCGCGAAAAACTCTACAGCCCTCAAGAAGCATTGGAACTTGTGAAAGAAATTTCCACTGCGAAATTTGATGAAACGGTTGAAGCAGCGTTCCGTTTGGGAATCGACACCAAAAAAGCTGACCAGCAAGTGAGAGGTGCGGTGGTGTTGCCGCATGGTACCGGGAAAACCAAACGTGTTCTCGTCTTTGCCAAAGGGGAGAAAGCAAAAGAAGCTGAAGCTGCCGGTGCCGATTATGTCGGGGATGAAGAGACGATCAACAAAGTCAGCCAAGGATGGCTTGATTTTGACGTGGTTGTGGCCACTCCCGACATGATGGGGCAAGTCGGTCGTTTGGGACGGATCCTGGGACCGAAAGGATTAATGCCAAACCCGAAAACCGGTACGGTTACCTTTGAAATCGAGAAAGCCGTAAAAGAAATCAAAGCCGGCAAAATTGAATACCGTGCCGACAAAGCCGGTATAGTCCACGCTGCGATCGGTAAAGTTTCCTTTACGACAGATCAATTGCGTGAAAACTTGCAAGTGTTGGCTGACGCTTTGATGAAAGCCAAACCGGCTGCTGCCAAAGGAACCTACATGAAGAGCGTGACCGTTTCTTCGACCATGGGACCTGGCGTTTCCGTCAGCGCACAACAATTGGTTGGTCGTTAATTTTTGCATCTGGAAATCTTTTGCACGGGGCAATAAAGAGAACAAGTATTGCCCGGTGATGACTTTTCTGATATAATCCGTGTCATGATGTGATTCGCCGGTGGCAGTGTGTCTGCTTCGGATGAGGTGAATCCGCAATAATTGGATATAGCTTTTTACCGTAGACAGTAGGTGCCGAAGTTGCTGCTTAATATCCTACCGAGGTAAGGATACATGCATGGATGTGGTGTGTTCCACGGAATCCATACGAGTAACGGAAGCCTTCGACTGTCTACGGAGGCTTTTTCTATTTTTAAAAACTCCTGATGAGGAGGTGTGCCGCGTGTCCAAAGCGATTGAAAGAAAAAAACAAGTTGTCGCAGAAATCGCAGAAAAACTGGAAAAGAGCAAAAGCACCATTGTAGCTGACTATCGCGGTTTGGATGTAAAACAAATGAACGAGCTGCGCAAACAGTTGCGCGAAGCCGGCGTTGAATTCAAGGTGCTCAAAAATACGCTGACCCGCCGCGCTTGCGAACAAGTCGGCGCCAACGACCTGACCGAGCATCTGACCGGACCAACCGCAGTTGCATTCAGCTACGAAGATGTAGTGGCTCCGGCCAAAATTCTCCATGGCTTTGCCAAAGAGAACAAGGAGCTGGAAATCAAAGGCGGTTTGGTGGAAGGTAAAGCCGTCAGCCTTGATGAAATCAAGGAACTGGCAGAACTGCCGTCCTACGAAGGTTTGCTCTCCATGTTGCTTAGCGTGTTGCAAGCGCCTGTGCGCAACTTTGCACTGGCTGTCAAAGCAGTGGCTGACAAAGATGGAGAAGCTGCCGAAGCTTAAAAAATTATTGATATCTAACAGAATGCAAGGAGGTTTCCTTTATGTCTAAAGAAGAAATCATTCAAGCGATTAAAGAAATGAGCGTTCTCGAACTGAACGATCTTGTAAAAGCAATCGAAGAAGAATTCGGTGTAACTGCTGCGGCTCCGGTTGCAGTGGCTGGTGCTGCCGGCGGCGGGGATGCTGCTGAAGAAAAAACTGAATTTGATGTTGTGCTTGCCAATGCAGGCTCCTCCAAAATCAACGTCATTAAAGCCGTTCGCGGTATTACCGGCCTCGGCTTGAAAGAAGCAAAAGCACTTGTTGACAACGCTCCGTCCCCGGTCAAGGAAGGAGTTTCCAAAGAAGAAGCAGACAAAATCAAAGCAGAACTCGAAGAAGCCGGTGCTACTGTAGAAGTTAAGTAATCGTTTGGATCCGGCTAACCCGTCGTCATACGGTCGGCGGGTTCTCTTTTTAAAGCAGACGATCTGAAATTTGAGATGAGAAGGACTGATCCTCTCTTCAAAAAAGGAGATCCGTTATCCATGGCTGATCACTATTTTTCCCGTCAACCTGAGTCGAAAAGTGAAGAGCGCGAAATCCAAGCCGTTCTGTCGGGTGAATCTTTCCGGTTTAAAACGGATGCCGGTGTGTTTTCGAAAAAGGGAATTGATTTTGGCACCCGCCTTTTGATTGAAAGCGCCGAGATTGAACCGGAATCCGCCGTCCTTGATTTGGGCTGCGGCTACGGAGCGGTTGGAATTGCGGTGAGCAAAACGGTTCCGGATGTAGCAGTGACCATGGTGGATGTGAATGAACGGGCTGTTCAGCTGGCAAAAGCGAATGCAGCTTTGAATCAAGCGGATGACCATGTGGAAATTTTGGTCAGCGACGGGTTCTCTCAATTGCAAGGCAGAAAATTTGACCATATTTTGTTAAACCCGCCGATTCGTGCGGGGAAATCAACGATTTACCGTCTGTTTAAAGAAGCGTCTGTTGCCCTTCATCCAGGGGGATCTTTGTGGATCGTCATCCGCAAGCAACAGGGAGCGGAATCGGCCAAAAAAGAGTTGGAACAATTATTTGCAGATGTGGATGTGGTCCGGAAGAAAAAAGGGTATGTCATTATCCGCTCACGAAAAGATTGACACTAAATTTTCGTTATGATAGTGTATTAAATTGCAGAAAGTGTCTTTGAACTCATAGAATCATTGAAAACGGTTGTGTGAAAACCGGTTGGTTTATTGCGCGATCCAACTGGATAAAATAGGTAAATAGACTGCTTCTAGGTAAAAATGAGGTTCAATATCACTCATTTTCTTTTTTTACTTTGACAACCGCATTTGGAAAGCGGTTTTGACTGGGTGCGAGGGGGGAGTTTATTTGGCTGGTAAAATGATCCCGTGTGGTCGTCGGCAACGTCGTAGTTATGCTCGCATTAACGAGGTTTTGGAACTACCGAATCTGATTGAGATTCAATTGAAGTCATACCAATGGTTTTTGGATGAAGGTTTGCGGGAAATGTTCCGCGACATTTCGCCTATCGAAGATTTCACGGGGAATCTGGTGTTGGAATTTATCGATTACAGCTTGGGCGAACCCAAGTATACCGTGGAGGAAGCAAAAGATCACCAGGTTACCTATGCAGCACCGTTGCGCGTGAAAGTTCGCCTGATCAACAAAGAAACCGGTGAAGTCAAGGAACAGGAAGTGTTTATGGGTGACTTCCCGCTCATGACAGAAACCGGAACCTTTATCATCAACGGCGCAGAACGAGTCATTGTAAGCCAATTGGTTCGTTCGCCCAGTGTGTATTATAACACGAAAGTCGATAAAAACGGGAAACCGACTTATACTGCCACAGTAATTCCAAATCGTGGCGCTTGGCTTGAGTTGGAAACCGATGCCAAAGATATCATTTATGTTCGCATTGATCGTACACGGAAAATTCCGGTGACGGTTCTTTTGCGTGCGCTCGGATTCAGCAGTGATGCGGAAATCCTCGAGTTGTTGGGGGATGACGAGTATATCCGCAACACCCTGGATAAAGACAACACGGGGAATACTGAAAAAGCGCTGATTGAAATTTATGAACGTTTGCGTCCGGGTGAACCGCCAACCGCGGAAAATGCCCGCAGTCTGCTTTATGCGAGATTTTTTGACCCGAAACGGTATGACTTGGCAAGTGTCGGACGCTATAAAATCAATAAAAAACTGCATATCAAAAACCGTTTGATCAATCAAAAACTGGCTGAACCCATTGTGGATGCAGAAACCGGCGAAATTTTGGCCGAAGCCGGACAAGTCTTGGAGCGCCGCGTGTTGGACAAGTTGATGCCTTATCTCACCGGGGAAAAGGCATACGGTTACAAGTCCTACAAAGTGCGTGGAGGCGTGCCGGAAGACGGAACGATTGAGTTGCAATCCATCAATATTTTCTCCCCGTTGGAAGACGGAAAAGTGATCAAAGTCATTTCGAACGGGGAAGTGGATGACTCGGTCAAACACATTACCGCTGCGGATATTTTGGCTTCCATTAACTACTTTATCAACTTGTTGCACGGGGTTGGCTCAACGGATGACATTGACCATCTCGGAAACCGCCGTCTGCGTTCCGTCGGGGAATTGTTGCAAAACCAATTCCGGATCGGTTTGTCCCGGATGGAGCGTGTGGTACGTGAACGGATGTCCATCCAGGATGCCAATGCCATCACACCGCAAGCGCTGATTAACATTCGTCCGGTGATTGCCGCGATCAAAGAGTTTTTCGGCAGCAGCCAGTTGTCCCAATTCATGGATCAGACCAACCCGCTGGCTGAGTTGACGCATAAACGCCGTTTGTCAGCCTTGGGTCCCGGTGGTTTGACCCGGGAGCGCGCAGGGATGGAAGTGCGTGACGTTCACCACTCACACTATGGTCGGATGTGTCCGATCGAAACTCCTGAGGGTCCGAACATCGGGCTGATCAACTCTTTATCGACATATGCACGGGTCAATGAGTACGGCTTTATCGAGACGCCTTACCGCCGGGTCGATCCCGAAACCGGAAAGGTGACGGATCAAATTGATTATCTGACTGCGGATGAAGAAGACCATTTCTATGTTGCCCAAGCCAACGCAGAACTGAACGAGGATGGAACCTTTGCCCATGAAACGGTGACCGTCCGTTACCAAGATGAAACGATTACCGTTCCGCGGGATCGGGTCGATTACATGGACGTTTCCCCGAAACAGGTCGTGTCGGTGGCAACGGCATGTATTCCATTCTTGGAAAACGACGACTCCAACCGTGCGTTGATGGGATCGAACATGCAGCGTCAAGCCGTTCCGTTGCTCCGCCCGAGAGCACCGTTTGTCGGGACCGGCATGGAACATATTGCCGCCAGGGATTCGGGGGTCATGATTCGTGCCAAACGGCCCGGCACCGTTGTGCGGGTTACAGCGGATGAAGTATGGGTCCGCCATGAGGAAGAAGTGGACGGCCGCGTGGTTGAAGGGGACATCGACAAGTACAAGCTGACGAAGTTTGCCCGTTCCAACCAGGGAACCTGCATCAACCAGCGTCCGGTTGTCAAGTACGGGGAGAAAGTGAAAGCCGGTGACACGCTGGCGGACGGTCCTTCAACCGAACAAGGGGAATTGGCCCTGGGACAAAATGTGGTTGTCGCGTTCATGACGTGGGAAGGTTACAACTACGAGGACGCGATCTTGTTAAGTGAAAAGCTTGTGAAAGAAGATGTTTACACATCGATTCACATTGAAAAATACGAAAGCGAAGCACGGGATACCAAATTGGGACCGGAAGAAATCACACGGGATATTCCCAATGTCGGGGAAGATGCGCTGAAAAATCTGGATGAACGCGGAATCATCCGCGTGGGGGCTGAAATCAAACCCGGCGACATCCTCGTGGGGAAAGTCACTCCGAAAGGAATGACCGAACTGACCGCGGAAGAGCGCTTGTTGCACGCCATCTTTGGTGAAAAAGCGCGGGAAGTTCGCGACACCTCACTGCGCGTTCCCCATGGAGAATCCGGAATCGTTGTCGATGTAAAAGTGTTTACCAGGGAAAACGGAGATGAGTTGCCGCCTGGCGTCAACCAACTGGTTCGCGTGTACATCGCCCAAAAACGGAAGATTTCCGAAGGGGACAAAATGGCGGGACGCCATGGAAACAAAGGGGTTATCGCAAAAGTTCTGCCGGAAGAAGACATGCCGTTTTTGCCCGACGGCACGCCGGTTGAAGTGGTGTTGAACCCGCTAGGGGTTCCGTCACGGATGAATATCGGACAGGTTCTGGAAGTCCACCTTGGGATGGCTGCAAAAGCTTTGGGGCTTCATATGGCGACACCGGTCTTTGACGGTGCGACCGAGAACGATGTCTTTGACACGTTGGAAGAGGCCGGACTTAGCCGGGACGGGAAAACCATCCTGTACGACGGCCGGACGGGTGAACCGTTTGAAAACCGCGTCACGGTCGGGGTTATGTATATGATCAAGCTGGCTCACATGGTTGACGATAAAATTCACGCCCGTTCAACCGGACCGTACTCACTGGTTACCCAGCAACCGCTTGGAGGTAAAGCGCAGTTTGGCGGTCAGCGGTTCGGTGAGATGGAGGTATGGGCGCTGGAAGCTTACGGTGCAGCCCACACCTTGCAGGAAATTCTCACTGTGAAGTCAGACGATGTCGTCGGTCGTGTGAAAACGTATGAAGCGATTGTCAAAGGTGAAAATGTGCCAGAGCCGGGTGTTCCCGAATCATTCAAAGTTCTCATCAAAGAACTGCAAAGCTTGGGTATGGATGTCAAGATCCTTGCCGGCGATGAGCAGGAAATTGAGATGCGCGAACTGGATGAAGAAGATGAACCGGCCAATGAAAAGTTAGGATTTGATTTGTCGGTCGATGAAGGCAATAAATCCAACTCTTCTTCGTAGTGCGAAAGGGGGAGCGTGTGAAACGCTCTCCTTACGCACAACGGGATGAATCCTGAGGGAGGAATCGCCCAATGCTCGATGTAAATAACTTTGAATTTATGAAAATTGGTCTCGCCTCGCCCGAGAAGATCCGTTCCTGGTCCCGTGGTGAGGTGAAAAAACCCGAAACGATCAACTATCGTACGTTAAAGCCGGAAAAAGAAGGCTTGTTTTGTGAAAAAATCTTTGGTCCGACCAAAGACTGGGAGTGTCACTGCGGAAAGTACAAACGGGTCCGGTATAAAGGGGTTGTTTGTGACCGGTGCGGTGTGGAAGTAACCCGTTCGAAAGTGCGCCGCGAACGCATGGGGCATATCGAATTGGCCGCACCCGTCTCCCATATTTGGTACTTCAAAGGAATTCCCAGCCGGATGGGTCTGGTTCTGGATATGTCTCCCCGTTCACTGGAAGAAGTGATTTACTTCGTTTCCTACGTGGTCGTGGATCCGGGATCGACCCCGCTGGAGAAAAAACAATTGTTGTCGGAAAAAGAATACCGTACTTACCGCGAAAAATACGGTTCCGCATTTACAGCCATGATGGGGGCCGAAGCGATCAAACGGTTGCTTTCCGAAATTGATCTGGATAAAGAAGTCGAGGCACTGAAAGAGGAACTGCAAACCGCACAAGGGCAAAGACGCAACCGTGCGATCAAACGTTTGGAAGTGCTGGAAGCATTCCGCACCTCCGGAAATGATCCGGCATGGATGGTTTTGGATGTTTTGCCGGTGATTCCTCCGGAACTGAGACCGATGGTCCAACTGGATGGCGGACGGTTTGCCACTTCCGACCTGAACGATTTGTATCGCCGGGTGATTAACCGGAACAACCGCTTAAAACGTTTGTTGGATTTGGGTGCTCCGGATATCATCGTGCAAAACGAGAAAAGAATGTTGCAGGAAGCGGTCGACGCCTTGATCGATAACGGCCGTCGCGGTCGTCCGGTGACCGGTCCGGGAAACCGCCCGCTGAAGTCGTTGTCGCATATGTTGAAAGGGAAACAAGGACGTTTCCGTCAAAACCTGCTCGGAAAACGGGTCGACTATTCCGGCCGTTCGGTAATCGTCGTCGGACCCCACTTGAAAATGTACCAATGCGGCTTGCCCAAGGAAATGGCTTTGGAGCTCTTTAAACCGTTTGTCATGAAAGAGTTGGTGGCAAGAGGGCTGGCCCACAACATCAAAAGTGCTAAACGGAAAGTGGAACGCGTCCATCCCGAAGTTTGGGATGTCTTGGAGGACGTGATCAAAGAGCATCCGGTTCTGTTGAACCGTGCGCCGACGTTGCACCGTCTGGGAATCCAAGCGTTTGAGCCGGTCTTGGTCGAAGGGCGTGCCATCCGTTTGCACCCGCTCGTATGTACGGCTTATAACGCGGACTTTGACGGGGACCAAATGGCGGTTCACGTGCCCCTTTCGGCTGAGGCGCAAGCGGAAGCCCGTCTGTTGATGTTGGCGGCACAAAACATTTTGAACCCGAAAGACGGCAAACCGGTAGTCACGCCTTCACAAGACATGGTTCTCGGTTCTTACTATCTGACGCTGGAAAAAAGAAACGATCCCGGAGAAGGAAGTGTGTTCTACTCCATTTCCGAAGCGATCAATGCATACGATCACGGTTATGTCACTTTGCATTCGCGGATTGCGATTCCGGCGAAAAACGTGGGCAAAAACGTCTTTACGGAAAAGCAAAAGGACGCACTCTTGGTGACAACCGTCGGGAAATTGATTTTCAACGAAATTTTCCCGGCAGATTTCCCGTATATCAATGAACCTTCCAAAGAAAACCTGGTACGCACTCCGGACAAGTATTTCATTTTCGAAAAAGGAACCAACGTGAAAGAATTCATCCAGAATATAGAGGAACCGTCCGCTTTGAAAAAAGGACACCTCGGAACGATTATTGCCGAGTGTTTCCGCCGTTTTGGAACAACGGTGACCTCTGAGGTTCTGGACAAAGTCAAAGAGTTGGGATACAAGTATTCCACCAAAGCGGGAATCACGATTTCCGTTTCCGATGTCACGGTTCCGGAAGAAAAGAAAGACATTCTGGCCAAGGCAGACGAAGAGGTTAAAAAAGTCCTCAAGCAATACCGTCGCGGTCTGATCACCGACGATGAACGGTATGAACGCGTCATTTCGATCTGGAGCCAGGCCAAAGACCAAATCACGGACGTCCTGATGAAGAATATGGGCAAATTCAACCCCATTTATATGATGGCCAACTCCGGTGCGCGGGGGAACGTGTCGCAAATCACCCAGCTGGCGGGAATGCGCGGTCTGATGGCAAACCCGGCCGGTAAGATCATTGAACAGCCGATTCGTACCAACTTCCGTGAAGGGCTGACCGTGTTGGAGTACTTTATTTCAACACACGGTGCACGGAAAGGTTTGGCGGATACCGCCCTCAGAACGGCAGACTCCGGTTATTTGACCCGCCGTTTGGTCGACGTGGCTCAAGATGTGATTGTGCGTGAAGACGACTGCGGTACGGATAAAGGAATTTCCGTGACCAAACTGGCCGAAGGCAATGAAGTGATTGAGGAACTGTATGACCGGATCGTGGGACGGGTTTCCTTCCAAACGGTTCGTCATCCGGAAACGGGTGAAGTGATTGTCCGCCGGAATGAATTGATCGATGAAGACATCGCCAAAGAAATTGTGGATGCTGGCATCGAAGAAGTAGTCATCCGTTCGGTGCTGACATGCCGGACCCGACACGGGGTGTGCAAAAAATGTTACGGACGCAACCTGGCCTTGGGTACGCCGGTGGAAGTCGGTGAAGCCGTCGGAATCATTGCCGCCCAATCGATCGGTGAACCCGGAACCCAGCTGACGATGCGGACGTTCCATACAGGCGGGGTGGCCGGAGACGACATCACCCAAGGTTTGCCACGGATTCAAGAGCTGTTTGAGGCCCGGAATCCAAAAGGTCAGGCGGTCATCAGTGAAATTGCCGGTACGGTCAAAGACATCCGCGAAACCAAGGATCGCCGTGAAATCGAAATTGAAGGAGCGGTGGAATCCAAAGTTCATGTCGTTCCGTACGGCGCACGGCTGAAAGTGGACGTGGGTGATGTTGTGGAAGCCGGTGTGGAGCTGACCGAAGGTTCGGTGGACCCGAAAGATCTGCTCCGCATCAAAGGCGCCCGCGGGGTTCAAAATTATATCTTGCGCGAGGTACAAAAAGTGTACCGCTTGCAAGGGGTTGAAATTAACGATAAACACGTTGAGGTCATGGTTCGCCAAATGATGCGCAAAGTCCGGATCACCGATGCTGGAACGACGGACTTGTTGCCGGGGTCCATCGTGGATATTCACGATTACGAAGATGCCAACCGGAGAGAACTGTTGTCGGGCGGGGATCCGGCAGTGGGCCGTCCGGTTCTGCTCGGAATCACCAAGGCTTCACTGGAGACCGATTCCTTCCTGTCGGCAGCATCGTTCCAAGAAACAACCCGCGTCTTGACCGATGCCGCCATCAAAGGAAAAGTGGATCGTCTGTTGGGATTGAAAGAAAACGTGATTATCGGGAAATTGATCCCGGCCGGTACCGGTATGGACCGTTACCGTTCCATGGGATACAAGTTGGCGAATGAAGTCGGGGACAGCGACAAACAGGAGATGGAAAAGGTAACGATTGAATAGTGTTTTTTATTGACTTTGCTCATTCATGGTGGTAATATATCCTCGTGTGCTTGGATGTAAATTATTCACTTTGGAGGGCAGCAAGCATGTCTTATGAAAAAGTGAAACAAGCAAATTCGTTAACGATTGGTGCCAAGCAAACGAAGAAAGCCATTGAACAGGGCATTGCCACCCGGGTGTTTGTGGCTGATGATGCGGATCCGCGAATCACAGAACCGATTGTTATGCTTTGCAAAGAGAAAGGAATCGTTGCGGAACATGTCGACTCCATGAAAAAGCTCGGAAAAGCTTGCGGCATTGAAGTCGGCGCAGCGACGGCAGCGATTTTGAAAGAAGTGTGAGCGACGATATAAACGGTTGGCCGCGCAGGGTGATTGCGCGGCTGGCCTCCTGAAACATAAGTCGTTCCCATTTTTATAACCACAGATGGAACACCTGGATCTGTGGTCTTGTGAACAAGTTAAATCCGCGCCAAAGGGAGGTGCCTGAAGAATGCCGACAATTAACCAGCTCGTGCGTAAAGGTCGTAAAAGCAAAAAATCTCAATCCAAATCACCAGCGCTTCAATACACCTACAACACGCTGAGAAAAGAGGTTGTACACCAAAGTGCACCGCAAAAACGCGGAGTATGTACCCGTGTGGGCACGATGACGCCGAAAAAGCCGAACTCCGCTTTGCGTAAATATGCCCGTGTCCGTTTGACAAACGGAACCGAGGTGACGGCGTACATTCCGGGAATCGGCCATAACCTGCAAGAACACTCCGTGGTTTTGGTTCGTGGCGGACGTGTTAAAGACTTGCCTGGTGTGCGTTACCACATTGTGCGTGGCGCTTTGGACACGGCCGGAGTGACCGACCGGAAACAAGGCCGTTCCAAATACGGTACCAAACGCCCGAAAAAATAATGAAGCATAAGATTTGACAAAATGGGATAAAAAGGAGGGAGAAGCATGCCGCGTAAAGGCCCAGTACCTCGTCGGGATGCGCTGCCGGATCCGATTTACAACAGCAAACTGGTTACCCGTCTGATCAACCGGCTGATGTATGACGGAAAAAAAGGAGTTGCTCAGCGCATTTTGTACAATGCCTTTGATATCATCCGCGAGCGTTCCGGAAATGATCCGATGGAAGTGTTTGAACAAGCACTGAAAAACGTAATGCCAGTATTGGAAGTAAAGGCACGTCGTGTTGGGGGTGCCAACTACCAAGTGCCGGTTGAAGTCAAGCCGGAGCGCCGTACCAGCCTTGGTTTGCGTTGGCTCGTGAACTATGCCCGTCTTCGCAGCGAGAAGACCATGGAAGAGCGTTTGGCCAACGAAATCATGGATGCAGCAAACAACACAGGAGCTGCAGTGAAGAAGAAAGAAGATACACACCGGATGGCAGAAGCAAACCGTGCTTTTGCACATTATCGCTGGTAATTTAAATTTGCCGACATGAAAGGAGAAATTTCCGATGGCCCGTGAATTCTCCTTAAAAAATACACGTAATATTGGAATCATGGCTCACATTGATGCGGGTAAAACAACGACCACCGAGCGGATCCTGTTCTATACCGGGCGTGTGCACAAAATCGGGGAAACCCATGAAGGTGCCGCCACGATGGACTGGATGGAACAGGAGCAGGAACGCGGAATCACCATTACTTCCGCCGCAACCACGGCTCAGTGGAAAGGACATCGGATTAACATCATCGATACTCCGGGTCACGTTGATTTTACCGTGGAAGTTGAGCGTTCACTGCGTGTATTGGATGGAGCTGTAGGGGTTTTTTGTGCGAAAGGTGGCGTTGAGCCGCAATCCGAAACGGTATGGCGTCAGGCTGACACCTATGGCGTTCCGCGCATTGCTTACGTAAACAAAATGGATATCATCGGTGCTGACTTCTACGGTGCCGTGGAACAAATGCGTGAACGTTTGAACGCCAATGCCGTTCCGATTCAGTTGCCGATCGGCGCTGAAGACACGTTTGAAGGCATCATTGACCTCATCAACATGAAAGCGATCTTTTACCTCGATGACTTGGGAACCCGGTCCGAGGCCCGCGACATTCCCGAAGAGTATAAGGAAAAAGCGGAAGAATACCGCACGGCATTGGTGGAAGCGGTCGCTGAGTTGGATGAAGAGTTGATGATGAAGTACCTCGAAGGGGAAGAATTGACCGTTGATGAAATCAAAGCGGCACTCCGCAAAGGAACATGTAACGTAGAAATCACACCGGTTCTTTGCGGTTCTTCCTACAAAAACAAAGGGGTTCAATTGTTGCTGGATGCTGTCGTGGATTATTTGCCGTCCCCGCTCGACGTGCCGGACATCCAAGGAACATTGCCGGATGGCACCGAAGCCACCCGCAAATCCGGGGATGACGAGCCGTTTGCAGCGTTGGCGTTCAAAGTCATGACAGATCCGTATGTAGGAAAATTGACGTTCTTCCGTGTGTATTCCGGTACATTGGAATCCGGTTCCTATGTACTGAACTCAACCAAAGGAAAACGTGAACGCATCGGTCGTATCCTGCAAATGCACGCAAACCACCGTGAAGAGATCAGCACCGTTTATTCCGGTGACATCGCTGCAGGGGTGGGACTCAAAGACACCACCACCGGTGAAACCCTGTGCGATGAAAAACACCCCATCATCCTGGAATCGTTGGAATTCCCGGAACCGGTGATCCACATTGCCATTGAACCGAAGTCCAAAAGCGACCAGGATAAAATGGCAGTGGCTCTTTCCAAACTGGCTGAAGAAGACCCGACCTTCAAAACGAGAATGGATGAAGAAACGGGTCAAACCATCATCAGCGGAATGGGAGAGCTTCACCTGGACATCATCGTTGACCGCCTGAAACGCGAATTCAAAGTGGAAGCGAATGTGGGTGCACCTCAGGTTGCCTACAAAGAAACCTTCCGTTCTTCCGCAAAAGTGGAAGGAAAATTCGTGCGTCAGTCCGGTGGACGCGGTCAATACGGTCACGTATGGATCGAATTCGAGCCGCTGGAAGAAGGCGCCGGCTTCGAATTTGTCAACAAAATTGTCGGTGGGGTTGTACCGAAAGAATACATCCCGGCCGTACAAAACGGAATCGAAGAAGCCATGCAAAACGGTGTGTTGGCGGGTTATCCGTTGGTGGACATCCGTGCGACACTCTTCGACGGATCTTACCACGATGTGGACTCGTCAGAAATGGCCTTTAAAATCGCAGGTTCCATGGCGTTGAAAGCAGCCAAGGACAAATGTAACCCGGTTCTCCTCGAACCTATCATGAAAGTGGAAGTCGTGGTTCCGGAGGAATACATGGGAGATGTCATGGGTGACATCAACTCGCGCCGCGGACGTGTGGAAGGAATGGAATCCCGTTCCGGAGGCCAAGTCATCCGTGCGATGGTTCCGCTTGCCGAGATGTTCGGTTACGTAAACACGTTGCGTTCCCGCACGCAAGGACGCGGTGTCTTCACAATGGTGTTTGACCATTATGAAGAAGTGCCGAAAAACATCGCGGATGAAATTGTCAAAAAAGCAACTGGCGCTTAATGGCAAACCCTGCTAAACTACCTGGAGAAGCGGAAAAATGTCCGCTTCCCTGATTCCAATAAATCTATTAAAATATTACTGATTCCTAAGTAAAGGGAGGATTATTCGATATGTCTAAAGCCAAATTCGAGCGTACAAAACCGCACGTAAATATCGGAACAATCGGTCACGTTGACCATGGTAAGACCACTTTGACCGCTGCAATCACAACCGTTCTTTCTCAAACCGGTGGTGCTGAAGCACAAGCTTACGATCAAATCGACAAAGCTCCGGAAGAAAGAGAACGTGGAATCACCATCTCCACCGCTCACGTTGAGTACGAAACCGAAAACCGTCACTATGCTCACGTTGACTGCCCGGGTCACGCTGACTACGTGAAAAACATGATCACGGGTGCTGCCCAAATGGACGGAGCCATCCTGGTTGTTTCCGCAGCTGACGGTCCGATGCCGCAAACCCGTGAGCACATCTTGCTGTCCCGCCAAGTGGGTGTTCCGTACATCGTTGTATTCTTGAACAAATGCGACATGGTGGACGACGAAGAGCTTCTCGAGCTTGTTGAAATGGAAGTTCGCGAGTTGCTCAGCGAGTACGAGTTCCCGGGAGATGACATTCCGGTTGTCCGCGGTTCTGCATTGAAAGCTCTGGAAAATCCGACCGGAGAAGATGCTCAACCGATTCTCGAACTCATGAAAGCCGTCGACGAATATGTTCCGACTCCGGAACGCGACACCGACAAAACCTTCTTGATGCCTGTGGAAGATGTGTTCACCATCACCGGTCGTGGTACCGTTGCTACCGGTCGTGTAGAGCGTGGTGTTCTGAACACAGGTGACGAAGTGGAAATCGTTGGTTTGGATGAAACCCGCAAAACGGTTGTAACCGGAATTGAAATGTTCCGTAAGTTGCTCGACAGCGCTGAAGCTGGTGACAACATCGGTGCATTGTTGCGTGGTATTGACCGCAAAGAAATCCAACGTGGTCAAGTTCTCGCAAAACCGGGAAGCGTAAACCCGCACACCAAATTTAAAGCACAAGTTTATGTATTGTCCAAAGAAGAAGGTGGACGTCATACCCCGTTCTTCTCCAACTATCGTCCGCAATTCTACTTCCGCACCACGGACGTAACCGGTGTTATCAAACTGCCGGAAGGCGTTGAAATGTGCATGCCTGGTGACAACGTGGAAATGGAAGTTGAACTCATTGCACCGATTGCTATTGAAGATGGTACCCGCTTCGCTATCCGTGAAGGTGGACGTACCGTTGGTGCAGGTGCCGTTACCCAAATCATTGAGTAATATCAATGGTGGATTTGGCACAACCGCTGCCTGAAATCAGGCAGCGGTTTTTTTATGGCCGAAAACCACGGATGTGCGGCTCCTTGCTTTGGAATGTGCGGTGGAATGGTTGCTTGGGGCATCGATGGAGGCGGATGCGGTTTTAAACGGGACGGGTACACCATCATCCGGTATGCAAGTTTTTTTCTTCAGGGTGGATATAGTATAGTAAATTCAATACGCATGCATCCAGCCTGAAAAGGCAGAGAGGCGGAGAGGAGTGTGAAGGGTGAATGAATATTTCGCCAACGGTCGTTTCGGTCCGAAAGGTTGAAATCGGGGGCGGACAGCCATGTATTTGTGTCCCAGTGGTCGGCAAAGATGCGGATGAGATCCTGAAGCAGACAAGGGAACTTTGTCGGAAAAAGCCGGATTTGATCGAGTGGAGGGCGGACTTTTTTCAAGAGATCAGCGATCCGGAAAAGGTGTTGGATGTTGTTCAGCACATGAGGGGGATGATCGGGGAGATTCCGCTTTTGTTCACGATTCGCTCCGAAAAAGAAGGGGGGCAACCCATCCCATTGACGGATTCAGAAAAAATCAGCCTGATGAAGCGGGTCTGTCAAACCCGTCAGGTGGATCTGATTGACCACGAGTTGTGGGATGAGCGGAACATCCCGGTTATCCGCAACGTTTCCAAAGAGTACGGGGTCCGCTTGATTTTGTCTTTCCATGATTTTGCTCAGACTCCATCAAAAGAAGTGCTGGTTGATAAAATCTTAAAAGCCGGGGAGTTCGGGGCGGATATTGCCAAAGTGGCCGTGATGCCCGTCACTTTCAAGGATGTGATCGTTTTAATGGGAGCAACCGAAGAAGCGCGGCATCATGTGCGAATTCCCTTAATCACCATGTCGATGGGCGGATTGGGGACGATGACCCGGCTGGCGGGTTGGCAATACGGGTCCGCCGTCACGTTTGCCGCCGGATCGCGATGTTCTGCTCCGGGACAAATGCCGGTTGAAGAGGTCCAAAATCTGTTGCCGGTCATTCGAAAGTATACCTGGGGCGAAGATTGACACGGTTTGCGGGTGCGCTTTATACTCTTAGTTAATTAAAAGGGCCTGGATGGAAGAGATTGGATGGAATCCGGAAAACTGTGCCGATCTTTCTTCTGACGGGTTCAGCACTGGCGGGAAAAGGGTGAAAGCGGAGATGAAGGAACCGGATGGTCTTTCGTGTCAGGAGCGAAATCTTGTGCTGATTGGTTTTATGGGAGCGGGAAAAACAACGGTCGGGAAGCAGGTGGCTGGGAGGTTGGGCTTTGATTTTGTGGATACGGATCGGGAATTGGAAAAAGTGCTTCACATGTCTGTCCCGCAAATTTTTGCCCGCAAAGGGGAAGCCTGGTTCCGGCGGCAGGAACGGAATCTGATCGTCAGGTTGTGTGCGGGGGAGCAAAGGAAGGTGCTTTCCCTTGGCGGCGGTGCGTATTTGCAGGAAGAGGTGCGCCGTGTCTGCCTGGAACACGGCCTGGTCGTTTTCCTCGATGTATCCTGGGAATATTGGAAAAAGGAACGTTATCCGCGGATCCGTGACAACCGGCCGGTTTTGCAAAACAAAACGATGGAAGAGATCAAAGGGTTGTTTTTTGAAAGAAGGCGTCAGTATGTATTAAGTCATGCAAGCATTGCCATCACGAACCGGAAAGACGCCGAGCAAGCCGCCGGCCGGATTGCGGCATTTCTCCGTCGTGCACGGGAATCGGAAAAAGCCAAACCGTGACGCCCGGCAGGAAATTGCCATATGGTTCCCGTACTCTTTTATTCCGGGACTTTTTCATCAAAAATGGGACAATGGCTCCCCGATGCAATCAAAACAAGAAAAAAACTTGCATATCTATTGTTTTTTCTTTATAATCGTGAATGTTGTCATGAACGCGATGAAGCGAAAGGTTGCCGACACACCCGGCCCCTTTGCCATGGCCGGGCGGGAAATTTTCGTGGAGAAGTTCATTTTCAAAATGGGCGAGAAGGAGGGGTAAAGATGGCAAAACAAAAGATTCGCATTCGGTTGAAAGCTTACGATCACCGCATTTTGGACCAATCTGCGGTAAAAATCGTGGATACCGCCAAGCGGACAGGCGCCAGTGTTTCCGGCCCGATCCCGCTTCCGACGGAAAAATCGGTTTATACGATTTTGCGCGCGGTTCACAAATACAAAGATTCTCGTGAGCAATTCGAAATGCGCACTCATAAACGTCTCATTGACATCATGAATCCAACTCAGCAAACAGTGGATGCGTTGATGAGATTGGATCTTCCGTCTGGTGTCGATATCGAAATCAAATTGTAATCTCTGATTCTGTAATGGCAGGAGGTGTGCAAAGTGAAAGGGATTCTCGGTAGAAAAGTCGGGATGACTCAGGTCTTCAATGAAGACGGAGTGGTCACTCCGGTTACGGTGGTTGAAGCAGGTCCCTGTGTCGTGTTGCAGAAAAAAGAAGTCGCAACCGACGGATACGAGGCCGTTCAACTCGGTTTTGACGAAAAGAAAGAACATCGTGCAAACAAGCCGGAACTCGGTCATGCGAAAAAAGCCGGCGTCAAACCCCAAAAATTCATCAAAGAGATTCGCGGTGTGAATTTGGATGAGTATGAATTGGGAAGCACCATCAAAGCGGATATTTTCTCCGAAGGGGACATCGTGGATGTCACAGGTACATCCAAAGGGAAAGGATTTGCCGGTGCCATTAAACGGCATAATCAATCTCGCGGTCCGATGAGCCACGGTTCCCGTTATCATCGCAGACCCGGTTCTTTGGGTGCGGTTGGTCCGAGCCGTGTGTTTAAAGGACAAACATTGCCCGGACGCATGGGCGGAGACAAGGTGACAACACAAAACCTGCAAGTGGTTCGTGTTGATGCCGAGAAAAATCTGCTCTTGATCAAAGGCGCCATTCCGGGACCGAAAAACGGTTATGTTGTGATCAAATCTGCTGTGAAAGCAGGCAATTGATTGAGTGAAGAAAGGAGGAGCATCCATGCCAAAGTTAACGGTCTTAGATATGAGCGGTAAGCAAGTCGGGGACATTGAGCTTTCTGAAAGTGTTTTTGGCATCACCCCGAATGAAGCTGTGTTGCACGAAGCCGTTGTCATGCAACAAGCATCCTTGCGCCGCGGTACCCATGCAACCAAAAATCGTGCGGCTGTGAGCGGTGGCGGCAAAAAACCTTGGAGACAAAAAGGAACCGGACGCGCACGTCACGGCAGCATTCGTTCCCCGTTGTGGGTTGGCGGTGGCACCGTGTTTGGTCCGCAACCACGGAGCTATGCATACAAATTGCCGAAAAAAGTACGGCGACTCGCCATCAAATCGGCGCTTTCTTCCAAAGTGAACGACAGCGAGCTGATCGTTCTGGATGAATTGAAAATGGAACAGCCCAAAACCCGTGAGATGGTTCAAGTCCTCAAAAACCTGGGTGTGGATCGCAAAGCGTTGATCGTTGCAGATCAAGTGGAAGAAAATGCAGAGCTGTCCGCCCGTAACATTCCGGGAGTGAAAGTGATCCCGGCTGAAGGCTTGAATGTTCTTGATGTGCTTTATCATGACAAACTCATTCTCACCCGCGGGGCTGTGAATCGCATTGAGGAGGTGTTTGGCCAGTGAAAAACCCACGTGACATTATTCGTCGACCGGTCATCACCGAAGAGTCCACAGACCTGATGGAAGAAAAGAAATATGTATTTGAAGTGGATCCTCGCGCAAACAAAGTGGAAGTGAAAAAAGCGATCGAAGAGATCTTCGGCGTGAAAGTGGATAAAGTAAACACGATGCGCGTAAAAGGAAAAGTGAAACGTTACGGTCGTTACAGCGGTCGCAGACCCGAACGGAAAAAAGCGATTGTAACGCTCACGGAAGACAGCAAGGCCATCGAAGTATTCGAGGTTTGATTTTAAGCAAGAAGGAGGGAAAGAGCAGTGGCTATTAAATCTTTTAAGCCAACGACCCCGTCCCGTCGTCATATGACCGTTTCGGCATTTGATGAGATTACGACGGATAAGCCGGAAAAGTCATTGGTTGTTCCGCTGGTGAGAAAAGCCGGCCGCAACAATCAAGGGAAATTAACGGTCCGCCATCAAGGTGGGGGACATAAACGGAAATACCGTATCATTGACTTTAAACGTGATAAAGATGGCATTCCTGGCAAAGTTGCCACAATCGAGTACGACCCGAACCGTTCTGCAAACATTGCACTGATCCATTATAAAGATGGTGAAAAACGCTACATCCTGGCACCGCACGGGTTGAAAGTCGGAATGACCGTGGTTTCCGGTCCGGATGCGGACATTCGTGTCGGAAACGCCTTGCCGCTGAAAAACATCCCGGTGGGTACGGTGATTCACAACATCGAAATGAAACCGGGCCGCGGCGGTCAATTGGTGCGTGCTGCAGGTGCTTCTGCACAATTGCTCGGAAAAGAAGGAAAATATGCGATCATTCGCCTGACTTCCGGTGAAACCCGGATGATCCTTCTCACCTGTCGTGCAACGATTGGTCAAGTAGGAAACATTGATCATGAATTGATCCGTGTGGGTAAAGCCGGACGTTCTCGTTGGATGGGTAAACGGCCGACGGTTCGCGGTTCGGTGATGAACCCGGTGGATCACCCGCATGGTGGTGGGGAAGGTCGTGCACCGATCGGACGCAAATCTCCGGTTACACCGTGGGGGAAACCGACGCTGGGTTACAAAACCCGCAAGAAAAACAAGCAGTCTGACAAATATATTATTCGTCGCCGTAAAAGTAAATAAAGGCTGTGAAATAGCCTCACTCGAAGGGAGGTCGAACTTATGGGCCGCAGCTTGAAAAAAGGGCCATTTGCCGATGCACATCTTTTGAAAAAAGTGGAAGAACTGAACAAAAAAGACGAAAAACGTGTGATCAAAACATGGTCTCGTCGTTCCACCATTTTCCCCGAATTTGTGGGTCATACGTTTGCTGTGCATGACGGGCGCAAACATGTGCCGGTTTATGTGACAGAAGACATGGTGGGCCACAAATTGGGTGAATTCGTACCGACCCGGACCTTCAGAGGGCATGCCGGTGATGACAAGAAAACGAAAAGACGGTAGAGGTTTCGGTTAAGAGAGGAGGTTAAATGATGAAAGCAAAAGCAGTTGCTCGTTACGTGCGGATCACTCCCCGTAAAGCACGTCTGGTGATTGACTTGATTCGCGGCAAATCTGTAGAAGAGGCACTTGCCATTTTACGCTTTACTCCTCGTGCCGCCTCTCCGATTATTGAGAAAGTGTTGAATTCCGCCGTAGCGAATGCGGAGCATAACTACAATATGGACACCAATCGTCTTTATGTAGAGCAAGCTTTCGTAGATGAGGGGCCGACGATGAAGCGTTACATTGCACGTGCTCGGGGTGGCGCGGGCCGTATCAACAAACGCACAAGCCACATTACGGTAGTTGTTTCTGAAAAAGAATGATTGAATAAGGAGGGATGAAGCTTTGGGTCAAAAGGTAAATCCGGTGGGTCTGCGTGTCGGCGTGATCCGCGACTGGGAATCCAAATGGTATGCGGATAAAGACTATGCAGATCTCTTGCACGAAGACATTCGAGTCCGTGAGTATATCAAAAAACGCCTGAAAGATGCAGCGGTGTCTGGAATTGAGATTGAACGTGCTGCAAATCGCATTAACATTACCCTTCATACCGCGAAACCCGGAATGGTGATCGGTAAAGGTGGAGCTGAGGTGGAAGCACTTCGTCAGGCTCTCACAAAATTGACCGGCAAGAAAGTTCACATCAATATCAGCGAAGTGAAAAACCCGGAGCTTGATGCATATCTGGTAGCTGAAAACATTGCACAACAACTGGAACGCCGTGTTTCGTTCCGTCGTGCGATGAAGCAAGCCATTCAGCGTTCGGTTCGTGCTGGTGCAAAAGGGGTTCGCACTTTGGTGAGCGGCCGTCTTGGCGGTGCAGACATTGCACGCAGTGAAGGTTACAGCGAAGGAACGGTTCCGCTTCACACATTGCGTGCAGATATTGACTACGGTTTTGCCGAAGCACACACCACATACGGCCGGATTGGTGTGAAGGTATGGATTTATCGTGGCGAAGTTTTGCCGCAAAAAAATAAAGAAGGAGCAGCGGAAGGAGGCGAGTAACCTATGCTGATGCCAAAACGCGTGAAATTCCGCCGTCCACATCGCCCCAGTTTGAAAGGGAGGGCAAAAGGCGGTACGGAAGTCGCTTTCGGTGAATATGGTTTACAAGCGCTTGAACCGGCTTGGATCACCAACCGTCAAATCGAAGCTGCCCGTATTGCCATGACCCGTTACATGAAACGTGGCGGGAAAGTGTGGATTAAAATTTTCCCGGATCAACCGATCACTCAAAAACCCCTCGAAGTACGGATGGGAAGCGGGAAAGGTTCGCCCGAAAAGTGGGTGGCGGTTGTGAAACCTGGCAAAGTGATGTTTGAAGTAGCAGGGGTTCCGGAAGAAGTGGCCCGTGAAGCGATTCGTCTTGCAGCTCACAAACTTCCGATCAAAACCAAATTTGTAAAACGTGAAGAAGCGGGTGGTAACGAATGAAAGCAAAAGAGCTGATTGAATTGACCACCGCCGAAATCGAGCAAAAGCTCGCACAGTACAAAGAAGAGCTGTTTAACCTCCGCTTCCAATCGGCAACCGGTCAATTGGAAAACCCGGCCCGGTTGCGTCAGGTTCGCAAGGATATTGCCCGTTGTAAAACCGTGTTACGGGAGCGCGAACTAGGGATTGAAAGGAGGAAACAGGGATGAACGAGCGCACAAGTCGCCGTAAAGTACGTGTCGGCAAAGTGGTCAGCGATAAAATGGATAAAACGATCGTCGTCGCTGTTGAAACCTACAAAAAGCATCCGTTGTACGGGAAGCGCGTGAAATACACCAAAAAGTTCAAAGCGCATGATGAAGAAAACCGTGCAAAAGTCGGGGATGTTGTACGAATCATGGAAACACGTCCGCTTTCAAAAGATAAGCGCTGGCGTTTGGTTGAAATCGTTGAAGAAGCAGTGATTGTTTAATGACAAGCGCATGATTGAAGCGGGAAGGAGGGAATGTCATGATTCAACCTCAAACACGTTTGCGTGTGGCAGATAACTCTGGTGCGAAGGAAGTAATGTGCATTCGTGTACTTGGTGGATCGAAAAAAGCATCGGCCGGTATCGGTGATGTGATTGTGGCTTCTGTAAAACAAGCTACACCCGGTGGCGTTGTCAAGAAAGGGGATGTCGTGAAGTGCGTGGTGGTACGCACGGTCCGTTCCGTACGTCGTCCGGACGGTTCTTACATCCGTTTTGACGAAAACGCCGCGGTTGTGATCAAAGATGATAAAAGCCCTCGCGGTACACGGATTTTTGGACCCGTTGCCCGTGAGCTGCGTGACCGCGACTTCATGAAAATCATCTCTTTAGCACCGGAAGTACTCTAAGGATTTCATGAAGATGAAAACAGAACACTTCTGCAGGTAAGGAGGTGCCCGGTATGCACATCAAAAAGGGTGATATGGTCATTGTGATGCGAGGTAAAGAAGCTCCGTACTTCGCAGATGGCAAAAAAGTTTACACTCGCGGCCGTGTGATTAAAGCAATGCCGAAAGAAAACCGTGTGCTGGTTGAAGGTGTCAACATGGTCAAAAAGCACACTCGCCCGACCCAAGCCAATCCACAAGGCGGGATCGTTGAACAGGAAGCACCGATTCATGTGTCCAATGTGATGATCGAAGATCCGAAAACCAAAGAGCCGACCCGTGTCGGTTACAAGTTTGTGGAAGGCAAAAACGGCGAGAAGAAAAAAGTGCGCTATGCGAAAAAATCGGGAGAAATTCTTGACAAGTAATGTTTGATGAAGGGAGGTTAACCCTGATGGCAGCACGCTTGAAAGAGCACTATATCAATGAGGTAACTCCTGCCCTCATGAAAAAATTCGGATACAAATCAACCATGCAATTACCCAAAGTGGAAAAAGTCGTAATCAACATGGGTGTGGGTGAAGCTGTACAAAACTCCAAAGCTTTGGACGGTGCAGTGGAAGACCTCACATTGATTTCCGGTCAAAAGCCTGTTGTGACACGGGCGAAAAAATCAATTGCCGGATTTAAACTCCGTGAAGGAATGCCCATTGGTGCAAAAGTAACGCTTCGTGGTGAACGGATGTATCATTTCCTTGACAAACTGATCAATGTGGCTCTGCCACGGGTTCGCGATTTCCGCGGGGTGTCTCCGAAATCCTTTGACGGACGCGGAAACTACACCCTCGGTTTGAAAGAGCAATTGATTTTCCCGGAAATCTCTTACGACAAAGTGGACAAAGTTCGTGGAATGGATGTCGTGATCGTGACGACAGCCGATACGGATGAAGAAGCGCGTGAAATGTTGGCATTGATGGGAATGCCTTTTCGCAAATAACGGGACGGCAAAACTTTGAAGGGAGGGAATCACTTGGCCAAAAAATCGATGATCGTGAAGTCGAAACGCAAACCGAAATTCAAAGTTCGTGCTTATACGCGCTGTGAACGTTGCGGTCGCCCGCATTCGGTGATGCGTAAGTTCCGTCTGTGTCGTATTTGCTTCCGAGAATTGGCCTACAAAGGGCAGATTCCCGGCGTGAAAAAAGCAAGTTGGTAATAGGATAGGAAGGAGGGTTTCACATGGTGATGACAGACCCGATTGCAGATATGCTGACAAGAATTCGGAATGCCAATATGGTTCGTCATGAAAGTGTTGAGTTTCCGGCATCCCGTATGAAACGGGAAATCGCCGAGATCTTGAAACGTGAAGGTTTTATCCGCGACGCGGAATATATCGAAGACAACAAACAAGGCATTATTCGGATTTTCTTGAAGTACGGACCAAACAATGAAAAAGTGATTACCGGATTGAAACGGATCAGCAAACCCGGGTTGCGCGTTTATGTAAAAGCCAATGAAATTCCGCGTGTTTTGCGTGGCTTGGGCATCGCTCTTTTGTCCACCAGCAAAGGGATTTTGACGGACAAAGAAGCCCGTGAGCAAAAAGTCGGCGGAGAAGTCATTGCATATATCTGGTAATTGGTTTACGGATGGAGGTGAATGTGATGTCTCGTATCGGGAAAAAACCGATTGAAATCCCAAACGGGGTTGAAGTAAACGTTGAAGGGAACAAGGTTACCGTGAAAGGCCCGAAAGGCACCTTGTCCCGTGACTTCCATTCCGATATCAGCATCAAGGTGGAAGAGAATCAAGTCGTGGTGGAACGTCCGAACGACCATCGGACCTACCGTGCTTTACACGGAACCACCCGCAGCTTGATCGCCGGAATGGTGGAAGGCGTAAGCAAAGGATTCTCCAAAACTCTTGAGTTGGTTGGTGTCGGTTATCGGGCTCAGAAAAAAGGAAACAAACTGGTCTTAAACGTCGGTTATTCTCATCCGGTGGAGATTACTCCGATGGATGGAATCGAGATTGACGTCCCTTCCCAAACACAAGTCGTAGTCAAAGGGATCGACAAACAAGTTGTTGGTGAAATGGCCGCCAACATCCGGAAAGTCCGTGTGCCTGAGCCTTACAAAGGCAAAGGAATCAAGTACAGCGATGAAGTGATTCGTCGTAAGGAAGGGAAAACCGGGAAGTAAACCGTAGCATGATCAAGAAGGGAGTGAACTAGACCGTGATTCGTAAAGTAAGTCGTAACGAGAGACGGAAAAAACGCCATTTGCGTGTTCGCAACAAAGTGTTTGGTACCGCTGAGCGTCCTCGTTTGAATGTTTTCCGTTCTTCCAAAAACATTTACGCTCAATTGATTGATGACATGGCCGGACACACATTGGCAGCTGCTTCGACCTTGGATAAAGAAATCAAAGAAAAAGGTGTCAATGGCGGAACAGTGGATGCGGCACGCGAAGTCGGCAAATTGATTGCGAAACGAGCTGCGGACAAAGGATTCAATAAAGTGGTTTTTGATCGCGGTGGATACATCTATCATGGTCGTGTGAAAGCTTTGGCTGAAGGAGCACGGGAAGGAGGTCTGGACTTTTGAGCAAACAAGAAAAGCCGCGCAAAAGAGATGCTGCGCAATCAGAGTTTATCGAAAAAGTGGTTAGCATTAACCGTGTGGCAAAAGTTGTAAAAGGCGGACGTCGCTTCAGTTTCAGCGCTCTTGTCGTTGTCGGCGACGGCAAAGGCAAAGTTGGCGCAGGGATCGGAAAAGCGGCTGAAGTACCGGAAGCGATTCGCAAAGGAATTGAGAATGCGAAAAAGAATATGATTCGTGTGCCCCTTTTGGGAAGCACGATTCCGCACGAAATGATCGGCCGTTTTGGTGCCGGGAAAGTTCTTTTGAAGCCGGCATCGAAAGGTACCGGAGTTATTGCCGGAGGTCCTGTGCGTGACGTGTTGAATGCTGCGGGTGTTGGTGACATTCTGACAAAATCGACAGGTTCAAACAACCCGATCAATATGGTACGCGCTACACTGAATGGACTTGAAAACTTGAAACGTCCGGAAGACGTAGCAAAACTGCGCGGTAAAAGCGTAGAGGAACTGTTGGGATAAGGAGGGGATGACCATGGCTAAAAAACTGGCGATTACCCTCAAGCGCAGCATGATCGGCCGCCCGGAAAGCCAACGCGTAACCTTGCGTACGCTGGGTTTGAAAAAACGTGAACAAACCGTTACGCATCAAGACAATCCGGCGATTCGCGGGATGTTGAACAAGGTGCAACACCTGGTAGAAGTCAAAGAAATCAATGAGTGATTTTGGGATGACATGCTGAAGAGGAGGTGCGAGGGATGAAATTGCATGAATTAAAGCCAGCTACCGGCGCTCGTAAAGCGAAAAAACGCCTTGGACGTGGTATTGCAGCGGGTCAGGGAAAAACTTCGGGACGTGGTCAAAAAGGACAAAATGCACGTTCTGGTGGCGGTGTACGCCCTGGTTTTGAAGGGGGTCAAATGCCGATTTACCGCCGCTTGCCGAAACGCGGTTTTACAAACCCGAATCGTGTGGAATACGCGATCGTCAACTTGGACACGTTGAACCGTTTTGAAGAAGGAACCGTTGTGACACCGGAACTCTTGGTTAAAGAAGGCGTTGTTAAAAACCTGAAAAGCGGATTGAAAGTTCTTGGCAATGGCGAACTGGAGAAAAAGCTGACTGTAAAAGCTCACAAATTCTCTGCTTCAGCGCAGGAGAAAATTAACGCCGCTGGTGGAGCGACGGAGGTAATCTAATGATTCGGAACCTGGGCAATATCTTTAAGGTGGAAGATCTTCGTCGGCGTATTTTATATACTTTGATGATGTTAGTGATATTTCGGATCGGAAGTTTTATTCCGGTTCCGAACACTAACGCCGAGGCTCTCCAAATGTTGATGGATCAAGCACAAGGTGTTTTTGGTCTCATCAATGCGTTTTCCGGGGGAGCTTTCACGAACTTCTCCATTTTTGCGATGGGGATTATGCCCTACATCACTGCTTCGATCATTGTGCAACTTTTGACGATGGATGTCATTCCGGCCTTTGCACGATGGGCGAAGGAAGGTGAAGTGGGTCGCCGTAAATTGGCACAGTTTACCCGCTACTTTACGATTGTGTTGGGATTGATTCAATCCATCGGATTGTCCATTGGTTTCAACCGTTATATTACCGGCTTTATTGAAGACCAAAGCGTTTGGTCCTATGCTTTGATTTCTCTCACACTGACAGCGGGTACCGCATTTTTGATGTGGATGGGCGAACAAATCACGGAAAAAGGAATCGGAAATGGAATTTCCATTTTGATTTTTGCCGGAATTGTGGCTGCCATCCCGTCTCATGTGGGTGCGATTTACAACACATTGTTTGTTCAGGAAGACCAACTGTTCCTTGGAATTTTGAAAGCCGTTGGAATTTTGCTGGTCGTGATCCTGGTTGTGATCGGGGTCATTTACATTCAACAAGGTGTCCGCAGAATTCCGGTACAGTACACCAAACGGGTGGTTGGCCGTAAAATGTACGGCGGTCAGTCGACGCACATTCCGATGAAAATCAATGCAGCCGGCGTGATTCCGGTGATCTTTGCACTGGCTTTGCTCATGTTCCCGGTGACGATCGCCAGCTTCTGGCAAGGACATCCGGTTGCTGATTGGATTCAGGCCAATTTCACCTACACCCAATTTGGTTTGGGAATGGTTCTGTACGTCATCCTGATCATCGGATTCTCTTATTTTTACACTTTCGTGCAAATCAATCCGATTCAATTGGCTGATCAGATGAAGAAAAATGGCGGCTTTATTCCGGGGATCCGGCCTGGAAAAAACACTTCGACCTACCTGACCAAGGTGATGAATCGCTTAACCTTGACAGGTTCTGTGTTTTTGGCAGCCGTATCCATTTTGCCGATCTTTTTCATCAACTTTTCGGGTCTGCCCAGTACCGTTCAGATTGGTGGAACCTCGCTTCTCATCGTGGTCGGTGTGGCACTTGAAACGATGAAAACGATCGAAAGTCAGTTGATCAGACGCCATTATAAAGGGTTTATGCATAAATGAGCATTGTCCATCCCCCGGATTGATTTCCGGGGCTATGATATGGGCATGCAAATCCATTTTTCTCTGTAAGTGCGGACCAAACCCGTAGACAGTTGAACCGGGAGGGATATTGATGAATATTGTACTCATGGGCTTACCCGGGGCCGGGAAAGGGACGCAAGCAGCGCACATTATTGATGAGTTGAAGATCCCGCATATTTCGACCGGAGATATGTTCCGCCAGGCAGTGAAAGAGGAAACGCCGCTTGGCCTGGAGGCAAAAACTTACCTGGATCAGGGAAAATTGGTCCCTGATGAGGTGACGATCGGTATTGTGCGTGAACGTTTGGGCAAAGATGATTGTGCAAACGGATTTATGTTGGATGGCTTTCCCAGAACGGTTCCGCAAGCTGAAGCACTGGATGAATTGACGAAAGAGTTGAATCGTCCCATCGATTATGTGATTTATATTGATGTTGATGAGGAGGAACTCCTGAAACGTCTGACGGGTCGACGCATTTGCCGCGAGTGTGGCGCGACTTATCATGTCGTTTTTGCTCCGCCAAAAGTGGATGGAGTTTGTGACCGCTGCAACGGAGAACTTTACCAGCGGGATGATGACAAAATTGAGACAGTGAAAGAACGTCTCAAAATCAACATGGAGCAGATCCAAAAGTTACTGCGTTATTATGAATCAACTGGCAAACTTCATCGTGTCGATGGGAAGCAGCCGATCGAAGATGTAACCAAAGAGATTATGTCCGTGATTCGAGGGGCGAAGTCATGATTATCATCAAATCGGCCAATGAACTCGAACGCATGAGAGAAGCCGGAAAGATCGTATATTTGACTCATCAGGAGTTAAAAAAGGCCATTCAGCCCGGGATTACCACCAAAGAGCTTGACCGGCTGGCGGAAAAAGTGATTAGCGGATATGGTGCGACGCCTTCCTTTAAGGGGTATAATGGCTTTCCAGGCAGTATCTGCACATCCGTCAACGATGAGTTGGTACACGGGATTCCTGGAAACCGCGAATTAAAAGAAGGAGATATTATCTCTCTGGATATCGGTGCATGTTATGAAGGATATCACGGAGATTCGGCTTGGACTTATCCGGTTGGAAAGATCAGTCCGGAAGCGGAAAGATTGCTGAAGGTTACGGAAGAATCTTTATATAAAGGACTGGAGCAGGCCAAAGCCGGGGCCAGAGTGGGTGATATTTCGCATGCCATCCAGACCGTTGCTGAAGAAGCCGGTTTTTCCATCGTACGGGAGTATGTCGGGCATGGTGTGGGCCGGAACTTACATGAAGGTCCGAGCATCCCGAATTACGGGATTTCCGGAAAAGGCCCCCGTTTGAAATCCGGAATGACCATTGCGGTCGAGCCGATGGTCAACTATGGGAAACGGTTTGTCAAAACACTTTCTGACAATTGGACGGTCGTAACGGTGGATGGTTCTCTCTGCGCGCACTTTGAGCATACCATCGCGATCACAGATGACGGCTATGAGATTCTGACCAAAGCGTAATCCAGGTGAAGGGTGATGGACGTGACAGATGTGGATTGTCTCCCGAGTCCCGGACAGATTGTACGCATTTTGCGCGGACGTGATGCAGGGAACTTCGCAATCGTGGTCGGCTGTCAAGAACCGTATTTCGTTCTTCTGGCGGACGGGGACCGGCGAAAGATGGAATGCCCGAAAAAGAAGAATGTCAAGCACATTCAAGTGACGAATACGATTAATCAGGAGATCGCAGCTGATTTAAAAAAGTATCGTCGAGTGGATAATGCGAAGTTACGATACGCCCTGAACCAATATTTGCTCAAGAAAGAGCATAAAGGAGTGTGAATCGATGGCCAAAGAAGATGTGATCGAGGTAGAAGGGATTGTAAAAGAACCTTTACCGAATGCGATGTTTCGTGTAGAGTTGGAAAATGGTCATGAAGTTCTGGCCCATGTCTCCGGAAAGATTCGCATGCACTTTATTCGTATTTTGCCGGGAGACAAAGTAACTGTTCAACTTTCTCCTTATGATCTATCCCGTGGACGGATCACTTATCGTTACAAGTAAAGACCTGTGAGCAGTTGCTGAAAGACGCTTAAGACAGGAGGGTGCTGAAATGAAAGTGAGACCTTCAGTGAAGCCCATTTGCGAAAAATGCAAAGTGATTCGTCGCAAAGGGGCAGTCATGGTAATTTGTGAAAATCCGAAGCATAAGCAAAAACAAGGTTAATGACGGGAGGTGTAAAGTATGGCGCGTATTGCCGGAATCGATTTACCACGTGAAAAACGCGTAGAAATTGCCCTCACTTATATCTACGGAATCGGTCGTTCCCAATCGAAAAGAATTTTGAAAGAGACGGGTGTTAATCCGGATACCCGGGTTCGTGACCTGACGGAAGATGAAGTAGCAAAATTGCGCAGCTTCATTGACAAAAACCTGGTCATCGAAGGGGATCTTCGTCGTGAAGTGGCATTAAACATCAAACGGTTGATCGAAATCGGATGTTATCGCGGAATTCGTCATCGTCGCGGGCTGCCTGTTCGCGGTCAAAGCTCCAAAACGAATGCACGCACACGCAAAGGTCCTCGCCGCACTGTAGCGAACAAGAAAAAATAAGAATAGCAAGGAGGGAAAATTGTGGCTAAACGTAAAACGACAACTCAACGTGTCAAACGCCGTGCAAGAAAAAACATTGAAGCCGGTACGGCTCACATTCGTTCCACTTTTAACAACACCATCGTAACAATTACCGATCCGCGCGGAAACACCGTTGCATGGGCAAGCTCCGGTACGATGGGATTCAAAGGTTCCCGTAAAAGCACGCCTTTTGCAGCTCAAATGGCTGCGGAACAAGCTGCGAAAGTAGCGATGGAAAACGGAATGAAATCTGTGGATGTTCTGGTGAAAGGGCCGGGAGCAGGTCGTGAAGCAGCGATTCGTTCTTTGCAAGCGGCAGGTTTGGAAGTAAGTCTGATCAAAGACGTAACACCAATCCCTCACAATGGATGTCGTCCGCCGAAACGTCGCCGTGTTTAATTTTTGCTTCCAATCTGTTCCATTGTTTATTTTTGCATGAGATGGTGTATACTGGATAAGACTAATTCTTTTATCCTGTTATACCAAATCCGTGCAATCATGAGGTTGGATTTCGCCCGGAACGCGACGTTCTGAAGGAGGGTTTGTGAGCCGTATGATTGAAATTGAAAAGCCGAAGATCGAAGCTGTGGAGATCAGTGAAGATCATCGATATGGAAAATTTGTGGTGGAACCTCTTGAACGCGGATACGGCACTACCCTGGGCAACTCTCTGCGCCGTGTCCTGCTCTCTTCATTGCCAGGAGCGGCCGTTAATTCCATCCAGATAGATGGGGTATTGCATGAGTTTTCCACAATTCCCGGAGTTGTGGAAGATACGACGGAAATTATTTTAAACTTGAAGCAGTTGGCTCTGAAGATTCATTCGGATGAAGAAAAAATCTTGGAGATCGATGTGGAAGGCCCTGGAGATGTAACCGCAGGCGACATTCGCGCGGACAGCGATGTGGAAATTTTAAACCCGGATTTGCACATTGCCACATTGAGTGATGATGCTCATTTGCGCATTCGGATGACGGCGAATCGTGGCCGCGGATATGTATCTGCTGATAAAAACAAACGTGAAGATCAACCGATTGGTGTGATTCCGGTCGATTCGATCTACACGCCGATTGAACGGGTTAACTACCAAGTGGAGAACACACGGGTTGGACAAGTCACCAACTATGATAAGCTGACATTGGAAGTATGGTCCGATGGAAGCTTGAAACCGGACGAGGCGGTAAGCCTTGGTGCGAAAATCCTGAACGAACATCTCATGTTGTTTGTCGGCTTGACCGAAGAAGCAAAAGACGCGGAAATCATGGTTGAAAAAGAGGAAGACAAGAAAGAAAAAGTCATGGAAATGACAATCGAAGAGCTCGACCTTTCGGTTCGCTCTTATAACTGTCTGAAACGGGCCGGCATTAATACGGTTCAGGAACTGACGCAAAAAACGGAAGAAGACATGATGAAAGTGCGTAACCTTGGACGCAAATCTTTGGAAGAAGTACAAAGCAAATTGGCTGAGCTTGGTTTGTCTTTGCGTAAAGAAGACTAATCTCTGAAGGGGGAGGGAAAAGCATGGCATACGCAAAACTTGGCAGAAACAGCAGCGCACGCAAAGCAATGCTTCGTGACTTGGTTACCGATCTGATCATTCATGAACGCATCGAAACCACGGAAGCAAAAGCAAAAGAAGTGCGCTCGATCGTTGAAAAAATGATTACGCTCGGAAAGCGCGGCGATTTGCACGCACGTCGTCAAGCCGCTGCCTATGTGCGTACCGATCGTTCTTACACGGTGAAAGAGGGAGAAGAAGTCACACATCAAAAAGTGAACGCAGTGAAAAAGCTGTTTGATGAGATTGCTCCCCGTTATGAAGACCGGAATGGTGGTTACACACGCATTCTCAAATTAGGACCTCGCCGTGGAGACGGTGCACCCATGGTCTTCCTTGAATTGGTAAAATAATCTTTTTTTGTTGGAAAGGGTGAGGCAGGATCCAGCACTTGGTCCTGACGTTTACCCTTTTTTCTTTTAAGGAGAAAAAATGGAACCGATCATTCAGTATGAACGAGTATGGTTTCGTTATGAACAGGAATCAGATTCCCCTTGGGTGTTGAAAGATGTCTCGCTTTCCATTGGTTCCGGGGAATATGTGAGCATTGTCGGGGGTAACGGCTCTGGCAAGTCCACACTGGCCCGGTTGGCAAACGGATTGTTGCTTCCGGTAAAGGGCCGGGTCCGGGTGGCGGACATGGATACCCGGTCGGAAGAAGATCTGTGGAATATCCGCCGGAAAGTCGGGATGGTGTTTCAAAACCCGGATAACCAAATCGTTGCGACATCCGTGGAAGACGATATTGCCTTTGGATTGGAAAATATCGGTGTTCCGCGTGCGGAAATGAAAAACAAAATCGATCAAGCGGTGAAAGCGGTCGGACTTCAGGGGTTGGAACGTGTCCAGCCCCATCACCTTTCGGGCGGACAGAAGCAAAGATTGGCCATTGCCGGAGTGCTGGTGTTGGAACCGGATGTGATCATTTTTGATGAATCCACGTCCATGCTTGATCCGGTTGGACGGAGGACGTTGCTCCATTTGATGCAATCGTTAAATGATCGGGGAACCACCATTATTCACATCACCCACTCCGCGGAAGAAGCTTTTCAGGCGGATCGAGTGATTGTCATGCATCAGGGAGAATGCAAGTTGGATCAACCGGTGAAGCAATTGTATCCCCGGGCACATTGTTTGAAACAATGGGGTTTGGCGGTTCCGCTCGAAGTGGAGTTGAAACACCGGCTCCAGAAAAAAGGCTGGCCGCTGGGAGAGATCACCGGCAAAGAAGATCTGGTGAGTGAAATATGGAGATTGTTATCCAAGACCTGAGCGTGAAATATTTGCCGAATACTCCTTTTGAGAGAGAAGCTTTGTCCCGGGTTTGCCTTCGCATTCCGAAAGGGAGTTTTGCTGCTGTGGTCGGTGGAACCGGCTCTGGAAAATCGACATTGATCCAGTGTATCGCCGGGCTGATCCGCCCCAGTGCGGGACACGTCCAGGTGGGGGACCTGGTTTGGGACGCCCGGAGCCAATCGGGATCGGCCCTCAGACGGCATGTCGGGTTGGTTTTTCAATATCCGGAACACCAGTTATTTGCGGAAACCGTAGCGGCTGATATTGCCTTCGGCTTGAAAAACCGGGGGGTGGAGGAACCGGAACGAAGTCGCCGGGTCCGATGGGCCATGGACTTGGTCGGGCTTGCGCCGGAATTATGCGATCGTTCTCCTTTTCACTTAAGCGGCGGACAGATGAGGAGGGTGGCGATTGCCGGGGTCTTGGCCTTGGAACCGGATATACTGATTCTGGACGAGCCCTCGGCCGGATTGGATCCGGAAGGGGAAGAAGAGCTGTTTGCTTTGCTTAAAAAGCTGCATCAGCAGGGGAAAACCATTGTCCTGGTGACCCATGACATGAATCACGTCGTGCGCTGTGCCGACCGGGTGTTTGTGCTGGCAGATGGAAAGCTGGTCTTGTCCGGAACGCCGGAAGAAGTGTTCAGCCGGGAGCAAAAGTGGCAGGAACTTTCTTTGGCATTGCCGTATGTCACGCAGTTGATCCTGAAAATGAACCGGAAACTGGATCCGCCGCTTCCTTTATCCATTTTTACCTTGGATGCGCTTGAAAAAGCTTTGGAAAAACGGTTTGCTTCCGGGGTGAATGCAAAATGAAAGGGTTTGTGGTGGGGTCCTATTTTCCCGGCGATTCTTTTGTTCACCGGCTGGATCCCCGGGCCAAACTGGGATTTGTTTTTGTCTTTATGATTTATGTTTTCTTTTTGGAAGCTGTTTTGCCGAGCATAGTGTTCCTTTTGTTCACGCTTGCCGCCGTCCGTGCGGCCGGGATTTCATACAAGCTTTTTTTCAGCGCACTGAAACCCGTCCTTTGGATCATTCTGTTGTCTTCCTTTTTGCATTTATGGATGAACAAAGGCGGGGATGTGGTCTTGTCTTTTTCTTTCATCACCGTTTATGAAGAGGGCATCCGCCAAGCCGGGATCATTGCCAGCCGGCTTTCCTTGCTTGTCGCCATTGCTTCGCTGCTCACGTTTACGACGTCTCCGATGGACTTGACGGACGGGATTGAAAAGATTTTGTCTCCGTTTAAAAAAGTCAGGGTTCCCGCACATGAATTGGCTTTGATGATGTCCATCGCACTCCGGTTCATCCCGACGCTGTGGGAGGAAACGGAGAAAATCCGCAAGGCGCAAATGGCGCGCGGAGTGGATTTTGGAGAGGGGAATCTGCTGAAACGGTTGAAAAAATATTTTCCGATCCTCATCCCGTTATTTGTGTCTTCTTTTCGGAGAGCGGAAGATCTGGCACTGGCCATGGAAGCCAGATGTTACCGGGGAGCGGAAGGGAGAACGAAATGGCGCCGGCTTCAGCTCACCTGGAGGGATGGGTGGCTGGTTGCCGTTTTGATCCTGTTGGGGGGCATTGTGTGGATTTTTCGCCAATAGGGAGGTGCAAAGCCCGGATTGAAAAAGATTAAACTGGTCATCGCTTACGACGGAACGGATTTTTCCGGTTTTCAAAGCCAACCTGGACAAAGAACGATTCAAGGGACACTGGAAGAAGCATTGCGGAAGATGACCGGTGAGGCGGTTTCGGTTCATGGTTCCGGCAGGACCGATGCGGGGGTTCACGCCCTTCACCAAGTTTGTCATTTTATGACTTCCAGTCCGATCCCGGTTGAAAAATATCCTTATATCTTAAGGCGTACCTTGCCGCGGGATGTATTGGCCCTTTCGGCGGAAGAAGTCCCCATGGACTTTCATGCCCGAAAAAGCGCAAAGTGGAAAACATACCGCTACCGGTTGGATTTGAGGCCGATCCCCGATTTGTTTGAGCGCCGGTTTCGCACTCATGTCCCGGTTTCGTTGGATGTGGGGAAAATGCAGGATGCGGCGGATCATCTGGTGGGCACCCATGATTTCACCTCTTTTTGTTCCGCCAAAACCGAGATCGAAGATAAGGTCCGCACGATTTACCAATGCCGCTTGGAAAAGGAGCCGGGCGGATTGGCCATCGAAGTGACCGGCAACGGTTTTCTTTATAATATGGTGCGGATTATCGCAGGGACGCTGGTGGAAGTCGGGAAAGGGAGAATCCGGCCGGAGGCGGTTCCCGGAATCATTCTGGCAAAAGACCGGCAAAAAGCGGGACCCACGTTTCCGCCGGAAGGACTGGTCCTGGTCAAAGTCGGCTATACACCTTGGAAAAATTCCGATCCCACCGCGTCTCCTTCTTGACATCGCACCTCATTTGCGATATTATAACGCTTGGTATTTTCCACTCCATGCCCCGGTGGAGTTATGTTCGGCGCAAAATCAGTCACTGATAAATGCTTCTAAAACTTGAAAATGATTAACGGTTTACCGTTTGTTGATAGAGGAGGGAATACGGATGCGTACCACCTATATGGCGAAACCCAATGAAGTGGAACGGAAGTGGTATGTGGTTGATGCCAAAGGCAAAACCTTGGGTCGTTTGGCATCGGAAGTTGCGGCATTGCTTCGCGGAAAACATAAGCCTGAGTTTACCCCGCATGTCGATACCGGGGATTTCGTGATTGTGATCAATGCAAGTCAAATTGAATTGACCGGTAAAAAATGGAACAAAAAGATCTATTACCGCCATTCCCGTTATCCGGGCGGATTGAAAGCGACTCCGGCACACGAAATGCGTGACAAACATCCGGAACGTATGATCGAATTGGCAGTCAAAGGAATGCTTCCAAAAGGAAGCCTTGGTCGCAAGCAACTCAAAAAATTAAAAGTATATGCAGGTTCCGAGCATCCTCATCAGGCACAACAGCCGGTTGAGTGGGAACTGCGTGGATAATAAAAGGAGGTAACCGATTTGGCACAAGTTCAATTTTACGGAACCGGTCGCCGTAAGGAATCGGTCGCTCGAGTTCGCCTCGTTGCCGGAGATGGACGAATCGTGATCAACGGCCGCAGCATTGATGATTATTTTGGTTTGGAAACCTTGAAAGCCATTGTTCGCCAACCGTTGGTGCTGACGGATACACAAGATCGTTATGATGTTCTGGTCAATGTTCATGGCGGCGGCTTCACAGGACAAGCCGGAGCCATTCGTCACGGAATTGCACGGGCTTTGTTGAAAGTTGATCCGGAACTTCGTCCAGCTTTGAAAAAAGCCGGTTTCCTGACACGTGACCCACGGATGAAAGAGCGTAAAAAATACGGTCTCAAAGGCGCTCGCCGTGCACCCCAATTCTCCAAACGTTAAGCTTTATATCTCAACGTTTACAAGGCCCTTTCCCGAATTGTCCGGGAAAGGGTTTTTTACATTCAAACCAAAACGAAGAAACACTGCTCCTTTTTGGAATCAGTGCTTCTTCGTTTTTCATGTGCGCAAAATGGTCTCCATTGATTTTCCACGGGCCAACTCATCGATCAGTTTATCCAAGTAGCGAATTTCCTGCATTGTTGGTTCTTCGATGTCTTTCACCCGGACACCGCAGATCACCCCTTTGATCAAGAACCGCAAAGGATTCAATTGAGGAGCTTCCAAAAAGAAGGTCTCAAGGTCAGTTTGTTTTTCCAAGTGCGCCTCTAATTCTTCTTGGCGTTATCCTGTCAACCAACGGATGATTTCATCGACTTCTTCTTTGGTTTGTCCTTTTTTTCTCCGCTTTTTTTTTACATACAGGGGATCAATTTTTGAAAAACTCATTTGGTAAATCCGGGGTTTGTTCATCATTGATTCTCCTTTTGCGATATATGGGGAAACGGAGGGAAGTCGGTGATGGACACTTAAGAGAAAGAGGCCTGTGGGTGAAATAACCATCCATACGCCTCTTTCACAACGGGATTATTTGTTTTTCAGCGTGGAAATATATTCGTTTACCACATGATACACAAGGTTTCAGCGGTATCAAGGTGGTATTTTCCCGCGTTTGTCTTATTGTTGGACATACCCAAGAACGGAACCCCATAGGCATCGGCAATTTGCGCGGCGGAGGCGCTTTCCATTTCCTCGACGGAGGTTCCGTATTTTTCATGATACTATTGGATCCGGTTCACCTCATTGTTCCAAAGGTCGGCCGAACCGATGGTGCCTTCCACCACTTTGCCGTTTTTGTATTTGTCTTTGACGGACAGAGCCGCTTTCAGCAATTTCGGATCGTCTTCATAATAACGGATCTTTTCCGCGCTCTTGACTTCCCCGGCACTGCCTTCCGAGGCCATCTGGTCCATCGGTTTCCATGTGAATGGATCGGTTCCTTGGTTGATGATGGCAACAGGATGGTACTTCTCGATGGCCAAGGCGGTGGCAGCCGCCGTGTTTTCCATTCCTTTTCCGGTTTTTACGACAATGGCCGCAGCATGGATGAAAGCGAATAAAAATTCGGTTTGGATTGAAAATAGGGGTGAATCCATTTTCAAAGGAGGAGCTTGATTTGTCTGGGAAAGATGATATGAATCATAAAATCGTTCGCGGAATACTGACCACCCGCCAAGGGCATCCGGTTTTTGACAATCAAAACATTAAAACGATTGGAAACCGGGGACCGGCAACCCTTGAAAATTATCATTTCATCGAAAAGATCTCTCACTTTGACCGGGAAGAAGTTCCGGAACGGGTGGTGCATGCACGTGGCACCGGAGCATTTGGATATTTTGAAACCTACGGGAAAGTAGGGGATGAACCGGTTGAAAAGTATACCCGTGCCAAAGTGTTTTCCGGAGCGGGAAAAAGAACCCCCGTATTGGTTCGTTTTTCCACCGTGGCCGGTGCAAAAGGATCACCGGAAACAGCCAGGGACCCACGCGGATTTGCAGTGAAAATGTATACGGAGGATGGGAACTGGGACTTGGTCGGGAACAATCTTAAAATTTTCTTTATCCGTGATCCCATGAAATTTCCGGACATGATTCACGCTTTTAAACCGGATCCTGTTTCCAATGTGCCAAATCCTCAACGGATGTTTGATTTTGTTGCCCGTTCACCGGAATCCATTCACATGATTACGTTTCTCTTTTCCCCATGGGGGATTCCCGCAACATACCGGCACATGCAAGGTTCCGGGGTAAATACGTACAAATGGGTCAATGACAAAGGAAAAGCGGTTCTGGTGAAGTATCACTGGGAACCAAAACAAGGAATCCGAAACCTGACGCAGGAAGAGGCGGAAATAATCCAGGCGAAAAACGTGGAACATGCGACACAAGATCTGTATGAAGCCATCGAGCGGGGAGATTATCCCGAATGGGAGTTGTTTGTCCAAATCATGGAGGACGGGTACCATCCCGAACTTGATTTTGATCCACTGGATGTCACAAAGCTTTGGCCGGAGGATCAGTTCCCGTGGCTGCCAGTCGGCCGGCTTGTGCTAAACCGAAACCCGGTGGACTTTCATGCAGAGATTGAACAGGCGGCGTTCGGAACCGGAGTGCTGGTGGACGGAATGGATTTTTCCGACGATAAAATGTTGCAAGGACGCACGTTCTCTTATTCGGACACCCAGCGTTACCGCATCGGGGCCAACTATTTACAATTACCGGTGAATGCCCCGAGGGTTCCGATCCGAACCAATCAGCACCGGGGTCAAATGGATCGCCGTGACCCCCGTGAATCCGGTGGAAATCCGCATATCAATTACGAACCTTCTTTGCTGGGGGGGCTGGAAGAAGCCGCCAGAGAAGGAAGCGTTCCGCATCAGCCGATGTACAATGCAGCCGCAATGAGTGCACCGATTGAGCGTACAAACGATTACGGACAAGCGGGACAGACATACCGGAGTTTTGAAGACTGGGAGCGTGACGAATTGATCAAAAACTTGTCGGATGCGCTTGCGGTTTGTGACAAGCGGATTCAGGATGCAATGATTGAACACTTTACAAAGGCGGACGAAGATTACGGACGTCGTGTGAAGAAAGGAATTGAAAAGAAAATGAAAGAGTTGGCAAAGCAAGAAAGGGAAAAAATCACGCTGCCGGGACGTGAAGCCGGACGCACCAAATTTGGCCAAGGGACGCTTTCCGCCAACCAGGCAACCAAAGAAGCCGTGCAGAAAAGCCATGAAGCGGATCCTTACTGATGGCTTCGGAAAGATGGAAATCAGGGGAACGTATTAAAAGAACTTCCTTGCTCCAAAGGAGTTCCCTTTGATTTCTCATGAAGAATGGCGATTTGTCTCAACCACGCAAAAGTTTTTTCAGCCGAAAAACAGCGCATTCCCTCTTTGACAAGGTAATCGGCTTTTTGGAAACCGTCAGGCAAAGGCTCTTCCGCCAGATAAGGAATCGCCACACAATACATTCCGGCCCGTTTGGCGGCCTCAACCCCGTATGGGGAATCCTCCACCACCAAACATTGTTCCGGGCGGATGGCGAGCTGTCTGGCGGCTTCCAAAAACACATCCGGTTCCGGCTTGCCTTTCTTGACATTTTCCGAAGAAACCACCGCATCGAAGAAAGTGGACAACCGGGTCACCGACAAGATCTCCTCAATGATGTCCGGTGAAGACCCCGAAACCAGGGCCAATGGAACCTTGTTTTCCTGAAGGATGTGCAAAAACTTTTTCATTACAGGAAAAACGTGTGTAAACCCTGTTCTTTTTCTCGATTAACACATCGACGGGATCTGAAAAAGGGTACTTTTTATTCAAATCTTCCAGCATTTCTTTTGTGCTGATGCCCACATACGGCTTTTTCATCTCAAAGTCAAAACCGGTGATTCCGTATTCCGCCAACAACCGGGGATTTATTAAGTAAAACGCATAAAGGAGTTTGCTTTTCGCCATGTTTGACGCGTTTTATGCTCTTCATCCGGTGATGCAGGCTTTGATTGCCACGTTGTTCACCTGGTTCATGACCGCATTGGGAGCTTCTCTGGTTTTTTTTACCAAGACGTTCAACGAAAAGTTGATGGACAGCATGTTGGGGTTTGCAGGAGGCGTGATGATTGCCGCCAGTTATTGGTCGCTGTTGTCCCCGGCCATTGAAATGTCCCGGGGCCATGCGATTGCCGATTGGTTCCCGGCGGCAACCGGTTTTATGGCCGGCGGGTTTTTTTGGGGGGCCATCGATAAAATATTGCCCCATCTCCACCCAAACGCGCCCCTCGGCCAAGCGGAAGGTTATTTTTCAAAGGAAGTGAAAAAAAGCACCTTGTTGGTGCTTGCCATCACGTTGCACAACATTCCCGAGGGACTGGCGGTGGGGGTTGCTTTCGGCTCCATCGCAGGCGGGGGAACGGAAGCTTCTCTGGCAGCCGCCGTGACACTTGCCGTCGGGATTGGAATCCAAAATTTCCCCGAAGGAATTGCGGTTTCCATGCCGCTCAGGGGAGAAGGAATGTCCCGCAGAAAGAGTTTTTTCTACGGACAGTTCTCGGGAATGGTTGAACCCGTTGCCGCCGTCATCGGCGCATTTTTTGTCACGTTCATCGGGTCGCTGTTGCCCTATGCCTTAGGTTTTGCGGCGGGCGCGATGATCTTTGTGGTGGCGGAAGAAGTGATTCCAAGCTCGCAGGAAAGAGGGAATAAAGACCTGGCCTCCATGAGCTTGATGGTCGGTTTTGTTGTGATGATGATTTTGGATGTCACTTTCGGCTGAGCCAGGATGGTTTGCCCGGAATCCACAGAGGTTGGATCCGCTTTTCTTTCCGGAGGCAATCTGCTGTTCTTTCCCGGTTCTTGTTTTTTCTTACGTTTCTTTGTCAAGAATGAAGAAAAAGAGAGTTTGGACAAAGGAGCAAACCACCGGTGGCACAAATTTTTTACTGGGATGAATGGCAGATTAAAAGAGAAGAACAAATTCGGTTAAAAGCATTGAATCAGTTTCCCTGGTCCCAATTGAAAAAAATCAAGGAAGATTTTGTAGACCCGTTTACCCATTATTGGCCCGAGTTGCGCAAAATTATGTTGTTGGAATTGGTGTACCGCATGGTTTTTGAATCATATGCGGCCGGGATGATCGAGCGGAAAAAGGCGGGGAGGCGAAAAGTGACGTTTTCCCAACCGGTTGATGCTGCTTCCCGTACTCCCCAAAACAACCAACCGGAGCAGAAAACGATTTCTCTGTCCGAATCGCTTTGCCTGATCGTCACCCAAAACGACCCGGTGGATGTTTTTATCACCAACCGCGAAAAAATATGCCGCCAATTGACGGATCAACTGGTGAAGGAATTTTCCATCTTCCGGTGGTTGGATGAATGGAATGTGCAATCGGTGATGATTTTGCTGGAAGAATTGAGCCGCATCTGGTTCCAGCAAGGCTGGAGTGAGTGAGCGATGGTTTGTACATAACTGTCCGTTTCGCCCATATACATGAAGATAGACAGGTTTAATCAAGTGAGGCGAAATGGATGGAAAAATGGTTGAAAGGACATTGGGTGTGGGCGGGAATCGTTTTGCTTTTGCTCCTGTTGCCGGCTTTGTTTTTCATGTCGAAAAATCTTATTGTATCCACATGGTCCATGCCATTAAACGGAAAAGTCATTGTATTGGATGCCGGGCACGGGGGAGCGGACGGAGGAGCGGTCAGCGAGTCCGGGCTCATCGAAAAAGACATCACATTGCAAATGGTTTTTTATTTGCGGGATTATTTGCAAGAAGCAGGGGCCTTGGTTTATCTGACCCGGGAGAGTGACCGGGATCTGGCTTCCCCGGACACAGGCAGGCTCCGTTCCCGGAAAGCAGAGGATCTCATGCGCCGGATTCATTTGGTCAAAGAGAAAAAAGCGGATGCTTTGATCAGCATCCATTTGAATGCCATTCCTTCGCCCAGATGGTCAGGAGCCCAAACGTTCTATCATCCGGCGAAAGAAGAAAACAAAAGGCTGGCGGTTTTTATCCAGTCTGAATTGGTGAAACAGCTGGGCAACACCAAGCGTTTGGCGAAACAAAAAGGGGATGTGTATATTTTGAATCATTCCCCGGTTCCGACGGCTTTGGTGGAGGTTGGGTTTTTGTCCAACCCCGCGGAAGCCGAACTTTTGTCGCAGCCGGAGTACCAAAAAAAAGTGGCGGCATCCATTTATCTGGGGATTCTCCAATATTACACAGGAAAAGAACCACCTCCAATCGTTGATCAGTAGTGTGTTATAATGGACAAGAAATCGCTTTCGATTGAGGTGTCAGCCATGCTAACCCAGGAAAAAATATTAGAAGCATTAAAAAATGTGAAAGATCCTGAAATTAACCGAAGTCTTGTCGAATTGGACATGATTCGAAATATCCGGATAAAAGGGAAAGAAGTTTCGCTGGATGTAATTTTGACCATTCAGGGTTGCCCTTTAAAATTTAAAATCCAGGAAGATGTGGAGAAGGCCATTTATCAGCTGGGAGCCGAAAAGGTGAATGTGTGCTTCGGATCGATGACAGATGAAGAACGGCAAAAACTGGCGGCAAGTTTGCGCCAGGAAGGACAGAAAGACCGCCAGAGCCAGGTTCCCCCGTTGTTGGATCCTTCCTCCAACACGCAGTTTATCGCCGTGTCCAGCGGAAAAGGCGGTGTCGGAAAATCGACCGTGACCGTGAATCTGGCCGTGGCATTGGCCCGGAAAGGGAAAAAAGTGGGCATTATTGATGCCGATATATACGGATTCAGCGTTCCGGACATGATGGGCATCGAAACGCGTCCCGTGGTGATTGGTGAGATGATTTTGCCTGTGGAACGTTTCGGCGTGAAAGTCATGTCCATGGGATTTTTTGTTCAAGACAATTCGCCGGTGGTTTGGCGCGGACCCATGTTGGGGAAAATGCTGAGAAACTTCTTCAGTGAAGTTTACTGGGGAGACCTTGATTATTTGTTGATCGATTTGCCTCCGGGAACGGGGGACGTGGCGCTGGACATTCACCAAATGATCCCGCAAAGCAAAGAAATCCTCGTGACGACTCCCCACGCAACGGCGGCGTTTGTTGCTGCACGGGCAGGCGCCATGGCACTGAATACGACCAAACATGAGCTTCTCGGTGTCGTCGAGAACATGTCCTGGTACCAAAATAAATACGGGGAGCGGGAATACGTCTTCGGCCACGGCGGAGGCAAGAAGTTGGCCGAAGAGTTAAAAGTGGATCTGTTGGCCCAGATTCCGCTCGGGGCTCCGGAGTATAAAGACATGGATGATCCGGATTTTGCCCCGGCGATCTATGATGCCGATCACCCCAATGGCAAAAGGTACGGGGATTTGGCTGAAAAATTGTTGGAAAAGGCACCGGTTGCCGGATAACGGGAGGCGGTTTTCACCGCCTCTTCATTATTGTTGGGACTGTCCGCCTTCCTGATTGCCGCCGCCACCTTGTTCGCCTTCGTCTTCACCGCCGCCTTCTTGACTGTCTTGTTTTTTGCTTTGGGCTTGTTCACCGAGCTTTTTCTGGATGCTCGGCACTTGGATCAGTTCTTCCATGATTTTTTTGGTTTCTTCCCGGTATTGCTGGCTTTTCAGGATTTGCAGGATTTGATTGGACATTTGCGGATCTTTGAAGATCTCGATCAGCATTTTTTGATATTCCGGGTCTTTCAACAAGGTTTTCATCAGCTTTTTGTTTTGTTCTTCCGTGACCTGAAACAAATTGTTGGCCACTTCCGGCTTTTGCAAAATGGTTTCCCACTCTTTTTTCATTTTGGCATCGGTAAGGGATTGGGCCAGAGCCTTTTCCATTTCTTGCGATTTCATCATGATTTTTTGTTTGAATTCAGGCTCCTGCATCAGATCCTCCAGCACTTTTTTTCCTTCTCCCGTATGCAATACGTCCAGCGTGATTTCCTTGATTTTTTGATAATCCGGCTCGGATGGCTGGGACTGATTGGAACTGCATGATACGACCGTCAACACAGGAAGGATGATTGCTACGATCCATTTTATCTTCTGCATCTTCTTTGTTCCTCCGTTTCGCGAGCTTACTCTTTTTTAATATGCGAGTTTGCCGGAGGCTTTATGCCTGACTGTCAAATCAGAATCAATTTTGGTACAATCGGTTAAGAAAACAAAACAGGAGAGACCGTTATGACTTTAAGGAAATTGATTTATTGGTTTTTCTCGACACTGATCCTCGGATGTGTTACGGCAATTATTTTGGGTTTTCTTTTTGAACAGGCGGCGGGTGAAGTGTTGTTCGGTTCCTTGACCAGTCAGCTTTTGCTTGGCTTGACCCTGGCGGCCGTTGCGGAACTCGGCTTCTTTGCCTATCTGGTGTTTAATTGGTTGGCCAAGGGATTGTTAAGAAAAAAGACAGTTTATGACACGGTGATGCTTTTATTGATCCTGATTCTGACCGGAAATTTGCTGTACTTGAATTTCGCGAAATATCAGGGAGAAGAATTCTGGCTCCACTTGCTCGTTCCCACGGTCATTGTTTTGTCGGCCATCCTGATTGCCGGCCTGAAACAAAAGTGGACGAATCAAAGCGCATACATACCCACGCTTTTTTTTGTCATCGCCGCAACAACGATTGAAGCGATTCCTTCCATCAATCCCAAGGAAGGGGAAGTCCCGCTTCTGATCATAATGCACACGGTGTTGGTCCTTCTGGTTTGCAATGCATGGCAAATTTTGCAGCTGCACCGGTGGGTGCAACCTTCGCCCGCTGAAAGGGGGAAGAAGGGGAAGTTTGCCAAGAGCACGAAGGCCGGTGCAAAAAACACCCATAAACAGAAAAAGAAAAAATAAAGGAGTCGGTTGCCGTTCAAGCGAACGGAATCGACTCTTTTTTCATGGGGAAAACGCTGATCTTATGCTATGCTTATGTAGGTGCAACGTTATTCAACGGATTGGGTATCCACCTCGGAGCCGGAGATCAATTCAGACACCGTGACAAATTCATATCCTTTCGATCGCAACCCGTCAATGATTTCCGGCAAAGCTTCGTGGGTTTGGCGACAAGAATCGCTGGCGTGCAACAAAACGATGTCTCCGGGATGGGCTTTGGTTAAAACACGTTTGACAATTTCATCTTTCCCGGGATTCATCCAGTCGCGGGAATCGGTGTCCCATTGGATGGTTTTATAACCGAGACTGTCGGCAATCTTGAGGACCCTTTTGTCAAAGTCCCCGTTCGGAAAACGGATCAGATTCGGTTTTTTGCCTGTGGCTTTTTGCAAAATCTGGTCTGCTTTTAAAATTTGAGTGCGAATTTGTTCTTCGTTGTATTGGCTGTAGTTATCATGCCGGTGACCGTGGCTTCCGATTTCATACCCCATGTTCACAATCCGTTTGACCAGGTCGGGATGGCTTTCTGCCCACGGAGAAGATAAGAAGAACGTCGCTTTTTTCAGCCCTTTTTGTTCCAAAACGTCCAAAATGGGGCCGGTGCGTTCTTCCCCCCAGCTGATATCAAAGGTTAAGGCGATTTGTTTTTTATCTGTGTCAACGCTGTAAATCGCAGACGGGCCCGGATCCAGCGGTACAAAGACCTGAATGTTTTTGTTTTCCGCATAAAAGATCCCGGCTGCAAAGAATAGAACAAGAAGGATAAGAATACTCCGTTTCAGACGTTTGCCTGAAAGCACAAGAAAAAAATTCATTGTGTCGGTCCCTCCCCCGAATCAACATCTATCCTAAATGTATGCGTGAGGACGAGGGTTATGATTGTTTGTCCATAAAAAGGAGTGGAAATATGAAAAAGTGGTGGTCCGCCATTCGCGAAGAAAGAAGATATTTTACGATGATGGCTGTCGTGTTTGTCACCAGTGCCGTGACCGGTTACTTCCAAGGGGATTCGTTGACAACCTTTCTGAAACAAGCCGGGGTGTTTGAGGAAATTGAAAAAGTGGTGCAATCCATCCAAAGTCAGCCGACGTTTTTGAATGCATTTGTCTCGATCTTTCTGAATAACTTGTTTGCCACGATGATGATCATTTTATTGGGCGCTTTGTTTTTCGGAATCTATCCCTTTTCGGCCATGCTGATGAACGGAATGCTGTTGGGAACCACCCTTTACGTCGCATCCCATGATTCGGGACAAAATCCCTGGGCCATCTTTGTCCAGTCGATCTTGCCCCATGGTATCATGGAATTGCCGGCATTGTTTATGGCTGCCGGTTTGGGGATTCATTTGGGAATGGCCGTGTTGAGGCGGGTTTTATCGGTCTTTTCAAGCGAACGGATGCAGGCCAGCATTGCTGAATGGAAAAGGATTCGAAGCCGGCTGGTGCCCAATCTTACGGCCATTGTGGTGCTGCTGTTTTTAGCGGCTGTTGTTGAGGCGGCCTTGATTATATATGGAATATCCTAGGAGGAATAGAAATGAAAGTGAATGTGACATGGCAAGGAAAGATGCGGTTTGAAACGGAAACGCCGTCCGGACATACGGTGACAATGGATGCCGCACCGGAAGTCGGCGGGGAAAACAAAGGCCCCCGACCGACAGAAATGGTTTTGTCGGCAGTAGGAACCTGTTCCGCGATTGATATTGTCGATATTCTGCGGAAGATGCGTTTGAATGTGGAAGGATTCGCAATGGAGGTGGAAGGGGAACGGGCAGAAGATCATCCCCGCCGCTTCACCAAAGTGCACATGCATTATGTGTTAAAAGGGGATCTTCCCGAAGAAAAAGTCCGTCGGGCTGTACAGCTTTCCGTTGAGAAGTATTGCTCGGTTTCCAATTCATTAAATGCCCGGATCTCTTCCAGTTTTGAAATCAATGGGAAAAGATATGAAATGGATTGAGTTGGCCGCTTGGTCGCGGGGATTTTGAGGTCCCCGCCATTTTTTTCGATTTTATTTTTAAAAAAAGTGTTGACTTATGTCGGTGAAGGTGATAATATCGTATTTGTCGCCGCGAGAGAGCGGCAAACATAAAGCGAAATGAAGTGTTCCTTGAAAACTGAAGAGTGAAGACATGACTCGTTAATTCTTGAGAGTTCACATCAAACTTTTTTGGAGAGTTTGATCCTGGCTCAG
>NZ_JAECVT010000004.1:0-520053 GCF_016055175.1 Thermoactinomyces sp. CICC 10735 | reverse complement strand
GGCAGATGATTGGGGTGAAGTCGTAACAAGGTATCCCTACCGGAAGGTGGGGATGGATCACCTCCTTTCTAAGGAGCTCATTTCGAGCAAAAACGTTTCAAAGAGTCATGTCTCACACTCTTTGGTTTTCAGGGAACACTTGAAAAAGCCCCGCAGACTATGTCTGCGGGGCTTTCCTTACATCATGAGACCCAAAAAGGGTTTTCTTTTTCCAGTAGATGGATAAATGCAGGAATCAACAGTCCATAATGCGGTTCCGGTTGAAAGGGCAAATCCTTTTCAATCCACAGGGTTCCGTATCCGGATTCAAAAGCCAGTTCCTGACAATGTTTGGCCGTCTGCATGGGCAAAATGGTTAAGGTGTAAGGATGAAGCGTGGGTGTCAAAGAGCATAAAACATATTGAAGAGGTTCCAAATAATGATTGGCTAATTGAAAGAAAAACCGGACATAAGGATGGCTGACCGGGTCTGAAGAAGCGAAATGGCATTCGTTCCATTTGCCGTCACGGATCACCCATGCAAACCGTTTGGTTTTTTTGTCGTGTTTGGTGCTGAACCAGGCGGAAATGAGGGATTCGTCAAAAGTAAAGATCAAATTTCGCTGTTTCAAAGAGTGAATCAGTGCAAACCAGGGAAGATTACTAAGTGGAACGGAATCCATCATCAACGTGGTTAATAAATATTCTTTGGGATTTTTTATGCAAAAATCGACTTCTTCGGCCAGGGTTGGATCATTGGGAAGCAAAAAGCGCGCAAGATCCAAAAGTTTTTCAGGCTGATATTGCATAACGACTCCCCCACATAAGATATCGAACAAGTGTTCTGAATCCATTATAAAAAAAGAATGAATCAGGAACAAGGGGAAATGCGAAATTATCCATAAAGAGGTTTGACGGGGGGAGTTCGGGTGGAAAGGTTCATATTGTGACAACAGAAACATTCAATCAAAGGGAGTCTGGTAACATGAACATTTTGCTCCTTGGCGCCAATGGAAAAATCGGCAGGAAATTGGTATCGCTGTTGAAAGAAACGCCTCATCACCTTCGGGCCATGGTTCGCAAAGAAGAACAAGTGCCGGTCATTGAAAGACTGGGAGCGGATGAGGTGGTCATCGGCGATTTGGAAAAAGATTTTTCCCATTGGGCAAAGGGTATGGACGCGGTCATATTCTCAGCTGGTTCAGGCGGTCACACTGGTCCGGATAAAACCATTTTGGTGGACCTGGACGGTGCCTTTAAGGCGATTGAGGCCGCAGAACAGTATCAAGTCCGTCGCTTTGTGATGATCAGTTCCATCGGGGCGGATCATCCGGAAAAAGGGCCGGATTCCATCCGCCATTATTTGGTTGCCAAAAAAAGGGCCGATGAACGATTGCGCAACAGTTCCCTCAATTACACCATCATTCGCCCCGGAGCTTTGACAAATGATCCGGCCAAAGGCACGGTCTTGCTCCTTGAACATATTGAAAAACCGGCTTCCATTCCGAGAGCGGATGTGGCGAGAGTCGTGGTGGAAGCATTGGAACATGAAAATACTTATCGCCGTTCGTTTGATTTGGTCACAGGGGATCAACCGGTTCAAGAGGCTTTAAATAATTTGTGACGCAAAGAAAAGCGCCGGAGTGTGAGCATTCCGGCGCTTGTTTTTTTATTCAAAAATGAAATGAAAAATTTAAGTCAAAATTATTGATTCCTTAAAAATTATATGCTAAATTAAAGAAACTAATGAAAACTGAATAGACGGATCGATTCTCTTATCCAGAGAGGTGGAGGGACAGGCCCGATGAATCCTCGGCAACCATCTGCATGAAGCAGAAAGGTGCCAATTCCTGCAGGACGCTGAGCGGTTCTGACAGATGAGAGAAGGTGATAATGATAGATTGGTTTATCCCTTTTTGCATCTGCAGAAAGGGATTTTTTTATTACCTGGCATAAGCGGGCGGTTACCGCTGTATGGTAAAGCATCATTGATTGAAGGATGGTGATGGCAAGTGGCAACTGATCGGGAGTATATCATTGCGACCTATCTGATTCACGGGGAGCATGATTTCCACAAAAAAGCCAAAAGCATTGCTGTCGGTTTGACGGCGGGAACATGGACGGAATTGCCGGAGACCCGGAAAAAACAGATGGCGGCCCATCTCGGTGAAGTGATTGAAGTGACCGGGCTGGCGCCGGGAAAGGACGGAGAACCGCGAGCCCTTTGCAAAATCGGTTATCCGGTCCGCAATCTGACACCGGACTTTCCCGCTCTTCTGACCACGGTGTTCGGCAAGTTGTCCTTGGATGGAAAAATCAAATGTATGGATATTGAAGCACCGGATTCGTTTTTGGACGGGTTTCCCGGCCCCAGGTTCGGAATCGAAGGCATCCGCCGAAAATTGGATGTATCCGGCCGTCCGCTGTTGATGAGCATTTTTAAACAATGCATCGGCATGACATTGGATGAGTTGGAGGAAGCTTATCAACAACAAGTGGATGGCGGGGTGGATCTGGTCAAAGATGACGAGATTTTCTTCCGAGAAGATTATGCACCCGCCGAAGAAAGAATCCGCATTTTCAAAAGGATCAACCGGGAGAAGGAAGAACGGACCGGGCAAAAAACTTGGTATGCGGTCAACCTGACCGGCCCGGTGACACAACTGACCGATAAAGCCAAACGTTTGGCGGAACAAGGGGCGGACTGTTTTCTCTTAAACGCGGTTCCTTACGGGCTGGATATTCTCCACCGGTTGGCAGAGGATCCCGATATCGATGTGCCGGTCATGGCTCATCCGGCTTTTGCCGGTGCGGTTTGTTCCTCTTCTGATTACGGTTTGAGTTCACCGCTGCTGTTGGGAAAACTTTTGCGATGGGCAGGTGCGGACATGGTGTTGTATCCTTCACCTTACGGTTCGGTGGCCATGCCGAAAGAGGACGCGCTCAAAGTGGCTGAAAACTTGCGTCATTCTTCCACCGTTCACCGGCCATCCCTTCCGGCTCCGTCGGCAGGCATTCATCCGGGGCTGGTGCCGGCCATGGTGCGGGATTTTGGAATGGATCTCATCGTCAATGCGGGCGGAGGCATTCACGGCCATCCGCAAGGTTCAACGGCAGGGGGAAAAGCATTTGTCGAAGCGATCGGTGCTGCGGTAAAAGGGCGTCCGTTGGAAGAAGCGGCCCAGGAGTCTCCGGAATTAAAGCTGGCTTTGGATAAATGGGGGAGTATCACATGACGTCTTCATTAAAGCGGGTGATTTTCTGTGATTTTGACGGAACGATCACCAATCAGGATAATATTGTCAATATTTTCAAGCATTTTAACCCGCCAGGCTGGGAAACGCTGAAAGACGATATCCTCGCCCGGCGTATCAGTGTCCGGCAAGGTGTGGGGCTAATGTTTTCGCTTCTTCCCACGGCAAGAAAAGAAGAGATTGTGCGTTATGCCATTGATCAGGCGGAAATCCGCCCCGGGTTTGAAGACTTTATCCGGTATTGCCGGTCGAATGATATCCGGTTGTTGATCACCAGCGGAGGGATCGACTTCTTCGTGTACCCGGTTTTATCCCGCTTCGCGATTCCTGCTGGGAACATTTATTGCAACGGTAGTGATTTCAGCGGGGAGACGATTCGCATTGTCTGGCCGCATCCCTGTGACGAGCATTGTGACGGGGATTGCGGCATGTGCAAAACCAGTGTAATCCGCTCTTATGATGAAAAGGAGTATGAACGGATTGTGATCGGGGACAGCATTACTGATTTGGCCGCTGCCAAACTGGCTGATTTTACGATTGCCCGGGACTTTTTGCTGGAACAATGCCGTAAGCAGGGGCTGAATCACCAGCCTTTTGACACTTTTTATGATGTGATTGAAATCTTGAGCCATGATCGGGGCGATGGGAGGTGCAAGCAATTTGACGCGACTGGAACATCCTGAACGGATCCGGGTGGAAATGGAAAAGGTGGAAGAGGCTTTTCACGAATTGCGAAAGGTCAAAGAGCTTTTTGCCGGTCGGGGATGGTTTCCGGCCACCAGCGGAAATCTTTCTGTCCGGGTGGACGTTCAAGAAGGGGAGCCGGACTTGATCGCCATCACGGCCAGCGGAAAAGATAAGACCGTTCATACCCCGGAGGATTTTTTGCTGGTGAACAAAGAGGGAAAACCGGCGTTTCCGACTTGTCTCAAACCTTCGGCCGAGACTTTGGTCCACACGGCGATTTATCAAAAAATAAAAGAAAGCCGCGCGATCTTCCATATTCATACTGTTCATAATAATCTCATTTCAGAGCAGTGCGGGGATTCGGGGTACGTCTCTTTTTCCGGGCATGAAATCATCAAGGCGCTGAACATCTGGGAGGAGGGAGCCGTGATCCGGCTGCCGGTTGTTCCCAATCACGCCTCGATTCCTGACTTGGCCCAAGCGGTTCGCGAGGTGATCGATCCGCAGGTTCCTGCGGTTCTGATCCGAAATCATGGGATCTATGCATGGGGTGACAGTGTATTTGCTGCCAAACGCCATTTGGAAGCTTTTGAATTCTTGTTTGAGTATCAGGTAAAGCTTCAGCTTTTAAATTCATAGACCGACGGAAAGGGGTTTTTCACATGGCGCAAATTTACATCAGAAATTCGGGAAAACGGTTGGAATCAGAGCAAGAAGTCCGTTCCTTTCTCAAAGAACAAGGCGTGTTGTTTGAACAATGGCCGACAGAGAAACTTCCGCAGCATCTGCGGGAGAAGTTTGTGTTGAATGAGGAAGAGCAAGAGGAGATTCTCAAGGCCTATCAAGAGGAAATCCAATCGCTCGCCAAGCGAAACGGCTATGTCCAATGGGATGTGGTGGCGCTGTCCGAAGCAACAGAAAATTTGGAAGAGCTCTTGAAGAAGTTTGAAAATGTGCATACCCATTCGGAAGACGAAGTGCGGGCCATCGTCTCGGGGAACGGAATTTTCACGATTAAAGGAAAAGATGGAACCGGGTATTTTGATGTGGAGCTTTCCCCCGGAGATGTGATCTCCGTGCCGGAAAACACCCCTCACTTTTTCACGTTGATGAAGAACCGGAAAGTGGTGGCCGTGCGTCTGTTTATCGATCCGTCCGGATGGGTGGCTCATCCTTATCAAGATCCGGAGTTCACGGCTTGACCGGTGTCCCGCCCTTTGTGCGGGACTTCCCGGAGGAAGGAGGAAACAACCAATGTTTGAAAATTATAAACATTTCACGGAAGAAGATGCAGTGCAATATGCCCGCTCGAAAAAAGAATGGTTTGCCCCCGATGCAGAACTTGACTGCAGGGAAATCGGCGATGGAAATCTCAATTTGGTCTTTCGCATTGCCGACCATTCAACTGGACGGAGCCTCATCTTCAAACAGGCGCTACCGTATGCAAGGGTGGTCGGGGAGTCATGGCCGTTGACGCTGGATCGGTCCCGCATCGAAGCGGAAGCCTTGAAACTGGCGGCCCGTCGGGTGCCGGATTTGGTGCCTGCCGTTTATTTCTACGATGATCAATTGGCTTTGACCGTGATGGAAGACTTGTCTGATCACATCATTTTGCGAAAAGGGTTGATCGCGGGAGAGGAATACCCCCGGTTAGCGAAGGATTTGGCGGAATATCTGGCTCACACGCTCTTTTTCACTTCGGAATATTACCTGGATGCCGGGGAGAAAAAGGAGAAGGTCCGCCGCTTCATCAATCCGGAAATGTGCAAGATCACGGAGGATTTGGTGTTTACCGATCCTTATTATGATGCCGAAACCAATTCATTCAACCCTTTGATCCGGGAAACGGTGGAATCGATCTGGAACGATGACCGCCTGAAAAAAGAAATTGCCCATTTGAAAGAACGCTTTATGACCCGGGCACAAGCTTTGCTGCACGGGGATCTTCACACCGGTTCCGTCATGGTGAAAAAAGACAGCACCAAAGTGATTGATCCGGAATTTGCTTACTACGGTCCCATCGGCTTTGACGTGGGGGCTGTGATCGCCAATCTTTTCCTTTCCTTTGTTTCCCATGAAGCGCACACCGGGGATCTGAAGCAGAGGGAAACCTACCAAAGCTGGTTGCTGGAAACCGCCGAAAAGATTTGGATCGGTTTTGAACAAACCTTTCGGGCGCTTTGGAAAGAGCATGTCAAAGATGAAATGTGGTCCGTACCGGGGTATCTGGATGACGTGTTGCACCAGGTGCTTCAGGACGCGGCGGGCTTTGCCGGTTGCAAAATGATGCGGCGCGTGATCGGTTTGGCTCCCGTGGCGGATTTGGAATCGATCGAAGATCCGGCCGTCCGCGCCGAGGCAGAAACCAAGGCTTTAAAAATCGGGCGGCTACTGGTCTTAAAGCGCCAAACCGTAAATCAAGCGGCTGATCTGATCCGGCTGGCCCGGGAAGCCGGGGAAGGGCTGACGGTGAAATGAAGCAAGATTACACAATTCCCCATCCGCAATCGGTTTTTTGGGAAGACGACCACCTGGTTTTGCTGGATCAGCGAAGGCTTCCCCGTGAAACCGTTTATTTGCACCTTTTTACTCCGGAAGAAGTTTGGGATGCGATTGTCACATTGGCTGTGCGGGGGGCGCCGGCCATCGGTATCGCCGCTGTTTACGGTTTGTATATGGGCGTGCGCCACGTCACCGGGCGGGAAGAAACTTTCTTTTCCGAACTGGAACGGGTGGTTGAATATTTGAGTTCGGCCAGACCGACCGCGGTGAATTTGTCATGGGCCTTAAACCGGGTAAAAGCCAAGGTGGAATCATTCAAAGGAAGTCCGGTATCCGTCTTGAAGCAGGCGGTGTGGGAAGAAGCGACAGCCATTCATGAAGAGGATGTGAGGGTGTGCCGGAAAATCGGGGAGCATCTGCTTCCTTTTTTGCACGACGGAATGGGCATCCTCACTCACTGCAATGCCGGAGGGCTGGCCACCGGTGCGTACGGAACCGCCCTGGCTCCGCTGTATCTCGCCCGCGAGAAGGGATGGAACCTCAAAGTGTATGCCGACGAGACGCGGCCGGTGTTGCAGGGAGCGCGGCTGACCGCATATGAGCTGATGCAGGCAGGGATTGACGTCACACTGATTTGCGACAACATGGCGGGGGCCGTGATGAAACAAGGAGAGATTCAGGCGGTCATTGTCGGAACGGACCGGGTCGCGGCCAACGGGGATGTTGCCAACAAAATCGGCACTTACAGCTTGGCTGTCCTGGCCAGGGCGCACCAAATCCCTTTTTATGTGGCGGCTCCTTCTTCATCGATTGACTTGGAGACGGAAACGGGTGACGGGATCCCGATCGAAGAGAGAGCGCCGGAGGAGATCGTGAGCAGCTGGGGCAAGCCGATTGCTCCCGAAGGGATCAACGTCTATAATCCCGCTTTTGATGTGACGCCCGCGGAGTATGTCACCGCGATCATCACCGAGTACGGCGTGATCCGGCCGCCCTACCGGGAAAATTTAAGAAAAAGTCTTCGGCGCATGATGCCGGTATAAACAACATTTGAAAAAGGGAGTTTCATGTCGGATGGAAAAGGCGCCGGTGAAAAACCGGCGCCTTTTATTAAAAAGATTCACGGGAGAGGAGGGCTCCCAGTTCTTGAATGACCGTGGTGAAGGGGACGGTTTCGTCATAGATGCCGTGAATTTCGCCATTTGGTGTGATCAGGACATCGGTGGGAACCGAGGAAAGCCGGTAAGCGTCGTAGGTTCGGGTTCCATGGTCGCGTAGCACCGGAAAATGAAAACCGGCTTCTTGGACAAATTGGTATACCCGGTCGGGATCGGGTTCGCGCCCGGAGACATGGATCGTAAGAAAGGCGACCTGGTTCGTTTTTAAAGACCGGTAAAAAATTTCTTTTTTGGCCAGGGACTCCTGGCAAGCGGCACACCAGGTCGTCCAAAACTCAAGCCAGACAATCCGTCCCTGGTAATCGCTCAGTTGATGGATGTTTCCGTTTAAATCGGGAAGTGAAAAATCGGGTGCTTTCATCGATCTGGATCTCCTTTGCGTAAGGATGTCGGTTTAAAACCGCGGTGTGAGACGGAAAGTTGCGGGCGGTTTAGGATTTCGGTTCCGGAAGTGACGGCCGGATGCGAAAAAGATTCACCTCGCGAATCCGGTTATTCAGCGAAAATGTAGCCGGCTTTCAAAGCGTACAAAAAGGTGATGAAAAAAATGACCAGATTGGGATACATGACTTTTTTTCCAAACTGTTCACTGACGGGCCACACCCGGTGCTGATACCGGGGGGATGGAAACACCAAAGGTTCATACATCATCATGATCCATAAAGATTGCGAAAACACGGACATCATTTTGGCGTCGAAAGTGGGAACAAAGATCACATGGAGAACGGTTACGGCGAGCGATACATACAGCATGATTTTCATGGTTTTAAACGCTTTTACCCGAAACCGGGTATCCAAAAGAAAGAGACAAACCAAATGAATGACACCACATAAAATCAACAGAAGGATTTGAAATGCCAACATTTCGATCATCAGACAAAACTCCTTGCTTGCATAGAGTAAGGATTAATAATAACAAAAGTTCGAAAAAAACCGAAGGGCCTCCGGAGAATTTTTTCCGATTCAAATGCGGATCAGAATCAGTCCGGCAAACAACAGGATTAAAGACACGGATTGCATCAGGGATAAGCGTTCACGAAAAACAAGGATGGAAAGAAGCGCAACCACCAGGCTGTTTGTGGAAAAGATCGGGGCAATGATGGACGCAGGGCCGTGATCCAGAGCGATGGCATAGAGTTGCATCCCGGCAAATGAAAAAAATCCCGCTCCCAATCCCCAGACCATTCCCGTGCGGCGGCTCTTTTGGCGAAACCCGGCCGGCGGCGCCTTGCGGAGAATTTGCCATGTGAACCAAATCCATCCGAATAAATAGCTGATCAACAAAATGGATGTGTTGGAAAGATTCATTTCTTCCGTAATCTTTAATCCGCCGTTTCTGAAAAAGAACAGCAACATGGCCAGGAAAATAAGCAGATACCAGCGCCTGTTTTGAATCCGTAAGTTTTCATTGGGGTCCACCGGTAACAGCATGATGGCTGAAACTAACAAAAATGCACCGGTCGCTTCGGTCACCGTGATGCTCTCGCCGTAAACGAGCATGGACATGGCCATGGTCAAAATGATGTTCGCATTGGCCAGGGGAGAGGTAAGGCTTGCAGGGCCGATTGAAAGGGATTTCATAAATAACAAGTTCCCAAAAGCCGAACCGATTCCCACCAAAGTTCCGGCCGCGAGGTTGAGCCATGTGAATTGGATATCGCCGGTTTTGACAGCCCACCAGACGAATCCGAGAGAGCCGGTCAAGTATAATCCCCATAACAAAAAGTCATCATCCCCGCTTTGGGCGGAACTGACTTTCATCAAAAATCCGGACAACCCGAAAGTAACGGCACTGGCCAGTGAGATGAGAAACCAGGTACTCATACAGGTTAACCCTTTCTGTTATGATATAAACTTTTACTATTATCGCATTTTTTGTTGGTGAAGTTTATAGATAATAATTTAAGCATGAAACTCCAAAACGGCGGAACGGGGATCCAAGACGGATGGCGGGGGAAAGAGCGGTGATCCAGGGGGAAATCAAATGAAAAGAAACGGGGAAAGGACACCCATGGACAACCCATGGACTCCTCATGCGGGAGTCCATGGGATTAAGCATGAGCTTCTTCTTTGGTTTTGCCGGTTTGGTTTTCAAATTCCAGCAAAAGTTCATTCAATGTCATTTGGTCATCCAAATACAATTGAACCAGTTCCAAAAATAATGTGTGGGCTTCATCCGGAAGCTCCAATATCTTAATCATTTCATTAAACGGATCGAAGTCGCGGGCTAAAATATGTACGCTGCTGGCTTGAAAGATCTTTTCCAAATGAATCGTTTTTCCATAAATTTCTTTGACCATGCGTAAGATGATGCCGATCAATTGTAATTTTTGCTGATCCATTTTCATTTCCTTTCTGTTATAAAAAAGCTTTCTCAATATTGGTTCAAGATCTTACTCTATTTTAAAATAATATATTTATTAATGTAAAGATAATAACTGTAATTACAGATATAGATTTGAATATTTGTATATTTTTCTTTTGTACAGGAAAACTAGTCATGGAAGGAGAGATGAATGATGCAAGAAAACTTTGTCAAACAATCCCTGACGGATTATAAAAAAGGAATCGGCCAACTCCAAGAGCAACTTCCGCATGTGGTGGAAACGTACAACGCGTTTACGGAAGCTTGCTTTCAAGACGGTGCCCTGTCAAAGAAGGAGAAACATTTGATCGCGCTGGCACTCGGCGTTTATACCAATGATGAATACTGCATTGTTTATCACACAAAGGGAGCCTGTGATCAGGGAGCAAGCGCACAAGAGGTGCTGGAAGCGGCATGCGTGAGCAGTGCCTTCGGAGGGGGAATGGCCATGTCACAAGCTGCCACGTTGGTCCAACAAAACCTCTCCCAGATTCAGGGGCAAAACCTCTCCCACTAATGTTGACAATCCGGCAAATTGCCGGATTGTTTTTTAATGGCCGTAATATTTCAAGGTTCACCGGCGTTGTTATAAAATAAAGTTAAGGAATGGATAAAAGAGTGATAAGAACGTTGACAGCGGTTTCGGGAACAAGATAACATGGTTGGGGAACTGTTATCATTACAAAAAAAGAGAAAAGATTTTGACGTCAATTCGGGCTTATCTTTATCACTCTGTGGTAATGGCCGGAGGGATTACCAAGAGTAAGGGAGTTTTTGCTTATGCAGAAACGGGATCAAAACAATTATTTATTTTCACGCGAGATTACTCCTTACATTATTCCGAAGGAAAAAGTTGTTGTTGTCCACACGGACTGGTCACTGGAGCGTGCTTTATTGGTGCTGACCCGGAAGGGGACCAATTCGGTGCCTGTGGTGAATGATCAAGAACAAGTCGAGGGGATCATCAGCAAAACCGACATTCTGGACTTTATGTTAAAGATCAGCCAAGGCAATGAAATTGATTTTTCGCAATTGAAAGGATATACGGTTCATGAAGCGATGAATAAAAATCATTCAGGCATTTTGGCCAATTCCATTTTTTCGTTTGCTTTCGAAGTGCTGGTCAACCGGCCCTATATCCCGATCATTGATTTGAAAGGGAAGCTGGTTGGCATTTTGACGAGAAAAGTGATCATGGAACAAGTGATTAACTATTTTAAAGAAGAATATATGATGATGAACAAACTGCAAGGTTCCTGAAAAGTTTTACCAACAAAAAACACCGCCTTTTCCGGCGGTGTTTTGCTGTTTTATATCTCATCCTGATTCAGGTTGCTTATAAATGGAATCATACAAAGATGAATAAATGAAGCCTTGTTCATTTGTTTATCATTACACATAGTCAAACAGTCTTATTGATCAAGAGACTTGTTTGAAGGCCTTTGTTCGAAGAGATCTGTCAACAAATCGTTTTTGTGACATTGTTGGAAAAACAGCGCCATTTCATCCCATTGCTTTGCATCTTTGGCTTTGCCCGTGATTTGCGCGGTGAGTTTGACGTACTGCAACCAGCCGAACAAAGTAAACGGAATTAAAGGGATGTTGAAATCTTCCTCATAGGATTGGATCAAGAGCATTTTTAATTCTTCGTAGATCTGTTTTCTTTCCTGGTTTGTTTTTTCTTCAGACGGGTGTGAAACGGAGAGGATGTGGCGATGTTTTTTCCAAAGCTGCAGCAATTTTTTTTTAAGAAAGCTGTTCAAATACCGTTCTTGATCTTTTTTTTTCAGGGGTATGCTGAAGTTTGACGGCTCTTCGGAAATGATCACGTTGCCAAATAAAAAAGATCGCTGCTTTTTTGTTTTGTATTGTGTGTCTGTGGCGGGTTTGGTGTAAATTCCGATCGGAGAGCTAAGAGATGGGGGCATACAAGATGGTTCTTTCGAAACCCTGTAAGTGCTTTTTTCCATAAAAACTCCTCCTACCAACGCGCTTATTCAAAAAGGTGCGGAAATAAAAAAAGATGATCAACCTGATGATGGCAGAAACGATCTCCCGAGGCAAAATATTTCGATGAATTCCGAAAAAAACCTCCTAAAGATATTTTGCCTGAAAACGGGCTGAAAAGCAAGGGAAAATTAAAGATTTCCGGGGCATTCACGGGAAAAAGCGATGATATTGAAAAGGTTTGCATCCGTTTGCCGGATTCCAAAGAATGAAGTTTCATGTGCGGCGATGAAATGTTATATTTATGAGTAGTTTTGAGCCCATGAAGAAAAAATACCAATAACTTCACATTAAAAGAGGAGGACTGAAACCGCACGATTTCCAATCTTCACTTGATATACCCCATATCGTGAAGTAAAATGAAATGAGAATCAGGTGATAATCACTTTAATTTAGGGTGATTGTCCGATTGGTTTTTCTTTTCACGCTGTCCAAACGGACGGTGTTGAGGGAATATCTCCGGTTGATGACAACCCGTTGCGGTTCAGGAGATAAACAAGGGCAAAAGACATGATGGAGGATGAGACTATGTCGACAGCACCAAAATTGATAATAAAGGATTTGCATGCATCCGTGGATGGGAAAGAAATCCTCAAAGGCGTCAATTTGGAGGTCAATGGCGGAGAAGTTCATGCGATCATGGGTCCGAACGGGACTGGTAAGAGCACCCTGGCTTCCGCTTTGATGGGTCATCCGCGTTACGAGGTCACCCAAGGGAGTGTCACGCTCGACGGGGAAGATGTTTTGGAAATGGAAGTGGATGAAAGAGCGCGTGCCGGATTGTTCCTGGCGATGCAATATCCGGCTGAAGTAAGCGGCGTGACCAATTCCGATTTCATGCGCAGCGCCATCAACGCCAAAAAAGGGGAAGGCAACGAAATTTCGTTGATGAAGTTCATCCGTGAAATGGATAAGAAAATGGAAATCCTTGAAATGGATGAGAAGTTTGCCACCCGTTACCTGAACGAAGGTTTCTCCGGCGGGGAGAAAAAACGGAACGAAATTTTGCAAATGATGATGTTGAAACCCCGCATTGCCATCTTGGATGAGGTGGACTCCGGATTGGATATTGATGCGTTGAAAGTCGTTTCCAAAGGGGTTAACTCGATGCTGAGCCCGGAAATGGGCGTGATCGTGATCACCCACTATCAACGCTTGTTGAATTACATCAAACCGGACCATGTCCACGTGTTTATGCAAGGAAGGATTGTGAAATCAGGAGGGCCGGAACTGGCTGAACGTTTGGAAGCCGAAGGTTACGACTGGGTGAAAGAAGAGTTGGGCATTGAAGACGAAACCGTTGGTCAAAAGGCGTAAGGTTGGTGATTTTGGATGAGTACAGATACCCGATTGCTTTTTGATGAAAATGTTGTAACGGAAGTATCCCAAAAGAATCAGGAACCGGCCTGGATGCTTCAAAGTCGTTTGGATGCACTCAAAAAAGCTGCCCAACTTCCACTGCCCAAAGTACAACAAACCAACATCAGCCGTTGGAATTTCACCGGGTTCGAACCGTTCCGGGAAGAGGCTCCCGTCCAATCTTTGGATGAACTCCCGGAAGGCGTCAAAGAATTTGTGTTTGGCGAACAGCCCAGTGTGGTGGTGCAAAAAAACGCCAGTGTCATTTTCAAGCAACTGTCTGCAGAATTGAGTGAAAAAGGCGTGGTCTTCACTGACCTGGGCACGGCCGCCAAAGAATATGAGCCGTTGATCAAAAAATACTTCATGACGGACGGAGTGAAGAAAGACGAACATCGCCTGACCGCCATTCATGCTGCGCTTTACAGCGGCGGGGTGTTCTTGTTTGTACCAAAGAATGTGGATGTACAAATTCCGTTGAACGGATTATTCTGGTTGTCAGGTGAAGGAGCTGCACTTTTGCCTCACATTCTGATCGTTGCCGAAGAAGGAAGCCGTGTTGATTTTGTGGCCAACTTTGTGTCGGATCCGGATGAACCGGGGGCCATGAACAACAGCGTCATCGAGGCGTTTGTCGGGGCACAGGCAAAAGTCCGTGTGACCACCATCAGCAATCTGGGCGCTTCTGCGGTGAATGTGGTTTACCGACGCTCCCTTGTCGACCGGGACGGTCATTTGGAATGGATTATCGCCGATTTGAGTGACGGAAAGGTTGTCTCCGACAATACTTCCCATCTCAAAGGAGAAGGCAGCCGGGCCGATGTGAAGGCGGTTGTGCTCGGAACGGGTGAGATGCGAGCCAATGTGACGTCATCGATTTATCATTGGAACCGGTACACCACCAGCTATATCAATGCCCGTTCCGTCATGACGGATAAGGCATCGAGCATTTTGAACAGTATCACCAAAATCGAAAAAGGTGCCAGCAAATCGGATGGGCAACAATCCGGAAAAGTATTGATGCTTCATCCGGAAGCGCGCGGGGACGCCAATCCCATTTTGTTGATCGATGAAAACGACGTCGTCGCCGGACACGCGGCAAGCGTGGGGAAAGTGGATCCCCTGCAAATGTATTACCTCATGTCGCGTGGAATTCCCAAAAAGGAAGCAGAGAAACTGATTATCCACGGTTTCCTGGATGCAATCATTTCGGATATTCCGTCAGAATTATTGCGTGAACAGATTCATCGGCTGATTGAAAGGAAAATCAAATCATGAATGAATTCCGCAAAGACTTTCCCATATTGGATCAGGAAGTAAACGGCCACCCGTTGGTTTATTTGGACAGTGCAGCAACATCGCAAAAACCGTTTCAAGTGATCGAAGCGGTGGAAGCCTATTATAAAAAGGACAACTCCAATGTGCATCGCGGTGTCCATACATTGGGCTCCAGAGCGACGGATGCCTATGAAGGAGCTCGTGAAAAGGTACGCCGTTTCATCAATGCGGATTCAACCAAAGAGATTGTTTTCACAAGGGGAACCACCACATCGCTGAATCTGGTCGCAAGAAGTTTTGCCACTTCCATGCTGAAGCCGGAGGACGAGATTTTGATCACTCCGTCTGAGCACCACAGCAATTTGATTCCGTGGCAGCAAGTGGCCAAATGGACCGGAGCGCGGTTGAAATATTTTCCGCTCAAAGAAGATGGTTCCCTGACGATGGATTTGGTACGCCAAGCCGTGACCGACAAAACGAAAATCATTGCCATCCAGCATGTGTCCAATGTGCTGGGAACGATCCATCCCATCAAAGAAATTGCGGAGTACATCCATCAAAAAGGCGGATATATCGTGGTGGATGGCGCGCAAAGTATTCCCCACATCAAAGTGGATGTCAAGGATTTGGACGTGGATTTCTTCGCTTTCTCCGGACACAAGATGTGCGGCCCGACCGGAATCGGCGTTTTGTACGGCCGGGAGCATTTGCTGAATGAAATGGAACCCATTGAATATGGCGGAGAAATGATTGATCAAGTGGGAGATTATGAGTCGACGTGGAAAGAGCTGCCCTGGAAATTTGAAGGGGGAACTCCCATTATTGCCGGAGCGGTCGGTCTTGGTGCAGCCATTGATTATCTGGAATCCATCGGCATGGACCGGATTGAAGAGCACGATCGCAAACTGGCTGCTTATGCTTATGATAAGTTGCAACAGATTGACGGAATCACCATTTACGGCCCCAAAGAAGGGCGGATCGGGTTGGTTACTTTTAATTTGGGCGAAGTGCATCCTCATGATGTCGCAACCGTCTTGGATGCGGAAGGGATTGCCGTCAGGGCGGGGCATCACTGTTGCCAGCCGCTGATGCGCTGGTTGAAAGTACCGGCAACGGCAAGAGCCAGCTTTTATTTGTACAATGATGAATCGGACATCGACCGGTTGGCGGAAGGCTTAATCAAAACGAAGGAGTATTTTGGCCATGTCTTTGGATGATCTCTATCGTCGCGTGATTTTGGAACACTATCAAAAACCGAAGAATCGAGGCAGAATCGAAAACGGAGCGATAACCATCGATTTGAACAACCCGACTTGTGGTGACAAAATCTCTTTGCAGATGCGGATTGAAGATGGCCGGGTCCAAGACGCGAAGTTTTTGGGGGAAGGTTGTTCCATCAGCCTGGCCTCCGCTTCCATGATGACGGAAGCGGTCAAAGGATTGACCGTGGAAGAATCGCTCGAACTGGTTGATCTGTTTTCCCGGATGATGCAAGGAGAAGAAGTCGATCTGGATAAATTCCCGCTGGAAGATATTGAAGCGCTGACCGGCGTTGCAAAATTTCCGGCACGCATCAAATGTGCGACATTGGCATGGAAAGCACTTGAAAAAGGGATGAATGAATATCGCGAATCTAAATCATAAGGAGGAGAAAACCGTGACGACAAACAACCAATTGCCGGATCTGTCGGATTACAAGTACGGTTTTCACGATAAGGATGTCTCGGTTTTCCGTTCGAAAAAAGGGTTGAGCCGGGAAGTGGTGGAAGAGATTTCCCGCATGAAAGGCGAACCGGACTGGATGCTCGAGTTTCGCTTGAAAGCATTGGAGCAGTTTTACAAAATGCCGTTGCCCAATGCCGAAAACAGCCAATGGTTTTCTCTTTTGCCCGGAAAACTGGACGATCTCGATTTCGATGATATCACTTATTATGTAAAACCGTCTGAACGCCAAGGAAGATCTTGGGACGAAGTACCGGATGAAATTAAACAAACGTTTGATAAACTGGGAATTCCGGAAGCTGAACAGAAATTCCTGGCCGGGGTTTCTGCACAGTACGAATCGGAAGTGGTTTATCACAACATGCAAAAAGAGCTCGAAGAGCAAGGCGTGATCTTTTGCGACACCGACACAGCCGTCCGCGAGTATCCGGAGCTGTTAAAAGAGTATTTCGGAACGGTGGTTCCGCCTTCGGACAATAAATTTGCCGCATTGAACAGTGCCGTGTGGAGCGGCGGAAGCTTTATTTATGTTCCCAAAGGAGTGCGTTGTGAAGTTCCGCTTCAGGCATACTTCCGGATCAATTCGCAAAACATGGGACAATTTGAACGGACACTCATCATTGTCGATGAAGATGCCTTTGTCCATTATGTCGAAGGATGCACGGCTCCAATTTACAGCACGGATTCATTGCACAGTGCGGTGGTGGAAATCATTGTGAAAGACAACGCCCGCTGCCGTTACACAACCATTCAAAACTGGTCTCCCAATGTTTACAACCTGGTTACCAAACGGGCTGTTGCTCATAAAGGGGCACACATGGAATGGGTTGACGGAAACATCGGAAGTAAACTGACGATGAAATATCCGGCTGTCATCATGAAAGGGGAAGGAGCCAAAGCGGATGTGTTGTCCATTGCCGTAGCAGGGAAAGGGCAACATCAGGATGCCGGGGCAAAAGTCGTGGCACTGGCTCCAAACTGCACCTCCACGATTGTTTCCAAATCCATCAGCAAACAAGGCGGAAAAGTCACCTACCGCGGATTGTCCAGCTTTGGAAAAAATGCAACCGGATCCAAAGCTAATGTGAAATGTGATACGTTGATTTTGGATAATGAATCGACTTCGGATACGATTCCTTACAACGAAATCAAAAATGATGATGTGGTGTTGGAACACGAGGCAACCGTATCCAAAGTGAGCGAAGAGCAATTGTTCTACCTGATGAGCCGCGGACTGACCGAAGACGAAGCCACGCAAATGATCATCATGGGCTTCATTGAACCTTTTACCAAAGAATTGCCTATGGAATATGCGGTGGAAATGAACCGGTTAATCCGTTACGAGATGGAAGGATCCATTGGTTGATCCCGGATCAAACCTGCCACAGCTTGAGGTGGCAGGTTTTTTTATGGAAATTGTTTTTATAAAAAAATCCCCCTTTGGAAAAAGGGGGATTTGTTGTTCAGTGAATGAACCATCTGGCCACCGGATACTCAAAGTACTTCTCCTTCCAAGCGTATACCATTCCCTTAATCGGATAATAGAGTCCCATGATGGAAAAAATAACGAGAAATGGAATTCCGATCAAAACAAATGATAACACAAAAGAGACGGAAATCAGCAGCCAGAATACGGCGTGAAAAACAATGGCTTGCAGCGACAGACGTTTCAGATCCCGATCTTTAAAGATGAGATAGACAATCAGCGGGACAAGCACGGGGGCAAACCAGGTGCTTGCGTGAACCAAAATTTTGATGCCTCTCTTATCCAAAAACAAAACCTCCATAACACAACATTGTTTCATTATAAAAAATTCCCGGTCACGGGACATTTGAAACCTGTTTCTTTATTCATGGGATTGATGGAGTGAAAACGGCATTTCCGTTGAGACGAGATTTTGGATGATGTTTGGAATCCGGACGGCCTTTGGGAAAATGGTTTGTTTGAATGTTACTTAATCATATGATATAATGTGGTTATGTAACACGAATCGAGGTGATACAGAGCTGGAGTTTGTCGAAGCGATTCGGGATAAACAGATCATTTCAGCAATGAAGCGATATTTAAAAGCCCATTCCGAGCGGGATTGTTTGCTTTTCGTCTTTGGGATTAACACCGGTTTGAAAATTACGGAGCTATTAAATGTAAAAGTTTGCGACGTGATAAATCCTGACGGCACGTACAAGGAATTTTATCAATTACCCGGCGGGGATCAAGAAGTGTTTTTGAATCCCAAGCTAAGAAAAGCGATCCGGCATTATGTCCAATCGAACCAATTGAAACATGAGAACTATTTATTTCAATCCTCCAAAACCCAAAAACCCATTACACGCCAACAAGCTTACCGCATCATCCAACAAGCGGGAAAAGCGGCCGGTTTTCAAGGAAAAATCGGCACGAATTCTTTACGGAAAACGTTTGGATATCATGCTTATAAACGAGGAGTCGCCATCTCTCTTCTCCAAAAGCATTTCCATCACTCCACCCCTTCCGAAACCCTTAAATACCTTGGTATTTCAAAGGATGAAAAGATCCGGACTGAAATTGACGTGGACTTGTGAAAAAGCCAAATGCAGCATACAAAAAAAACATTGTATGGCTGCACTTGGCAACACAAAATTGAACAGAGAGGGGAATTCGAATTGGATCGACTCAAAGATACCGGAAAAGAAGTCCTTTTATCAATTCTTCCCATGACAGTGGTGATTTTTTTGTTGCAATTCACGGTCATTGGTTTGCCTGTTGAAATGTTTTTACAGTTTTTAACCGGCGTGGTCATGGTTGGACTGGGATTGTTCTTGTTTTTTGTCGGGGTGGATATCGGGTTGCTTCCCATCGGTGAAATGATCGGCTCTTCCATGTCAAAGTTTGGGAAATTGAGTGTGGTTTTTCTGATCAGTGTGGTTTTGGGATTTGCCGCAACAGTGGCTGAGCCGGATGTGATCGTCCTGGCTTCCCAGGTGGATATGGTGACCGGCGGAACCATTCCCAAAGGCATTTTGATTTCCACCGTGGCACTGGGTGTGGGGATAACGGTGGGAATTGCCATGCTCCGAATGATCTTCAATATCCCGATCCTGTATCTGTTAATGGGAGGATATGCCATCATATTTGTGCTTTCTTTTTTCGCTCCCACGGAATTTGTTCCGGTCGCACTGGACTCCGGCGGTGTCACCACCGGTCCGATGACCGTTCCGTTTATTATGGCTTTGGGCGTGGGCGTGGCTTCCGTCCTCGGCGGTAAAAGTGCTTCCACGGATGGTTTCGGATTGGTTGCATTGGCTTCGGTCGGCCCGGTTCTTTCTGTACTGCTGTTAGGGGTGGTGTATGCATGATCAATCCATTGCACGGACTGACAGATACCATGGTTGAAGTGGCCCTTGCATTGTCTCCTTTGTTTGTGATTTTCTTGCTCTTTCAGTTCTTTTATTTGAAACTTCCTTGGCGCAAAGTGGGGAATATCGCCGTTGGATTTATCATTACTTTCTTTGGACTGGTCTTCTTTTTACAGGGGGTGCATATCGGCTTTATGCCCGTCGGTGAACAGATGGGCTTGATTCTCGGGGATCTCTCGTATAACTGGATTCTTGTTCCCATTGGTCTTCTTCTCGGGTTTGCCGCCACTTTTGCAGAGCCGGCCGTAAGAATTTTGAACCAACAGGTGGATAAAGTGTCGACCGGTTCCATTCCGGAAAAAGTTATGTTATATACTGTATCCATCGGGGTCGCTGTGTCGGTGGCTTTGTCCATGTTACGGGTGATTGCCGGAATTCCTTTGTGGTACTTTATTATTCCGGGATACTTGTTAGTGTTCCTGTTGGCCCGCTTCTCAAAAGACAGCTTCACAGCGATTGCGTTTGATTCTGGAGGGGTTGCCACCGGTCCCATGACCGTTACTTTCATTTTGTCCATGGTCGTTGGCGTGGCCACCGTCATCGAGGGGCGCAACCCTTTGATGGAAGGGTTCGGCATGGTTTCGCTGGTGGCACTGGCTCCGATCCTTTCTGTATTGATCCTGGGAATTTTATACAGAAGGAAGGAGAAAGAAAATGAGCAAAGTACCTGATCACAAACTAATTGTTACGGTGGTGAAAAAAGGGCTGGCCAAAAAGGTGGTGAGAGCCTCCAAACAAGCCGGGGCGGAAGGCGGAACGGTGATGTTCGCCAGAGGCAGCGGAATCCATGAGTGGGTGTCGTTTCTGGGCATTCACATTGAACCGGAGAAGGAAGTGATTTTAACCTTGGTTCCCGAAGAGAAACTGGAGCCGATTTTGAAAGCGATCAAAGAAGCGGGACGGCTCGACCGGCCGGGAAACGGGATCGGTTTTGTCATGAATACGAAAAAAATTGCCGGGATCTCTCATTTGTTTGAATCCGATTCCCGGAAGGAGGATGAAAAAAATGGCTCAACCGGACATTGAATATGATTTGATTGTGACTATCGTGAACAAAGGGTTTGCACAAGAGGTCGTGGAAGCTTCCAAAAAGGCAGGCGCCGAAGGGGGCACCATTCTGCAGGGGCGCGGCACGGGAATCCATGAAAAAGCCAAGCTTTTCAATATTGTCATCGAACCGGAAAAAGAAGTGATTCTGACTTTGATTGACCGAAAAAAAACCGAACGGGTTTTGGATGCGATCATGAAAAGCGGCCAATTGGATAAACCCGGAAAAGGGATCGCTTTTGTCATGAAAGTGGAGCGCACGGTCGGAATCAACCATATCCCTGCTGAATGCCATCCCGATGAATAAATCCGCAGATTTCGGAATCGGTGCAGACGGCGCGTTTCTCGTATGCATTCAACATGGGCTTGAACGGATTTTCTGATTCCGGAAAAGATCCCGAGGTGCAGGTGAAACGCCCTGATTTGGCGTTATTTTACAAACACGGCAAAGTCCGATGAATGAATTAGAAGAGATGAACAGAGGCTGCCTGAATGGAGATGAACGGGCAGCCTCTGTTTATTTGCAACCTGTTGCCAAAAAAATACACCATCGTGCAGCTTGATGTACTTTCAAAAAAACGAACGGACCAGAGAAACAAATCCATTGCTTTGTCATTAACTTCGCTTCTGCACAAAATTGCAGGGTGTATTTAATGGATAAACCATTTGGCAACGGGGTATTCATACTGTTTTTCCCACCAGGCGTAAGCAATTCCCTTGACCGGAAAATAAATCAACATGATGCCGAAAAGAATGGCAAAAGGAATTCCGATCAAAAGAAAGGAGAGAACTTTGGAGATGAAAAACAGCGGCAAGAAAATGGCATGAAAAACAAGGGCTTGCAAAGACAATCGTTTGACGTCCCGGTCTTTCACAATTAACCAGGCAATCAGCGGGAGAAGAACCGGTGCAAACCAGGTGCTTGCATGAATCAGGATTTTAATCAGCTTATTCAATGATGCAACCTCCATAACATAACATTGTTCTATTATATAGTACCCTGAGATGAACAAAAGGTAAACCTTTCTTTTGGATTTTGGGCTAAAAAAACATCCTCGTAAGAGGATGTCACCATGTTTGCGGGCGGTTGCCCAAGTGTTCCAAGTATTTGGTCATGACCGAAACAGCGACGGGAATCGCTTCATCCCGGGGTTCCATTTTGGGATGGTGCAATCCGTACGGGGTCTCCACACCCAGCCAAAACATAAATCCGGGAATTTCATTTAAAAAGTAACCAAAATCTTCTCCGGCCATCGATTCATCGCATTGCACCAGCTCGTAAGGAGTATGTCTGTTGACGAACTCCATGAAAGACTTTGTCCATTTTTCATCATTGTAGACTTGGCAGTAGTTGCATCCCCAATCGATGTCCGCCCGGCATTGAAAGCCGGTTTCGATGCCCCGGACCAATTCCCGGATCCGGTTCTTGACCAAGTTCATGGACTCGATGGATTTGGTGCGGATGGTTCCTTCCAGACGGGCATGGCCGGCAATGATATTTTGTTTCGTGCCGGCTTCAATTTTTCCGATCGTGATGATGGCGGCATCCAAAGGATCCAGATTGCGGGAAACAACGGTTTGAAGTTGCTGGACCAGTTGGGCACAGGCGATGACCATATCATTGGCCAGATGGGGACGGGCTGCATGGCCGCCGGTCCCGTGAAGATCGATGAAAAGTTCTGATGTATTGGCAAAGAGCAAACCCGGACGCAAGGCAATGGTTCCGACGGGATATTCCGGAGCGACATGAAGCGCAAAGATGACATCTGGTCTCCATTCATTAAATTCAGGGCTTTGCAGCATCGGCCATGCGCCTCCGGGCCCTTCTTCCGCCGGTTGGAAAATGAAAAGCAGGTCATCGTCCGTTTCATGATGGACAAAATGCGTTAAAATGCCCAAAGCGATTGCCATGTGCATGTCGTGTCCGCATGCATGCATATAACCTTCGTGAAGCGAGCGGAAGGGATAGGAAGTTTGTTCTTCCATCGGGAGCCCGTCCATATCGGTCCGGTAACCGATGCATTTTTTCGGGTTTTTTCCGGGAACTTTCACCAAGATACCCGTCTTCCAAGTGCGAATGATCCGCCGGTGTTTTGGCAAGGTTTCCAGATAATTCAACAGATGTTTCTGGGTTTTGAATTCCTGAAAGCCGGGTTCCGGAATTTGATGCAACTGATGCCGCAATTCGATAAAAGGCGAAGCTTGCTTGACATCCAATCTTAACCCTCCTCTTCCAGTTTTCTTGCTTGCAGGTGTTTGTTCAATGCTGCCATGAGTGTGTCGATTTCTTCTTCCGTCAGTGTCAGGGGAGGAAGCAGCCGTATCACGGTTCCAGCGGTAATATTGACCAAAATGCCGTCTTCCATCAGGTTTTTTTGCAAAGATTGAAGTGCCTCCGGAGAAAGACAAGTCCGGATTCCGATCATCATGCCGCGCCCCCGGATGCTTTGAATCAGGGGTGGAAAAGTTTCTTTGAGTTCATGTAAACGGGACCACAACAAATCGGCTGTTTTCTTTCCTCGTTCCAACATGCCTTGTTCCAATAAGACATCCAACACCGCGTTGCCGAGGGCGGCGCTCAACGGGGAGGGGGCAAAGGTCGTTCCGTGATCCCCGGGTTTGAATTCATTTTGCAGTTTCTCGCCGGCAATGATTCCGCTCAGCGGCAAGCCGCCCCCGATCCCCTTTCCGAACAAAATCAAGTCCGGTTTCAGTGAATAAGCCTGATAAGCAAAAAGGGTGCCCGTGCGCCCGAGGCCCGTTTGGATCTCATCAACCAAGAAAAGTATTTCTTTGGATTGGCAGATTTGCTGAATGGTTTGCAGATATTCTTCCGTTAGCGGGATGATGCCCCCGGATCCCAAAATCGGTTCCACCAGGATGGCGGCGGGCCGGTTTTCTTCGCAAACCCGGATCAATTCTTCCGGTTGGTTGGCTTCCACTTCATAAACCGGATAGTCAATCAGCGGATAATCCTGATACACCCCGGGTTGGCGGGTTAGTTTCAAGGCGCCCAACGTACGGCCATGGAAACTGTTTTTCAACACGACGATCCCTTTTTTGTCCGGAGCATGTTTGACTGACCATTTATGGATCAGCTTGATGGCTGCTTCAGTGGCTTCGGCTCCGGAATTGCCAAAATAGACCCGGCCGGTGCCGACGGTGTTTTGAACCAGCCGTTGAGCGAGACGGATGGCCGGCGGGTTGAGAAAAAGATTGGAGATGTGCAAAAAGCGGTGTCCCTGTTCATTCAACGCTTTCATCAAATGGGGATGGGAGTGTCCCAAAATATTGACGGCAAGGCCCGTGAACAGATCCAAATAGCGCTTTCCTTCAGTGTCGATTAACCAATTGTTTTCGGCCGCGGCAATGGTGACCGGCAGCCGCCGGACGGTTGGAAAAAGATAAGTTTGATCCAGATGTTGCCAGTCTGACATACTCGTTCCTCCTGCAAATATAAAATGAGCCCCTGAATGGGGCTTGGATGTTTTAAAGTTCGCGCAATGCCTGAATCACTTCGGTTTTGGAACGGGTTTGGCTGTCAATGGATTTGATGACGCGTGCCGGGGTTCCCGCCACCACACTGTTTGGGGGAACGTCTTTGGTCACGACCGCACCGGCGGCAACAACCGCTCCTTTTCCGACCCGGACCCCTTCCAGAATCACGGCATTGGCACCAATTACGACATCGTCTTCAATCACGACGGGCTTTGCGGAAGGAGGCTCAATCACGCCGGCAATCACGGTGCCTGCACCGATGTGGCAGTTTTTCCCGATGGTTCCGCGGCCGCCGACCACCACGTTCATATCGATCATGGTTCCTTCACCGATGACAGCTCCGATATTAATCATGGCCCCCATCATAATGACTGCGTTTTTTCCGATTTCGACATTTTCGCGGATGATGGCGCCCGGTTCAATCCGTGCCGGAATGTCTTTCAAATCCAAGAGAGGAATGGCCGAGTTTCGTCGGTCGTTTTCGATGACATAGTCTTTAATTTTGTCTTTGTTTTCTTCAAGAATGGGTTGGAGTTCTTTCCAGTCGCCAAAAACAACGCCCACCCCGTTGTTGATGAAGGTTTGGGCACCTTTTAAATCAATATGTTCCAAATCCCCTTTAATGTGTACTTTCACGGGAGTCTTTTTTTCGCTTTTTTGAATAAACTCAATGATTTGATGTGCATCCATTTCCTTCATTTAATACATCCTTTCTTTGTCGAAGGGTAAGGGGGACACTTTTTTGTGTACCGTATCACATGAACAAAAGTATATCATATCTCCTCATTCATCGAAAACCGAAAGACTTATCAGCACTAAAAAAAGATCCTCTGAAGAGGATCCAATGAAAGAATCTTCCTTTTTAAAGTCCGCCTGGCTCGCTTTGAAAAAGAGTTGCCAATCCGCCCGGTTCGCTTTGGGAGGGATTCGCCTCGATGGATAATCCACCCGGTTCGCTTTGGAAGGGAGCGATTAATCCGCCCGGTTCACTTTGAGCTGCATGAACCGTGGGGCAGGCAAATCCGGTCAATCCCACAGCAGCAGCCACAACCCCGGAGACAATAAATTTAGATGTTATTTTCATAATCCTCTACCTCCCATCTATTAAAACCTTTTTTTACATTATACATATTTCGCATGCAATTCTGAAATTCCTTTTCATCATGTCCATCATAACAGCGTGCCAAACTAAACCAAATTTTGAATTCTTTATCCTGATACTTATGTTTTTGAGATATTTCAAGCGCTTTCTTATAAGTTAATATTGCCTCATCCCTTTGGTTGCACATCAGGCACAAATCACCGAGAATAATAAGACTGGTGCTTAAGCGGGGAGCGTCGTTAAACTTCTCAGCCAACCGGATTGCCGTTTTTAACATCTGGCTGGCTTCGTCGTTGCGGCCTTGTTTGATGTAGAGGATGCCCAGGCGGGTGTAAACCGTGGTCAGCCGCTGGTCAGGCGGGAATTTTCCTTCCAGTTTCAAAGCCATTTTGAACGAAGTTTCTGCCATTTCCCATTCTTTTTTTGCAGTGTAAACACTGCCGAGAACCGTCCATAAATCACACATGCTGTCATACTGCTTGTTGTTTCTCGAAATCTCGATGCCTTCTGTCGCATAATCAATGGCTTCATCCAACAAGCCGGACAAGCGGGAAAATTCGGCGCGCAACCAATAGAAGCTGAGCAGGGTGCTGATATCGTTGATTTGGGGGATCATATCCCATATATCCTGAACCAGGCGTATCCCTTCGGTGATTCGTCCCATGCGCTGGAGGTAAACACCTTTGTTGCGGTATAATAAATATTTGATGTGCTGATTATCTCCTGAGTCTTTAAAGGCTTCAATGCCGTTGTTTGTCATTTCCAGGGCCTGTTCGATATTGTTTTGTTTGTAACGGATCAAGCCGAGCAAAAGATAACTGGCTGCTTCCATATTGCTTTCTTTATAAGGGTTTTGCTGAGAAATGCGAAGGGCATTATACAAGGTGCGCTCAGCCTGTTTCCACTTTTGCTTGCTCATGTAGCACTCGCCTTTGTAATAGTAAGCTTGGGCGATGAACGGGTTGTTTTCATCCAGATTAAGCGCATCCAGGCGTTTCAATGCTTCATCGATCAGGCCGATTCTTCGCAATGTGGCAATGGAGAGAAGTTCAAACTTAACTTTTTTTAATTTTTCTTGCTCTTTCATGAGCATTTCTGGTAATTTATGCATGGGGAGATTCAATTTTTCCAGAAGATATGAAATTTTCTCAGGACTCACATGGGCGACCCCACGCTCGATGTTGGAAACCGTCGCCGGTGAAATGTTTTCATCGGCAAGGTCTTCCAATCTCAAACCGCGGTCTTTTCGAACCTTGCGAATCACTTCACCGATTTCGTGAAGGGCCAATTGTTTCAAACCGATCACCTCACAATCCGTTAATTATTATTATATTACACCTTTTTAAAAAAAATGGGAATGAGTGTTTTTTAAACTTCTTAAATATAAAAGGAAGTTTTTTGCGGGATTTTCAAATTTGTCATTACTAAAGCAGCCGGGACAAGGAAATAAAAGTAAGAAGAAAAAGAAGGAGGTTTAAAAAAGCAGAAAAGACGAAAAAAAAATTAAAAAAAAAGATTCCGATCATCCATCCGTTTCGGTTGGAATAAAATGGTTCAACTTTGGAGGTAAACATTGTGTTTTGGGTATTCATCAGGGAATTGAAACAACGGATCTTGAAAGAAAGGCTTTATGATCTTGCCGCCCAGTTGGCTTATTACTTCTTGATGTCTTTGTTTCCGTTTTTATTGTTTACGGTAACCGTGCTGGCTTATCTTCCTGTTTCCAGCGACAACATCCTGCGTTTGATCCAGCCTTTTGCGCCGGAAGATACGTATGTGCTTGTGGAGAACAATTTGCGGGTCATATTGGATCAACAGCGGGGAGGCATTTTTTCGGTCAGCCTGATTGTCACGTTATATTTGGCTTCCATCGCTTTTCAATCGGTCATCCGCATCTTGAATAATGCTTATCAGGTCGAACAAACCCGGCCGTTTCTCATCCAGTGGCTTTTGGGAATTGTTTTAATGATGGGGCTTTTGATCGCCATCACGGTTTCTTTGATATTGCCGGTGTTTGGAAAGATCATCGGAGAGTTTGTGTTCGGTCTGCTCGGGTTGAGTGACTTTTTTTATGAAGTATGGATTTGGCTGCGGTGGATTTTAAGCAGTTGCGTTCTGTTTCTGGTGTTTTTCTTTGTGTACAAATTTGCGCCCAACCGGAAAATCGGCACGATGGAAGCTTTGCCCGGGGCCGTTTTTTCGACGATCGGCTGGCAACTCAGCTCGCTGGCTTTTTCTTATTATGCTTCAATCAACAATTATTCACATATTTACGGGAATTTGGGTGCTATTATTGTATTGGTGGGATGGATATATTTGTCTGCCATGATTTTGATATTGGGCGGGATGATTAATGCCACCTTTGGACAATTGAAAAAACGGGACAGATGGGAGAGTTGAGAGCTTATGCCGGATACAAAGGCATTTCGGATCGGATATGGGATCATCATTATATTATTGATTATTTTGTTGGCGAATCAAGTGAACTTTATTTTTCAACCTTTGGTGGTGTTGGTGCAAACCTTGTTTTTCCCATTTTTGCTGGCGGGGATTTTATTTTATTTGTTCCGGCCGTTGGTCCGCTGGCTGGAGAAGAAAAAGATTCCCCGCACCATCTCCATTTTGTTGATTTACCTTGCCATCATCGGCTTGTTGTTTTTGCTCGGTTCGTTGGTGGCGCCGGTTCTGCAAGAACAGTTGACCCATTTAATCCAAAATTTGCCGGCGATCACCGATGCGGCCAAAGAAGAGTTAATCCGGTGGAGCCATCATCCGTGGGTGAATGACAACCTGGATTGGAAGAAAATCATGACCTATGTGACCAATTACTTGAATTCCAGTTATAAAGCGATCGGCGCCAATGTCGCCAACTTCTTCCAAGTGCTGACCAATATCGTGATGGTTTTTATCACGGTTCCTTTCATTCTTTATTTCATGTTAAAAGAAGGGGAGCGTTTTCCCCATTATGTTTTGCAATGGCTCCCTGAAAAAGAAAGGGATAAGGGATTGCGGATTTTGTCGGATATGGATTTTGCGCTCAGCTCATACATCAAAGGACAAATTTTGGTGAGTTTTTGTGTCGGGGTTTTGGTTTACATCGGATATTTGATCATCGGCTTGGAGTATTCATTGATTTTGGCCATCATCACTATGTTTACTAACGTCATTCCGTTTCTCGGCCCGTTTCTCGGAACCATCCCCGCAGTCATTGTTGCATTGATTGATTCCCCGGGCATGGTGGTCAAAGTGCTGGTGGTCACCATCGTTGCCCAACAGATTGAAGGAAATCTGGTTTCTCCGCTTGTGATGGGAAAAAGCTTGAACATTCATCCGTTGACCATTATCGTTTTGCTCTTGGTTGCCGGAAGTCTGGTCGGTTTTTTGGGGTTGTTGTTGGCGGTCCCGGTTTATGCCGTCACGAAAGTGGTGTTGAGTCATCTGTATCGGCTCTTTTTGCTGCGGTGGCGTCAAAAAAGGGCTGAAGGGTGATATTCAAATCAGTCCATCTCATGATGGGCTGATTTGAAAAAGATGAAAGAATCGCTTTATCATAAAAAGGAATAATTTAAATATTGTATAAAATATATTAATAAATACCAATCATTTGCCATCGATCCGTTGGATTGTTTCCATTTCTGATTCACCATTCATCCAAAAAAGGGGGAAAGGGAATGGGAAAAGAATGGGATCCGACAGAAATCAAGCTTGAATCACCCGACCCGGAATTCGAGGCGGGAATTAAAGAATTTGAGTTGACACTCGATGAAGAATGCGCCGAATTGGATATTGACATTTAAGCCGTTGGACCGCTCCGTGGAGCGGTTATTTTTATTTGTTAAAAATATAAATTCGAAAAAAATGAATTTTTCTGTTGTTATATAACAGTAACTGTGATAATATAAATGTTGAAAGCAAGATCTGTTATATAATAACAGGTGGCCGAAAATGGGGAGGAATCATCGAATGACTGAGCTGGTGTCAGAGGGAATCAGGGTTTCTAAAGAGGTGCCGCCCTTATATCGGGAAATCTTGTCCGACGATGCGTTGCAATTTATTGCCAAGCTGGCACGTGCTTTCAGCCCGATGCGAGACAAACTGTTATTGAACAGGAAAGAAAGGCAGAAACGGCTGGATCAGGGAGAGTTGCCGGATTTTTTGCCGGAGACCAAACACATTCGGGAAGGGGATTGGACGATTGCCCCGTTGCCGGAGGATTTGAAGGATCGGCGGGTGGAGATTACCGGGCCGGCCGGAGACCGGAAACTGGTGATTAATGCGTTGAATTCCGGAGCCAACGTCTTTATGGCCGATTTCGAAGATGCCAATTCCCCGACCTGGAAAAACACCATTGGCGGTCAAATCCATTTAAGGGATGCGGTGAACGGGACAATTGAATATCGCAATCCGGACGGAAAAGAATACCGGTTGAAAGAAAACCCGGCTGTGTTGATCGTACGGCCGCGCGGATGGCATCTGGATGAGACGCGGATTTTGGTGGATGGAAATCCGGTTCCGGGAGGACTGGTCGATTTCGGCCTCTACTTTTTCCACAATGCCAAGAAATTGATCGAAAAAGGATCCGGTCCTTACTTTTATCTTCCAAAATTGGAGAGTCACTTGGAAGCACGGTTGTGGAATGATGTCTTTCTGTTTGCCGAGCATGAGTTTTCCCTTCCGAAAGGGACGATCAAAGCCACGGTTTTGATTGAAACCATCATGGCCGCATTTGAAATGGACGAAATTCTTTATGAATTGCGTGAGCATTCGGCCGGATTGAACTGCGGTCGTTGGGATTATATTTTCAGCTATCTGAAACGTTTGAGAAACCATGAGGATGTGATTCTGCCGGACCGGGAACGGGTGACCATGACCGTGCCCTTTATGCGGGCATACACCTTGTTGGCCATTCAGACCTGCCATCGTCGAAATGCCCCCTGCATCGGAGGGATGGCCGCACAGATTCCGATCAAACAGGACGAAAGAGCCAATGCGGAAGCCATGAAAAAAGTCCGTTTGGATAAAGAGAGAGAAGCCAAAGACGGCCATGACGGGACCTGGGTGGCACATCCCGGTTTGGTTCCGGTGGCAAAGGAAGTTTTTGACCAATACATGACAACCCAAAACCAAATTCACAAGAAGAGAGAAGATGTCAAGATCGAGGCGAAAGATCTGTTGGCCGTGCCGGAAGGCATGATCACGGAATATGGACTCCGGAAAAACATCCGGGTGGCCATGCAGTATCTGGAGGCTTGGCTCAAAGGATCCGGAGCCGCTGCGATTGACCATTTGATGGAGGATGCCGCCACGGCGGAAATTTCCAGGGCGCAGGTTTGGCATTGGATCCGGCATGAAAAAGGGATTTTGTCCGACGGCCGGAAAATCACTGCGGAATTGGTCCGCCAATGGATTGATCAGGAATTCAACAAGTTGCGCAAAGATGCGCAGGATGACAGTGTGTTGAACCAGGCAAAAGAAATATTTTCAGAATTGGTGTTTGAAGATGAATTCAGCGAATTTTTGACCCTGAATGCCTCCCGCTATTTAGATTGATTTCATCAAGAAGAAAGGATGAGCGAAATGACTCAACAACAAGAAGCGTTGGAATTAAAAAGAGACTGGGAAGAAAATCCGCGTTGGAAGGGGATCAAACGTCCGTATACGCCTGAACAAGTTCTGAAATTGCGGGGATCGGTGAAAATTGAATATACTTTGGCCCGCAGAGGGGCCGAGCGTTTGTGGAAGTTGATGGAGAAAGAATCTTTTGTGCGCGCACTGGGTGCCCTGACGGGAAACCAGGCGGTCCAACAAGTGAAAGCCGGCTTGAAAGCCATTTATTTGAGCGGTTGGCAGGTTGCCGCCGATGCCAACCTGGCCGGACAAATGTATCCGGACCAAAGTTTGTATCCGGCCAACAGTGTTCCGCATGTGGTCAAACGCATTAATCAGGCCTTGCAAAGGGCCGATCAAATTGAGCATTCGGAAGGAAAAAGGGAAAGAGAATGGTTTGCCCCGATTGTGGCGGATGCCGAGGCCGGGTTCGGGGGCCCGTTGAATGTCTTTGAGTTAATGAAAGCGATGATTGAAGCAGGAGCCGCCGGAGTACACTTTGAAGATCAGCTGGCTTCCGAGAAAAAATGCGGGCATTTGGGCGGAAAAGTGTTAATTCCGACACAACAAGCAATCCGCAACCTGATTGCAGCCCGCCTGGCAGCGGACGTCATGGGAGTTCCCACCATCTTGATTGCCCGGACTGACGCCAATGCCGCCAAATTGATCACCAGCGACATTGATCCCTATGATCATCCGTTCATCACCGGCGAGCGTTCTCCGGAAGGTTTTTATTACCTGAAAAACGGTCTGGACACCGCGATTGCAAGAGGATTGGCTTATGCTCCGTATGCCGACCTGATCTGGTGTGAAACGTCTGAGCCCAACCTGGAGGAAGCACGCCGCTTTGCAGAAGCCATTCATGAAAAATATCCCGGCAAATGGCTGGCCTACAACTGTTCGCCGTCCTTCAACTGGAAGAAAAAATTGGATGAAAAAACCATTGCCACTTTCCAAGAAGAGCTCGGGAAAATGGGTTATAAATTCCAATTCGTCACCCTGGCCGGATTCCATTCGCTCAACCACGGAATGTTTGAACTTGCCAAAGGCTACAGCGAAAGAGGAATGGCCGCTTACTCTGAATTGCAACAGGCGGAGTTTGCAAGCCAGGAAAAAGGCTATACGGCCGTCAAGCACCAGCGTGAAGTGGGCACCGGCTACTTTGACGAAGTATCCATGGTCATTTCGGGAGGAACCTCATCGACTACCGCTTTGAAAGAGTCGACCGAAGCAGAACAATTTACGACTTGATCCCAAAAAGAAGGACCTGCTGTGAAGCAGGTCCTTTTCGTCTGGTGCCGGTTTTTCACGGGGTGGAATCACCGGATGATTCAGCATGGCCGTTTTCCTCGGTTTTAATCGTTTGATACACTTTTTGAATCATTTCTTCTTTCGTTTGCCAAAGTTTGGTCGACAAGTTCACATGATATTCTTCAGGGTTTAAGATCCGTAAATATTCTTCCCAAAACTGGGAAAGCTGTTCCCGGTGATAAGCACGGATCTCGTTGAGTGAAGGGAGGTCATAAACCAGTTTTCCGTTTTGAAAAATCGGTTTTAATAACGGGACCGCCTTAAAACGCTTCATTTTTTTGCGGCGGAATGTGTGAACCGGATGGAACAGTGTGAGTGGTCTGTTTTCATCGATTTGTTCATCGGTGAGTGTGAGCAAGTCGCCGTGTGCCTTGTTTTTCCGGTCGAGAATCCGGTATACGTTTTTGCGGCCCGGTGTTGTCACTTTGGCCGGATTGGAAGAAATTTTGATGGTGGGTTCCCACACCCCGTTTTCATAGCGGGAAACCATTTTATACACGGCTCCCAAGGAGGGGGTGTCATAAGCGGTGATCAGTTTTGTGCCGATTCCCCATGAATCCACTTTGGCTCCTTGCGATTTCAGGTTTAAAATCGTGAATTCATCCAAGTCGCTCGAGGCGACGATTTTTGTTTCCGTCAGTCCGGCTTCATCCAGCATCCGGCGGGCTTGTTTGGATAAATAAGCGAGATCCCCGCTGTCGATCCGGATTCCCTTTAGGGTTTTTCCTTGTTTTTTGAGTTCTTTTCCCACTTGGATGGCATGCGGAAGACCGCTTCGCAAGGTATTGTACGTGTCCACCAAAAGCACACAATGATCGGGAAATGCTTTGGCATAAGCGCGAAACGCTTCCAGTTCGCTCGGGAAATCCTGGATCCATGCATGGGCGTGGGTTCCGCTGGTGGGAATGCCAAATTTTTTTCCGGCCAATGTGTTTGAAGTTGCATCAAAACCGGCCAGATAGGCGGCGCGGGCACCCCAGACGGAAGCGTCTTTTTCCTGTGCACGACGGGTTCCGAATTCCATGAGCTGTTCATCGGGCGCCACATGCCGGATTCTTGCCGCTTTGGTTGCGACCAAGCTTTGGAAACCGATAAAATTGAGAAGCGCGGTTTCGATCAATTGTAATTCGATGATGGATCCTTCGGCACGCAGCATGGGAACCCCCGGGAAAGTAAGGGTTCCTTCCGGGAGGGCATAAATATTTCCGGTGAAACGAAAGTTTCTCAAGTAATCGTAAAACGCCGGGTCAAACGGTTCATCAAAGGATTTGATATATTCAATGTCCTCTTCCGTAAAATGTAGATTCATCAAATACCTGACGGCTCTTTCAAGCCCCGCGAAAACCGTATATCCGTTGCCGAAAGGAAGTTTGCGAAAATATAAATCAAATGCCCGCTGATGGAGGTGGGTTCCATTTTTAAAGTGGGCATACATCATCGTCAGTTGGTATTTGTCGGTGTGCAATACTGAAATATGTTCATTCATGGTGTAAACTCCTGTTCTACATTCATTCGATGATCTTAAACATGAGCGGAATGGCTTTGCGATCATGTATATAGTAAGCGCAAAATTGCATTTCTTTATCCTTTAAGGACATGATCCACAAGCTTTTGTTTGCAAAACTCCATGCAGACAGATCCCGGTTTGAGGGGTAGGCTTGAGTCAGCGGGTGTGAACGCATGACACCCAGCCACTCCAATTGATTGGAACGGATTTGTTTAATGATGTCAAAATAGGCGCTGGGTTCCGGTTCCAATGAACAAGGTGTGCGGTTTTGGCTGGGAACGGGAAAAAAATGTGTGATGGTGGTGAGATGCCCCGCTAAAAAACCATACCCTTCGTCAGGGTATTTTTTATAGCAATACTCTTTGATTTGCTCTACGACATGCTGATGAATGGTATAATAGGACGGCATGAATCCGGCCCCCTCATCGGAATTTGCATTTAAAGGAGTCTGCCATTATTTTATATTTCTATAAATAGAAAGTCTATGCCGGATTTCAAAGCGGGAAGCCGCTTGCGCCCCTTTTCCCCGTTTTTTGTTGCCGGCGGGGAGGGGAGGTTCGTGTGCCTTTCATTTTTTTTGCTTTATACAAATGGTAAAATAAAAGATATTTAGTTACTTGTTGAATTGGGGAAAGGCGGATGAAAGATGAGCGAAATCATAAACCCGGTTCAGGTGGGTTTATGCGGGTGGGGCGACCATGACATCTATCCGCCCGGAACCCGGTCCCATGAGAAATTGGCCATTTATGCAGGTCATTTTCCGGTGGTTGAATTGGACAGCACCTTTCATGCCATTGCCCCGCCGGACCGAATGGAGCGTTGGGCACAAGAAACACCGGCTTCTTTCAGGTTTGTGGTGAAGGCTTACCGGGAGCTGACCGGACATGGCCGCCTGGAGCGTGCTCCGGTCCGGACGTGGACGGAGCTGGTGGAGGAAATGAAAGATTCGGTGGAACCGTTGATCAAACATGGAAAATTGTCGATGTTGCTGTTTCAGTTTCCGCCGTGGTTTGACTGCACCAAAAAGCATGTGAAATATATCCGGCGGGTTCGCGAAGCATTTCGTGATTATCCGGTGGCAATTGAGTTTCGGCATCAAAGCTGGTTTCTGCCCCGGTTCAAATCGTCCACCCTTCGTTTTTTGCGGGAGGAAAAACTGATCCATACCATTTGCGATGAACCCCAGGCAGGGGAAGGATCGGTTCCTCCGGTTGTCGAAGTCACCCATCCGCAACATGCGCTCATCCGCATGCACGGACGGAATTTGGAAGGATGGAATAACACCGGGCAACCCAACTGGCGGGATGTGCGGTATGCGTACCGATATTCGGACGAAGAACTGGACGAATGGAAAAATATCATTGAGCAATTAAAGGGCAGAACCGGTCAGGTGACCGTGCTTTTCAACAATAACTCACAAGGGGACGCGGCCGGAAATGCCAAGCAGATAATTGGCAAACTGAATCTTACCTTCAGCGGACTGGCTCCGAGACAGTTGACTTTTTTCGAAGAGTTGTGAGAACGTCGCAGCCAATAACAGGGGTGAGGGGATTTTCGTGAGCCGATTGAAACGAGTTCATCTATTGCATACCAACGACTTGCACAGTCATTTGGATCAGGCCGGGAAGATTTACACGCAAGTGGATTTATTGCAGAAGCAATTCGAAGAAAAAGGGGAACCGCATTTTCTTTTGGATATCGGGGACCATATGGACCGGTTCCGGTTGGAAACCGAAGGAACCGACGGCAGGGTCAACCGTGCTTTGTTGGAGAGAACCGGTTACGATATGGTCACTTTTGGCAATAATGAATTGTTGACTTTTTCCAAAGAACAATTGGGGATGTTGTATGATGATGCGCCTTTTTCGGTGGTGTCCACCAATGTTTTTGATGTAAACGGGGTGGAACGGCCGGATTGGATTGTTCCTTACGAATGGAAAGATGCCGGCGGCCTCCGTGTTTGTTTTCTGGCGGCGACGATCCCTTATCCCCGGGTGTATGAAATGATGGGCTGGCAGGTGAAAAATCCTTTTGCCATCCTTGGGCAGACGGTTGAATCATTGCGCAACCGGGCGGACATTATTGTATTGCTTTCCCATTTGGGTTTGGGAAACGACCGGAAGCTGGCCGAACAAATTGATGGAATCGACATCATCATCGGCGCACATACCCATCACTTGCTGGAAAAAGCCGAGAAAGTGAGAAATACATATTTGGCTGCAGCAGGAAAATTTGGTCAGGCGGTCGGCCAAGTGACGGTTTTCTTTGATGAAACCACCCGGTCAGTTCAGGATGTAACGGCACGCTGTCATGATCTGGCGGGGCAGGTGCCTGACGAAAGCATCAATTTGTTGATCCGCCGTTACAAAGAGCGGGCTGAGCAAAACCTGTCCCAACCCGTTGCCCGTTTGGAGGAACCGCTCACCGTCAACTGGAATGCGGAGTCGCCTTTTGCCAATTTGTTGGCGGACGGCATCCGGGATTGGGTCGGGGCGGATGTGGCCTTGGTCAACAGCGGTCAATTGTTATGCGATTTGCCCAAAGGAACGGTTACCTTGGAAATGATTCACCAGACGTGTCCGCATCCGATCAATCCGGTGTTGGTCGAAATCAGCGGAAGGGATTTGAAAAATGCGCTGGAAGAGTCACTGCTTGCGGAGTTTCAACAAAAACCGATCCGCGGTTTCGGCTTTCGCGGAGAAATCTTGGGAACCCTGAGTGTATCGGGAATCGAAGTACGGTTTGACCCGAGGCGCAAACCGTACCAAAAGATTACATCCATCCGGTTTGGGGAAAAAGGGGAATGGAAAGAAGAGGAAACCTATTTGGTGGGAATGATTGATATGTTTATATTCGGGGCCGGTTATCTGTCTTTAAAAAACGCGAGGTTAATCAAGTACTTTCTTCCCGAGTTTTTGCGGGATTTGCTGGCCTATCAGCTTAAGAAACCGGTGGCCGTCGAACGATGCAAAGAACGCAGGTTTTTCAAAGCAGGTAATTGAGAACGAACGACAGTGACATAAATTCATATGGATTTGGAGGTTGTTGCATGAGTTTTGTGGATGAGGTTTACGATTTGTATCGCGATCAATTAAATGATGATGAAGAAGATGCCGTGGCCATTGTACTCAGCATACTGGAGGAGCAGTCCCGTGAACACATGATGCAGCTCATTGAGCAGATGGATGATGATGAAATCACGCAAATGCTGGGGGTTTATCTGGTTGAAATGTTGAAGCTGAAAATGGTTCAGGACGGGAAATTGCCCCGTTTGCGTTCCGTGTCCCCGGTCACTCGTTATCATTGATCCGAAAGATTTCCTCACATGCACCGTTTGCGGCACATACATTGTATAAAAACGGTCCGCATGAGGAGGGAATCGGATGATCCAATTGAAACCTTTGGATATTGAAGGAAAGCAAGTTTTGGGAATTGAAGTCAAATTGCCGAAAACAACCCTGTTGGTGGTTACGACCGATAAAGGATATATTATGTGCGGTGCTTTGGATGTCGCGTTGTTAAACGAACGGCTTTCGGAGCGGAACATCATTGCGGCGCGTGCGCTGGGGGTCCGAACCTTGGAGCAGTTGTTGGATGCGCCGCTGGAATCGGTCACGCATACGGCGGAGGCGAAAGGAATCAAGCCGGGGATGACCGGAAGGCAAGCTCTGCTGCGGATGATCTGAATAAAGATGAAAAAAGCACTTTCCATTGGAAAGTGCTTTGTTGTCTGCGTTGAATCAGCGTACAGAGTTCAAACGTACGACATTGGCGGATTGGGGACCGCGGTCTCCTTCCACAATGTCAAATTCAACAGGTTCGCCTTCTTCAAGTGTTTTGAATCCTTCAGATTGAATGGCCGAATAATGAACAAATACATCTCCGCCGTCTTCGCGTTCAATGAATCCATAACCTTTTTCGGCGTTAAACCATTTTACTGTTCCCTTCATCTCAGGGCCTCCTTCTTTCCATTAAAAAGCGGCCAAACTCAAGCACTTGAAAACCTATTGTTTTGAAACAAGAGGCCACAAGATGAAACTTGACTTGCGATACCAGCTTTTTAACTCATTATGAACCTAAGTTTACCATGTTGAGCGGCAAGTGGCAAGTTTTTTCTGTGTCACTCCAAAAGATGCCGGTATTTGGACAGATCGATTTGTTTTTCTTTCAATTTTTTGATGAGCCACTTGTGGTCCCGTTTCGGGGTGGCCAGAATATAACCGCGGATAATATATTCTTCATTTAATGCCTCGGCCTGGTCTTTCAAAGCCAATTCCCCGATTTTTGCCGCAATCTTTTGTTTGGCCACATCCCGGAACAATTGGGGGACCGGCTGGACAAGTTCGTTTAAAAGTTCTTTTTGTTCCTGATTCCACAAATGAAGAGTCTCGTTTATGTAATATTCCTGCCAATCAAGAATCGATTTTCCATCTTCTTTGGGAAGGGCTTTTAAAAACTTGCGGAACATAAAATAACCGCCAATGGCGAGAAAAACGAGAAAACCAATCCAAAAGAACAAATAGATCCACTGCAGCCAGGCTGGTCCGATGCTCATCGCGGCTTCACCTCTTCTCTGCTTCTATCTAAAAAGTTATTATAAAGGAGAGGAAAATCGGAGTAAATAAAAAACGCCTTCATCCTTGTTTTCCCGATGAAGGCGTTTATAAGATCCGCTGATTATACCAACAAACTAATTCCATAACCGATCAGTCCCCAACATGGAATGCTTAATAACACCGCGTTAAATAATCCAGCCATTGGTTTTTGCATCAGGCATACCTCCCGTGAATTGGTTTCTGTGTATGATCAGGTTCAGCCGGCCAGCAAGCGGATGCCGAAGTAAATCATCGTCCAAACCGGAACACTCATTAACACTGCGTTAAATAATCCCACCGATGCGTGGTTCATTGTTTTTCCCTCCGTGACCTCTTTGTTGATCTCATTATAGCGGCTCCGGGAATGGTTTGTCTTTGTTTTCGGGCAAATGTAAAGTACATGTAATAATGGGGTTAAATTAAAGAAACAGATGGACCGGTTTGTTACATACGGAATCCTTTTGTAATAAAAAGCGGGCATTGCGCCCGGAAGATCGTTGCGTTATATTCATACACAGTGTTTTATGTATTGCAGGCAGGTTAAAAGGAGCAATGGCCATGATAAGGATGACAAATCAAAAAAAAGAACTGACGCCCGATTGGGATCCGTGGGATCCTTGGTATACAAGAGTTGAAAAAGGCAGGTACGAATTGACAAGTGTGGAATTCACGGTGACACAGTTGTGCAATCTTCGCTGTGAACATTGTGCGGTCGGGGAGGAATTGGTGGAACGGGAAGGCATTCCGATTCCGGTTGAACGATTGATTGCAGCTTTGGAGGAAATCGATACCTTAAAGACGGTCAGCATTACCGGCGGCGAGCCGGTTTTGAATCCCGGAGTCGTCCAAAACACCATTCAACCCTTGTTGAAATATTGCAAGGAACGCGGGATTTATACGCAATTGAATTCCAATCTCACGTTGCCGCTGAACCGGTATCTGGATTGGATTGATGATTTGGATGTTCTGCATATTTCATACAATTACCGGGATGAAAAAGATTTTTACCGGATGGCCTTTAAAAACTTCGGGAAGGAAATCAAGCCCAAAGTGGCGGAGCGGTTGTATGAACAGATGATCGATAATGCCCGCGAGCTTTCCAAAAGAGGGGTTTTTGTTTCGGCAGAGTCCCTGTTAAGCCCGTTTACGGCCAAATATATTGAAAAAATGCACCAAACCGTTGCAGAAATGGGATGCAAACGGCACGAAGTCCATCCTTTGTACCCCAGTGACTTTGCCAAAAACATGGAGCTTTTAAGTTTGGATGAGTATCGGGAAGCCGTTTGGAAACTGTTGGATCACCGGCATCCGGATGTATGGGTTTTGTTTGGGACCCTTCCTTTTTATCCGTGCAGTGACAAAAAAGAAGACCGTGAATTGTGGAGGCGTCTGCATCAAGAGGCCAACGTGACCGTTCGCCAGGATCCGGACGGACGCAACCGGTTAAATGTGAATGTTTTCACCGGGGATGTGATTGTGACCGACTTCGGGGATGTTCCTCCGCTCGGAAACATTCATCGTGACCGTCTCAGTGATGTGTTTGAACGTTGGCTCAACAGTCCCGTTGCCAAAGAAGTTCATTGTTTTTGCAAAGAAGCTCGCTGTGCGGGCCCCAATCTGCTGGTGAAAAACGCTTACTACCCCCATTGGGATTTCCAAAACCGGCAAGCCAAAGTCAGGGTGGGTCGCCGTGAATCATTGGATCTTCTGTAGAAAACCATCTTAAAAAAGGAATATAATAGAAGTGAGGGCCGAACAAGGTTCCGGCCACCGAAAGCGAATGTCCGGCAAGACATTGTTGTCACCGGGAAAAATGAGGGAGGCATTCGTTTGCACGATACTTTTTCCAAAGAGGAGCAGGAAGTGATTTACCGGGTGATCCGAGCCCGTCGGGACATCCGTCATTTTTCAAGCAAGCCGGTTCCCAAAGATGCATTGAAGAGAATTTTACAGGCGGCTCATTTTGCGCCTTCGGTCGGATTTATGCAGCCGTGGAATTTTATTTTTGTCAACTCTTATGCATTGCGCCGGTCCATAAAAGATCAATTTATCGAGACCAACCGGGGGCAATTGGAAAAAATCCCGGAAGAAGAGCGGAAAAAGTTGTACCGGGATTTAAAGTTGGAAGGGATCATGGAAGCGCCGGTGAATGTGGCGGTCACCTGTGACCGGAATCGCGATGCCCCTTTTGTGTTGGGGCGCGGTCCCATGCCGGAGACCGATTTGTTCAGCACGTGTCTGGCCATCCAAAACATGTGGCTGGCGGCCCGTGCCGAGGGCATCGGGATCGGCTGGGTCAGCATTTTGGACCAAGAGAAAACGGAGGAACTTTTGAAGTTGCCGGAAGGAGTCCGGCTGGTTGCCTATCTTTGCATCGGCTATCCGGTTGAATTTCGTCCCAAACCCATGTTGGAAGAGAAAGGTTGGAAATCCCGGTTGGATTTGTCGAAACTGATTTATGAAAACGAGTGGGGTAACCCGTTGGATCTGGAGCAGATGGAGTGAGACCCGGAAGCCAAATTTCTTGTTTTGGAAGTTTGGCTTTTCTTTTTACAAGAAAGGGGGAAGCCATGATGGATGTGTTTCAACGGTTTGTACAGCAAAATGTGGATCAGGTTCAAACTGCAAAGTCGGAACGGGTGGTGATTTTGCCGAGGGATTTGGAAAGGTCGTTTGAGCATTATTGCCGAAAACGGAATCTGAGTTTCAACGAAGCCCTTGTAAAGTTGATAGAAGAAGCGTGCAAATCGGAGCAAAAAGGAAAAACGGATCAGTCGGCGGATGAACAGGAACCCGATGCGGCTTTGTTTATGAATGATGCTTTATAAAGCGATGTGAAGGGCTTGAAAAGGAGGGGCTTCGAATGATCGTCAGAAAACGGGGAAATTATTTCATTTTGATCAAACAACACGACCATGCGTTGATCGCAGGGGAAATGGCGGCGCATATTGATGAGCCGGTTCAGCCCCTCGCCAAAACGCTGTTTGCCATTTCCCACCATGATATCGGGTGGGAAGAGCTGGACCGCTCCGTGCTTTGGGATGAAAAAAACAATTGTCCGGTCAGCTTTTACGATTATCCGTTATTGCCCAAATTGGAAGCCTATACCCGGGGGATTTCCAAAGTGGTTGCCAATGATCATTATGCCGGTTTTTTATGCAGCAAGCATTATGCTTCTTTTTTTACCAATGAGACCGATCCCGCCTGCCGCAGGTTCCGGGAGCAGGAATTGGCCAGACAAAATCAGTTGCGTGAATATTTCACGGAAACTGAAGAAGAAAATATCGCCCGCAACTTCCGGTTGCTGCAATTTTTTGATCAGTTGTCGCTTTTTGTGTGCTTCAATGAACCCGGGGAAAATACCTTCCCGTTGTATAAAGACGGGATCTTCTATCAAGGGAAGCGGTATGAGTGGATCTGGGAGGGAAAAGACCGGTTGCGTCTTTCCCCCAACCTGTTTAAACAGTCCTACTCCATTGAAATCCCGTACCAAATGGTGGATTCCTACCGTCGCCTGGTCGGAAGCCAGACATACACACTCCATGTGATGGTGTGACGGAAAAGGAGGAGAAGAGTGGATGAACGTCAGCGGTTTCAATCACCTCACTTTGAGAGTGAGGAACTTGGAGCAAAGCCTCCGGTTTTATAGTGGTCTTTTGGGAATGAAACTGGTGCACAAAGGCCGGAAGGATGTCTATCTGGAATGGGGGAATGCCTGGATTTGCTTATTGGAAAGGCCGGAAGAAAGTTCCGCCGCATCGGGTCCCGGAATGGACCATGTGGCTTTTACCATCCGCGAACCGGATTTTTTTCATGCAGTTTCCCTTTTGAAAAAAAATCAGGTGGAGATGGTGAGGGAACCAGTTTTCCGGGGAGGAGGATGGTCCGTCCAGTTTAAAGATCCGGATGGCATCGTGCTGGAGCTTTTTACAGGAAATTTAGAGAAAAGAATGATTCATTGGACAGCTTGAACCACGAGGAGAAAAATCAGTTCACAAAAATTGCCGTTTTTTTGGGTCTGCAATGTTGCAGATGAAGAAAGACGGCATTTTTTATGTAAAAAATTTAATAATCAATTAATAAAAACAATGATTTAATCGCATTCATCTATTTTTATAAATAATAACATTGTCGATGAAGCGAGTCCCGACAGAAAAAATGTGAGCCAAATAATAAAATTGATAAAAAATTCGCATCTGCAAATTTTACGAAATTGTGTTGAAAAAAGTACGATTTATGTAATATTATATGGAAAAGGAAGAGTTATGACGACGGTTTTTACAAGGGGGGAGGATGCCTGCTCCCATTTTTGATAAAGAAGTGATTGTGCCGGGCGGATGAAAAGCCGCCTGATGTTTGATTAAATCGGTTTGGCATGGAGTTTTTCTTTCAATGTTTATTTTTAATGAGGGACAGGAGGGATTGAAGTGAAAGATCCCAAACAAATTTTAGAGTCGTTTCGTACAGATGTTCAATCGCGAAACCTTTACTCCAGCCTGTTGAGGCAGTTTGACCTTGAATATCCCAATCCAAGGGGAAACCGGCGCAAACCCAAGCCGTTGGCAGGAAAAAACGTGAATCAAATGGCTGCGGCGTTGTCGGTCTGCTTGGTGACGGGTTTGTCGGCGGGAGTGGGAACCGCTTTTGCCAACAGTGATTTCGGACCCGGCCAACATCCGTTGGATGAGCCTCCGAGCAAACCGGACCAGAAAATCGAGCAACCGCAGTCCGAAGGAAAAGAATTGGAAAGAAAATTGTCGGACCAACCGGTGGAATTGGAAAATAAGATAGAAACCCCGAAACCTGAAAAGGATCATCAACCAGCAGAGAAAGAATTTCCCTCCATGAAAGAAATTCCTGAAGACATCGGCAAAGCGGTCATTCCATCCGATTCTCCAAAAGTGAAGGAAAAAGAAGCGGTATCATCCGATAATCCATCAGACATGGAAAATTCATCCTCTGACGAAAATCGTCCGCAAGTGTCGAATCTTCAAGAAGTTCCCAAAGAATCCGCACAGCCTGAATCCCGACAGCAAGAGGAAGTGAAACCATCCCACGACCGGGAAGAAAGCCCGGTGGCCAACCAGATTGTCTCCGAAGTGACGAAGCCAAAAGAGTCCATCGAGGAGAAGCAATATTCGCCCAAAGCGGCAAACGCTGAAAATAAAGAAAACGCCGGGGCTGAGACCAAGCATTTGGCTGCAGCCGGTGACGAGGAACAAAATCAGAAGCAAAACCGGCCGCAAACGGAAGAAGGCGGGGTTTTGCCGGATACCGCCGGGAATGACTTAAACGGCGTTTTGCTGGGAAGCGCTTTGTCCATGCTGGGCTCCGTTTACGTGCTTCGCAAGAATAAGGTGGAATCGTCTTGAAATGGGACAAAGCCGTTGCTCTCTCGATTGTGATCTTGGGAGCTTTTTACGCCGGTTATTCAGGGGTTTCGTATTTCCTGAAACGGCAAACGGTGGAAACCACGTCGGAGGCCGTTCCCAAAGCGGTGGTGGAGGCCGGAACGGGCTCTTCACCGCAAGAGGATTGGCTGATTGTCCCCGAGGAGAAAAGGCCGGAGAAAGGGGAACATTTTGCTGATTTGATCATTCCCGCGTTGGAGGCCAAAATGCCGATCATTGAGGGAACGCATGAGGATGAGCTGGACAAAGGAGTCGGACATTATGCCGGAAGTGTGCTTCCGGGAGAACCGGATAACGCCGTTTTATCGGGACACCGGGACACGGTGTTCCGCAAAATCGGCCGGTTGGAGCCGGGAGATTCATTGATCGTCCAATCTGAATACGGCAAATTTGCATATACGATTACCAAAACATGGATCACCACCCCGGATGACCGCACAGTGATCGTCCCGCATGAAAAACCGGTACTTACCCTGACAACCTGCTATCCGTTCACATATGTCGGACCGGCTCCAAAACGATACATTATCCAGGCAGAACAGATGACAAAACTTGAGTGACTTCTCAGATCATTAAGGAGGAGAAAAATGGAACGGCCGATCATTCGCCGCAAGATTCCGAGGATTTTGTTTTGGCTGCTCATTATTTACACGGCATGTGTTTCCACGGTGGTTTTGGCCATTCAATTCGGCTTGATTCAGTTGCCCCCGCGCCAATTGGAAGCAGCCGGAGGAGAACCTGCACAAAAAAACACACAGCCTGTCATCGGGGAACTTGCTTTTGCGGAACAATTCGCCAGAGAATATCTTTTTTGGACGCAAGGAAAAGAGGAATCCAGGGCAGAGCGGTTGAAGCCCTTTTGGAAACCGAATATGGATGTGCAAGGGGGGCTTGATTTTAAACAGGTTCAGTGGAATTCTTACGCCCGCAACGTGAGTGCATGGGCGGTCAAAGAAAGGGATGACCGGTCCGGTGTGACGGAAGTGACGGTATATGCCGAAACCATTCTCAGCAACGTGAAGAATCCCAATGACCAAAAGAGAGTGGACCGGTATATGATTGTTCCCGTCAAGAAAGCCGGAGAGTCTTATCTCGTCGTGGGATACCCCCGTTTTATCCCGCCGCCGGTGGCAGAGGCACCCGCTGAGGAGGAAAAGAGCGGGAAAGACAATGGCGGGGAAGCGGTTGACCAAAAGATTCGTGACGAAGTGGAACAGTTCATGAAATCTTTTTGGAAGGTGTATACCACCGGAACATCTGAAGAAATTGCTTATTTCGAAAAAAACAATCAATCTTTGCCCGGTTTGACCGGAATCATGTCATTTTCCGAAATGAAACAGCTTACCGTCCGTAAAAAACAGGATGTCTATCTTGCCGATTGCGATGTCTTGCTTGAGGATCTGGCTTCGGGAGCCAAGATCACGGATCATTACCGCTTTGAGCTCGTCAAAGAGGGCGGGCGTTGGTATGTAATCAGTACGGAACAAGGAGAGGTCTGACGAGATGGCACATATGATGTTACTTGCAGCAGGCCCTGGCGAAAAACTCCAGGAAACGCTCGGGGCGGAAATCGGATCGTTGTTTTTTCTGGCAGTGATTTTTATCAGTTTGACATTGTTTTGGAAACGCGCATTTACTGCGTTCATCGGTTTTGCGTTGTTTGCGATGCTGGTCAGCGTCTTCATTTTCCAACCCGAATTGATTTCATCACTTGGTTCCGACGGATTTCGCTGGTTGTTCGAGGCTTATTTGGAATGAAGCAAATTCGTGTGTACAACCAGGTTTTTCGCATTGAAAAAACCGTCTATTCCATACAGGGAATCCATTTACCATTACCGGTATCTTACCGGCAAATGGCGTTTTTTGTCGGAGCCTTGATTGTGATGGTGATTTTAAACAAGTTTCCGCCGGTCAGCTGGATCGATTTTTTTCTTGTGAAATTTATAGGGATTCCAGCCTTGGTTTCGTGGTTTTTTACAAGAAAAACGCTGGATGGCAAAGCGCCGCACCGGTTTATCATACGATGGATCGAACATTTTTTCAGTCCGCATCACTTTGCGCGTTACAAGGAAATTGAAAAACCTAGAGATCCGTATCAATACGAAGGGGAAGTATCATACCGATTTGCATCCAGGAGGGAGTTGCCGTGACGCGCATACCTTTTCCCGTGAAGTATTTTGAAGATAACTTGGTTTTCGGGCAAGATGGAGCCGTTTATGCTTATTATGAGTTACAGCGGTTTAATTATGATTATCGGTCAATGGATGATAAGCTCAGCCTCCATTCGAATTTGGAGGCTTTTTATTGGAATATCCATGCAGATACGCATGCATTGGTTGTGCCTGAATACCAAAGCCTGGAAGAGCAGCGCCGGGCGATGGAGACAGGCTTGTGTGACGAATTGAAAGAGACGGGAAAAAAGCATATTCAGGCGGCAGTGGAACATTTACGCGGAAAAGAAATACACCAAAATCGTTTTTTTATGGGCGTCAAGTTGAAGCCAGCCACGGTCAAAGGGCTTTCTTTTTTGAATGAGCTCCGTTATATCTGGAAGGATTTTAAAAGGTATTTAAACAATCAAGCCGGAACGGACGCCCCGGAGGTTTTCGAAGAGGAAATCCAGGCGTATCGTGTGCAGGAGGAAATGATTTTTTCCAGGATCAATGGTTATTTGCGTGCCAGACGTGTGGATACCGCTGACTTGGAATGGTTGATCCGTCGGGGATTTTATCGCGGGATCGGGGAAGCGCCGCGGCGGAAAGATTGGAAACCCAAGGCTCTTCCGGCAGAAGTCAAAGGGAAAAAAGGAATTCGTCCGGCCAGGGATATTTTGACATTGGCAGAAGGCCGTTTTGATGATTCGCACGGCCGGAATTTGATCGTTGAGCAACACGTGTCGGGAGAAAACAAAAAAGGATATATGGCTTTTCTGACGATTTCTCACATCCCTGATAAATCGCCTTTTCCGGGATTGGAATGGTTATATCATCTGCAAAACCTTTCGTTTCCCGTGGAGGCCTCCGTCCGGACGGAGACGATCGAGTACGCCAAAGCGTTATCCCAGGTGTTGAAGAAGAAAAAAGAACTGAAAGCCGAGGACGAACACGCAGCGGAAAGCGGCGTGGAAACTGCATATCACATTTTGCACAGCCGCCAGGATGCCAATGAACTGGAAAACCATTTGCGAACCGATAAATTTCCATTAATCACAACTTCTGTCGTTTTATGTGTCTATGCTTCTTCGCTTGAAGAGTTGAACTTACGGATTCAGCTGGTGAAAGATTTGTACAGTGACATGATGATTCAAGTGGAAGTTCCCTACGGAGACCAATGGCGCGGATTTAATGAATTCATTCCCGGTGCGAAAAGGTACATCCACGACTATATTCATTACATGGAGCCGGCTGCCGTGGCCGCCGGAATGATCGGAGCCACCCGGCAGCTCGGGGACGGACAAGGTCATTTTATCGGGATGTCCCGCAATTTGCCGGTCTTTTTCCAACATGACCGGGGCCCCAAGGATAAAAAATTGAGCACGACCGCTTCCGCCGCATTTATCGGGGCATTGGGGGCCGGAAAATCGCTGGGGGCCAATTTACTTGCCTATCAAGCGCTGTTAAACGGTGCCAAAGTGCTGATTTTTGACCCCAAAGATGAGCGGGCGCACTGGGTGGATGCACTGCCGGAATTAAAGGACATGACCCGGGTGGTCACCCTGCGGGCAAGCAGTGAAGACCGCGGGAAGCTGGATCCGTTGGCGGGCGTGGTCAGCCCGTCTGAAAAACAAGCGGCGGGCGAGACGGCCAAAAAAATACTGCAGTTTTTGGCGCGGTCCGAAGACGGCACTTATGAGGCAATTGTGATTGGAAAGGCTGTCGATGAAGTGTTGAAACATCCGGACCCGAGCATGATGAAAGTCATTGATCAATTGCGCAAGGTGACCAAAGAAGCCCCGGAAAAACGGCAGGACAGCCTGGAAGAGATTGTGGATGTGTTAAGCTATCTGGCAACATCCGGGCAAGGCCAGCTGTTGTTCGGAGATGGCACGCAAAAAGCCATTGATCTGTCCATGCGTTTGACCATTTTGCAGGTGGAGGATTTAAAACTTCCGGATGAAAGCAAATCCGATTATGGCCGGATGGCCATTGCGCTCTTGATGGCGATTTCCGATTTTTCCCGCCGCTTTTCCAACCAGTCGTCGAATGAGTTTAAGCTGGTATTGTTTGATGAGTCATGGAGATTGGCGAAAGTCAGTGAAGGAAGAGCGATTTTGGAAGAATTGGTACGGACCGGGCGCAGCAAGAACGCCGCCATCTACTTAATCAGCCAAAACGCCAAAGATTTGTTGGGAGAAGAGATTCGGTCCAATCTGGGGTGCCGGTTTGTTTTCCGGTGCCGGGATGCAAAAGAAGCGGAAGCGGCCTGCCATATCCTCGGCATTGAGCCGAATGAAGAAAACATTGAAACGATTCGGAGCTTGCCGACCGGAACCTGTTTGATGTCCGATTTGGAGAAGCGGGTGAATGAAGTCGAAATCCGCGTTTTGGAAGAGCGGCTGTTTGAGGCTTTCGACACCCGTCCCGGTTCCAGGAAGCAAAAACGACCCAAAGATGTGCAACCGGATGCATATCAATCTGTCCCATAAAGGGGTTTCCGATAAAGAATAAAGCGGAGGAGACCTGCTCGATGAACAGAAGACAAAATCTGCTAAGATTTCTTGTTGTTTTCATACTGATCGCCGGCATGCTGGGGAATCATCCCGTCACCATGGCCCAGGAAGAGCAAGAGCAGCAACAAAAATCGGATGGCTACAGCCTGATTACCGATTTGTTGACGATTTTCCCGAAGGAACAAGTTGAAAAAGCCAAAGCCAAAGGATATGATGTGCGGTTTGCCAAATATCAGCCCAGCCAGTATAACCTTGAAATTTACACCGACGAGACATCCATGTTTGAATGGGACACAAAAATATCCAATCAGGCGTACATTCTGCTCAACGAGATTAACAACTTTATCTGGCAAGCGTTGTTGTCGTGGAACTTTACCGTGATTTTGGTTGTGGAGAATGCCTTTTCCCTTGATGTGGTGGATCAGTTTGCCGATGCTGTGGAAAAAGCGGTTCAGCAATTGGCCGGCTTTACCGGGGCGGGTTACGGAAACACAGGATTGATGGGCAACTTTATGACATTGATGATCATTATTGCCGGAGCTTGGATTGCATACAAAGGATTGATTAAGAAAAACACAACGGAAGCTCTGACCGGAATGCTCACCAGTGTGGCCATTTTGATCCTGGGGATCGCTTTTTTTGCCAATGCCGGCAGTGTGATGAAATATTTGAATGAAATCAGCAGCGGCCTGAGCCAAGAGTTGATGGGGGTCGGCATTGAATTTCAGGAAGACCTGGATGAAGATAAGATGAATTACCCCGCGGAGGTTTCGTCCCTGGTCATTTCCGACAAGCTCTACAATATGATGGTTTATGAACCTTACATCATGTTGCAGTATGCAAAAACTTCCAATGATTCCGAGTTGACCCGGGGGAGAATCGAAAAAATCCTGGCTTTTAAACCCGGAAGCACGGCACGGGAACAGGCCGTGGAATATGAAGCCAAAGAAATGAACAACCCGATGGTGAAAAAGGACGGGGTTTTCCAACGCTTAACCTTGTTAATTCTGCTCTGTGTTTCCCATTTTATCTTGGGATTGCTTTTTTTCATCATTGCCGGAGCGATGATTGTGTATCAGTTTTTGTTCGTGCTGATTGCTTTGTTTGCTCCCTTTGCCTTTTTGATCGCGTTAAACCCGTCTTGGTCCAGTGTTGCCGTCAGTTGGTTTAAAAAGTTTGTCGGTTATCAGTTGATCAAATTGATCATCGGTGTTTTCTTCAGCATGTTGCTTACCATCTCGCAATTCCTCTATCAAATGAGTCCGCCGGAACAGGTGGGTTATATTTGGACCATTGCCATGCAACTGATTTTGGTGATTGGTGTCATTTGGAAACGGGAGGAATTGTTCAGCATCATGAAAGCCCCCATGGGCAAAATCGATGACAGCTTGAAAGGGCAATTTAATATCCAAATTCCGATCCAACAGATGACCAAGTACACCCAAACACTCGCGCAACGAGCCGGAAAGATCAAAGTGCGGAAATAGCTGCTGGTTTGCATCGGCGGTTTTGGCAAACAGGAGGGAAAATGATTGTTTAACACAAATTTGCCCAGTGGACGCCGTCGCCTGTTTTTATTGGTTTTGTTTGTTTTTGTGGTTGCCGGGTTTTCAGCCAAGTATCTGCTGATCCATCTTGGCTGGGTGGGAAATGCCGGTCAGCAGGATAAAAAGCCTCAGAGCCAACCGGAACAAACCGCAAACCCGGAGGAGGTTTTACCCACTTTGTCACCGGAGCAGCTCCAAAAGGCGCAACAAACGGCAGATGCTTTCATGCGGGCTTATGCAAACCGCAATACAGATGAGGTGGACCGGTGGCTTCAGTCAGTGAAGCCTTATGCCTCGGATTCCTTGTTGGCCTTGCTCGAAGAGGAGACAAATTTCCTGAAAGAAAAAGGCGTGAAATTCATCAGCGTGTTGAAAGAAATCCACAATCTCCATTGCCAGGAGCAATCGGGTGAAGTCCGGTGTTTGGCGGAGACCGTCGCCGAAGAAAGCGAGAACGGAAAAACCATTCCCATCGAGCGGGTTTATCAGGTGACATTGACGGAGCAAAACGGGAATTGGATTGCACAGGAGGTGGAAGTGCGTGGAAGTTTTGACTAGACCGAAACTTTCCGCCCTCCGCCGCCGTCAAATCCGGAGAAATCAAGGGTTGTCCCGGAATGTCAAAGGGTTTGTCTTCCTTTGTTTGATGGGGATGGCCACATTTGTTTTCTTTTTCATTTCCGTTCTGGGAGCGGTGTTTGTCAGTTTGTTTTCATCTTCCTCTTCCAAAACAAATCAAATGGAACAATGGGAAGTGGCGGAAGGTTTTCCGAAAGAGGCGGAAGCCTACTTGCCCATCTATCAGGAAGCCGGGAAAAAATACGGCGTGCCTTGGCAAATCCTGGCTGCCATCCACAAAGTTGAGACCAATTTCGGCCGGGATTTGAGGGAAAGTTCCAAAGGAGCGAAGGGACACACGCAATTCATGGATAAGACGTGGGTCGGATGGGATTACCCGGGCGGAACGCGTTTGGGGGATTTGCCCGATTCCGTGGATATCACGGATCCGAAATTGATTGAAAAATACGGTGGATATGGGGTCGATGGGGATCAGGACGGCAAAGCGGATCCGAACAACCCGGTTGATGCCATTTATTCCACCGCCCATTATTTGGCGAGAAATTATCAGGAGGGAAAAGATTGGTTTGCCCGTGGCGGACCGGTCTGGCAATACAACCATGACTATGAGAATTATGTGCTGAAAGTCAAAGAATACGCTGAATCCTTTGCCAAGCCGGTGATTTCAAAAGCAAACGGCCTTGCTTCCGGCGGGTTTCTCTGGCCGGTGGAAGGGGGAAAGGTGACGTCCCCTTTCGGGCTTCGCTTTCACCCCTTGAAAAAGGTGTATCGCAAACACGAAGGGATTGATATTGCCAAACCTTTGGGATCCCCCATTTTTGCCAGCAATAGCGGTGTGGTGGTGGAATCAAGGACATCCAGCGGGTATGGCTGGAAGATCGTGATTGATCACGGAAACGGCTACCAAACCCTGTATGCCCATATGTATCCGCAAGATGTCCAAGTCCGTGTCGGACAGGAAGTCAAAAAAGGGGATGTGATTGCCAAGGTGGGTTCCAACGGATGGAGCACCGGTCCCCATTTGCATTTTGAAATTTTAAAAGACGGGCAAGTGGTTGATCCGATGAAAATACTGAAAAAATGAATCCTTGCTTCTGATTGGTGAAGGGAAAGAAGGACAGCGGGAGAATGCCTGATACAGGACTGGACGGAGTTAAAAGAAAGGTGGGGTTGGATTGTTTCCTTGGAATAATGTGCCCAAGGGCGGTGAAGAGCAGATGCGTCAGGTCGCCAAATGGTTTTTTTACACGGTTATCGGCGTGGCATCTGTGATCGGGATCTTGTATTTGTGGAAGTTTCTCGCAGAGTTGTTCGGGGAAAGTGATCAAGCCGAAACGGCGGGTAAAGCGACCAACTTGGCATGGGATACGCTCTCATCCATCGGAATCTGGGCGCTTGCCGTACTTCCCTGGCTGATTTTACTCGGGATTTTGATTGTCATTGCCGTTTTGGCCGGGCGTTGGTCCACCAAATCCCATTATCGGAGCCGGGCCAAAAAGGGAGTGAAATATTTACGCATTCTGCCTTCATACGACACCGAACTGGATTTGGATAAAATCTCAGAATTGACAAGAACTTTCGGGAGCATGATTCGCCCGATCCGCATGCGTGTCCAATACGGGCGCCCTTGGTTCCGCTGGCGGTTTGCCATTCCGGAGGGCAGCAACCAGATCGGAATTTACCTGGCTTACCCCGAGGACAAGGAGAACAGTGTAAAGGACACCTTGCGCAGTGTTTATCCTTCTGCAGAGTTGCATGACATCAAAGAGGAAGAATTCCCCACTCCGAAAAAAGGGGGGACCGGCGGACACTTCATCTTTAAATTCAAAACCAAAGGTTATCCCTTGACCTCGTTGCTCCAAAGCAAACAGAGCCAATTGGGAAGCATTTTAAACTGTTTGCGTTCCGGAACCTATTTGGATTTGCAATTTTCCCCGGTCAGCTGGCGGGCTGTCGAGGAACGTTCGGGAAGTGCCCGGAGCCTGTTGACCAGCAAAAAGAAGAAAGACATGGGACCGGAAGAGCGGATTCGTCGCGCCGGTTTGATTCAACGCTTGACCGGGCGTGAACTTTCCTTTCAAGTGCGCCTTTCCATCTGGTCCAATCACGAAAACGCGGAAGCGGTGGTCCGTTCCACGGCAGAGTCGGTTCAAACCGCGATGAAGTATGACGGGGAACTCCGTTTTATCCGCCAACCTTGGTGGAATCCCATGAAAGACAACAACCTGGTTCCGATTCCCTGGCCGTTGACCCTGATGGCTTGGACGTCGGATGAGATTTCGAGCTTGTTCCATTTGCCTCCGGCCAATCATTACATTTATCGTCCTCCGGCAGAAGATGGCCCCAACGCGCGGGGATATGTGGCCCATTTGCAAGAAAACGAAAGGACATTGGAGCCGGGCGAATTGACGGAGGGCGTGAAAATCGGAAAATTGAAACATCCTTTTGATGACCGGGAAGTGCGCGTCAACTTTGAACAGTTAAACAAACATTTTGTTTTAACGGGTGCCAGCGGCATGGGGAAATCCAGTGTCGCGATGGACATGGTCCAGTCACTTTTGGATGAGTGGTTTGACAATCCGGATGAAAGCCCGGGTTTCACCATTATTGACCCGGCCAAAGAGTTGGTGGCGATCATTGAAAACCGTCTGCGCATCGCAGAAAAATTCGGCGTGAAGTTCCCCCGGGAGAAAATCCATCACCTGAATCTGTCGGATGATACCACTCATCTTCCGGCTTTGAATATGCTTCACTGTCCGGAGAACGTCATCCCCGGACAGATGGCCCAACAGTTGGCCACTATACTAGTGGACTTTGAATTTAAAGAAGAATCCATTGAACGCTCGCGCCGGCTCGTTGAAATTGCGGTGCAGAGCCTGTTGGAAGATAAGGAAACCCATACGATTTTGGGCATCGATGATCTGTTCAGAAACCATCAGTTCAGGGAAAAAGTGGTCAAAAACGTGCAAGATCCTTATATCAAACGCTTCTGGGTCAACACCGATGAGCAGGAAATCAAAAGAGAAGTGGAGCCGGTGCTGTACCGGTTAGACCGGATCTTGCAACATTCAACGCTGCGCCGTCTGTTCTGCCAGAAAGGGTTGAGCCTGGATCCCCAAAAGTATATGGATGAAGGACATATTGTCTTGATTGACACCAATGGAATCAAAGACTACAACTTGCGGGTTTTGGTCGGTTATTTGATCAACCTTTACTATCAGGCAGCACGAAAACGGAACACTGCTTCCAAATTCCATTTAATGCTGGTGGAAGAAGCCCACATGGTTCAAATTCCGCTCCTTACCGAGATTTTGCAAGAGGATAAAAAATATCCGTTTGGGCTGGGGCTTGTGACCAGAGAGATCGATCACTTCGAAAATCAAGAATTGATGCAAGCGATCCGTTCCTATATCGGGATGGTCATCAGTTGCGGTCAGACGGAAGGTTCGGATGAAGTGGAAAGCCTGACGCGGAAATATATCAAGACCAGTCTGGTGGAATCGTTGCCTGAACGAAATGCAGCGGTCTACATCCGCTCCAAGCGGAAAGGCCGGAGCGATGTAACGACATGTGTGGTCACAAATGAACCGCCGGTCGTGTACCGGCCCGACGGCAAGCCGGCGGACCATCGCACGGCAGAGAAAGATGAAGCCATGAATTGGGGATTGGAATGGGGATTAAATGCTCTTTACCATGACGGGGAGACACTTCCCATTGAACAGGTGGACAAAGAAATTTCGGATTATATGGATCGTACTTTATATGAAAATCCGCCTTCGGAAAATGCCAACTGATCGTGAGCAAAACAGAACCGGTCCGGTTGAAGGATCGGTTCTTCTCCACTTTTCGACAGAGAGGAAGACAGAAATTGGGGAACCTGATCAAAGCAATTTTTGGGCTTTTTGCCAATCTGATTCCTATTATTGAAACATTGTTTTTAACGTTTGTGATCTCCAGGCATTTGGAGTCGACTTCCACCGGGATCATTTTGTTTATCGTTTTGATGATCGGTTCATTTATCTGGCACTCCCTGGTCAAGGGGATTGCTTGGGGGACCATGATTTATTTGACGATGACCCAAGAGGATTCCTCCGGCATGCTCTTTGCCGTCATCTTTGCATTGGCGGTCGGGGTTTTGCGTTTTCTTTTGGAAAAATGGTTGCGAAAATAACCGCCAGTCTTCAATTGATAAAAAACAGTATGTTTTGAAGGGAAAAGTAAAAAAATACTCCTAAACAATTTCACTTGTTTAGGAGTGTCTGTCATGCCCAAAATCCTTGCCGTGGGAACCGCAGTCCCCCCGTATTCTGTGAAACAGGAAGAAGCCCAAACATTTGCCAGGGAATGTTTTGCCCCATCTTTTCCGCAAATCGAACGTTACATGTCCATTTTTGATCATGCTTCCATTCACAACCGTTATATCAGCCAACCGATCTCTTGGTATAAACAACAACACCCGTTTACGGAAAAGAACCGGATTTACGTCGAAACTGCGATCGAACTGGGGGAAAAGGCCATCCGAACGTGTCTGGATAAGCAAGGATGGACCCCGGAGGATATCGATCATTTGGTGTTTGTTTCAACGACCGGGATTGCAACGCCCAGTATGGATGCCCGTTTGATCAACCGGTTGTCGATGAAAAGCGATGTGAAGCGCACCCCGGTCTGGGGATTGGGCTGTGCCGGAGGGGTGGCAGGATTATCCAAAGCTTATGAATTTGCCAAAGCCAATCCATCGGAAAAAATATTGCTGCTTGCCGTGGAATGTTGTAGTTTGACCTTTTGTCCCTTGGATCATTCCAAAAGCAACCTGGTGGCAACTTCGTTGTTTGCGGACGGGGCGGCCGCCGTTTTGATCTGCGGGGATCAGGTTTCGCTTCCGGACGGGACATTTCCGGAAATCACCGGGGCACAAAGTTTTTTGTGGCCGGACACGGAAGAGGTGATGGGATGGGACTTGACCGGGGACGGATTAAAAGTCATTTTTTCCCGGAGCATTCCCGAACTGGTGTTGAAAAAAGTGAAGCCGGTGGTGCAACGGTTTTTGGATGAAGCCGGGGTCCCTTTATCACAAATCGATGTATTTCTAACCCACCCGGGTGGGAAAAAAGTGTTGGAAGCTTATCAAAAAGCGTTAAATCTTCCTCCCGGGAGCCTGAACGGAGCCTTTGAAATATTGGCCGGTTACGGCAACATGTCATCAGCGACAGTTTTGTTTCTTTTGGAACGGGAGCTCATGCAAACGCATCCTGCGGGAAGTTACGGCCTCATGGCAGCGATGGGACCGGGTTTCAGTTTGGAATTATCTTTGTTGCATTGGGATAAGGAGGGATGATCATGCCGGCCTGGGGAAGTTGGCTGTTATGGGTCTTGGTCATTGTGCAAAGGCTTTATGAACTGCGGATTGCACAAAAAAACGCCCGGTGGATCCGGGAACAAGGTGGTGTTGAATACGGCGGAAAACATTATCCGTGGCTGGTTTTGATTCATGGATGCTTTTTTCTCAGTTTGCTTTTGGAGGGACGATGGGGAAGGACGGAGCCGGTTGCATGGTGGTGGGTGCCGTTTCTGTTGTTTCTGGGGGTGCAAGGGTTAAGGATATGGGTCATGCGGTCTCTGGGGAAATTCTGGAACACACGGATTTATGTGATTCCTGGCAGGAAGCCCCAAAACCGCGGCCCGTATCGCTACGTAAGACATCCGAATTATGTTGTGGTCCTGTTGGAGTTTGTTTTGTTGCCGCTTTGTTTCGGAGCCTATGGCACGTTGATCGTTTTTCCTCTCGTAAACTTCCTTTTCCTTTATTTGATTCGCATTCCCGCGGAGGAAAAAGCTTGGCAAATGTATGGGGCAGATCCGGATGAAATCATGAAGAAACACCGTTTTTTCCCTTCGTTTCAGAAATGAAAAAATCCCCCGGGCGGGGGGATGGTGTCATCCTGTCCGACGGGCGGACTCGCTTTTTTCCCAGCAATCGGCATTGGCCAAGTCTTTGATCTGATCGCTGGCGAAACTCGGGTTTTTCCCTTCTTTCAGCTGTTGATGATAATCTTGGAGCACGGCAAATGCCACTTTTCCCAAAAGGAGGATGGCAATCAGGTTGAGAATCGCCATTAAGCCCATAAATAAATCGGCCAGATCCCAAACGACTTGAACTTGAGTGATGGAGCCCCAAATGACCATGGCGATTACGGCCAAACGGTAAATCAACAGCCAGGTTTTGTTTTCGCGAATAAATTCGATATTGGTTTCTCCGTAATAGTAGTTGCCGATCAAGGAGGAGAAAGCAAACAGGAGAATGCTGATGGTCAAAAAGTGTTCCGCCCACACACCCACTTGCTGGTTCAAAGCCAATTGGGCAATTTCAATGCCGGAAAGGTTGTCGTGGGTAAACGCGCTGGAGAACAAGACAATCATGCTTGTACAACTGCAGATGATCAATGTATCCACAAAGACGCCGAGAGCTTGAATCAGCCCTTGTTTGGCTGGATGTGAAACCGTGGCGGTTGCCGCCGCGTTCGGCGCACTACCCATTCCGGCTTCATTGGAAAACAGTCCGCGCTTGATCCCCTGCATCATGGCCGCACCAATTCCGCCGCCGATTGCTTGTTCCAGCCCGAACGCACCGGCGAAAATTTGCTTGAATACGGCCGGCAACTGTGTAATATTTGTCAACACGACATAAAGAGCGAGCAAAATATAGATGACCGCCATGATCGGAACAATCCATTCTGTAAAGCGGGCCACCCGTTTGATTCCGCCAAAAATAATGATTGCAAAAACCGCAGCAATGATGAGTCCGAGAACGGCCCGGTTGATGCCGTAGGTGGATTCAAAAGCCACCGTAATGGTGTTTGCCTGTACGGAGTTGAAAACAAGGCCGAAGCACAAGGTGATCAGGATCGCAAACAAAATCCCCATCCACCGCCTGTTGAGCCCTTTTTCCATATAATAAGCGGGTCCGCCGCGAAACGTATCCCCGTCCTTTACTTTATAAACTTGCGCCAAGGTTGCTTCAATGAATGCGGAGGCACTGCCGATGAGGGCAATCAGCCACATCCAAAAAACAGCACCCGGACCGCCGATTGCAATTGCCATGGCAACACCGGCAATATTCCCGACGCCGACGCGGGATGCCGTACTGATACAAAATGCCTGAAACGATGAAATCCCGTCTTTTTTTCCCATTCCTTCGCCGAGCAAACGAAACATTTCTTTGATAAACCGGAATTGGACAAAGCGGGAACGAATGGTAAAATATAAACCCGCAACAATTAACAAAGCCACGATGACATACGTCCATAACACATCATTGATTGCCAGTACATACTTGTCTAATAGATCGACCATCCGATCACCTCTGTTCAAGAAATTTACACATTTACACAATTTATTTTATATCACAAAAAAATACATTTCGTCATTGGATGAATATAACAATCCGAATGAACAGAGGTGATTAATTGGAAGATGAATTGTTTTCGATTCCTTCCGACAAATCTCTTTTCTTGGCCCGTTGGTAAACGTCATGGGGGTTGCGGGGCTTTTGAGCAATACGAAATCCGACGGCTGCAAAATAGATGGTTTTTTTTTCGGGAATATACCGGTAGATCAATCGGAGATCAGGGCGTTGTCTTTTGCGTGGGCGAGCGACGGAAAAAAATTTTTTCTTCCGGAATCCGGTCAGCGGGGGATATTTTAACCGGGCGGCTTTGTAAGGGTTTCGGATGACTTGGACAATGGCGCGATCCAGTTGGATCAAAAATTCCTGGAACCGTTTTCGTCCCAACCTGCTGGCGATGAATAACAAGTCGTCGCGAAATTGCGGGTGATACTTTTCAATCATGAGGACGATGACCCTTTGTCGATCGTTTGTTCAAAGAAGGCAAGGCGGGACATTTGTTCCGGCTTTTCCAGCCATTTGGTTTCAGGAAGCCGGATCCGTTCCTGCAACATTTCATTCCATTTCATGTCCTCCAAGATTTCCTCCAGTTCTTCCAAACGGTGCATCAGCTTTTCATACGTCTTTATATCCAAAATCACGGCCCGCAACTGATTGTCATGGACCAATCCGAGCTTTTTGCAGGTGTTCAACAGATCATCAAAGAAGTGGCGGTTATTCATTTCCTTGAGCTCGCTGGTGGAAATCAGTTCATTTTGAGCAAAAGGTTTGGACACGGGATCGAACACCTCCGTTTCTGTTATAAGTCTATTATACCTTTTATCGGGTAATTCATGAATATTTTGCTTTTACTGAAACAGAATAATACATCACGGCATGAAAGCGGGTTCCATGCCGTGACAAAGCGGTCAGTTATTAATCCGGCGCTGTGCATATTTGGCCAGTGCCGGATGGTGGTTTTTCAGTTCTTCAAACAAAGATAAAAACGTTTGGCGAATATCCCATTGAGCTTCCGGGGATGTTCGCAAATTGATCAGATGGTACAGCTCCCACAGGCTGGCCGTGGCGGTGACTTGCCGGTGGTGCGCATTCGTCACCACATAGGCGGCGGCTTCCGGATTCCATGACTCAATGTCTTGGTAGACGTTTTCCGCTTCATGGAGGAAGGATTGGTAACGTTCTTCCAGTCCGGCTTCCCGGATGTGGGGAGGGATGGTATATCCGAGATGAATGGTTGGCAAACCATGGCTGAAGTGCGTGCGACGGTTGTGGCGGAGCAGTTGGTGCCAATTTGCCTCGGAAATGAGCAATTCAAACTGGTAATGAATATGTTCAAATTCCCATCGGGGATTGTCAAAAAAGCGCAGTTCGCTTAAAGCCGTTTCGGCAATTTGTTCTTTTTGTTCTCTGGAATACGAACGGGCTTGTTGGTGTGCTTGCTCATAAGAAAGAGCCGTTTCGCTGATGATCAAACGGGTGACCAATTCGGTCAAAGCTTCTTCATAGTCCGGAATGTGAACCATGCGGGCGCGCGGGCCTTGGACCGGTTGCAAAGACGCTGTTTGTTCAAAGAAAAGCTCCTTTAGCTTTTTTCTGGTGTGTAGCAGATAATCGTTCGGTTTTACATATTTCAACAGCGTCGGGATCACCTGGCTGATTTCCCGTTCCATTTCCTTGGCCAGTTTGCGGCATTCGTCGTAAGGGCTGGACAGAAGACGGACCAAAGTGTCCCGTAATGCGCGTCCGTTCCCGGTCATGCCAAGGTTGGTGAACGTGGCCAAAGTGAGGACATAACGGGCATCTTCAAACGCGATTTTTTCAATCCGCATCCGGTAGGCACGCTCTGATTCTTCCGGTTTTTGCGGGATCACCTTCACCAAATACGCGGTCAGGCCGCTGAGCAATTGCTCATACGTGTCATAAGCTTTGTCCTGCAAAGACAAAAATTTTTCTTTCAACCCGGGGTTTTGTTCCAGAACGGGAGGGACATAAAAATCGCCCCGTTTTGGCCGCTGATAACGCTGGCTGTATTCGGTGAAACTGTTAAACGGGTTGGACAGTTCCAATTCGGCCGATGCCAGCCGGCTGATCTTTTCAATTCCGATGTGTGCAACGGCATGTTCCGCCACGCTGCTGTGGCCGTAACCGACAACCCATTTTTCATGGAAGCGGGCCGCTTTTTCCGAATGCCCCTTGGCGGCACCGGCCGTCTTCAGGTTGACATTTAACTCTTCATCGGACAACAGCTTTCGCAAATTGTCGCGGAAGCTGGCTGAAGAACGACTTACATAGGCAAAAATGACGGCAATCACTTCTTCAGGCAAATTAAAAATGGTGTATACATTTTTATCAAGATTGGATACATAATGGGATAAATCGATTTTTTGCTCCTGTTTCATACTTCCACCCTCCCTGTCATTGCCTTACATTCTAGCAAAATTCCTTCCAATGGAAAATGGAGAAAAATGTTGTGAAATGATGTGAGAAAGTTTAAGCTAATTTTGAGCTGACGAAAGGTAGGAGGATAAAGATGACAACCAGATACAAAGTTCTGACGATTGCAGGTTCCGACAGCAGCGGAGGTGCAGGAATCCAAGCAGACCTGAAAACATTCCAGGAGCGCGGCGTCTATGGAATGTCAGCCATCACCACCATTGTGGCGATGGATCCGGATCATCAATGGAATCACAAGGTGTTCCCCATTCCTTTCGATACATTTCAGGATCAATTAAAAACGATTTTGCAAGGGATTGGCATCCATGCGTTAAAAACGGGCATGTTGGGATCAGTAGAGATCATTGAATATGTGGCCAAAACCATCCGTTCCCAAGAGGTCCCGGTGGTGATTGATCCGGTGATGGTATGCAAAGGAACGGATGAGGTGCTCAATCCCGAAACAGCCGATGCCTTGAGGGAAATTCTGATTCCGCTGGCGACCGTGGCGACCCCCAATTTATTTGAAGCCGGCCAGCTGAGCAAAATGCATCCGATCCGCACGGTGGAGGAAATGAAAGAAGCGGCGGCACGCATTCATGACCTGGGGGCAAAAGTGGTGATTATCAAAGGCGGAAGTAAGTTGGATCACGAAAAAGCGGTTGATGTCGTCTATGATGGCCGTACCTTCGAAGTGATGGAAGAAGAACGGGTGGAAACCCCTTATGTTCACGGTGCCGGTTGCACATTTTCCGCAGCCATTACCGCCGAATTGGCCAAAGGAAAAACGGTTTCGGAAGCCATTCGCCTGGCCAAAGCCTTCATCACCGAAGCCATTCGCGGCGGATTTCCGTTAAATGAATATGTGGGTCCCGTGCTTCATATGGGTTACCGGTTAAAAAACGGAAACGAGGATCTGAAATAACAGGGCAGATGGAACAATCCGCCCTGTTTTCTATTATTTTTTGATGGAAAAAACGAGGGGGTATTTTCCATTTGGGGGAAGAAAGCGGCCAAAAGTAGAAAGGAAAGGATTTATTTTTTAAAAGGGATTTTTGATTATACAGAGAATATAAGGAATTGATAATATTTTTATTCAAAATAAAAAATAATTAATTGGAAAAATGGGAATTAAAAGAAAAAATCCGCTTATGATTGGATTTAAGAGGTTTTTAACAAATCGTTTGAGGTGATCCATTTGACTCAGCCCGTGTTGGATATCCGGCAATTGAAGCTGCATTTTTTTTCGGAAAAAGGAGTGGTCCAAGCGGTTGACGGGATTGACCTGACCATCCGCCGGGGGGAAATCGTCGGACTGGTGGGAGAATCGGGATGCGGAAAAAGCGTGACCTCACTGAGCATTATGGGGCTGGTCCCGCAACCGCCCGGGAAAATCGTCAACGGTTCCATTTGGTTTGAGGGACAAGACCTGACCAAACTTTCACAGAAAAAGATGCAGAAAATTCGAGGTAGAGAGATTGCAATGATTTTTCAGGAACCGATGACCTCCCTGAATCCGTTGTTTACGATTGGAAATCAATTGGTGGAAGCGGTCCGGGCGCATGAAAAATGTTCCAAAAAAGAAGCGGAAGCCCGTGCCGTTGAAATGTTGGAAAAAGTGGGGATCTCCCGGAAGGGGATTTTGCGTGAATTTCCGCATCAATTGTCCGGCGGAATGCGCCAACGAGTCATGATTGCCATGGCCATGATCTTAAACCCTAAGTTATTGATCGCCGATGAACCCACGACCGCGCTGGATGTCACCATTCAGGCACAAATTCTTGATTTGATGAAACAATTGAATGAAGAGTATCAAACGGCGATTTTAATGATCACGCATGATTTGGGGGTTGTCGCGGAAATGTGTGACCGCATTGTGGTCATGTATGCCGGGCAAGTGGTGGAGGAAACCGACCGCCACCGTCTGTTTAGCAATCCGAAGCATCCTTACACCCGGGGATTGTTAAAGTCAATTCCCAAGTTGAAAGAAAGAAAAAAACGGTTGTATGCCATTCCCGGCCAGGTGCCGACGCCCCGGAACATGCCCGCAGGATGCCGGTTTGCGCCGAGGTGTGAATTTGTCATGGATCGTTGCCGCAAAGAAACGCCCGAACTTACCGAAACAGACAAGAACCATTACAGCCGCTGTTTTTTGCATCAGAGGGAGGAACCGGTACATGGCACTGATTAACGTGAAAAACTTAAAGAAAAGTTTCCCGGTTTACGGGGGATTGTGGAGCAAAAAAGTCGGGGAAGTCAAGGCGGTGGATGACGTTAGTTTCGCCATTGAAGAAGGAGAAGTGTTGGGGATTGTCGGGGAATCGGGCTGCGGGAAATCGACGACCGGGCGAACCATCATCCGTTTGGTTGAACCCAGCGGCGGCGAAGTGGAATTTAACGGGAAAAATTTGTTTGCCTTGGACAAAGAGGAGATGAGAAAAGCCCGCAGAGACTTGCAAATGGTTTTTCAGGATCCTTTTGCATCCCTCAATCCCCGGCAAAAAGTGCGCGAAATCCTGGAGGAACCTTTGATCGTCCATTCCATGGGAACGCCCAAGGAAAGAAAAGAACAAGTGCAAGAATTGCTTCGGGTGGTCGGGCTCAATGCATTTCACGGTGACCGTTACCCCCATCAATTCAGCGGGGGACAGCGGCAGCGGATCGGGATTGCCCGCGCATTGTCGACCAAACCCAAACTGATTGTTGCCGACGAGCCGGTATCGGCATTGGATGTGTCGATCCAGTCGCAGGTTTTAAATCTGATGATGGATTTAAAGGAACAGTTTTCACTGACGTATCTCTTTATTTCGCATGATTTGAGTGTTGTCAAACATATCAGCGACCGGGTCGGCGTGATGTATCTGGGGCGCATGGTGGAAATATCCCCGCGCGACGAGCTTTATGAAAAGCCGTTGCATCCCTACACCCAGGCTCTGTTGTCGGCCATTCCCGTTCCGGATCCGACAGCCAAGCGGGAACGCATCATTCTTGAGGGCGATGTGCCGAGTCCCGAAAATCCCCCACAAGGCTGCGCGTTTCATCCGCGTTGTCCATATGTGACGGACCGTTGCAAGGAGGAACGCCCGGAGTTGAAAGATGCCGGCGGCGGACACTTGGTTGCCTGCCACTTGGTTCATGAGGGTTGAAAAGAAGATCCCTTGACTTGATGGGGGAGGTGGTTGATCGGGAAAACGTGACGATGCAATCAAACGAAAAACCAATAAAGGAGGACGAAATATGAAAAAGCGTTTTTGGATTGTCAGTGTGATGGCCATTTTCCTTTTTTCCACCATCCTGGCCGGATGTGTCGAAAAAGATTCGGCGAAAAGCGGAAAGACTTTGATTTATGGGAGGGGAGCCGACGCCAAATTATTGGATCCCATTCAGGTGACGGATGGAGAATCTTTTAAGCCGACAGACCAGATTTTTGATAACCTGGTCGAATATGACCAAAAAACAACCGAAGTGGTTCCGGGACTTGCTGAAAGTTGGGAAACCAGCGAAGACGGACTGACATGGACATTCCATTTGCGAAAAGGCGTCCAGTTCCATGATGGCACTCCATTTAATGCCGAAGCGGTGGTTTATAACTTCCAACGTTGGATGGATCCGGAACATCCTGAGCATAAAGGCGGGGAATTTCCCTACTACGGATATATGTTTGGCGGGTTTAAAGGGGATGAAGGCCATTTGATTGAAAGCGTGAGCGCCCAGGATGAATATACGGTGCAGTTTAAACTGAAAAAGCCATTGGGGCCTTTCCTCAGCAACCTGGCCATGTCTCCGTTCGGAATTGCTTCCCCGACGGCTGTGAAAAAAGATCCGGTGAAGTTTGCACAACATCCGGTCGGAACCGGTCCCTTCAAGTTTGAAAGCTGGAAGAAAAATGACACGGTCGTGCTCGTGAAAAATGAGAACTATTGGAAAAAAGGTCAGCCGAAACTGGACCGGGTTATTTTTAAATCGATTCCGGATAATGCGGCCCGCTTTTCTGCATTGAAATCAGGGGATATTGACATGATGGACGGACTCAACCCCAATGATGTCCAACTGGTCAAACAGGATCAAAACTTTGAACTGTACGCACAAGAAGGCATGAATGTGGGTTATCTGGCTTTAAATACCGAGAAGGAACCGTTTAACAATGTCAAAGTGCGGCAGGCGATCAACCATGCGGTGAATAAAGACGCCATTATCAAAAACTTTTATGCAGGCCAGGCCGTGGCGGCCGTCAACCCCATGCCTTCCATGATGTGGGGATACAATGACCAAGTGAAAGATTATGAATATGACTTGGATAAAGCGAAGCAATTGCTGAAAGAAGCTGGCTATCCGGATGGTTTTGAAGTGGAATTTTATGCGATGACCGAACCCCGTCCGTATATGCCGAACGGAAAGAAAATTGCGGAATTTATTCAGGCGGATTTGGCCAAAATCGGCATCCGGGCCAAAATTGTGACTTATGACTGGCAAACGTATTTGGATAAGACCGGAAAAGGGGAACACCAAATGGCGTTGATGGGGTGGAACGGGGACAACGGAGACCCGGATAACTTCTTGTACGTCTTGTTGGATAAAGACAACACGCGGATGCCTGACGCCGGAAACATTGCTTTCTATAAAAGTGATGCCGTGCATGATCTTTTGATTCAGGCGCAAAGCTTAACCGATCAGGGAGAACGTGCCAAACTTTATGAACAAGCACAGGAAATCATCAAAGCGGATGCGCCTTGGGTTCCCATCGCGCATGCGACCGTCAGCTTTGCTGGGCGAAAAGAAATCACCGGCTTTGTTCCTCATCCGACAACACAGTTGAAATTGGAATTTGTTGATCTGAAGAACTGAAAACAGGTGTAAAGGCGGCATTGCGGGGAGTCCGCAGTGCCTCCTTATTCATTGCAAGAGTCAGGTGGTGAATGGATGTTATGTTGGCTTACACGATACGCCGGATTTTGATGTTGATTCCTGTGTTGATCGGCATGTCGCTCATTACATTTTCCATTGTTCATGCCATCCCGGGGGATCCGGCCAAAACGATAGCGGGTGACAAAGCGACACCGGAACAATTGCAGGAAATCCGGGAAAGTCTGGGCTTGGATCAGCCGTTTTACATTCAATATTTCAACTATGTCAAAGGACTGTTGCAAGGGGATTTGGGGACATCCTTGATCACCAATACCCCCATCTCCGAAGAAATCGTTCCTTTTTTGGCCGCCACGGCTGAACTCACTTTGGCTGCCATGTTGATTGCCGTATTTTTCGGGGTGAATCTCGGGATTTTATCGGCTTGGAAGCAAAATTCATGGCTGGATTATGGATCAATGCTGATTGCATTGATCGGGGTTTCCATTCCCGTGTTCTGGCTGGGGTTGATGGAACAGTGGCTTTTTGCCCAGGTTCTGGATTGGTTGCCGTCCAACGGGAGAGTGGATCCCCGCCTCGGTTTTGAGCCGCTCACCCATTTTTATATTTTGGATTCCTTGTTATACGGGGATTTTGAGTGGCTGGGAGATGTGTTGAAGCATTTGATTCTGCCGGCGGTTGCGCTGGGGACCATCCCGATGGCGATCATTGCGCGGATGACGCGGTCCAGCATGTTGGAAGTCATGAGATCCGATTATATTCGTACGGCCCGGGCCAAAGGATTATCCGAGTTTTGGGTGATTTACAAGCATACGTTAAAAAATGCATTCATCCCGATCCTGACCGTGATGGGGCTGCAGATGGGCCTGTTGCTCGGGGGGGCGGTTTTGACGGAGACCATTTTCAGCTGGCCGGGAGTGGGCCGGTATATTTATGACGCCATCACACAGAGAAATTATCCGGTGATTCAGTCCGGAATATTGGTGCTTGCAACGATTTTTGTCGTGATCAATTTAATCGTTGATCTGTTGTATGCATGGATTGATCCCCGCATCCAATATGGGAAGGAGTGATGAAGGTGCAGCAAATTTCATCCGGAATTCAGCCGCCCGCTCCCGATGCAGCCGGTGAAATGGGTCTGGAAGAAAACACGGAAACCCATTCTCTTCGTGATTTTTTTCAAGCTTTTGTCCGGCACCGTTCGGCGCTCATTGGCACTTCTTTGGTGATGATTTTTATCTTGCTGGCGATTTTTGCCCCGGTCTTGACTCCTTATGACTATCAATCTTCCAGTCCGGATACATTACAGCCCCCGTCGTCGTCCCATTGGTTTGGAACGGATGATTTGGGACGGGACATTTTTACCCGGGTGGTGTATGGAGCGCGGATTTCCTTGTGGATCGGTTTTGTGGCGATCACCGGGTCCATCGTGATCGGGAGTTTTTTGGGATTGATTGCCGGTTATTACGGCAAATGGGTCGATTCGGTCATTTCCCGTTTGTTTGATATTCTGCTTGCTTTTCCGAGTATTTTGCTGGCCATTGCCATTGTGGCCATGCTGGGGCCGAGCTTGAACAATGCTTTGATTGCGATTGCCATCATCAATATCCCCAACTTTGGTCGGTTGATGCGTTCCAGAGTGTTAAGCGTCAAGGCGGAAGATTATATTCTGGCGGCCAAAGCGTTGGGGATGAAGAACAGCCGCATTTTATGGAAACATATCTTGCCCAATTGCTGGACACCGATCATGGTGCAAGGGACGCTGGGATTTGCCACGGCGGTGATCGAGGCCGCGGCGCTCGGGTTTTTGGGCTTGGGAGCCCAACCTCCCCAGCCGGAATGGGGAACCATGTTGTCCGATTCGCGTGAATTCATCCAGCTCGCACCTTGGACCATGATTTTTCCGGGAGTGGCCATGATGTTGACGGTTCTCGGGTTTAATCTGTTGGGAGACGGTCTCAGGGATCTTTTTGATCCGCGGATGAAACAGTAAGAAAACGGTGTGCCCGGTTTCGGGACACACCGTTTTTGTATTCTTTAGGAACCAAAATATTCTTTCCAGCGTTCGTCCACTTTCTTTGTGATGGAAGGGTCGGGCACCAGTTCATCCGGGTATCCCGGCTTCATTCGTGCATCCACGATGAAGGGGAATTGGTAATGTGGATGATGATGTTGAAACCGGGTTTGTGCATGGATGTCAAATGCCGGATTGAACCGGGTGAAAATGGTCCACAAAAATGCGGTTTGCCCGCTAGCCGCCTCGATGTCATCCACCAAAAAGACAAAGGGCCACCCGGCCAAGTCCTCTTTATGGTCGCGGAGGATCTGTTCTGCCAGTTTTGGATTTTGTTCATAAGGTTCCGCTTCCAGAACGAGGGCACCTTTGCAATACACCCGGGCGTCGCGGATGCCTTTCATATCCGGCCCGTGAAAGGATGCCGGCAACGTGCGTTTCGGTTCCCCGGTGCCGATCAGGACGGCTTTGCTTCCATGATTGAGCCGTTTACCGGTATAATCAAGGGTGTCCATCGAAGTGTGGTTAAAGATGAACAAATCGGTGGCCGGATCCATCCGTTCAAGAACGGTTTCAAATAATTTCGGGAAATCCCCGAGCGATACCGACTGATCGGTTAAGATCAAGAACTTGGTGAGCGTCAGCTGCCCTTCGCCCAAGATCCGGAAAGCGTTGGCCAGCACCTCACGCTGGTAGCTTTCGCGTACAACGGCTGCAGCCAGCGAATGGAAGCCGGTTTCAGAATACGTCCATAAATCACGCACACCGGGCATAACCATGGGGAAAGCCGGGGACAACAACCGTTGCAAAAACTCGCCCATGTAATAATCTTCCTGACGGGGTTTGCCCACAACCGTGGCGGGATATATCGCATCTTTGCGATGATAAACTTCTTTCACATGGAAGACGGGAAATTCATGTGCCAGGGAATAGTAACCGTAATGATCCCCAAACGGCCCTTCCAAACGGCGTTCATGCGGGGGAACACTCCCTGTCAGCACAAATTCCGCTTCCGCAATGAAAGGATAGCCGTTTTTACCGGTGACGACCGGCAGTTTTTCGCCCATGATCAAGGAGGTCAGGATCAATTCAGGCAAAAATTCCGGAACCGGTGCAATGGCCGAGGCAATCAGTGCCGGAGGCCCGCCCAGGTGAACATGGACCGGCAACGGTTCATTTCGTTTTTCGGCTTCATAGTGGTGAAATCCCCCGCCTTTATGGATTTGCCAATGCATGCCGGTGGTTTGTTTGTCAAAAATTTGCATGCGGTACATGCCAAGATTGTGTTGTTTGCTTTGGGGATGCTCTGTATACACGAGCGGAAGCGTGATGAAAGGGCCGCCGTCTTCCTGCCATGAAGTGATCACCGGAAGCCGGGTGAGATCCGTTTCGTTTTGTTTGGTTTCCAAAACCGGCGCTTTGTTGGCCGGCACGGTTTTAAGGCCGACTTTCAAGAGCTCTTTGAAGACGTTCCGTTCGTTCCAAATGGCTTTCGGGGTCGGGGGCATCAACTTGTCCATGAGCGATACGATTTGTTTCATCAATTGCTCGGGACGCGGGCCAAATGCCATTTCCACCCGCCGGGGGGTGCCGAATAAATTAGTGACCACCGGGAAGGAACTTCCTTTTACCTGTGTAAATAATAAAGCAGGTCCGCCTTCTTCGATCACGCGGCGGTGTATTTCTGCCAACTCGAGGAAGGGATCCACTTCTGCATGGATTTCCACGAGCTCGTCTTCAGCTTTTAATTTTTGGATGAACTGACGTAAATTTCTATACAAATTGCATCTCTCCCAGTTTGATGGACTATTTAGGCTCTAGCCACATTATAAACGGAAAACGGACAGTTTGCTTGCGCGGGATCATGAGGATTAAAGGAGTGTCTGACATTGAAAGTAATCGTTTATTCGAGACCCCATTGTTTGGAATGCAATGTACTGAAGCGGTTTTTGAATGACTATAAAATTCCGTATGAAGAAAGAGATTGCTCAAAAAATCCGGCCTACTTGGAAGAAGTGAAAAAAATGGGATTTTTGGGCGTCCCGGTGACGGTCGTGCATGGTCAGGCCATCGAGGGATTGCAGCCGGATGCGATTTTAGCCGCTTTGGAAAAACAAGACAAAAATGTCAATGTGGATTAAACCAGCCGCAAAGGATCAAACCCCTTTGATAACAACGGTTTCAAAGGGGATTTTTTATTTGATGAATTCTTCTTATATGGAATAATTCATTATTTAATTTTACAAAAATTTAATATATAATATATACAAAGTTTTATTTTCGAAATAATTTAATAAGAAAGATTTTTCTAAACCAAAAAGGGTTAGGGGGTTTCTGAGTGGAGATTTTCCGCAAGAAGAGCATTCAGGAAATGATTCAAACGACTCAACAAGGCACCACGCTCCGCAAAGAATTAAACGCTGTGGATCTGGCGATGCTGGGCGTTGGGGCGATTATCGGGACGGGAATTTTTGTATTGACCGGGGTGGGCTCCCTGGTCACCGGACCGGCACTGCCGCTCTCTTTTATTATTGCGGGATTTACGTGTTTGCTTGCCGCATTTACTTATGCTGAATTTGCCTCATTGGTTCCTGTGTCCGGATCCACCTACACCTACAGCTATGCCACACTGGGAGAATTTTTTGCCTGGGTGATCGGTTGGGATTTGATTCTGGAGTATTTGCTTGCCGTCAGTTCGGTCTCGGTGGGTTGGTCCGGTTATTTCCAGTCCTTGCTGGCCGGTTTTGGAATCGAAATTCCGCATGTGTTAACCCAGTCCCCCCTGATTGACGGCACAAGCATCTTGAATTTGCCGGCTTTTTTGATCATCCTCTTCATTACTTGGTTGCTTTCCATCGGCGTGAAAGAATCGAAAAGAGTCAACAATATCATGGTTCTGATCAAAGTGGCAGTGATTTTGCTCTTTATTCTGGTGGGTGCCTTTTATGTGAAGCCGGAGAACTGGACTCCCTTCATGCCGTTTGGAATCAAAGGCGTATTTCAAGGTGCCGCACTGATCTTCTTTTCTTATCTGGGGTTTGATGCGGTGAGTACGGCGGCAGAGGAAACCAAAAATCCGGCAAAAGATCTGCCGAAAGGAATTCTGTGGTCGCTTGGGATCGTCACCCTGCTTTATATGATTGTGTCTGCATTGATGACGGGAATTGTTCCGTTTCAACAGTTTGAAAAGCATGCCGATGCCCCGGTTGCCTATGCCATCAGCATGACCGGACAGGATTGGCTGGTCGGGATTGTCAGCTTGGGGGCCGCCATCGGCATGATCACGGTCATGTTGGTCATGTTGTACGGCCAAATCCGGATCATTTTTGCGATGTCCCGGGACGGATTGATGCCGAAGTTTTTGTCCAAAGTGCATAAAAAATACCGCACACCGTATGTTTCCACTTGGACGTTGGGATTGATTGCCGCATTCCTCGGCGCGTTTGTTCCTTTGGATCAGCTTGCCGAACTGGTCAACTTGGGAACATTGGCGGCCTTTGTCCTCATCTCGGTCGCTGTGATTGTCCTGCGTTACAAACAGCCGGATTTGCCTCGGAAATTTAAAACTCCGCTGGTTCCGTATGTCCCGATTTTGGCTATTATCTTCTGTTGTGTTTTGGCTTTCAATCTCGAGGTGATGACGTGGATCCGTTTCCTCGGTTGGTTTGCTGCAGGACTCATCTTTTACCTCGTGTACGGATATGAACATTCGAATCTTCGCAAAAAATCGGATTCCAATTCTTAATGACATGTGAACGGGTTTTTAAGCATGGTGTATAAAACACACCATGCTTTTTCCATTCATTCCTCAATCAATCCATTTCCAGGTGTTTTTGAACGTAGCGGATTTTTTCTTTTTTTGCTTTTTTAGTTTGTAAGCTTCCCGTTCCCATTTTTTCAGTTGGGGATAGGGGTCAAACGAGTATGTGTTTTCCCCGTTAAAACGGTAGATGCCATAATGCAAATGCGGAGGGAACTTACCGGAGGTTCCCGGAGGGCCGTATCCGGAAGAGCCCACCGTTCCGATCAAGTCTCCGGGGCGGACGATATCCCCTTTTTTCAGCCCTTTGCGAAAATGGTTCAGATGGGCGAAATAGTGATAATTGTTATGGATGTCGCGAATTCCGATCCGCCAACCGCCATAGCGGTTCCAACCGATCAATTCCACATAGCCGTAGCAGGTGCTTAATACGGGAGTTCCGTAACCGGCAAAAATATCCGTCCCTTCATGAATGCGCAACCCGCCCCAACCGCGGCGGTCGCCCCAGGTATCATGGTATGTGTAATTATATTGGATCGGAATCGGAAATTTTTTTTCTTCCAAATCCAATCGGTCGAATTTTTGATAAATTTTCGCAATATGGGTGATCACATCCACTGCCACGGGATGTTGGTAATAGTCCCATAATCTGGTTCGGATCTGGTCTTCTTCCACTCCGTTTTCGGACAGGTAGAGAGCGACGGAATACAGGACGTCGATATCATTCTGTCGATCTGCCAGACGGTCGCCGTTTCCGTCCCGGCCGATGCCTTGAAAAAATGAAATCGACTCCGGAATGTTGTCATCCGGATCCGGATTCAGTTTCCCGGCCCAACGTTCTTGCGGAATTTGAATGGACAATAATTTCCGGTCGTTGCTTTTTGCTTTGTCATCTTTGGCTTGGTTCCGGTTTTGCCGGATGTTTTTTTCATACTGGTTGACCGCCGCCAGATAATACCAAGGGACTCCGGATACGGATTCCATGGCTTCAAACAGATGCAGAAGTTCCTCTTGATCCGTTTGATTCCGGCCGGTGGCGACGGCAGACGGGAAAGGAAAGAGAAACGCAAGAAAGAGTGCGAGTGTGATCAACTGTTTCATCATGTGAATCACCATGTGTCTTAAGTGAATGATAAGAATAGTTTGCACGGCCCGGGAAAAATTATGCACAGAAAAAACAGCCCGGTGGCAGGCTGTTTATTCGGATGCAGTAGACTTTCTTTGTTTGATTTCATTGATGTGCTGATTTAACTGATCCAGCATCAAGAAAGCGGCTTTGGCTCCTCCCGCAGTGTTCCAAATCACATCATCCACTTTAAAAACCATATTGTTTTTTACGGCTTTCAAGTTTTTCCAAAGCGGATCGGAAGTGAATTCTTTTTCTTGAGCATCACCTTGGGTATCCCCATAGTTATAAGTAAAGTAGAAAAGAATATCCCCGTCTGCCTGAGGAATTTGTTCTTTGGTGATCACGGCGGCGAAATCGTTTTTGTTTTGGATTTCCGGACGTTTAAAGCCAATATCTTTTAAAATGACTCCCGAAAAACTGTCCAATTGATAAAGACGGGTGTTTCCAGCTACAAATCGGACAACGGATACTTCTTTATTGATTAAATCTCCGGCATTTTTCCGTACGGCTTCCACCTTTTTGTGATACTCGTCCAAGACTTCTTCCGCCTTCTTTTCCTGTCCCACAGTTTTGGCGTACAGCTTGAAATTTTCTTTCCAATCCCCGGTGAGATCTTCGGCGAATACGGTGGGCGCAATGGCACTCAACTGGTTATACACTTTTTCCTGTCGCACTTTGTTGCCGATAATTAAATCGGGTTTTAAACCGGCAATGGTTTCCAGATTGGGCTGAAGTTCCGTCCCCACGGATTTTACACTGGACATTTCCGGCTCCAGGTGGTCATACCACAGACCCCCGTCCGGGGTAAACCCTTGAACCGCACCCACGGGTTTGATCCCGATTGACAACAGGGCTTCCAAACCTTCATTAGTCAGCACCACGATTCGTTTGGGATGCTCAGGAACTTGAGTGGTTCCCATGGCATGCTCAATCGACCGGGTGGGTGAGTTATTTTCTGTGGTGGTGGAGGAGTTGGTGCATCCGGTGGCAATGAGAGACAGAAGCAAGCAAAAGAGGATTCCGTTTTTGATCCAACGGGACATGTTTTGACTCCTTTCTAATTGAAAATGATTATCATTTATCGTGCATTTTTACTATAGGGAAATGTAACAATCTTGTCAAATCTATTTGATAATGATTTTCAAAATCGTTGACACTTTTTAGCGGATCACATAGACTTAAATTGATTTTTAAAAGAAAAAATGCGTGTTTACCGGGGGAAAAGGGTTGGACAGAAAGGGGACGGGCATGGACGAAATTTTTTCAACCAAGGGATGGAAATGGACGGGACTGATTTTGGGAATATTTTTGGCCGGTTTCCTCAGTGTGGCAAGTATCAGTGTCGGGGTGACACCGGTCCCGTTTGAAACGGTGATTGAATCCTTTACTGACTTTCAAAACACCAATGAACATTTGATCGTCCGGACAACCCGGGTACCCAGGACGATCATTGCCGTGGCAGTGGGAGCCAGTTTGGCTGTTGCCGGTGCGGTGATGCAGGCTTTGACCCGGAATCCGCTGGCCTCGCCTTCAACGTTAGGCGTGAACCAGGGAGCGGGTTTGTTTATTGTTTTGGCGGTGTCATTATTTTCCGTCACTGTGATGTCCACTTTGATGGTGATGGGTTTTGCCGGGGCCGCGTTTGCCATTTTCATCGTGTATATATTGGGATCGGCCGGCCGGGACGGAATGACGCCGGTGAAGTTGACCTTGGCCGGCGCTGCGGTGATGGCGCTTTTTTCATCGCTTACACAAGGATTTTTGACCATGAATGAAAGAAGTTTGGAAGAATTGTTGTTTTGGCTGGTCGGATCGGTGGAAGGCCGGAGTTTGGATTTGGCGATTCCGGTTTTTCCGTTTCTTTTGGCCGGCGCGGTGATGGCGCTTTGTTTGGCACGGGCTTTTAATGTGCTCATGATGGGGGATGATGTGGCCAGAGGACTGGGGATGAATGTCGGAATCATCAAGCTTTTGGGTGTGGTCATGATTGCATTTTCAGCGGGCGGATCGGTAGCCGTTGCCGGTCCGGTTGTTTTTGTCGGGCTGATTGTGCCGCATTTGGTTCGTGTGCTGGTCGGGAATGATCATCGCTGGCTCTTTCCTTATTGTTTGGTGTACGGTGCCAACTTGCTTTTAATTGCAGACATACTGGGGCGGCTGATCATGCAGCAACAGCCCATTCCGGTCGGCGTGATGACGGCATTGATCGGAACGCCGTTCTTTATCTATTTGGCCAGACGAAAAGGGAGGGTGCGGGGATGAAGCGTTATTTTTCCGTGCGTTGCAGCCGGTTCTCCGTCATGATGGACAAAAAAGCGGTGTGGATCATCAGTTTGTTTGCCGTGCTGACGGGGTTGATTTTCACTGCCGGGTTGATGATCGGGGAAACCCCGGTTTCTTTGCAGGACGTGATTCAGGCTTTCTTCGGCCGGGGGGAAAATGCTTTTGTCATTCTGACGCTGAGATTTCCAAGGATCTTGATCGCCATGATGTCCGGGGCGGCACTGGCCCTGTCCGGAGCGATCTTGCAGGCGGTGATCCGAAACCCTTTGGCTTCTCCGGATATTATCGGGGTGACCGGCGGTGCTTCCGTGGGTGCGGTTGGCGTGATCACTTTTTTCAGCGACTGGTCCAGTACATTGTCCATTCATTTATTTTGGGTTCCGTTTGCCGCTTTCATCGGGGCTTCCGTGGTTGGAGCGCTTATTTATTTTCTTTCATGGAACCGGGGGGTTTCCCCGCTTCGTTTGGTCCTGATGGGAATCGGCTTTTATACGGCAACCCAGGCATTGACCAATCTCATTATTTTGTTTGGACCCGTTTTCCATGCCAGCCAGTCCAAAATGTGGATCACCGGAACAGTTTACGGGAGCAATTGGGACCAAGTGGCGGTCTTGTGGCCCTGGCTTTTAATTTTGATTTCGGTCGCCTTGCTGTTTTCCCGCCATCTGAACAGCGGGCAGTTGGGAGAAGAAGTGGTCAAAGGGCTCGGGGGAAACAGTGACCGGATACGGATCGGGTTCTTGTTGTTGAGTACCGGTCTGGCCGGATCGGGAGTGGCGTTTGCCGGGGGAATCAGTTTTGTGGGCTTGATTGCGCCGCATTTGGCCCGGCGGTTGGTGGGGGCTTCGTATGGGGCGATGTTGCCTCTGTCCGGATTGTTGGGGGCCGTTTTTGTCATGGTGGCCGATATGATCGGCCGGACCGTCATGGCGCCGGCGGAGATCCCGGCAGGCGTGTTTACCGCCGTGATCGGCGCCCCTTATTTCATTTATCTTTTGATCCGTCAGCACCAATGAAAGACCAGCTTGATGCACGGCTGGTCTTTTGATTATGCAAAAATGATTTTTTGCGTTATAGTATAAAGGAACATCGATTTTGCCATTTTAAGTGAAAATGATAAAAACACTTGTGGAAAAAACATTTTTTTGCAATGGTGAAAATGGAAACGATCCGGCTGTTCCCTCTTGTACTTTGTGAAATTTTTTGCAAGGCTGGGAAGGGCGGTTTGGTGTCGATTTTGATTGTGGAGGGATTCAAGTGGCAAGCGATAACAAAGCAAAAACCCGGCAGCGGAAACCTGAATGGCTGAAAGTGCGTTTAACCACCAATGAAAATTTCCGCGAATTAAAAAAGATGATGCGGGGAAAAACCCTGCATACGGTTTGTGAAGAAGCGCGTTGCCCGAACATTTATGAATGTTGGGCAAACCGAACCGCGACTTTCATGATTTTGGGGGATATCTGCACCCGGGCCTGCCGTTTCTGCGCCGTGAAAACCGGGCTCCCAACCGAACTGGACTGGGCCGAACCGCAACGTGTGGCGGAAGCGGTTGAACAGATGGGTGTTCGTCATGCCGTTGTCACATCCGTGGCCAGGGATGACTTGAAAGATGGCGGGGCTGCCATTTTTGCCGCAACCATCAAAGCCATCCGCAAACGGAATCCATTTACCAGTGTGGAAGTACTGATCCCTGATTTCCAAGGGAATTGGGATGCCTTAAAAGTCGTGATGGATGCAAAACCCGATATTTTGAATCACAATATTGAAACGGTTCGCCGCCGTTCCGACCGGGTCCGTTCCAAAGCAAAATACGACCGTTCCTTGGAATTATTGAAGCGGGCCAAAGAAATGCAACCGGATGTTCCCACCAAATCCAGCCTCATGGTCGGAGTGGGGGAAACCTTTGAAGAAGTGGTGGAAGCGATGCAGGATCTTCGCGATCACCAAGTGGACATTGTCACCATTGGCCAATATTTGCAACCGACGAAAAAGCACTTGAAAATCGAACGGTATTACACTCCGGAGGAATTTGAAAAATGGAAAGAGATCGGGTTGGAAATGGGCTTTTCCCACGTCGAATCCGGTCCGCTGGTGCGCAGCTCTTATCATGCGCATGAACAAGTCCGGTCTGCAAAACAAAGTGAAGAAAAAATGGCTTGAATCAACAAAAGCAGTGCCGTCCTTACGGGATGACACTGCTTTTGTTTATTTTTCCAGCGGGTTGATATCCCGGCGTCCGTTGGGTTCGATTTGTTCGTTGACGTCCGGAGGGGTGTCGTCTCCCAATCGACGCAACAGATCTTCCAAATCTCCCCGGACACCTTCCACATCGTTATTGGTGGACATCCGCATCCCGATGTTGGTGATTTTCTCATTCAGATTTTTGTCGCTGGTCACATGAACCCGGTAATAACGGGGGGTTAAGCTTTCGGCCGTACGTTTCGCTTCTTTGACGGTCTTCGGGTCGACTTTCCCGTTCTTTGTGTTCACGCCGATGAACACGCGGTCATCCGTGACCAGTGCGGTCGCGTCTTTGACATTGGGCAGGTTGGTCACCATTTCCGCGATATGTCTTGCCAGCAAAGGACGATCCACAAACACATTGGTTTTTCCCGCGCTTTTTTCGTCATAATTTTGAGGGTTGTATTTGAAATATCCGATTTCGTTTTGTCCCCCGCCGCGTGCTTCTTCGTTCCCGTTGATTGAATCGTTGCTCGTTCTGCCGATGCGTGTGTCATTGTTTTGTTCACGGTAAAGAGGTTCTTCATAACTTTGATTTTCCATTCCCTGATTTCCTTCGTTTTCTCCCCGGTTGTCAGGGGAACAAGCGGTCAGGGAAAAAACAAAGAGGCCAGAGAGTAAAAAGACGATCCATCGTTTCATGCCATTCCCTCCTTTTGTTTTATAAACTGCCCAAAAGGAGGCGGTCATAACGGGCTAAATTTTTCCGGAAAATAGGAGGGATATGGTAACATATAAGTAGAGATTTGTAATGGAAAAGGTAGGTCGTTATGGAGCGAATTTATATACATGGCCATGAGTATGAGTTATTGACCAACCATCGGGAAGGATGGGATCCGGAAGCGTTTAAACGCCGTTTTAGCGAAATTCTGGACAAATACGATTATATTGTCGGGGATTGGGGGTACGGACAACTGCGGTTAAAAGGATTTTTTGCCGATCACCGGTCACGTGCCACGGCTGATACCAAAATCAGTTATTTGGAGGAATATCTCAATGAATTTTGCAATTTTGGCTGTGCCTATTTTGTGTTGAAAAAAGTGAATCCAAAAGCAAAAAGTTAACGACAAACCGGCCCGTCGTGACTCAAGCGGCGGGCCGGTTTGCGATGGAAAGCGGGTTTATTCATGATCATCGGGATCATCGTGGGTCGGATGGCTGCCTGGAAAATGCCGTTGCAACCCCTCATGAAACTCCCGCATTTCATATGTAAAACGGGGAGAAGCGTGTTGTGTGGGCCGCCAGGGAGATGATTTTCCCGGCTTGCCGCTGACAGCCGCCCCGTAAGGTCCTTCGGGAAATTCTTCCGGAACAAGCTCGTTTTGTTGTGATTCCACCGTTTTCAGTTCCCGGAAATTCTGCTTTTTTTTCATGCACAGTTCCTCCCTTTGGGATTAAGTTGTGTGAACCAAAGGAAGGTTATACGTTTTAAACAAGGGTATGCAAAAATTGCCGTAATTCATCCGCTTCGTCTTCTTTCAATTGATACACTTCTTCCAGATAACCCGGCTCATCCACGTCGTCCGGGCCGATAATGGCAAACCGGTTGGATTGGAGATCCAAAACCAAAAGTTTGCCGTAGAAACGATCCGTAAAGGTAATGGCAAGGTCAAACCGGTTGGTGTTCCCGGCAAAACTGACAAAACGGGTACGGGTGTTTTCCTTTTCATCATATAAAACCATGAGGTCCTGATTTTCCATCTTTTTTGCTCCTTTGTCGTCGTTTGACCCCATTATACATGAAAAGGATCCATTATAAGAGTCCGAAAAAACGGGCTTTTTTCTGCCGCCTGGGCAATAGTCCCTGTTCCCCAGTTGCCGCTGTCAGCCGTTGAGTGAAGGTCACATTGCGCAGCTCCATTCGCAATTGATCCTGTTTTTTCCGGATTTCATCGAACATTTGGTGAACTTCGTTGGAAGAGGCGGATTCATATTGGACGGACAACAGTTTATGTTGCATTTCATCCAGGGAATTAAACAAGTTCATCATATGCTTTTCGATATGATTGATCCGGTTCGTCATCTCTTCCAATAAATCGGTCATGCCATCCATCATATCCATCATGTCTTGCAAGCATCTTTCCGTCTCTTCCATGAACTCCTGGGAGGGGGAAGCGGGATAAGGGCTCATTTTCCCTTCCTGGATCAATTCCTCTTTGACTTGTTTCATGGAACGGTGCGGTTCTTGCAGCCGGCTTTTAATGTGGGACAGGCGTTGAAAGCTTTCTTTGGATAACAGATAATGCCCCCGTTCGTTGATATCGGGTTGAATATATTCTTCAAAAGTATCAATCCATTTCCGGATGGTGCGGGCGTGGACTTGCAGTTGTTCAGCGGCTTCTTTGGTGGTCATGTGTGACTCTGCCATAACCGAATCCTCCTTTTTTCGCTGTATATTTGTTAACGATTTCGAGACCTGTAAATAAATTCCTTCCTTCTGACAAAGGAAGTCATTTGCTGACAATTTCCTTGTTCAACGGACAGAAAAAACCTCTCCGCTTCTGGAAGCAGGAGAGGTTTATCCTTCAGGAATAGGGGAATTGTGTACGGTAGTTGCTGAATTGCTGGAATTTCTGGCTGATTTTATCAGGTTGTGCCGCTTCGAGTTTGTACCATCCTTTCTGATGCATCAGATTGAACAGTTCGCGGCTGGCTTTTTGGACATCCGACAAACACTGCATCTGTAATTGAAACAATCCTTCATGGCTTGCTTCATGGCAGGCTGTGTTGTAACCGTATGCCAAATATTTTTCCGTGGCCAGGATATCATTGATCCGGTCCCGGTCATTCAACTCCGGACCTTTCACTTGCGGCAATCCGGTTGACTGCTGAGGTCCCATGTTTTGTTGGGGTGTGGATTGCATTAATCATTCCCTCCCTTATTGTGTGACCGACGGATTTCCGGCGCCGGGCGCTCCGGTCGGTCCTGTGGCTTGTTGTAATTGATTCAAAAGCATTTCGTAGTGATTTTGATGCATTTGGCCAACTTGGTGAAGCAGTTGGCGAACTTGTTCATCCTGGCACTCTTGGGCGAAGTGATTACATTTTTTCATCGCCAGAAGTTCCCAGGACATTTCATCGCTCAAGTACGAAAGATCTTTGGTGGAGATCTGCATCACACGGATCCTCCTTTACAGGAAATTTACTATTAATCTTTGTTGGATCGTTTTCATTTATTCTTGAACAGGCTTCCCTTATAATTTTTGTTTGAAGGATACATTTATCGCGGTTGGAAACCGGCAGAAAGAGGGGAAAAATCATGGTTTACGATGTGGATGTGGAGCGGATTGAAAAACAGTTGGAACATTTGGAGCAATGCGCCATCGTGTTGGAACGGTTGGGAGAAGGGCCTTCAAACACAGAAGACCGCTTTGCGTTGGAGCGGGCTTTGCACTTGGCCGTGGAATGCATGATTGATGTGGGAACGGCCATGATTGACGGGTTTATCATGCGGGATCCCGGAGGATATCTGGACATTGTCGACATTTTGTTGGATGAAAAAGTGATTGATTCAAAAGTGGGCAACCGGGTAAAGGAACATGTCCATTTGCGGGACCGCTTGGTCCGGTATTATACTGAGGTCGACTTGGACGAGCTGAAGCCGTTTCTCAAAGACAGCGGCCTTTACCGTGAGTTCCGCGTGCAAGTACAGGATTATCTGAAAAGAGAATTATAAAGAAACCATATGGCGGGGAGGGGGTGGAAGCAATGAATGAAACCGGATCGACACGAATGCAGATCATGACGATGCTCAAGACCGAAGGAGGCTTGACCGTCAGCGAAATCGCCGAGCGGTTGGGGGTTACGGAAATGGCGGTCCGCCGGCACATGAACCAATTGGAGCGGGATCAATTGATTGTGCCACAACTGCTTCGAAAGTCCATGGGGAGACCGAGCAACCAATACTTTCTCACGGAACGTTCCGAGCAGTACTTTCCAAAAATGTATGCCGGGTTTGCGATGGAGATCCTGAAGGATTTGGAAGAGAATTACGGAGAGGAGATGATCCAATCCGTCTTCAAAAACCGGGAGAAGCGCCTCCTGAAAGAACACTTGTCTGATTTTCAAGGAAAGAGCTTGGACGAAAAGGTGAGACGGCTGGCTGAACTTCAGGACGAAAAAGGATACATGGTGAAATGGGAAAAAGAAGGGGAAGGGGTTTACCGGTTTGTTGAATGCAATTGTCCCATTTCACAAGTGGCCAGTGTTTACAATCAGGCATGCCAATGTGAAATGAATTGGTTTTGCAAGCTGTTGGATGCCAAGGTGGAACAGAAAGAATGCAAAGCGATGGGCGGACAAAATTGTGTCTATGTGATTCGTGAGCGGAAGGAATGAAAACAGGGAAACTTTCAAAACGGCACGAGGGTTGCGTGTCGTTTTCTTTTTCGAAGTTTCTGGTACTTGTGATACAATTTACAAGGAGAATAGTTCCTTTTAAACAAGCAGGAGGGAAATCCATGCCGCAATGGTATGAAGAAAGTTTTGGAGAAGACTATCTCATCGTATATAAACACCGGAATCAGCAGGATGCATCCAAGGAGGTAGAACAAGCCGCCAAATGGCTGGATTTGAACCGGGATGATTTGATTTTGGATCTGTGCTGCGGAATGGGCCGCCACAGTATATCGCTGAAAAAAATGGGTTATCAAGTGGCCGGGCTTGATTTGTCTGAGGTTTTGTTGAAAAAGGCCTTGGAACAATCGGCAGACCTGGCGATTCCGTTTATCCGGGCGGATATGCGGATGCTGCCTTTTGTTGACGGGTCTTTTGACGTGGTGCTCAATTTGTTCACCTCGTTCGGGTATTTTAAAGAAGACGCGGACAATGAGCGGGTTTTGTCGGAAATTGCCAGGGTGTTGAAACCGGGTGGCCGCTTTTTGATTGATTTTTTAAACCGGGCATCGGTGGAGAGAAACCTGGTTCCGGAAAGCCGGCGGCAGGTCGACGGACGATGGACCAAGGAAAAACGGTGGATTGAAGGCGATTTTGTCTGCAAGTCGATCGAATTGAGCGATGAACGTGGAAAACGCACCTATCAGGAACGGGTCAAAATGTACGATTATGAACAATTGATCTCCATGTTGGAAAAATACTCTTTAAAACATAAGCAAGTCTATTCGGATTTTGACGGGGAACCTTATTCTCCTGAAGGAAAAAGAATGATTGTGACAGGTTGTGTGAAAAAATGAATCAATACAAAGGATACTTAATCGATCTGGATGGAACCTTGTACCGCGGTGACCAAGTGATACCAGGAGCCTTGGAATTTGTGAAACGGCTTGATGAGGATCAAATTCCTTATCTTTTTTTGACCAATAATTCGACGCGTTCGCCGGAACAGGTGGCTGAAAAGTTGCACCGCTTTGGTTTTCCGGCAGAAGCGGAGCAGGTTTATACCTCATCGTTGGCCTGTGCCCGCTATCTGGAGGAAAAAGAGGATGTGAAGTCAGTTTATATTGTCGGGGAAGAAGGGCTTCACCAAGCGATCACACAAGCCGGGTTTGTGGTGACCGACGACCATCCCGATGCAGTGGTGGTGGGATTGGATCGCGATTTCACCTACGAAAAAATGAAAAAAGCTTTTTTGGGCATCCAGGCCGGAGCCGAATTGATCGGGACCAATGCGGATCGGGCTTTGCCCACTGAAGAAGGTTTTTGGCCGGGATCCGGGTCGCTGGCAATGGGCATCGCCGCGGCGGCGGGGGTGGAACCTCGTTTTATCGGAAAACCGGAACCGGTGATCATGCGTTACGCCCTTGAAAAACTGGGTTGTCGGAAAGACGAAGTGCTTGTGGTCGGCGATAATTTGCAAACCGATATTTTGGCAGGAGTCCGCGGCGGGATGGATACGCTTTTGGTTTACACGGGAATCACGACCCCGGAAATGGCAAAACGTTCGGAGATTCAGGCTACTTATGCGGTGGATCGCTTGACAAGCTGGATGAAATGAAGAGAGAGGAGACAACCTCATGAAACAGTGGGAGGACATCATCGAAGTACCGCTTCCTTTGCCGTTTGCTTTAAAGATCATTAACGCTTATTTGATCAAAGGAAAGACGGGATACACCATTGTGGACACCGGCCTTCATGACGAAGCGGATTTGGCCCGGTGGGAGCAGGCACAAAAAGAAGGGAACTGGTCTTGGGCGGATGTGGAAAAGATTGTCCTGACCCATTATCATCCGGATCATTACGGTTTGGCCGGACTGTTGCAACAAAAAACGAAAGCTCCGGTGTATATGTCCAAAACCGACTTTGAACAGGCACAGCTTTTCTTTTCCCGGGAAAGCAACATGCCGGGGCAGTTGGCTGATTTTTACGCGAAACACGGGCTGACGCCGGAACGGACCGCGCAAATTCCCGGCCATATGCAAAGTTTTTACCCATGGGTGGAGCCTCACCCCGAACCGGAATTTATTGAGGCCGGGGAAACGATTCGACTGGGGGACCGTGAATATGTCATCTTCCATACCCCCGGCCATGCGGACGGTCATCTGAGTTTCTATGATCCCGAACGCGAATTTCTCATCGGCGGGGATTTCTTGTTGCCGAAGATTACTCCCAATATCAGTTTATGGCCGGCTTGCCACCCGAATCCCTTGCAAGTTTATCTGCAAACTCTGGGAAAAATGAAAAGCTTGCCGGTGAAACGGGTGTTTCCGGCCCACGGATCATCGTTTACCCATTACCGGGAGCGGATTGACGCATTGATCGACCATCATGAAAAACGGTTGGCTTCCATCAAGAACAAGCTGAAAACATATGGGCGTTGCACCGCGTATGATCTGTGCAGGGATTTGTTCGGGACCAACTTGAACATTCACAATTTGCGGTTTGCCTTGGCAGAAACATTGGCTCATTTGGAATACTTGAAAATCAACGGAGAGATTTGCCGCGAGTGGTTCGAAGACCAATACCGTTATTTTGTGAAATGAGAAAAAAGGCACGGAGCGATGGGAGAACACCCCTTGCTCCATGCCTTTTCCGTTACAGACCAAAGCTGCGGCTGTGTGCGATTCTTGCGGATGCGGAAGCGGCAATGGCCCCCACGAGATCGTCCAAAAAGGTGTGCGTTTGTTTGCTGTCATGATTGTTTAACCGGGCAAGCACACCGGGTTTGATCCGGTCGATGTAACCGTAATTGGTCAGTCCGATGCTCCCGTAAACGTTTAAAATGGCAACGGATAAAATTTCGTCGATTCCGTATAATCCTTCATCATTGTTGATGATACTCAGTAAAGGTTCTTCAATCTGTTTTTTTTCAGCGAGCATATCCAGTTGAATGCCAGTCATCACTGCATTTTGGACTTCTCTTTTGGTGAGGACGTGACGGACGCTTTCAAGACATTTCTCCATGGTCAAATCCGGGATATAGTCCTTCTGCAGGAAAAAAGTGAGTTCTGCAATCTCTTCAAGGCGGACGCCCCGTTTTTGAATCCAATCCAGTGTGGCTTGGTAACATTTTTCATCAGCAACCGGTGAAAATGCTTCTTGATCCATGCTATCTCTCCTTTCGGGAGCTCGTGAACATTATTTTTTCCGTAACCGATCGAAATATGAGTTTGATAAAGGAAGGAGTCCCTTCAGGAATGAGTCACAAGAAAGTGGCATTGATAACAGGAGGATCCGGTGGTTTGGGAAAAATGGCCGCCGTGGTTTTGAGTCAGGACCAATGGTCTTTAATGGTGAATTGCCGGCGCCGGAGAAAAGAAGTGGATGAATGGGCGGATCAACTGGCCCGCCAAGGGACGGAGATCGAAATCAGTGTCGGAGATCTCCGCTGTCGGGAAACGGCCCGTCAGGTAGTTTTAGAGACCATGGAACGGTACGGGCGGATTGACGCTTTGATTCATGCGGTCGGCCCGTTTATTCGGGAACGAAAATGGTTTATTGAACATACACCCGCCGAGATCGAGGAAATGGTGGAAGGGAATTTGTTAAGTGCCATGTGGATGGCGCATTCAGTGATCCCGGTGATGCGCAGGCAAAAGTGGGGAAGGATTTTGTTTTTTGGATTTGGCAGGGCGATGGAGGCCCCGGCCTGGCCGGACCGCTCGGTATATGCCGCGGCGAAAACCGGATTGGTTTCCTTTGCCAAAACCTTGGCGGTGGAAGAAGCGCCGTACGGAATCACGGTCAACATGATTTGTCCGGGGGATATCGTCAAGGAACGGAAAGAAATGTGGATCGATGAGGTCAAAGCGCTGGATGACGGGGAAACGCCGCGTGGACGGCCCGGTTCGGGGGAGGATGTGACCCGGTTGATTCAATTTTTGCTTGAAGACAAATCCGATTTTGTGACGGGAAACATCCTGCAAGTGACGGGCGGGTTGGATGTCATTCATCCGACTTCCAAGCGCGAAGCGTGACAGGGAACCATCCCTTGCCTCCGCACATATCATGGTGGATGAGAGGTGAGGGATCAATGCCTGTATTGAAAAACAAAGAGGAGTGGGCCTTCTTAACCGGGGAAGAACGGCTGGATGACTGGATCCGCTATCATTACGGACTTGACTTGGTATCGGTGGAACCGGTCGGAGGCGTGTTAAAGCTGGAAACCGACCAAGGTTTTTTTGTATTGAAACGGGTTCGGATGAGGGAAAAAGACCGCTGGCAGCAGATTGCCCGACTGGCTGATTTCTTGTCGATGGAGAAAGGGCTGTCGTTTAGAATGCCAAATCCGGTCCGGACGAAACGAAAAAAAATTTTTTTTGATGGTTACCGGTATCCGTATGTTCTCCTCCCGTGGCTGGAAGGAGAGACTCCGCAACTGAACAAGGCGGAGGAGTGGCGGCAACTATCCAGGGGAATGGCTTCTTTTCATTTGGCAACCGCCGGGTTTGAAAACCGGAAAATGCCCGATCCGTGGAACCGGATTGGGAAATGGGGCGATTGGTGGTTGCAAGTGTATAAAGAAATGGAAATTTTCCATTTGGCGGCCCGATGGACAGCGGTTCCCACGGAACTGGATGAAATCTGGCGGAAAGTTTCCCATTATTCGCTGGGCTTGATGAAAAATTTGTTGAAATATTCGGTGAAAACGGGGCTTGACCAGTTATGCCTGGAAACGGAAAAGTTCGGGAACATCAGCCATGGACGCTGGCACAGGCGAAATCTGTTAATCCAGCCGGATGGGGCTTTTGCGCTCATTGATTGGAATGAAATGGTTGCCGACGTTCGTGCGGCTGATCTCGCTGACTGGTTAATGTATGCCTATGGACGAACCCAAAGCCCGGAAGTGATCAAAATTATCCTGAGCGGTTATCAGGAGGCATCGGAATTGACCGACGCCGATTATGCTTTGATTTATGCCCGGTTGCTTTTTCCCGGACAATTGGTCCGCCATCTGCGGAATGTCTATCTGAATGAAAAAAAACCGGGGGATTTTACCGTCCGGTTGGTGCATCAGGCCATTCAAACCGAACAAAAAAAGGCGAATTTGCTGAAGTGCTATGCACAACTTGCGCGTGACCATTTTCACGCATCTTTTTCGGAAATTGATTGGATTCATAAAAAAGAGGATCCGGTGCCGGAAGGAGGAGATCATTACCGGGAAAATGACAACGATTGGGAAGAGGATTCATTTTCCAATGATCCATATTCCTAGGAGAAAAACAGGCATTCAAGTCAAAAACGGGTCATCCATTGGACTGGATTCCAATGATGACCCGTTTTGGCAGTCAGCTTTGTTTTTGAACCGGACGTTTGAAAAAAGCGAGCAAACGATTTCCGTGGGGAACAACAGACACCAGTTCCCAGCCGTTTCTTCCCCAGGAGGCGAGGGCATGGTCCAGGTAGGATACTTACACTTCCCCGCGCCCGGCATTCAGGTAATCGCCGAGGCCGGTTTCCACACTGTATTCCCACCCGTCGTTTTTTTGCTCTTGCCAAACCCCGCGGTATTTTTTGGTTCAGGCGGACCGAAGCGTTGCAGATGGCATTCTGGATCGCTTCTCTTTCTGTTTCCTCCAGACTGAACACATCCGGAGCATGAGGAACGTTAAATCGGACATGGGAGTGGAACACCCGGAGGACCAAGGTTCCCAATGGGGTTCCGTTTTGATCCTTCACCACACACCACATGCATCTTTCCCGCTCTTCCGGCGGACCCCAGTGTTCGATGGAGTTGGGGAGAATAAAGCCTGGTTTGGTGACAAAGCCAGCCTCCGAGAGTTCACGAAACACGGGGTTTAACACCTTGCCCAGATACAATCCGTACACCTGTTCCCCGATTTCATAAAATTTCCGGTTCCATTCTTCGCGATATTCTTTCAAAATCACTTCCCATTGTTCTTGGATCACGTGATTAAAATATTTGGCGATCCCCTGGATGGTGATCGCTTGATCCGGTTTGAAAAATTCGTTCCAAGTCTTCTTTTGGATCATCCTTCCCCTCGGATAAGAAAGAACAACCGGGCTTTCAAACCCCGGTGATCTTTCCGTTTAAACCACTCAACGATTTTCTTGCGGCGACGAATTGTTTTGTGGCATTGTAACCTGTTCCAATGCTTTTATTCAAATCATAGATTTTCATTTCAAATTCATCAAGATGGATGTTTTTGTTTCTTTGCGCCGGGTTGCAGGGTGGAGGCCAGAAAGTCAGCGAGGTGCATGACTTTGATTTGTTTTTGCAATCCGGCCCTTTTCACTCCCAACGCCATTTGCAGAAAACATCCCGGATTGCTGGTGATCAACAGATCTGCCTGCGTGTTTTTAACATGATTCATTTTTTCGTCCAACAAACGGTTGGCCATTTCCGTCTGCAATAAATTGTAGATGCCGGCAGATCCGCAACACCGGTTGGCTTCTTTCAATTCAACAAACGTGGTGTTTTTGACTTGCTTTAACAACGTTCTCGGCGCAAAAACCCGCATGCCGTTGATTAAATGGCATGAATCCTGATAAGTGATCCGTTGGTGCCGGTCGGCGGAGAAGGTGATCAAACCGGAGTCCGCTTGTTCCAGAATCAGTTCGCTGATATCTTTCACTTTGCGCTGAAATTCGAGGGCTTGTTCACGCCAATTTGGTTCTTCTTTGAAAAGCTCGGCATATTCGGCAAGCATGGCCCCGCATCCGCCTGCATTGGAGCAAATGAAATCCACCTTTGCACCGGCAAAAGCCTGGATGTTTTGTTTGGCCAGCCGGATGGCTTGCTCCCGGTCCCCGGCATGGGCATGCAATGCGCCGCAACAATTTTGACCACCAGGAACTACGACTTCATAGCCCGCCGACGTCAACAGCCGGATGGTGTTTCGATGGGTCCGGTTGAAGAGGACATCCATGACGCAACCTAGAAACAGACCGACCCGTCCGGATTTTTTGCCGGAAGAAGGATATACCCGGGTTCCCGGGGAAAATGCGGGGGATTCCACGTCCGGCAGGATCCGTTCCATTTCCCGGACCGGCTCCGGCAACAGGCGATAAAGAGGCACCTTGTTGATCCATTTGGGCATGCCGGACCGCTGATACAGACGGAGCAGGGAACCCAACGCTTTTAAGCGGCGGGGATGCGAAATCACATCCCGCAACAAAATTTGTTGCAGGATGTGGCTTTTTTTGCTGCCCGGCCGTTCTTGATGGATGGCCGCGCGTGTTTGTTCCAACAGTTGCCCGTAGGGAACCCCGGCGGGGCAGGCCGGCTCGCAGGCACGGCAACCCAAACAAAGGTCGATTTGGTTGATGAAGTTTTGGTCCGGCTTGATTTGACCGTCATAAACCGCTTTCATCAAGGCGATTCTTCCCCGGGGAGAGGCTCCCTCAAACCCGGTTTCCCGGTAAGTGGGGCAAGCCGGGAGACAAAAGCCGCAACGCATGCATTGGGTCAGTTGGTCTTCATCCAACGTGTTTTGCAACTGTTTGGCAAGCGATTCGTTCCATTTGTCCATGATCACTCCTCCTCGGATGGCAGCAAAATTTTCCCCGGATTCAGGAGATGATGAGGGTCAAATGCCTCTTTGATGCGTTTTAATAACTCCATGCCCGCTTTTCCCCACTGTTTTTCCATATAAGGGGCTTTGGCTATTCCGACACCGTGTTCCCCGGTGATGGTGCCACCCAGTTTTAAAGCCGTTTCAAAAATTTCGTCAAATGCTTTTTTAACCCGCCCGATTTCTTCTTTGTTGCGGGCATCTGTCATGCATGTCGGGTGCAGGTTGCCGTCTCCTGCATGGCCGAACGTACAAATGCGTATATTGTATTTTTTCGATATCTCGGTAATTTTGCGAACCATTTCCGGAATCGAAGCGCGCGGAACCGTGGCATCCTCCAAAATGGTGGTGGGGGTGGAACGGGCCAGGGCGGAAAGGGCTGTCCGGCGTGCTTCCAACAGCGATTCCCTTTCTTTTTGTGTACGGGCGATTTCAATCTTGGTGGCTTGAAGCCGTCGGCAGATTTCAGCCATTTGCTCCAGATCTCGTTCCACCACTTCCGGCGGGCCGTCTTGTTCCAAAATTAACATGGCTTTTTGATCCGTCGGCAGCCCGATGTTGGTGAAGGCTTCCACCACTTCCATCGTGCCCTGATCCATAAATTCCAAAGTGCAAGGAATGATCCGGGAGGAAATGATGTTGGAAACGGCTTCCGCAGCCAGATCAAGCTCAGGGAAATAGGCGACCATGGTTTGTTGGAAAGCCGGTTGGGGAAGTAATTTCAACGTTGCCTCGGTGATGATGGCAAGGGTTCCTTCGGAGCCGACCATAAGCTTGGTGACATCATAGCCGGAAACATCTTTGGCCAGTTTTCCTCCCGTCCGGATGACTTCCCCGTTGGCGAGCACGGCTTCAAGGCCGAGCACGTAATCTTTGGTGGTTCCGTATTTTAATCCTCTCAATCCGCCGGCGCCCTGGGCAATGTTGCCGCCGATGGTGGAAATGGACATGCTTCCGGGATCCGGCGGATAGAAAAGCGAGTGGGCTGAAACAGCTTCATGCAAGTCCCGGGTGATCACGCCGGGCTGCACCGTGGCCGTTAAGTTTTGGGTGTCGATTTCCAGGATGCTGTTCATTCGGTTGAAAACCATGACAATACCGCCATTGACCGGTACGGCGGAAGCACTGAGATTGGTTCCGGAACCGCGGGAAATTACGGGGATTTGGTATCGGTTTGCCACTTTCATGACGGCTTGGACTTCTTCTGTGCTTTGCGGATAAACAACGGCATGAGGAAAGGCTTGAAACAGCGGTGTGGCGTCATAGGAATGGGTGAGACGGGCTTCCTGATCCGTCCGGCAGTATGGTTGCCCCACAATTTTTTCAAGCTCACGGATGATTTGAGGATCCAATGACATCTTTTCACTTCCCATCCATACTAAATGAAAAGGCTGTAGCAGAAGATTTATCTTTATGCTACCACAATCTTTGTTTTGCTTGTATCCACCTCCATTGTTGTGATAATATAAAATATTTAATAAATTTAATTTTTCTAAAAACAACGACATGGATAAATGCCGTTTTTTCAGAGAGGATAGGAATGGGCAGTGAATTGGCAGTTGATGTAACAGCAATAATTTTATTTTTCGATAAAAAACATTTAATATATTTTGGTTTCCATGTTATTATGAACTAGGTCATGTCAATTTACTTAATTTGTCAAAATGATACACATCAAAGGCGGTGAAAAAAGTGTCAAAAAACAAACAAAAGTTTGTCCCTTATATTCCAGCGTCCAAGTCATTGCCGGAATTAACGGTTGTCGCAATGATTCTCGGAATTTTGCTGGCCATTGTTTTTGGTGCGGCCAACGCTTATTTGGGGCTGAAAATCGGATTGACCGTTTCTGCTTCCATTCCTGCAGCTGTGATTTCAATGGCTATTTTGCGCGGGTTGTTCCGCAGAAAATCCATTTTGGAAAATAATATTGTGCAAACAATGACCACGGCCGGGGAAGCTGTGGCGGCCGGTGCGATTTTTACCCTGCCGGCTCTTTACTTGTGGGATTTGAGTCCAAGCCAGGCCATGATTGCTTTTATCGTTGTGACCGGTGGATTGCTCGGTGTTTTGATGATGGTTCCTTTGCGCCGTTTGTTGATTGTCAACGAGCATGAAGTGCTGCCGTATCCGGAAGGAACTGCATGTGCAGAGGTTTTAAAATCAGGCGAAACCGGTGGAACCAATGCCAAGCTGATTTTGTCCGGGTTTATTGTCGGCGGCTTGTTCAAAGCATTGGGAGATGGTTTAAGATGGTTTAAAACTTCGGTGGAAACACAAATCATTGGCTATAAAAATGCAGTGCTCGGCATGAGTACCATGCCCGCCTTGCTTGGGGTGGGATATATCATTGGTCCGCGCATCGCGGGACAAATGATTGCCGGAGGGCTTCTGGCTTCCGTCGTTTTCATTCCGATGATCTCCTTTTTTACACAAGGAAGTCCTGCGGTCTTTTTCCCGTCGGAAGATCCAGTGGGAGGAATGGATGCTTCCGCGATCTATTCCAGTTACATCACATATATCGGGGCTGGTGCGGTGGCCATGGGCGGTTTGATCACGTTGGTGAAAACCTTGCCCATATTGTTCACTTCCGTACGTGATACGCTGCAAGGTTTGTTGAAGCAAGATCACAATGCGGCCTTGCAAATCGAAAGAACCGACAAGGATCTGCCGATGCATTATATTTTGGGCGGTTCGATTTTGCTGATATTGATCATTGCTTTTGTGCCGGTGACGAAAGTCGGAATCATCGGTGCGATTTGCATCGCCTTGTTTGGGTTCTTGTTTGTGGCGGTTGCTTCCCGGATCGTCGGGATTGTCGGAAGTTCATCCATGCCTGTGTCCGGCATGACCATTGCCACCTTGCTGATCACCACCTTAATTTTTAAGGCGATTGGCTTTACCGGTCAAACGGGGATGATTGTCTCACTGACCTCCGCAGCCATCGTTTGTGTGGCCATTGCCGTCGCGGGGGATATTTCCCAAGACTTAAAAACGGGTTATCTGGTGGGAGCAACTCCGTGGAAACAACAAATTGCCATGATGGTCGGGGTGCTGGCCAGCGGTTTGTTGATCGGATACGTTTTGTACCTCTTTGATCAGGCGTATGAAATCGGAAGCGAAGCATTGCCGGCTCCCAAAGCCATGTTAATGAAGATCATTGTTGAGGGGCTGATGCAAGGAAACTTGCCTTGGGAACTCATCATAATGGGGGCGGCGCTGGCGATTACGATTGAATTTTTGGGGATCAATTCCTTGACGGTGGCTGTCGGATTTTATCTGCCGATTTCCATCAGTGCGCCGATCATGGTCGGAGGTATTGTCCGCTGGCTTACGACCCGGTTCAGCAAAACCGAAGCTGAAAAACAAGGGCGCGAAGAAGCAGGAACGCTCTTTGCTTCCGGTTTGATTGCCGGGGAAGCGTTGCTCAGCGTTGTCGTTGCCTTGCTCATCGTGCCGGGAATCATCGATCCGGAAGCTCCGTTTAAAGTGGAAAGCCAGCTCTTGCCATTGCTTCTTTTCCTTGCATTGGTCGGCTTGTTGGGATTTGTCGCTGTGAAATTTGCCAATAAAAATGTAAAAGGATCTTCTTCTTCTGCCAAATGATGAAGAAGAAAAGAGAAAATCTGCTGGAATTAATCCCGTGTTTAAAGCCGCATCTTTCTTTGCAGCCGGCAAGGGAAGACAAAGAGCTGGTTTTTGTGGTGATCCCCCGGACCAGCTGGATTGAACGCTTTTCCATCCGTTTTTTGAAACAGCCGGAAGCCATCAAGGTGAAACTGGATGAACTGGGAAGCTTTGTGATCCGGCTGTGTGACGGGCGCCATACCGTGGATGAAATACAGAAAAAACTGGAATCGGAATTCGGGGAAAAGGCAGAGCCGGTTTTGCCCAGGCTTGCGACGTTTTTGCAAATGATGGAAGAAAACGGATGGATCCGTTTGGAAAAATCAGGCGAAAAAAAAGGCTGTTGATTTTCAACAGCCTTTTTTATTTGGGAGTGAGAAAAGATTACTGAAAGAACAGGAACAGAAGCGACGCCAAAATGAAGATGATTCCAACGTTCAAACAAATGAATTGCAGGTTTTGGAGGAAAGCCCTCCGTTCCGCTTTGGACAAAGGGGAATCATCTTCGGCTTCATCCTCCCGCCTCTGTCCGGGGAGTTTGTTGAATTTTTTAAAAGTGCGCAAAAAGACGGAAAAGAAACCGCCTTGGACGACAAAAATGCCGGCGGCAAGGATCAAAAAGAGCAATCCGGCCAAAAAGGATTGATCGATAAAGGCAAGCGCATTCCCTTTGGAAATGAAGCCGAGAAACAAAAACACGACCATCGTGATGAGAATGGTTGCCCAAGCACGTTTATTTCGCATCTTCATGGCGTTCCTCCGTTTACGGTCTGAAATGGAAATATGGTTTATTTTGGACAATATCCATATAATCTTTTCTAAAGCTAGCAATTCATTTATAATGTTACAAGTTAACCCGGTCCAGATCCACGATCTGAAGGGGAATTGTCAGAAAAGAAAGTATCCAAGGTTCGACTGCAGGGAGGGGGAGTCATGCTCAAGACAGGGAAAGTGTTGTTGGCAATCGCAGCCTCTTTCAGTTTAGTACTGAGCGGGTGCGGTTTTCAAGCAAACAGTGGTTCCAACATGAAATTAAGTGACGAGCAGGTGTTGAGGATTGCCGAAGAAGGCGGCATCACGACACTGGACACGGTCAAGGCCAATGATGCGATCACGTTTAATGTCCTGAATAATGTGAATGAAGGCTTGATGCGATTGGGAAGGGAAAAACAACCGGAATACGGGATTGCGTATGAATATGAACTCAGCCCGGACAAAACCAAGTATACCTTCAAACTGCGGGAAGACGCCAAATGGAGTGACGGCGAACCCGTGACGGCGCAAGATTTCGAGTATGCATGGAAACGGGTGCTCAATCCTCAAACTGATTCCGGATATGCCTATGTCTTTTTCCCGATTAAAAATGCCAAACAGTATAACCAGGGGCAAGTGGATGCGTCTGCTGTCGGAATCAAGGCGGTGGATGATCACACCTTGGAAGTGCAATTGGAAAAGCCGACATTGAACTTTATTCAGCGTACGACCATGATCGCTTTCATGCCGCAACGTAAAGATGTGGTTGAAAAGTTTGGGGGTAAATACGGAACATCCGCGGAAGAAACCATTTATAACGGACCATTTAAAGTCGCCAGTTGGACACCGCAAAAAGTGTTGTTGAAAAAAAATGAAAATTACTGGGATAAAAACGGAGTAAAGCTGGAAACCGTTGAAATCAACGTGGTGAAGGATTTGGCAACGGGAATCAATCTATACAACTCCGGGGAAATTGACACCGCCACGCTGAACCAGGCATTTGTGGATGCCTTTAAAAATACAGAAGAATATGTGGAAGCGGAAAGGGCAAGAAACTATTATATTCTGTTTAATCATGACGATCCTTTTTTTAAAAATGAAAAAATCAGGAAGGCAATCAATCTGGCAATCGACCGAGGAACGATTGCCAACGAAATCATGAAAGGCGGATCCAAACCGGCAGATGCTTTGATTCCTTCATCGATCAGCGGGGTGGGCGGCAAAAACTTCCGTGAACTTTCAGGATCCTACGTCAAAACCGATGTTGCCCGTGCCCAAGCCTTGTTTCAGGAAGGTTTAACGGAATTGGGAATGTCCGAACCGCCCAAGGATATCGTGATGGTCAGTTATGACGCAACCCCGCTGAGGGATGTGGCGATCAACATCAAAGAGCAATTGCGGAAAAAGCTGAATTTGGAGATCAAGCTGGATTCCCCGACTTGGAAAACCCATGTCAACAAAGTGAAAAACAGAAACTTTGACATGGCCATGCTGGGTTGGGTGGCGGACTACAATGATCCGTTCAACTTCTTTGAAATTTGGGAGTCGGATAATGAAATGAACTTCTCCCATTACAACAATCCCAAATTTGACCAGTTGATGGATCAGGCAAGGCAAACTTCAGACCCGAAAGCGCAGTTTGAGTTGTTAAAACAGGCCGAAGCGTTGCTTTCCGGCGTGGATGATCAGGGGAGTGCCGGTTTTGTGCCGTTGATTTACTACTCTAAAGCGTTTGTGCAAAAGTCTTATGTCAAAGACCTGTACCGCCATCCGTTTGGTCCGGAATACAGTTTGAAATGGGCATATATTGTGGAGAAAAATGAAGAATGATGAAAAGCTCAAGCCACTGTCAAAAGGGGCTTGAGCTTTTTTGTGCAGCTTGTTATCAAAGGCGGATGAAAAAGGGTATTCCTTTATTGTAGACTTTTATTTAATACAACAAAAGATAAACCCCCTTTACAAATCAATGAAATATGAGTTAAATATAAATAACGCCTAAAATTTGATAAAATTAGAATAAAAAATTGTTAGAAATTTGAGTTGACTCTTTGTTCGATTTTCTTGGTGAACCGCTCATCTTGCCTTAAAATAACAGATGAATTATTTATTTTCAGATTATTAGGCGGAGGGAACAACCAGTCTTTTTCCATTCAGGGTTTATGACCATTTTTTGGTCTAAACTATATACTTTATTTTAAAAAAAGGGGGCAGACGTTTTGAGGCGGAGAATCAAATTATTTTCTTTGCTGTCACTGGTTTTGGCTTCGGCGATGGTGTTGACGGCTTGCTTTGGGGGAGGGACAGAAACCAAAAACAGTCAGGTGTTGAACCTGGTTGAAAAGCAGGAGCCGCCAAACCTGGACAGTGCCAAATCGACAGATGTGGTGTCTTTCATGATTTTGGGAAACACCATGGAAGGGCTTTATCGTTTGGATAAAGACAGCAAACCGGTTCTCGGGATGGCAGCCAAAGAGCCGGAAGTGAGCGAGGACAATTTGAAATGGACTTTTACATTGCGCGATGCCAAATGGAGTGATGGAAAGCCGGTGACGGCCCATGACTTCGAATATGCATGGAAGCGGGCGCTGGATCCCAAAACGGCATCCGAATATGCCTATTTCCTTTATCCGATTAAAGGAGCTGAAGCTTACAATACCGGTGAAGGATCAGCTGACGATGTGGGAGTAAAGGCTTTGGATGACAAAACATTGGAAGTGGTTTTGGAGCGCCCGATTCCCTACTTTAAAGACATCTTGTGTTTTGCGACTTTCTTGCCGCAGCGTCAGGATATTGTTGAAAAGTTTGGAAATAAATACGCTTTGGAAGCCGATGCATTGGTTTACAACGGACCGTTCGTTCTTTCCGATTGGAAACACAACCAAAGCTTCCAAATGAAAAAGAACCCCGGGTATTGGGACAGCGGGGTCGTCAAATTGGAAGAAATCAACTGGCAAATTGTAAAGGATAACGCGACACAAGTCAACCTTTATAACACGGGAAAATTGGATTTTACGTACCTGTCTTCGGAATTTATTGATGCTTTTAAAGACGATCCCAACACTTTTAACATTGACGATGGTTCCAACTGGTATCTGGAAATGAACCAAACCAAAGATTTCTTTAAAAATGAAAAAATCAGAAAAGCAATCAGTTTGGCAATTGACCGCAAAACATTGGTGGAAAATATCTCCAAAACCGGATCGGTTCCGTCCGGTGCTCTGGTTCCGCCGTTTATCAAAGCCAGCGGTGTGGATGACAACAAAAAATACCGTGATTTGGTGAAAATGGACCCGCAGTATGATCCGAACAAAGCCAAACAGTTATGGCAAGAAGGATTGAAAGAATTGGGCTTGTCCCAAGCGCCGTCCATCGAATTGGTCGGGGATGATACAACGACGGCCAAGCAAGAAATGCAATTTATTCAAGAGCAACTGCGCGTCAACTTGGGCGCCAATATTCAAATCACCTCGGTTCCGTTTAAAGAACGTCTGGAAAGAGGGAAAAACCAACGGTTTGATTTGTTATATTCCGGATGGGGTCCGGACTACAACGACCCGATGACTTTCCTCGATCTCTTTACCAGCGATAACCTTTTTAACCGTGGAAAATACAGTAACCCGGAATACGATCAGTTGATTAAAAAGGCAAAAGAAAATGGTGACTTCAAACAACGTTTTGAAGAAATGAAAAAAGCCGAAGAATTGCTGATTAGCGAACAAGCCATTGTTCCGCTTTATTATCGCACGCAAAAAGCTGTGAAAAAACCGTTTGTGAAAGATTGGTACTGGAGCCCGATCGGTCCGGAATACACTTTAAAATGGGCGTCGGTGGATACCGGAAAATAAGATCCGAGTTTTGCTGGGAGAAGGTATATGTCAACGGTTTGGCATATACCTTCATCCATGCTGAATCAGGAAGGAAAGGAAGTGAAGCGGTTTGCTGCGATATATTCTGAGCCGGTTGGGGTATATGGTGCTTACGCTTTGGATTATTGTCACGGCTACTTTCTTTTTGATGCACTCTTTGCCGGGAACTCCGTTGAAAAATGAAGAAAAATTGCCTCCATTGATCCGGGAACAGATCATGGAAACCTATGGTTTGAAGGATCCGCTGCCGGTGCAGTATGTAAACTTTATGAAGCGTTTGGTGCAGGGGGATTTTGGTCAGTCCTTATCGTATGACGGCCGCTCCGTGACAGAAATGTTGTTGCAGGGATTTGAAGCGTCTGCTTTTATCGGGGCGCAGGCACTGGTTTTCGGGGTTTTGGTCGGACTGTTGCTCGGAGTGGGTGCGGCGCTCCGGCGCGGAGGCTGGTTGGATAATGTGGCCACAGTGATTGCCGTCGGAGGAATATCAATCCCCAGCTTCGTTCTGGCGGCTCTTTTATCTTATTGGGTCGGTGTGAAATGGCAAATACTTCCGGCGGGGTTGTGGGGAACTTATGAGCATACCATTTTGCCGTCATTGGCTCTTTCTTTCACCGTCATTGCACAAATTTCCCGTTATGTGAGAACCGAAATGGTGGAAGTGATGGATCAGGATTATATGAAAACGGCCAAAGCCAAAGGCTTGGGAAGACAGGCCATCGTTTTCCGCCATGCTTTGCGTAATGCGCTCATTCCGGCGATTACCGTGTTGGGTCCTTTGGCGGTGAATATTATTACCGGTTCGCTGGTTGTGGAAACCATCTTTGCTGTACCCGGAATCGGGGAATTCTTCGTTCAGTCGATCCAGGTCAATGATTATACCTTGATTATGGGGGTTACCATTTTTTACTCCATTTTGATTCTTGCCACCATCTTTCTTGTGGATATTTTGTATGGAGTCATCGATCCCCGGATTCGACTAACGGGTGCAAAGGAGTGAATCAGCGATGAGTGAGAAAACAATCAATGAGATCACACCGGAAATGTTTGAGCCGATTGGCGCTGATGAATCGGGCGGGGAACAGATCGCCCGGGAGCGGGTCGGTTTTTGGAAAGATGCGGCACGCCGTTTTCGTTCCAACTGGGGAGCGATGATCGGCCTTGTCATTATTTTGGTTATTGGATTTTTCGCTTTTGCCGGTCCCTTGATGAATGATTATGATTACCGGACACAAGATTACTCCGCTCAAAACAAGGAACCGTTTGCGGACCATTATTTCGGAACAGACAATTTTGGCCGTGACTTGTGGCAACGGACATGGTACGGGGCTCAGGTTTCCTTGCAAATTGCTTTTTTGGCGGCTTTGTTTGATCTTTGCATCGGTGTGACCATCGGAAGTGTTTCCGGATATTTCGGCGGACGGGTGGACATGATCTTGCAGCGGGTGGTGGAGATTTTATATTCCATTCCCAACCTGATCATCATCATTTTGATGCTTCTGATCTTTGAACCGGGGATTATCCCCATTGCGTTGGCGTTGTCAGTCACGGGATGGGTGCCGATGGCCAGGGTGGTTCGTGCACAGATCCTGAAACTGAAATCTCAGGAATACGTGTTGGCGGCCCGTACGTTGGGGGCCGGACACCGGCGCATTCTACTCAAACATTTGATTCCCAATGTGATGGGGCCGATAATTATTGCGGTGACGTTTGCCATTCCTTCAGCCATTTTCTTTGAAGCATTTTTGAGCTTTATCGGTCTTGGGATCCGTCCGCCGCTGGCAAGCCTTGGATCACTTGTGAATGACGGCGCCAGATATTTGCAGATTTTTCCGTATCAAGTGTTTTATCCGGCAACGATTCTCTGTTTGATCATGCTCGCCTTCAACCTTTTGGGAGACGGCTTGAGGGATGCACTTGATCCAAGAATGCGCAAATAAAGGGGGGAATCAGTATGGAGAAATTACTCGATGTGAAAGACTTGCATGTTTCATTTAAAACGTATAACGGAGAAGTGAAAGCGGTAAGAGGTGTGAGCTTTCACGTCAACAAGGGGGAAACCGTGGCTGTTGTGGGAGAATCAGGATGCGGGAAAAGTGTCACCTCGCAAACCATCATGAGATTGATTCCCCAACCCCCGGGCATCATCAAAGAAGGCGAAATCCTTTTTGAAGGAAGAGATTTGACAAAACTCAACGACAAAGAGATGGAAAAAGTCCGCGGGGCCGAAATTGCCATGATTTTCCAGGACCCCATGACTTCTCTCAACCCGACCATGACGGTGGGACGGCAAATCACGGAAGGGTTGATGAAACACCAGAATCTGAGTGCGTCGGAAGCCAGAGAAAAAGCGGTGGAAATGTTGAGATTGGTCGGAATTCCCAGCCCGGAATCCCGGATCAAGCAGTATCCCCACCAATTTTCCGGAGGCATGCGGCAACGGGCGATGATTGCAATTGCACTGGCTTGTCAGCCCAAACTGCTGATTGCGGATGAACCGACAACAGCTTTGGACGTAACCATTCAGGCGCAAATCATTGAATTGATGAAAGAATTGCAACGGAAAACGGGAAGCTCCATCATTTTGATCACCCACGATCTCGGGGTGGTGGCCGACATTGCCGACCGGGTCGTGGTGATGTATGCCGGACAAGTCGTGGAATCAGGCACTTTGGAAGAAGTGTTTTATCATCCCCGCCATCCGTACACTTGGGGGTTAATGGATTCCATGCCACGGCTGGATTTGTCGCATGAGCAGGAATTGCTTCCGATTCCGGGCTCCCCTCCCGATTTGATTTCCCCTCCGAAAGGGTGTCCGTTTGCAGCCCGTTGCAAGCATGCGATGAAGGTTTGCAAGGAACACATGCCGGGAGTCACCGAGGTGTCATCCACGCATCAAGTGACTTGCTGGCTGGAACATCCCATGGCGCCGAAGCCGAATGTCCGGAAAGGACCGATTGGAGGGGAGAAAAGTGAGTAAGCAAGAAAATAAAAATCATGAAACACGGCCGGAAAAAGATGTGATTTTGTCGGTGAAGGGATTGAAAAAACATTTCCGGCTCAGTAACGGCCAAGTGGTCAAAGCGGTGGACGGGGTCACCTTTGACGTTTACCGGGGAGAAACCTTCGGGTTGGTCGGGGAGTCCGGTTGCGGAAAGTCCACCATTGGCCGCACCTTGATTCGGCTGTACCATGCGACGGAAGGTTCGGTTACGTTTAACGGGGACGATGTGTATCAATTAAAAGGAAAGAAACTGAAAGAATTTAACCGGAAAATGCAAATGATTTTCCAGGATCCGTATGCTTCGCTCAATCCACGCATGACAGTCATGGATATCATTGCGGAAGGGATCGACATCCACGGTCTGGCTCAAGGAGAAGAACGGAAAAAACGGGTCATTGAGCTGTTGAAAGTGGTCGGGCTCAATGAAGAGCATGCCAACCGTTTCCCGCACGAGTTCAGCGGGGGTCAACGGCAGCGGATCGGAATTGCCCGGGCTCTGGCAGTCGATCCCGAGTTTATCATTGCCGATGAACCGATTTCGGCATTGGATGTTTCCATTCAGGCACAAGTCGTCAACTTGATGCGAAAACTCCAAAAAGAAAAAGGGCTGACTTATCTGTTTATTGCCCATGATTTGTCAATGGTGAAATATATTTCGGATCGTGTGGGCGTGATGTATCTGGGAGGCATGGTGGAGCTTGCGGACAGTGAGGATCTGTATGACAAACCGTTGCACCCGTATACGGAAGCGCTGCTGTCTGCCGTTCCCATCCCGGATCCGGATGTTTCCAAAAAACGGGAACGGATTATTTTGGAAGGGGATGTCCCCAGTCCCATTGATCCTCCCAGCGGCTGCCGGTTCCGGACCCGGTGCCCGAAAGCGATGGACATTTGCGCCAAGGCCGTTCCGGAATGGAAAGAAGCCGCACCCAAACACTGGGTGGCTTGCCATTTGTATAATGAACAATAAAGAAAACCCGGTTTCATACCGGGATTTCTTTTTTATGATAATTTTTAAGGTTCTTCTAAACCATATCCATGATTTGGATGACAGCAAGGATGGCAAACAAGACCAGACTGATGATCAGAACGGCATTGGCCCACCAACGGTTCCGGTAAACCGGATCCAATTTTTTGGAATTTAACAAAATCAACAATGTGACGGAGATAAAAGGCATGAACAAGGAACCGAGAACTCCGTACAAAATCACAAGGCCGACCGGTTTTTCCAAAAACAAAAGCAACATCGGAGGGAATGTCATCCACAAAAGAAAGCCGCGGTAGAAAGGATCCCGCACGGAAACCGGAGCGGGTTTTTTTGTTCCCGGGACTTCTTTTTTGAAATGGCGCACCAAGTCGGCGAAAAGATAGGGAACACCGTTAAACACCCCCAAGACCGATGTGAAAGACGCAGACCAAAAACCGAGCAGGAACAACCAATAGACCGGGGTGCCAAATTCTTTGCCCAAAAGGACGGCAAGGTGGATCAATCCTTCTTCGTTTTGCAATTCAATGCCCGATCCGTATAAAAATTCAGCTCCCACGATCAACAGCGAAAGGGTGAAGATGGCGGTCAGCGTGTAAGCGACACAGGTATCCAGGCGCATGACCGGAATCCACGAAGGACCCGACCAGTTTTTTTCCCGCACCCAATACCCATAGGAAGCGATGGTGATGGATCCGCCAACGCCGCCGATCAATCCCAAGGCATATGTGATGGAGCCGTTTGGCGTGCGGGGGATGAGTCCCGTGGCAATTTGATCCAGCTGGGGCAGAACGATGACAGCGGTGCCGACGACGGTAATGAACATAATGCCGGTCAGCAGGGACATCACTTTTTCAAAAAACTGATATCTTCCGATCCATACGAATATTAAGCAAATAATGGCGTGCAGGATGGCCCAGCCTTTCAACGGGATTTGTGGAAAGATGGCGGTGGCGGCCAGAGCGGCGGAGGATGATCCGGCGGCTCCGTAAATGAATCCCCATATCACGATATAAATTCCAAAGTAGATCAATGCCCAGTGGCCCAAAGATCTCCATCCCTGCAGAATGGTTTGTCCGGAGGCGAGTTGGAAACGGCCCACACCTTCATTCAGGAAATACTTGATGATGGCCCCTGCAATAATGGTCCAAACAAAAACCGTTCCAAACTTGGTTCCGGCCACCAAGGCGGCGACCAAGTCTCCGGCTCCCACACCGGTGGCGGCGGCAACCAGCCCGGGTCCGATCAATAAAAAACGTTCTTTTAATGTTTTGGGAGGCGTTTTGGTTTGTACGGGAGATCCCTCCTTCATCGCAATTGTATTTATACATTAAATAAGTTTCTTTTTTTGTTTTCGAGATGAATATAAAAAATCCCTCTTTACAAAAAGTAAGAGGGATTTGAGAAAGAGCTTATAATACCTGCTCGACTTCGCGAACTTCCGGTACTTCTTCCATCAACGCCCGTTCAATTCCGGCTTTCAGTGTAATGGTGGAACTGGGGCAGCTTCCGCAGGCACCGAGCAAACGCACACGCACGATTCCGTCTTCGACTTCAACCAGTTCCACGTCTCCACCGTCACGCTGAATGAAAGGGCGCAATTTGCCCAATACTTCATTAACGCGTTCTTCTACTGACACAACCATAACCCCTTTCTAAATAGGAGTAACAAACCAAGCAGATATCCCAATATCAAATTCATTGTAGGGGGTTTTTCCAGCAAAATCAATGGTTAATTGGCGGAAACCGGCAGGGAAAAACGAGTCTTTTTTCCAAATCAGAAAATTGATATGATGGATATGTCTCAGTTTCATTTCAAAGGAGTATGTATATGAAAAAGCGTTATGAAGACGTAAAGGAATTGATTGGTCAAACCCCGATGTTACGTCTGAAACGGATGGGAACTCCGAAGAATATAAAACTGTTTGCGAAATTGGAGTTTTTTAATCCCGGTGGCAGTGTGAAAGACCGCTTGGGAGTGGCGTTGATTCGCGAAGGGGAAAGAACGGGGAAACTGAAACCGGGCGGGACGATTATCGAGCCGACAGCCGGGAACACAGGCATTGGCATTGCTTTGGCCGCGGTGGGGACGGACTATCGGGTGATTTTTGTCGTTCCGGAAAAGTTTTCAGTGGAAAAGCAAGAATTGATGCGCGCGTTGGGAGCCGAGGTGATCAATACGCCGACCGAGCTCGGGATGAAAGGAGCCATGGAAAAAGCGAAAGAATTGGAACAATCCATTCCCGGCGCTTATTGCCCGCAACAATTTGTCAACCCGGCCAATCCCCGGGCGCATTATCAAAGCACCGGCCCTGAAATCTGGGAGCAGATGGACGGCCAAATTGACGTGTTTGTGGCCGGGGCTGGTTCAGCCGGAACGTTTATGGGGACGGCCCGCTACCTGAAAGAAAAAAATCCGGCGATCAAAACGGTGATCGTGGAACCGGAAGGATCCATCATCGGGGGCGGAAAGCCGGGGACGCACAAGACGGAAGGAATCGGCATGGAAATGTTCCCGGATTACTTTGACCGGTCTTTGATCGATGAAGTGTATACGGTAAAGGACGAGGATGCCTTCCGGCTCGTCAAGGAACTGGCGACGAAGGAAGGGTTGCTGGTGGGAAGTTCTTCCGGGGCCGCTTGTTATGCCGCTTTGGAAGAAGCCAAAAAATGCTCCAAAGATGCACAGATCGTGGTCATTTTTCCAGACAGCAGCGAACGTTATCTCAGCTCAAAAATTTACCAAGGTGGGGTGTAAATGATGAAAACGGATACAAAATTGATTCACGGAGGCGTTTTTGGCGATGCCCAAACCGGAGCCGTCAGCGTTCCGATATACCAGGTGTCAACCTATAAACAAAAACGGGTGGGTGAACATTCCGGTTATGAATATTCCCGGACGGGGAACCCGACCCGGGCGGCATTGGAACAGCTGATCGCGGAATTGGAAAATGGTGCGGCCGGGTTGGCTTTCAGCTCGGGAATGGCTGCCATCTCAACTGTCCTTTCTTACTTCAATCAAGGAGACCATTTGGTCATCGGGGATGATGTTTACGGCGGGACGTACCGGGTGGTTTCCAAGGTGTTTAACCGGATGGGATTGAAAGCCACGTTTGCGGACACCAGTGATCCAAAACAAATCGAGGCGGCCATTCTTCCCGACACGAAGGCCATTTATATGGAAACACCAAGTAATCCACTCTTAAAAGTATCTGATATCCGGGCGATCGCACAGTTGGCCAAAGAAAAAGGGTTGTTGCTGATTGTGGATAACACGTTTTTGACTCCTTACTGGCAAAACCCGTTGGACCTTGGTGCCGATATTGTTCTTCACAGTGCCACCAAATATCTCGGGGGACACAGTGACGTGGTCGCCGGACTGGTTGTCACCAAAGAAAAATCCCTGGGTGAGGAACTCCACTTTTTGCAAAACTCGATCGGCGGCATTCTCGGACCGCAAGATTCCTGGCTTTTGATGAGAGGAATGAAGACGCTGGGATTGAGAATGCGCCAACATGAACAAAATGCCCGGCGGATTGCCGATTGGTTGAATGAGCATGAGCAAGTGGAGAAAGTGTATTATCCGGGATTGGAAAGCCATCCGGGGCACGAAGTGGCATCCGTACAAGCCAAAGGCTATGGCGGGATCATCTCGTTTGATGTGGGCTGCGCGGAAAAGGCGGATCAATTGTTGGAGAACACCCGCTTCTTCACCCTTGCGGAAAGCTTGGGAGCGGTGGAAAGCCTGATTTCTGTCCCGGCCCGCATGACCCATGCATCGATTCCTGCCGAACGCAGGGCGGAACTCGGGATCACGGACGGATTGGTCCGCATTTCCGTTGGTGTGGAGGATGTGGAAGACTTGATCATGGATTTGGATCAGGCGCTTCGGTAATAGAATAGAGAAGCGGAGGGAAGCCGGTGAATCATGTCGTTGTATACGTCTATGGTGCGGAAGAAATTTGTGCCAGTTGTGTCAACCTGCCTTCTTCCAAGGAGACCGCAACCTGGTTGGAAGCGGCCCTCAGGCGAAAATATCCCGGGCAGGTGACGGTAAAATATGTGGATATTTTCCATCCCCAGACAGAAAAAGAAAAAGCATTCAGCCAACGGGTCATCGAAGAAGATTTATGGTACCCCGTCGTGGTCATTGAGGATGAAATGGTTGCGGAAGGAAATCCGAAACTGAAAAAAATCTGTGAAGTGATCGACCGCTTGATTGCTGTGTAGAGGTTTCTGCACAGCATTTTTTTTGTTGCTTCGGGGATCGGGGGTTTTCATCAGCAACTCAAAAAGGTTTAATATTTTTGTGCTATTTTTGCTACGAGTTCCGGCGGGTTCGTGATATCTTATTATGTGTCTGCTATTTAACGTTCTAGTAAAATCTTATTAAAAGTCATTAATAGTATAATATAAACAGATAAAAAATGGATGTTCCGGATGGGTGATGAAATGGCCATCACCGCTTGGATCACGGAGGAACCGAGGAGTTGATGGATATGTGGTTGATCCCCCTGTCGCTTGGGGCGCTTTTTGGCCTGGGGGTCTGGGAAAAGAAAAAACACCAAAAAAATATTGATTCCATTCCGTTGCGGATTAATGTGAACGGCATCCGCGGGAAATCCACGGTGACCAGATTGATTACCGGAGTCATGATTGAAGCCGGATATCGTGCGGTCGGGAAAACCACGGGGACGGCCGCCCGGATGATCTATTGGGATAAAAAGGAAGAAAAACCGATTCGCAGACGCCTGGAAGGGCCTAATATCCGGGAACAGAAAGTGGTTGTGGAAGAAGTGGCCAAGCTCGGAGCCAATTGTCTGGTCAGCGAATGCATGGCAGTGAATCCGGATTATCAGATTGTATTTCAGGAAGAAATGTTGCAAGCCAATGTCGGCGTGATTGTCAATGTTTTGGAAGACCATATGGATGTGATGGGGCCGACGTTGCAAGAGGTGGCGGATGCGTTTACGGCGACAATTCCGTACAAAGGATATCTGATTGTATCCGAAGGGCCTTTCGTTCCCTTTTTCAAAAAGGTTGCCCGTCGCCGCCGCACGCGTGTTTTTGTTGCCGATACTTCCAAGATCTCGGAAAAGTTTTTGCGCCAGTTCGATTACATGGTGTTTCCGGAGAATGCCGCATTGGCGTTGGCTGTTGCCGAAGCGTTGGGCATTGACCAGGAAACGGCTTTCCGGGGCATGTTGAAGGCAAATCCCGATCCGGGAGCCATGCGGATCCTTCCGCTGAGTGCGGATGAACATCCTGCCTATTTTGTCAACGGATTTGCAGCCAATGATGCTTCATCCACCCTCAATATTTGGGAACGTGTCGGAATGTTGGGATATCCGGTCAAAGATCCCGTGGTCATTATGAACTGCCGTCCGGACCGGGTGGATCGGACCGAACAATTCGCAAGGGATGTTTTGCCGCATATGTCCATCGATACACTTGTCGTCATCGGACAAACGACTCAGCCGATCGTGGAAGCCTGCGAAAAAGGCCTGATCCGGTGCAGTGAACTGCTGGATCTGGAAAATCAGCCGGTGGAACAAATTGTTCAAGCGATTCAAGGCAAATTACATAACCGGTTGGTTTACGGCGTCGGAAACATTCACGGGGCTGCGGAGCCGTTGTGTGAATGGTTTGAACAGATGAACCAAAAAGCCAAAGAGCAGTTTACCGCCCGGCTGGAGTCTGAATCGAATCAACCCGAAGATGAACAAAAAGCGGTACAAAACAAGAAAATGGCACATATTGTCAGCTAGGAGGAAAGTTCGTTGTTTGGATCAGACTTATACGTTTCGTTAATTATCGGCGTGGTACTCAGCCTGTTGTATGCGGAAAAAGTGGGGGTAATGCCTGCAGGACTGATTGTTCCCGGATATATGGGATTGGTTTTTGATCAACCTGTTTTCATTTGTGTGATTTTGTTGATTAGTTTTTTAACATTTATAATTGTGACAAAAGTCGTCGGGCGATTTACCATTTTATACGGGCGGAGAAAGTTTGCCGCCATGTTGTCCGTCGGTGTCGCCTTGAAGCTGGTTTTTGATTATTTTGCTCCCATGACTTTTCCTTATTTGCCTTTTGAAATGCAGGAATTCCGGGGGATCGGTGTGATTGTTCCCGGACTCATTGCCAACACCATTCAAAAACAGGGCGTGATTCCGACCGTCGGAAGTACGTTGTTATTAAGCGGGGCGACTTTCGTCATTATGTTTTTATACGAATTTGTGTTGCTGAAATTTTTCTAAACATCAAAGGGCAGCCAAAAGATGCGGGGGTGGAGAAAGAAACAGGCTCTAACCCCGAACTTTATTTTTTATGCAAGGTGTAAGGATGGATTCTACATGTTAACTTGGAAACAAAAATTTCAACGCTATATCAAAAGGCAAAAGAAAAAAACGATGCAGCACACGTTGATTGCTCTTGGCATCACCGTTTTGCTCATCGTCCTCAGCCAGGTTTTGGATTCGCCGCCAAAAGTGGAGGAAAAAGATGATCACAGCCTTTTGACCATCAGCATGGCAGGAGACATGTTGTTCGGGCGGTATGTCGATGAAGTGGTGGTCCCCAATCACGGATATCAGTCGTTGTTTCAGTATGTGCGGCCTTATCTCAAGAAATCGGATTATATTACCGGAAATTTTGATCAGCCCGTCACCGAAGGCGAAGATTATCCCAAAGCGGACAAACGGGTGCATATTTCCACCAAACCGGAGATTGCCAAAGTGTTGAAAGAAGAAGGTTTCACGACCGTCAACCTTGCCAACAACCACATAAAAGATTATGGGAAACAAGGCTTGTTGGATACCATTCGGGTGTTTCAAAACCAAAAGGTGAAGACGGTCGGAGCCGGCTACAATATCCAAGATGCTTCCACTGTTACCTATCAGATGATCCGGGGCATCAAAATTGCCACCCTCGGGTTTTCCGATATTCTTCCCAAAGATTTTCGCGCTTTGTCCGACCGGTCCGGTGTGGCCCCGGCGGATCCGGACGTGTTTTTTTATGATGTGGCCAAAGCCAAAAAAAATGCCGATCTGGTGATTGTCCATATGCATTGGGGTGAAGAGTATGACAGCAACTTCCACCCGAGACAGCAGGATTTGGGACGGTCGTTGATCGATGCCGGAGCCGATATCGTGATCGGCCACCATCCCCATGTTTTGGAACCGGTGGAAGTTTACAAACACGGGGTCATCTTTTACAGCCTTGGGAACTTTATTTCGGATCAGGGGTGGTCCCGTACCCGCGAAAGTGCTTTGGCTCAGTATAAAGTGATGAATGGAAAGGTGAATTTGGTGATTCACCCGCTTGTCATTCGGCAGGGAACCCCGAGGCCTTTAACCGGTTTTGGTTCTTTTTACCGTCGGGAGAGGATTTTTATGCAAATCACCGATGAGCCTGTCTTTTCGAAGGAATGGAGTCGTTTGTGGAAACGGGAAGGTGACGCGTTGGTACGCACCATCGATCTTCCGCCGAAACTAAAAGCAAAATTGGCTCCATAAAAGATATAGGAAATTTTCTTCCATTTGAAATTGATTTTGATTAAGATTACATCGTGAAGGGACGAATGGAGGAAATGTTGACTTATCGGCAGAGGTTCCAGCGATACATGAAACGCGAGAAAAAAAAGGCTGTGATCCATTCGTACATTGCTTTGTTCCTCGTCATCGTGTTGATGACGGGATGGGCGGCCTTGGATCGCGTGAAAGCCGTATCCGTCCGGGAGGATCCCGACAGCCGGCTGACGGTCACGCTGGTGGGGGACATGATGTTCGGGCGGCATATCGAGGATGTGATCGTCAAAAACTACGGTTATGAATATTTGTTTCATTATGTTCGTCCTTATTTTCAGTATTCGGATTATGTGACGGGTAACTTCGAGAATCCCATCGTGAACCGGCCGGGTTATCCCAAGGCGGACAAATTTATTCATCTGAGCACAAAACCCGAAGCTGCCAAAGCATTGAAAAAGGTCGGTTTTTCCACCGTCAATCTGGCTAACAACCATATGAAGGATTATGGGAAACAAGGCTTGTTGGATACATTGAAGGCTTTTCGGGATGCCGGATTGGAGACCGTCGGGGCTGGCAGTCATTTGGACGAAGCCGTTGAAGTGGTATATCAAACCGTGAACGGGATAAAAATTGCCACCTTGGGCTTTTCCGATGTGATGCCGGTCGATTTCCGCGCGATGCATCAACGTTCCGGAATCGCCCCGGCGGATCCGGATGTTTGGTTTCCACAAGTGGCCAAAGCCAAACAAAATGCGGATCTGGTGATTGTACATATGCATTGGGGATTGGAATATGACAGCCGCTATCATCCGCGGCAGAGAGATCTGGGGCATGCTTTGATCGATGCCGGCGCGGATCTTGTGGTCGGCCATCATCCCCATGTGTTGGAGCCGGTCGAGGTGTATAAAAACGGCGTGATTTTCTACAGCTTGGGCAATTTTGTGTTTGATCAGGGTTGGACCCGTACCCGCGAAAGTGTGCTGGTGCAATACAAGGTGTTAAAAAATGATACAGCCCGGTTGGAAATTTATCCGTTAATGATCCGGGAAGGACAACCACGTCCGCTTCTGGGATGGAGTCAGGCGTACCGGCGTGAGCGGGTGTTTATGCAAATGACACAAGAGAGGATATATTCGGATTTGTGGAATCGCACATGGAAACGGGAAAACAACATCCTTGTCCGCACGGTTCCGCTTCCGCCCGGGCTGAAAGGAGGGAAAAAGGTTGAACAATAAAAAATTTCATGTCATCTTGGCTGTTTTTGTTATTATCGGCACCATTTTTGCTTATTTTTATAAAAGCAATGAGTATGATTCCAAAGCCTTTGAGCAAACCGTTGACCAAAAGAACAAGCATAAATACGGAGTGGCAGCGGCGCATCCGGAAGCGGTCAAAGTGGGGATGCGCATTTTGGAGCAAGGCGGCAATGCGGTGGATGCGGCGATTGCCGTCGGATATGCTTTGGGCGTCGTTGAGCCTTACGGATCGGGGCTTGGCGGCGGAGGAACGATGTTGATCGATTTTTACAGCAAGGAGAAAGACCCCGTGGTCATCGATTATCGGGAAACAGCGCCATACACCGGGATCATTCCGGATAACGGAGTGGGGGTTCCGGGGTTTGTGAAAGGAATGGAACTCGTTCATCAACGATACGGAAAATTGCCGATGGATCAGTTGATTCAACCTTCGATTGAGCTGGCGGAACAGGGGTTTGAAGTCACCCCGATTTTAAACAGCCGCTTACAGGCTGCTAAATACCGGCTGCCGGTCAACGATCTGAAGCACATGTTCCCGGACGGGGAGCCGATTCAGGCGCACCGCTTGCTGGTCCAAAAAGATCTGGCCAATACACTGAAGGCGATTCAAAAAGACGGATCCAAAGCGTTTTATGAAGGCTTGATCGCCAAAGACATCGAGAATAAATCCCAAGGCGTGAAAGTCAGTGATTTACACAAGTATCAGCCGTTGGTCAAAGAACCGATTGTTGTAAAATACGGGGACTATGAAATGATCACCCCTTCTCCCCCAACCGGTGGAATTATGTTGGCCGAGTCGTTAAAAATGGCGGATAAACTGAAGGTGGGCAAAACCCAGGACTTGTCTGCCGATCAGATCCATTTGCTCGGGGAAATCGACAAAAGGGTGAACCATGCGCGGCGCCAAAACGTGGGAGATCCTCAGTTTTCCAAGGTTCCGGTAAAGGAGATGTTGGCGGATCAATATATTCAACAATTAACAAAGGATATCAACCTCAAACAAATTTCGAGCCAGTATCAAACCGTGGCCGATTCGCTCGCGGACAAAGAGGAACATGACAATACGACCCATTTTGTGGTTGTCGATAAAGACGGAAACATGGTGACGGCCACCAATACCTTGAGTAACTTTTTCGGCTCGGGGATATACGTGGATGGCTTTTTCTTAAACAACCAGTTAAAAAATTTCAGTATCATCAAAAGCTCTCCCAATCGTCCCCAGTTGGGGAAACGGCCCGTCAGTTATACAGCTCCGACCATTTTTGCCAAAAACGGACGCCCGGTTTTGGGGATCGGAAGTGCAGGCGGAAGCCGGATTACGCCGGTTTTGACACAAGTGGTGTTGCGTGTCTTGGAATATGATCTTTCGGTCCAGTCCGCCATCAACCGCCCCCGGTTTATCGTGGAAGATAATATCGTTTATGTCGAAAAAGCGTTGCCTGCCGATGTCCAGAAAGAATTGGAACAAAAAGGATATCAGGTGATTGTGAAACCGACGGGCATGTATTACGGGGGAGTGCAAGGCATCCGGGTGAACCGGAGTAAGAACAAGATGGAAGGAGGGTTTGACGGACGACGGGACGGAGCCTTTCGCTTTGGTGCAGACTAATGGAGACGGGTTGGAGGCATGGGTATGAAGCGTTTGTTGCGAATACTTACTCCTTTTTTGATCATTGGAGCCATATTGTTTTTTTTAATGGATTTTCGTCATGTGGAACAGCTGAGTCCTGAAGAAAAACAAGCGATTGAAAAATACCGGGAACAGTTGGTGAAAGGAACCTTACTGGACAAGCCGGATGAAGGGATTTTTCGGCGGGAGGATTTCGATGCGATTGCCAGATCTTTGGACGCACTCCATCAGCATGATCACTATTTTGTGTTCGGGCCGGAATGGGGGGCCCCGCTCGATCATCCGGAGAGCGAATTTCAAAATATCGAATCCATCATTAATCAACCCGAATATGTAAACAACGGAAAGTACTTTGCTTTTTTCCAAGCTTTTCGTCAGGATTTGAACCAGGCAAAGAATAAATTGGGAACGAGAGCTTCCCATGACATCTTGGACGACTTGTCCACCTTGGTTTTTACGGATGAAATCATCGAGGACCGGCAATGGAGCCAATCAGAGACGATCCGGGTGATGAAAGAAACCGGCCTGAAATTAATCAAAGAAGAGAATCAGAATGCACCAAACTCCGGGTGAATCCATGGCCCGGAGTGCTGTTTTTTTCTGGAAATGGGAAAAGCCATGGAATCGTTATATAATAACAACCAAAAGATGAAGTCAATGATGGAGTGAATATAAATGATCCCTCTTGTTGAGTTTTGCATCAATAATTTGACGGATGAAGTGTTGGCCGTAAAAAACGAGCTGGAAAAAGATCCGGGGATTGATGTGTTGGAGTATGACTGTTTGGGGAACTGCGGAATCTGTGCGCAAGGTCCCTATGCATTGGTCAACGGGGAAATCGTCACGGCGGACAGCGGAAAAGAACTTCTCAAGAAAATTTATGAGGAGATTGAAGACATGGAAATTCGATATTAAAAAAGCATCCGGTTGTTTCAGCCGGATGCTTTTTTTCTAGTAAACCGCAATTTCGTTGTAGAACGTGTCCCGTTCGACCGGTGTGCGGTTGGCTCCTTTGATCAGCCAGATCAGTTCGTCTTTGGTCAATGCTTGTTGCGTCAAAGCGCCAGCGGCATGGCTGATTCGTTCCTGAACCAGGGTTCCGTGCAGATCGGAAGAACCGAATTGCGTGGCCAATTGCGCCAGCTGCGTTCCGATATTGATAAAATAAGCTTTGATATGCGGGAAATTATCCAGCATCAGCCGGCTGATGGCAATGGTTCTCAGGTCGTCCATCGCCGAAGTGCGACGTTTGATGGAAGCATTGACGCTTTTGGGTTGTACCGCCAAGGGAATAAAGACCAAAAAGCCGTTGGTTTCGTCTTGCAATTCACGCAGGCGGATCATGTGGATCAACCGTTCTTCCTTGGTTTCAATCGATCCGTAAAGCATGGTGCTGTGCGTTTTCATTCCCAGCTGGTGCGCGATGCGGTGGACATTCAACCAGTCGTCGGTGCTTGCTTTGTCGGGGCTCATTTTTAAACGGTAACGCTCGGTCAGGATTTCCGCGCCGCCGCCGGTCAGGGAGCTGACGCCGGCGTCCATCAGTTCTTTCAAGACCGTTTCGACCGGACGCCCGGACAAGCGGGAGAAAAATTCCACTTCCGCCGCCGTGTAAGCTTTGATGGTCACATGCGGGTAGTGTTTTTTCAAGATGGCTACCGTTTCAAGATAATAGTCAAACGGCACCGTGTGGTTATGTCCGCCGACAATGTGGAATTCCCGGATTCCTTCCGTGTACCGCTCGCCGACATGTTCCAGCAATTCCTCGGGCGACATGGTGTAAGCCCCTTCTTCCCCGGGATCCCGCCGGAAAGCGCAGAATGCACATCTGGCTTCACAAACGTTTGTCGGGTTTAAGTACATATTCTGGATAAAGTAAACACGATCCCCATTCTTTCTCCTGTTTACTTCATTGGCCAATTGGCCGATGGTGAGTAAGTCCGGCGATTCGTATAAAGTGAGCCCGTCTTCCAATGTAAGGCGTTCCCCATGTTTCACCTTCTCCACAATCATATCCAAATTGCGGTCTGAAACCGTGGAGGTTAACGACATGGAGGGTTCCTCCTCTCATTTCTGATCAAACAAAGAACCAATGATATCTGAAATTATTTCGAATGTCTAAATAACAAATCGAACTTATATTATTCTACCACAAAGGATAATCATTGGAAAACAAACGGGAAGGCCTCTTCCGTCGCCCGGATTTTGTCAATTTCCCGGGAGGGAAGGGGGTTACATTTTTTTACATAACGGCGCAAAAAGTTTGGAAAGGATGGAGATAACAAGAAGTTGTGTCTAAATAATATATTTAATTGAATAATTTGTAAAAAATGCGGCTTTTCTTTTCAGTTTTGTCATTGTATACTGAAAATAACTGGCAGATTTCGAACAAATGTGCCTTGTTTGATGAGAGATGGGTCAAGACAGGGGAGAGGAGGTCATAAGATGAGTGGGGGTCCGGCGTTAAAAGATCAGTTGGAAAAAGCAAGAAAACGCATGGAAGAAGCGGCAGATCGTTTCGGTTTGAATCATCCGGCCGTTTATGAACTGAGCCGGGAGCTCGACGAACTGCATAATTTGTGGGAGCAGGAAACGATTCTTCACCAAAGGGGAGAAGAAATCATCTATCCGCTTCGTTCCCCGATGCAAAGAACGAAAAAACGTTCCAAACAGGCGATGATGAAAGCGATCTGAGCTCATCGGTTGTATCAGGGGAAGATTCCCTTGTATACTGTAAAGAGAAGGAGGGAATGCCCCATGATTACATTGACGGAACAAGCCGCTTTAAAAGTGAAGGATATGTTGAGCGAACAAGAGCATCCGGAAAACCTCTATCTGCGCGTTGGCGTGGAATACGGCGGATGCAGCGGTTTTTCATATAGTATGGGTTTTGATGAAGAAAAGAAAGAAAATGATATGGAATTGAACCAGTTTGGTGTCCGGATTTTGGTTGATCAACGAAGCCAACCGTTGCTGCAGGGAACGGTGATTGATTACAAAGAGACCGTCATGGGCGGCGGATTCAGTATCGATAATCCGAATGCAACGGTTACTTGCGGTTGCGGATCATCATTTCGGACGGCAACGGAATCAGGCCGGCCCGACGAGGATTGTTAAAAAAACCCGTCTCCATGTGAGATGGGTTTTTTTACGATATCGGGATTTCATCCACCAGCATCACTTTGGAATGCCCGCAAGCGGGACAGATGAGGGTGTGAGGACATTGACGGGTTTTCAGATCGGTCAGCCCGTCGGTCATTTTCAGATCATCAATCTCCCGGTAAGGACTGTAATCACTGAACAGGTCAGTCAACCGTCCGTTGTCTTCCAAAACATGACCGCACCCGGGGCAACGATGAGTTTCGAGGGCGGAAAACCCGTTGCAAACGGGACAAGCATAATGAGTACCCAAAAAAAATCCCTCCTTTAATTTTATATTTATCGTTTCAAATCAAAGGAGGGATCATGCAACAAATTACCGGTCCAATTTTAAATTGGAGCTGTGTTGAGGCTGAACACGGGCATCCGGATCAATGTATTGTTTGGCATGGTTGACGGCAATGGGGGCTTCCCCGAAACCAACAGTGATCAGTTTGACTTTTCCTTCATAGGTGGCAATATCGCCGGCGGCGTAAATGCCGGGGATGTTGGTTTCCATTTTGGAGTTGACAAGGATGGATCCTTTTTCGATGTGAAGTCCCCACTCTTGAATCGGCCCCAACGAAGAGACAAACCCAAAGCTGACAATCACTTCATCCACTTTCAATTCCTCGGATACACCGCTTTTTTTATCAGAAATCGTCACTTTTTCGATGTGTGTGGCTCCTTCGATCGCGGTAATTTCCCGCGGGGTTAACACCCTGATGCCGGAATTCATCATTTTTTCGACACTGTGCTCATGAGCGCGGAATTTGTCCCGGCGATGGATCAAAGTGACACTTTTGGCGACCGGTTCCAGCATCAAAGCCCAATCCACCGCGGAATCTCCCCCGCCGGCGATTAAAACATCTTTTCCTTCAAACTGCCGCTTGTCTTTGACAAAGTAATGAATATGGGTGTTTTCAAATTTCTCAGCTTCCGGCAGTTTCAATTTGCGTGGTTCAAAAGCTCCGCAACCAGCGGTGATAATCACAGAACGGCCCAAATGCACTTGTTTTTGGGTGACAACCTCAAATAATCGTTCTTCTTTTTTATGAACTTGTAAGACCTTTTCATCCAAACAATAGGTGGGATGAAAAAGGTTGGCTTGCTCAATCAGATTATCCACCAGGTTTTGGGCGGTCACTTTGGGAAAACCGGCAATGTCATAAATATATTTTTCCGGATAGAGTGCAGACAATTGGCCTCCCAATTGCGGCAGGCTTTCAATGACTTTGACGGAAGCTTGGCGCATTCCGGCGTAAAAAGCAGCAAAGAGCCCGGTTGGCCCTCCGCCGATCACAATGATATCGGTTATGTTTTGTTCAACTTGTTGTGTTGTCACAAGCGCACCTCCAAAATATTATTGCGAAAATGGAGAAAATTATATAATAATCATATAACATGATGTGATGATCGAATCCATAGCTTTAAAAAATTTACCAATTCGTTTTTGCCGGATAGACTGAAATGAAGTGGAGAAAATGTGAACAAAAGCTCTTGCTAAAAGTTCGTGAAAATAATATCATAATCAATGGCATGATTCAATGATCACGAAGCGTTCGAACCTTTTCAGATTGTGAGAAATCAATCATACTAAATAATACTTTAGATGGATGTGATTTGTGATGAGTATACCTAAAATCGTGATCCTTGGAGCAGGGTATGGCGGACTGATGACAGCCAAAGGATTGGCCAAAAATCTGAATGCGAACGAAGCAGAAATTACCCTGGTCAACCAAAACAGTTACCACTATATCACGACGAAATTGCATGAGCCGGCTGCAGGAACTTCCCATCATGATCACGCACGTGTTTCGATCCCGTCGGTCATTGACACCAACCGGATCCGTTTTATCCAAGACCGGGTGACCGGAATGAAGTTGGACGAAAAAACGGTTCTGTTGGAAAACAATGACCCGATCCAATATGACTATTTGGTGGTTGGATTGGGAAGCGCACCGGAAACGTTTGGTATTAAAGGTTTATTGGAAAATGCGTTCTTTATTCGCAATATCAACAGCGTGCGCATGATTCGCGAGCACATGGAATACATGTTCTCGCGTTATGCCATTGAGAAAAAAGAAGAATTGATCACGATCGTGGTCGGGGGAGCCGGATTCACCGGAATTGAGTACGTGGGCGAATTGGTGGATCGCATGCCCGAACTGTGCCGGGATTATGACATTCCGCTTGAAAAAGTCCGTATTGTGAATGTGGAAGCGGCACCGACCGTCTTGCCGGGATTTGACAAAGAACTGGTGGACTATGCAGTGAAATACCTGGAAAATAAAGGTGTTGAATTCATTGTCAATACGCCGATCGAAGAGTGCACCAAAGACGGTGTCATCCTGAAAGGCGGACGTGAAATCAAATCGTCTACCGTGGTCTGGACCGGTGGCGTGCGCGGAAATAAACTGGTTGAAGAATCCGGCATTGAAACGATGCGCGGACGTGTGAAAGTGGATGAATATCTACGTGCTCCCGGCCATGACAATGTGTTTATCGTGGGTGACAGCTCTCTCGTGTTCCCGGGAGAAAGCGAAAATGAGCGTCCTTACCCGCCGACAGCCCAAATCTCCACACAGCAAGGCCAATATCTCGGCAAACAATTGGCCAAAGTGGTTCGCGGGGGTCAATTTGACCAACCGTTTAAATATGAACCGAAAGGAACCGTGGCTTCTCTGGGAAGAAAAGAGGCCATCGGTGTGGTCGGAAATAAAAAGATGACCGGCGGAACAGCTGCGTTCATGAAAAAAATCATTGATCTTCGCTGGCTCTTCTTGTTGGGTGGCGTTTCTTTGGTTCTTCGCAAAGGAAAACTGTAATCATTTATGATTTTTACAAAAACCCTTCTTGGTTTAAGAAGGGTTTTTTGTTATGGAATACAGCAATTTTCCGAAAGAAAAGGCATGATTCTGATGTTATCGCTTACATGGATTGTGAACGCGGTTCTTGCTCCTGAATGGAATTTTTCATTTAGATTAGAATATTATATCATTTCTGAAACGGGACCACAGGGGGCGATTCCATGAAAAAAGCCATGTCAGAACTATCAGAAAATACTTGCCATTATTGCAGCGGAAAAGGGTATTTGGAGCTTTTGCTGGGCGGTACGGAAGCGTGTTATGCCTGTCACGGAACCGGAAAAGAAGATAAAAAATGAAGTGAACCCGCTTTTGGCGGGTTTTTTTATATCGTTGACCTTCTGAAAGATATTCAGTAAAATGAGTGGGAACTTTGAGATGTGGAGGCGATGACTCAAGTGACGCTCGCCCAATTGATCATTTCCATTCCGTTGTTATTTGTTTTATTTTTTGGATTGGGCTTTATTCTGAATATGATTTTAAAAACCACTTGGTTGCCGCTCGCCCTTTTTTTCGGGGTTGTTTTGTATGTGGGGCGGGATGTGACGCAAATTTTTACCATTGTCAATGCCGTTTTGTTCTTTTCGGGTTTTTTGGGAGTCCTGGGCGGGATTTTTACCATTCGTACGTTGCGCTTAAAAGGATATCGGATGTTCTAGAAACCAGGGATGCACCCTGGGTTTTTTTTAGCAAGAATGCATTCGGGCAGAAGGTGAGAACATGATTTTATTTGTGGTGAATCCGGAATCGGGAAAAGGAAAAGGAAAAGTTTTTTGGGAAAAGGCAGAAAAATATCTCAAGGCCCGGTCCGTTGCTTATGAAGTCTGGCATACGAAGCAAAACGAAAAATTGACTTCCCGGATTCGTGACGGAGCCAAACAGAAAAAGTGGCAAGCGGTGGTTGCCATCGGTGGCGACGGAACGGTGAACGAGGTGGGGAGCGGCTTGATTGGCGTTCCGGTTCCATTCGGGATTATTCCGTCCGGAACCGGAAATGATTTTGCTTTTGCCCACGCCATCCCTTCCCGGCCGGAAAAAGCGCTGGCGCGTATCTTGAATTTTCACCCGGAACCGGTGGATACGGCGACCGTGAACGGAAAACCCATGTTTGGATCCACGGGGGTGGGATTTGATGTCAGTGTGGTGGAGCGGGTGAACCGGTCCGGCTTAAAAAAGTGGTTCGGATCGTTTTCATACGGGATGGAAGCGGTGAAATGTTTGTTTTCCTACAGGGCCCGGTCCATGACACTGAGGATGGACGGAAATGAGTATCGGCTGGAGAAATGTTGGATGGTGTCCGTTGCCAATATCCGCCAATACGGCGGAGGAATCCGGATTTGTCCGCAGGCGGATACTCAAGACGGATATTTGGATGTCTGTTGTGTGCAAAATCTGAGGAAAGGTCAGTTTATTCGCGCTTTTCCATTAACTTATTTCGGGTGGCATGCCCGGCACCCGTCCATACGGTTTGAGCGGGCACAACAAATTGAAATCCTGGGACCGGAATCGTTTCCTTACCATATTGACGGGGAAGTTAAGGGGACGACTCCAATCCGGATTGAAGTGCACCCCCGTTCTTTACTCCTCCTGTAAGGGAAAAGGGTGATCCGGATCCGGCGGTGAAAACGTTTCCGGATATAACAAGTGTGCCAAATGGCAAAGGCCGGTCAAAATCCGGGGGGAGGGGCGGCAATACCATCCCTCGTCCAACAGGAAAATATTTTGCTCCTTTGAAAGTGGCGTTCCTTGCCAGGCCGGACGGGATTGGATCATCTCTTTTTTTATCCGCTTCAGCGGAACCCCGGTCCAGACAGTCAAAACATAATCGGGCTTTTTATCCCGTACGGTTTCCCAATCCGTCTGTACACTTTCTTTGTCAATGTCGGAGAAGATGTTGACTGCCCCGACCAATTCACTCACCTCGGTGAGCCAGTTTCGTCTGCCCGGGGTGAAAACCGGTTTTGGCCACCACTCCCAATACAGGCGCGGCGGTGTTTCCTTGCCGGGAATCCGGGCTTTGAGCCGGTCGATTTGGTCTGTAAACCGGCGGGCGGTCTGTTCCGCTTTGGTTTGGAGGCCGAGAGCATCTCCGAGCCGGATCAAATCTTGTGCAATATCCCGGAGGGTTTTGGGGTTCAGAATCATCAAGGGGAGATTTTCTTGTTTTAATCTTTCGATATTTTTCTCCATTCCCGGGACACTGAGGGAAGCGATCACCAGATCCGGATTCAATGCTTTGATTTTTTCGATATCAACATTTAGATCCGGACCGACGCGCGGAAGGTGTTGGCATGTCGGGGGCCAGTCCGAGTAATCATCAATTCCGACAAGCCATGAGTGCGCTCCCAGAAAATAAAGCATTTCCGTATTGCTGGGACAAATGGAAACCAGTCGCATCCTGATCCCCTCCTTTGAGTGCATTGCGCTTCTTCAGAATGATGAAGCGGGCATTGCTTGAATGTCCCGCTTCACTTAATACCAGAGAAAGTACATCGCAACAGAAACCAATATGCCTAACCAGGCACCGGTAAAGACTTCGATGGGTTGGTGGCCCAGGATTTCTTTCAAGCGGATCCGCGTTTCCGAGGTCGGCTTTTCTTTGATGTTCCTGAGTTCCTTCAACAGTAATGCGAAGTCGTCAGCCAACTGGTTGAGAGCCTGGGCATGCATGCCGGCCTGTCGGCGGACACCGGTGGCATCGTACATCACAATGATTCCAATGACAGTTGCAATGGCAAAGGCGGAAGAATCCCATCCTTCCGTGATTCCCAGGGAGGTTGCCAGCGCGGTCACAGCGGAAGTGTGTGAGCTGGGCATGCCCCCGGAGCTGACCATCCAGTTCCAATCCCAATGATGCGTGATAAAAAAATTCCAAGGGACTTTTAACAGTTGTGCCAAGATAATGGCAGCGAGAGATGCCCAAAGAGGAAAATTGGCCATAAGTTCAGCCGGTATCAATGCCTGGTCATCCTTTCCGTTCGGTGTCGGTTCTATTTTATCCATGCGTTGTTTCCGAATCCTTTGTGAAACTATTTTATTATATCTCATTAAGAGACGATTTTTAAATGATTCTTGGCAAATTGTTGCAGGAAAAGCCTGAGTGTTTTTCGAAGGATTAATATGAAAAATGAAAAACGCACTTCACTTATTGTCTCCAAAAAACGTTTCATTAAGGAGTTTTTTTATGAGGGACTATTTACCGGATCCGTTGCCAGTCAGCCATCGTTTGCAATGCCGGGAGTGCCGGGAACAGTTTAAAACATTACATTCGGAGCCGCTCGAAGAGAAAATGGTGTGTCCGTCCTGCGGATGGTCCGGGACATTATCTGAGTGGATGACGGAAGAAGCCGTCCTTCATGAACTTGCTCTGGCACGCAAAAAATTGGAAAAAGTTTTTTTCAAGATGAAAAGCTCCCATAAAAGCTGATGATGACTGGTTTTTAACCGGTTCTTTGTTTTTACCTGTTTAAAAAAATCGTTGACATTTATTCTTGTTGCTGATATGATATTTTTTGTCGATTCGATAATGAATTTTCATCTCAAGCCGAAGTGGCGGAATTGGCAGACGCGCACGACTCAAAATCGTGTTCCTTTATGGAGTGTGGGTTCGACTCCCACCTTCGGCACCAAGCATGCTGGGGTGGCGGAATTGGCAGACGCACAGGACTTAAAATCCTGCGGTGGGTGTACCACCGTGTCGGTTCGAGTCCGACCCTCAGCACCAAAGTGTGAATCGGCCCGTTAAAAAAGCTCCGCTTGAACAAGCGGAGCTTTTTGCGTGGTTTGACCGGTAATGAAAGATGCCCCGTGAATAGCGGGGCATCTTTCATGTTATGAACTGAGAAGAGGAGTGGATGAAGAAGATTGGTCTTCCAACCGCAGGACCTCTTCTTTGTCCGGAAGTTCATAAACTTCCTCCAATACATGTTTTAACACCAAATAGGCGGAGTAAGGCTTTTCCAGATAGTTTTCGGTAAAAAAACGTTTTGTGTCGGGACAGAAGATAAACGCTTTTAACTCTTCCAGTTCCTCAATTCTTTTTTGAATCACTTCCAAGACTTCGGGGCAGTCGCTGAATAATTCTCCTTCTTTCCACGTCAAAGTGATATGTTCATATAACCATCCTTTGATGGTAAATTGACGTGACATGTTGTACCACCTCCACGGGTGACAAATCAAAGACCTGCTTTTTTTATACGTCGTACGGCCGGAAAATCCTGCCGCTCCATCGTATCCGCAAACATTCGAAAATTTTGACCGGGGGTGCCTGGCGACTGAAGCCGGAAACGGAAAAAACAGGTTTCAAATGATCAGGAAGAACAAATCTCCGATATTTTATCTGCCATTTTTTCTTTTTAATATCTCAATATTTGAATGTTTCGCATTTGCTTGTGGTTTTTATCCGCTCCTGTTGGTTTCCCGTTTCTTTCCCATCCCTCCCTTGTGTGTCCCGGCGCCCGGGATGATTGCGTTTTTCCCCGTCAGGCGGGCTGGTATGGATCCGGTTGAAATCACCTTTGTTTGAAGAAAAGAAAGGTAGTAGATCCATACTTGATCAATTAATATAAAAATAATTATAATCTTTGTATGATTGTTTTTGAATTAAAATATATAGGTTCTTGATTTTTGAACACTAGAAAACAGGGTGAAGCCGGATCATGTTAAATGAACAACATCATCGCCAGTTACAAATGATTGCTTCCTATTTGCCAAGTATTCAATTTGATTGGGATAAGGAGCAAATGGTTCATTCATTTTCAGTACTTGCCGAACTCTTGGATTATCGCATGATGTGGGAAAAGGAAGAAGGTGTGTGTTTTTGCAATCATTTGGACGGATATCCCCGTATTCTTTTGGAAAAAAAGGAAGGGCGCATTCAATCTGTATGGCTGGATATTGATACATACCGGGAAATGGATGAGATCCTGAAGGATCAAAGTGAAGACCGGATGAACGAATTAACCATGGAAATGTTGAGGAGTTTGGACGTTGTTGTGCGCTTTTTGTCAACCAATTGGGGAGCTCCTTTTTTTTATGGGGAATTTTGGGATCCGCAATTTCCGCGTGACCAGTATGTCAGCATCCGGATGGCATTGTGGAAAGTGCAAGATGCCCACATTGCCGTGCAAGTGGAACATCAGGACCGGGAATACCCCATCAGCCTGAACATGCTGATCACTCCTGAACAAGAATTGAGTTCGCACCGGTTTGATGCATTGATGAAACGGAAATGAAACTCCTTTCCAATATTCTACAATTTTATTGCTTCGGATTTATGTTAGACTGTGAAGCAAGTTGAAGGGAAAGGGGATGTAGCATGAGTTTTCAATTGATTCTTGCCGGATTGACGGCACTGTTGTCCACTGTTTCCGGTTTGGGGTTTTTGGAAATCCAAAATCAAGCCGATCCAAAGGTGACACCGCAACAACAGGAGGCAGTAAGTGAAACGCAACCGTCTTCTGCGGCGGCAACCGATGATCAAGATGCAGAGATCCTTCCCATTGAAAAAGAGGTTTTGGCCTTGGTGAATCAGGAACGGGAGAAGCACGGCTTGAACCCGTTGCAACTGGATGCCGCGGTTTCCAGAGCAGCGGACATGAAATCCAAGGACATGAGGGATCATCACTATTTTGACCATCAATCCCCGACTTATGGTTCTCCTTTTGAAATGATGAAACAACAAGGCATTGATTTTAAAGCGGCCGGAGAAAATATTGCGGCGGGACAAAAAACGGCGGAAGAAGTGATGGACGGCTGGATGAACAGTGAAGGACACCGGGCCAATATCTTGAATCCTGATTTTACCCATATTGGAATCGGTTATGTTCAAGGTGGAGATTACGGCACTTATTGGACACAATTGTTTATTCAAAAATAAAGAGGCGAAGTGAACCCCCTGCATGGGCAGGGGGTTTTCGTTTAAAGGAATCCCAATTGTTTTTGCTCTTCTTCGGTAAACAAACGGGAACGAATGATAAACCGGATCCCGAGCGGGATTTCCAAGGAGAAAGACGCTCCGCGGCCTTTGGTGACATCGATGGTCAGGTGGGTGTGTTTCCAGTATTCATATTGGGCCCGTGACATATAAAAAGGGCAACCGGCCACATCCCCGAGGTAAATATCGTTGGCTCCGACCCGGAATGTTCCCGCTTTGAAACACATTGGAGAAGATCCGTCACAACAACCACCGCTTTGGTGAAACATTAAATCGCCATGTTCTTTTCGCAAAGCCTCAATCACTTTGGCTGCTTCTTCGGTCACAGACACCCGCTCCACTTTTTTCATCCGTGTTCACCTTAAAACAATCCGGTGGGGTTTTGATCGTAGGAAATCAGCATGTTTTTGGTTTGCTGGTAGTGTTCCAGCATCATTTTGTGGGTTTCCCGCCCGATCCCGGATTGTTTGTATCCGCCAAAGGCAGCATGTGCAGGGTAGACATGGTAACAGTTCACCCACACGCGGCCGGCTTCAATTTTCCGGGCGATCTGGTAAGCTTGATGAACGTCTCGGGTCCACAATCCGGCTCCCAAGCCATAGAGCGTGTCATTGGCGATTTCCAACAGTTCCTGTTCATCTTTAAATGTTGTGACGGAGACAACCGGTCCGAAAATCTCTTCTTGGAAAATGCGCATTTTGTTGTTTCCGACAAAGACGGTCGGCTCAATATAAAAGCCGTCCGGATATTTCGGATTGTCATACGGTTTTCCGCCGGTCAGGCATTGCGCTCCCTCTTCACGCCCCAATTCGAGATAGCTTAGGATTTTTTGGAATTGATCCGAAGAAGCTTGCGCCCCCATCATCGTTTCCGGATGCAGGGGATCCCCCAGTTTGATTTTGCTCACCCGTTCGAGGGCCCGTTCCATGAATTCTTCATAGATCGATTCCTGAATCAGTGCACGGGACGGACAGGTACAGACTTCCCCCTGGTTTAACGCGAACATGGTAAATCCTTCGATGGCTTTTTCCAGGAAGCTATCATCTTGCCGCATGACGCTTTCCGTAAAAATATTGGGAGATTTTCCGCCTAACTCCAGCGTGACCGGAATGATGTTTTCAGAAGCATATTGCATAATCAACCGGCCCGTGGTGGTTTCACCGGTGAAAGCGATTTTTCCGATACGCGGAGAGGTGGCGAGCGCCTGGCCGGCCTCGGGGCCGAAACCGTTTACAATATTGAGGACACCGGGTGGAAGCAAATCTTGAATGATCTCGGCAAATAACAGGACGGTGACAGGCGTTTGTTCAGCAGGTTTCAGTACGACACAGTTTCCTGCCGCCAGTGCCGGTGCCAGTTTCCATGCGGCCATCAACAAGGGGAAGTTCCAGGGGATGATTTGTCCGACCACACCGATCGGTTCCTTGATGTGAACCGAAAGCGTTTTGGCGTCAATTTCGGAAACGCTGCCTTCTTCTCCGCGGATGACACCGGCGAAATACCGGAAATGGTCAACGGCAAGCGGGATGTCTGCCGCCAGTGCTTCGCGGATGGGTTTTCCGTTGTCCCATGTTTCCGAAAGTGCCAGTTTTTCTTTGTTGGCTTCAATCCGGTCGGCAATTTCAAGGAGGATTTTACTTCGCTTGGCAGGCGGGGTGTTGGCCCATTTTTCCTTGGCTTGGTGCGCTTTGTCCAAAGCCAGTTCGATATCTTCTTTTTGTGAACGCGGAACTTTGGTAAACACCTTGCCGTCGACCGGTGACGGATTGTCAAAATACTCGCCGTTTACCGGAGGAACCCACTCGCCGCCGATAAAGTTTTCATAACGGGGTTTAAAGTGAAGCAGGCTGCCTTCCGTGTTGGGGGCTTTGTAACAGGAAAGTTTGACGCTCATGGCCTCATCCTCCTTATTTTTTCGAAAAATATAAATGTTCCATATATAAATTTCTTGAAAGATAATTTGATTCCTGCCTGACCGCAGGGTTTTATCCTTTTAAAACGGCCTTACAAAAATCGCCTCTTTCTCTCTTTGTATATGTTCGATACAATAAGTAAATGACTCGAATCATTCCGATGTGGTATGGGAAGAGAAACCAAGTATTTGGAGGTCTTTAGCAATGAAGGGGAGGCAAGCACTGGTTAACCTGTTCCATGAAGCCGAATTGCCGGAAGAATGGCTGAATCATGCCTTTCGGGATGGTGTGATTAAAGAGGTGCAAGTCCGTCTCCAAGACAGAACATGGAATATTCACCTTCATTTGGTGGAGCCGATGAATGCGGAGTTATGGCAGGATTTTCAGATGCGCGTGAAAAAACATTTTCAGCCGTGGGTCCGGGTGAATATGTACTTTACCTACGACCGCTTGCAACATGAAATCGTTTTGCAAAAATATAAATATTTTATCCAAAAATGTTTGCAAGAACAGGTCACACCCGCCGCCGCCACTTGGTTCGGACAGGCTGAATGGCAGGTGGAAGGGGACCGGATCGTTGTCATCTTCCCCAACCCGGCTGTTTTGAAAATGGCCAAACAACGGGAAACAGACCGCTACATCATGAAGTATTACGAACGCATCACCGGAACCAAACTCCCCGTCATTTTATCAGCAAAAGAAACCGAACCGGAGCAGGCCGCCGAACAATTCCGCGAGCAGAAAATCCAAGAGGAAAAGACCTTGATGCAAAAAGCGTTGGCCGAACAAAAAGAGCGGGCCAAGAAACAGAAAGAAAAGAGCGGGCATCCGGAGGAACCGGTTGTAAGCAAAAAATTGGGCTACAGCATCAAGGGAGAACCGGTGAAAATCAAAGACATTGTCGAAGAAGAGCGGAATGTGGTCATCAAAGGCAAAGTGTTTAAAAGCGAGTTGAAAGAGTTAAAAAGCGGTCGGAAGTTGTTAACCTTCAATTTGACCGACTTTACCGATTCCATTTCGTGCAAAGTGTTTGCCCGTGACAAGGAGCAAGCCGCCGTTTTGGCCATGATCCGGGACGGTGATTGGTTAAAAGTGCGCGGAAGTGTTCAATATGACACGTTTTCCCGCGAACTGGTCGTGATGGTGAACAGCTTGGAAGAAACCGAACCCGATTCGTTTGCGCGCCGGGATACGGCGGCAGAAAAACGGGTTGAGCTTCATTTGCACACTTCCATGTCGGCGATGGACGGGATTGCCAGTGCGGGGAAAATGATTCAAAGAGCGGCGGAATGGGGTCATCCCGCCGTGGCGATTACCGACCATGCCGTTGCGCAAGCCTATCCGGAAGCATACAAAGCGGCCGGCGAACATGGCATCAAAGTGATTTACGGAGTGGAAGCCAATATCGTTGACGATGGCATTCCCATTGTGATGAATGAAGCTGAGATGGATTTGCTCGAGGGTACATATGTCGTCTTCGACGTGGAGACCACCGGGTTGTCCGCCGTTCACGATGTCATTATCGAACTGGCAGCAGTCAAGATGAAAGACGGAAAAATCATCGATAAATTTTCCTCCTTTGCCAACCCTCACCGCTCGTTGTCCAAACATATTGTCGAGCTGACGCATATCACCGACGACATGTTGAAAGACGCACCGGAAGTGGATGATGTGGTGGCGGATTTTCTTGAGTTTATCGAAGGAACCGTACTGGTGGCGCACAATGCGCGATTTGACATGGGATTTTTGCAGGAAGCGGTGAAACGGATCGGCAAGGAGCCGGTGAAAAATCCGGTGCTGGACACCCTGGAACTGGCACGGATGTTATTCCCCGAGATGCGGAACCACCGCTTGAACACACTGTCGGATAAGCTCGGTATCAAACTGGAACAGCACCACCGGGCGATCTATGATGCGGAAGCCACCGGCCATGTGATGTGGAAAATGTTGCAAATCGCGGTTGAGAAAAAGAAGATCACCCATTTGCACATGTTGAATGAAAACCGGGGGGAACGGGATTTAAAAAGGGTTCGCCCTTTCCATGCCATTTTGCTTGTGCAAAACCAGGAAGGGATGAAAAACCTGTACAAGCTTATCTCGATGTCCCATTTAAAATATTTTTACCGGGTGCCGCGCATTCCCCGCAGCGAACTCGTCAAGCACCGGAACGGCCTTTTGGTCGGATCGGGCTGTGAACGCGGAGAATTATATGAAGCGGCGTTAAACAAGTCGCCTTCCGAAGTGGAAGAAATCGCGCGTTTTTATGATTACTTGGAAATCCAACCGGTGGAGTACAACATGCATCTGGTGGAAAAAGGCTTGGTGGAAAATGAAGAGCGGTTGCGGCAAGCGAATCAATTGATTGTCGAGATCGGTGAGAAGCTGGGCAAACCGGTGGTTGCCACTTCTAACGCCCATTATTTGGATGAACAGGATGCCATCTTCCGCGAAATCATCGCCGCAAACCAAACCGGCGCGAAACCGCAAGGGCCTTTGCCGAAAGCGCATTTTCGGACGACGGACGAGATGTTGCGGGAATTTCAATATTTGGGCGAGAAAAAATGCAAAGAAGTGGTGGTGGATCATCCCCGGGCGATTGCGGAGCAGATTGAAGTGGTCAAGCCGTTCCCGGATGAAACGTACACGCCCCATTTGGAAGGAGCCGAAGAAGAGTTAAAAAGGATTTGTTACCAAACGGCTCACGAATGGTACGGGGAAGAGTTGCCGGAAATCGTGAAGAACCGGTTGGAACGGGAATTGAACTCCATTATCAAACACGGATTCAGTGTGCTGTACATGATTTCGCAAAAAATCGTCAGCAAATCGCTGGAAGACGGATACTTGGTCGGTTCACGGGGATCGGTCGGTTCTTCGGTCGTTGCTTGTTTGAGCTATATTTCCGAAGTGAATCCGTTGCCTCCCCATTATCGTTGCAAAAAGTGCAAGTACAGCGAGTTTATTACCGACGGTTCTTATGAAAGCGGGTTTGACCTGCCTGACAAAAAATGTCCCCGGTGCGGGGAAGATCTGTGGAAAGACGGGCATGACATCCCGTTTGAGACGTTTCTTGGCTTTGAAGGGGACAAAGCGCCCGATATCGATTTGAACTTTGATGGAGAATATCAATTGCGCTCGCACCAGTACACCGAGGAACTTTTTGGGAAAGAGTACATTTATCGTGCGGGAAGCATCAACACGGTGAAAGAAAAGACCGCGTTTGGTTATGTGAAAAAGTATGCGGAACAACATAATTTGAATTTGCGGCGTGCCGAAATTGAGCGCCTGGCGCAAGGTTGCGTCGGGGTGAAAAGGTCCACCGGGCAACATCCCGGAGGGTTGATGGTGGTGCCGCAGGAACGGGAAGTCTATGATTTCACGCCCATTCAGCACCCGGCGGATGACACCAAATCCGGGGTGATCACGACCCACTTTGATTACAAAGCCATCTCCGGGAAGATTTTGAAGCTGGATTTGCTCGGGCATACGGGACCCACCATCCAGCGTCTGTTGCATAAACTGACCGGTGTGGATCCCACCAAGGTTCCGCTCGGGGATCCCAAGGTGATTGAACTGTTCCGCAGCACCAAAAGCATCGGTGTCCGGCCCGAAGACATTAACGGAATTGAACATGGTACGTTGGGGATTCCGGAATTTGGAACCTATTTTGCGCGTGGGATTTTGCAAGATGCCAAACCCAGTTGTTTCAGTGAATTGGTTCGTGTGTCCGGGCTGTCGCACGGGACGGACGTCTGGCAGGGCAATGTGCAGGATTTGATCAATGACGGCGTTTGTACGATTTCGGAGGCCATCTGTTGCCGTGATGATATCATGTTGTATCTGATCCGCATGGGATTGCCGTCCAAAGCGGCGTTTAAGATCATGGAAAAAGTGAGAAAAGGAAAAGGGGTTACTGAAGAAGAGGAAGCCTTGATGAAAGAGCATGGCGTGCCGGATTGGTACATTGAATGCTGCCGGAAGATCAAATACATGTTCCCGCGTGCGCATGCCGCGGCCTATGTGACGGCGGCGGTCCGCATCGGGTGGTTTAAAGTGTATCATCCGGAAGCTTTTTATGCGGCATTGTTCAGCACCCGCGTCAATGAATTTGACATTGAGCTGGTTTTAAAAGGATATGATGCGGTCAAACGGAAACTGAACGAGATCAACGAGATGGGCTTCCAGGCATCGGCGAAAGACAAAGCCATGGCGGCCACCTTGGAATTGGTGATGGAAATGTATGCACGGGGAATTGAATTTGCGCCCGTGGACTTGTACCAGTCGGATGCCGTCAAGTTTTGGCTGGATGACCAAAAACGCCTCATCCCTCCCTTTGCTTCGATTTCCGGAGTCGGGGAGAGTGCGGCGCAAAACATCGTCCAAGCCCGGGAGCAAGGAGAGTTTTTGTCGATTGAGGATTTGCAAAAGCGGGCCCGTTTGTCCAGCACGGTGATCGAAGTGCTGGAGCGGCTGGGTTGTTTGAAGGGGCTTCCGGAAAGCAACCAGTTGGCTTTGTTTTAAAAAAGGAGCCGGGGAAAAACCGGCTCCTTTTTTGATCAAAATTATTTTAATTTCTTTAAAAACTCCCGCATAAATCCGGGGAGATCCGGCCAAGCATGAGCCGATACCAAGTTGTTGTCCACATGAAGCTCTTTGTTGACGTACTCTGCTCCTGCGCTTTCCACTTCCGGTTTGCAAGTGGTGAATGCCGTCATCGAACGGTTTTTGACGGATTCCGGAATCACGCTGAACACCAGTGCGGCATGGCAAATGGCCCCCACCGGTTTGTTGTTTTCGAAGAAATGGCTGACCAGTGCAGGGATTTCTTTTTCCATGCGGATGTATTCCGGAGCCCGTCCCCCGGGAATGATCAAGCCGTCATAATCAGCCGGATTGATTTCGGAAAATGATGCATGGGAGTCAATGCCGTATGCCAGTTTTTCCGTGAATGTTTCCATGTCCACAAAATCATGGCAAACCGTTTGCAATTTCTTTTTATTCGGGGACGCGATGGTGACCTCGTGTCCTTCTTCCAGCAACCGGTAATAGGGATAGAAAATCTCCAGGGCTTCCACGGCATCACCGGTCAAAATCAACACTTTTGCCATAAAAAATCCCTCCATCTTGTTATTACAAGTTACTTACTATTTTCTCGTACATTATTTATTTTAACCCAAAAGGATCTGTATGTAAAAATTTTTCTTTCCCTTAAAAAAGTTGAATCCATTGGATGAACCCATACCCGGCTCCGGTTTCCAAGGCGATGGATGGAATTTTGCCCAAGGCGGTGGAACTTGAGAAGATGAAAAAGCGGGTTTCTGCCCATACGGCAAAAAGGTTTACGGCCCCTGTCGGAATCCAGGGCACCAGCCGGGCAGTAACAAGCAGGGTCCATTGCCGCCATTGCGGCTGTGCATGGATGGACTCCAGCCAATGCCAGCGGTTTCGGTATTTTCGGGGAAGCATGCGCACGCCCCGCTGATAAAGCACAAAGGCAAGCATAGCTCCCAAAACTTCCGCGGTCCAGGACAGGACCCCGCCCCACCAAGCTCCCCAAAGCCAGACGTTTGTTGCCGTCATAAAGATCGAGGGGAGAAAGCCGGTCAGGTTGACGAGCGTATTGATCAAAAGGCTGACTGGAATGGCCCAAATGCCGAGTTCCAGCAAAATGTTTCTCCACATTTCTTCCATGCAACGTTCTCCCTTGCTTCAGATTAAGTTTATTATACCGGGAGTTTTTAAAAACCACCCGGCTTCCGGGTGGTTTTTAAAGAAATCATCATCTTTTCAATACCCTCAAGGCGGCGGCAACTTTTCTGGCAAAAGTGATCGGATTTTCGACGGATTCAAAATGAATGTAAAATAAACGGGGGTTTTCAAACAACCAGTGGTTGTGAAGAGCGGTTACAATAATTCCCCGTTTACGCAATTCGGAGATGAACGGATTAATCTCTCTTTGTAAAATCACCGTTTCTCCCAAATTGAGCGCGCGGCCTTGGCGGTCAAGGCTTTCAAAACTGAAGAAGGTGGGAAGAACCAGCGGAGAACGGGACCGTTTCCCCAAAATGGTGACGGGGATGTTCCGGAATTTTTGAATAAAACAAACCCCGTTTATGGTGCTTGGCTGGCCGTTGACAATTCGTGCGAATTGACGGCATAAGCGCTCAAGCGCTGACATAAAATCACCTCCGCGTTTTTCAAATCGCTATAACATATGTATGAAGGATCCGGACGAAAGGGCCAGTACCCAAGGAATCAAAGCTTAAATGCAAAAAGAGGCGTTTTGGAAAAGAGGTTGTTTTTTTGTCTTAAAAATTGAATAATCCGTGACAAAAAAACTTTTTTCGTACAAAAAGACCATAATTTAGGAAGACCGTCCGAATAAATCATCAGATGGACTCCCGATTAAATCTCTTCGAATCCCCATTCGAACCGGGTTTATATCTGGCCAGGGCAATTGCCCTGGTTTTTTAATGGGTTTTTTGAGAAAAATCATTGACGATGGTCCTTTCCAGTCATTATAATAGAGTCAATTCAATAAAATAATACTATTCTTATCAGATTTTGCTCTTATCCAGAGAGGCTGAGGGACTGGCCCAATGACGCCCGGCAACCCCGGATAAAGATCCGGAAGGTGCCAATTCCTGTAGAAATCCTTTGGGATTTCTAGAAGATAGGAGAGACTTCGATGAGTGATCAAGCCTCTTCTCTGGATCAGAGAAGAGGCTTTTTTACAACAAAAGGGGGAAAAAGGCCAATGAGTGAATCCACGAACTATCGAAGCGAAACCATTGCCGTACACGGAGGACAGGTGCCGGACCCGGTCACGAAATCGAGAGCCGTGCCGATTTACCAAACGACCTCTTATGTGTTTGACAATACGGAACATGCTGCCAATTTGTTCGCGTTGAAAGAAACGGGAAATATTTATACCCGCATCATGAATCCCACCCAGGATGTTTTTGAAAAACGGGTGGCGGAACTGGAAGGCGGAGTCGGAGCGTTGGCAACCAGCTCCGGGCAGGCAGCCATCACTTATGCCATTTTGAACATTGCCAAAGCCGGAGATGAAATCGTCGCTTCCAGTGCGTTATATGGAGGAACTTATAATCTCTTTTACCATACTCTTCCCAAAATAGGGATTCGCGTGAAATTTGTGGATCAATCGGATCCGGAAAACTTCCGGAAAGCGATCACCGACCGGACCAAAGCCATTTTTGCCGAAACCATCGGAAATCCCCAATTGGATGTGCTGGATTTTGAAGCGGTTTCGAAAGTGGCTCACGACCACGGAATTCCGCTTATTGTGGACAATACTTTTGCTTCCCCGTATTTGTGCCGTCCTTTTGAGCACGGGGCCGACATTGTCGTTCACTCGGCCACCAAATTCATCGGGGGACATGGAAACAGCATCGGCGGAGTTATTGTGGATTCCGGAAAATTTGACTGGACCAACGGCAAGTTCCCGGATTTCACGGAGCCCGATCCGAGTTATCACGGAGTGGTGTACAGCGAAGCGCTCGGACCGCTTGCATACATCACCAAAGCGCGGGTGCAGCTTTTGCGTGACACCGGAGCGGCGATTTCCCCGTTTAACGCCTTTTTGTTGTTGCAAGGGTTGGAAACATTGCATCTGCGGATGGAACGGCACAGTGAGAATTCACTGGAAGTTGCAAAATATCTGGAAAAACATGAGTCGGTTGAATGGGTCAATCACCCGGGGCTTCCGAACCACCGGTCTTATGAACTGGCTCAAAAATATCTCCCCAAAGGCCAAGGGGCGATTTTTACTTTCGGCATCAAAGGCGGATTGGAAGCCGGCAAGAAGTTCATTGAAAGCCTGGAACTCTTTTCACATCTGGCCAATGTCGGCGATTCCAAGTCCCTGGTGATCCACCCGGCCAGCACCACGCACCAACAATTGACGGAAGAAGCGCAAAGAAGCGCAGGAGTGACTCCGGATCTGGTCCGTTTGTCCGTTGGAATTGAGTCGGTGGATGATATTATTGCCGATCTGGATCAGGCCTTGAGAAAAAGCCAGCTATAACTGTTAAATCGAATCCCTTCACCCGTCAACCCCTTTCTATTTTTTATGGAAAGGGGTTTTGTTTATTTTAATAATGTCAACAATTAGGAGGACAAAATAGGATTTTCTATAAATTGAACCAGCTTGGATCGCCGTCTTATGATAAAAGTAACGAGATGTTCACAAAATATAAATATATATTCCCAAAAGAGAAAGGAGAGAGGAACATGGCGGAATCGGGTCAGGCAAATCCCGGAGTCAAAATGAAGGTACAACGTTTCGGGAGTTTTTTAAGCGGAATGATTATGCCTAATATCGGCGCCTTCATTGCCTGGGGATTGATCACGGCTTTATTTATTCCTTCCGGATGGTTCCCGAATGAGGATTTGGCCAAACTGGTCGACCCCATGATCCAATATCTGCTTCCGGTTTTAATCGGATACACCGCCGGAAAAATGATCTACGATGTCAGAGGAGGTGTGGTGGGAGCCACGGCCACCATGGGCGTCATCGTCGGATCCGGTATTCCCATGTTTTTGGGAGCGATGGTGATGGGACCGCTTGGCGGTTATTGCATCAAAAAATGGGATCAATTGGTCGAAGGAAAAGTGAAACAAGGGTTTGAAATGCTTGTGAACAACTTTTCCGCCGGGATCATCGCAGGAATTTTAACCATCCTCGGCTATAAAGCCATCGGCCCGGTGGTATTGTTGTTGAACAGCACACTGGCGGCGGGGGTTCAAGCCATCATCGATGCGCATTTGTTGCCGCTTGCCAGTTTGTTTGTGGAGCCGGCAAAAGTCCTGTTTTTGAATAATGCCATTAACCATGGAATTTTAAGTCCGATCGGGATTGAACAAGTTACTGAGTCCGGAAAATCGATCTTGTTCTTGTTGGAAACCAACCCGGGTCCCGGACTTGGAATTTTGCTTGCTTATATGTTGTTTGGCAAAGGAACGGCCAGACAATCCGCGCCGGGTGCGGCAATCATTCATTTCTTCGGGGGAATTCATGAAATTTATTTCCCTTATATTTTGATGAAACCCTTCCTTTTGGTTGCGGCCATTGCCGGCGGAGCCACCGGCGTCTTCACCTTCTTGATGACCGGCGCCGGATTGATCGCAGTGCCGTCACCGGGAAGCATTTTCACCTTGGTGGCCATGACGCCGAAAGGGAACTATGTCGGTGTTTTGGCGGGAGTCATCGCGGCGACGCTTGTTTCTTTCCTTATCGCATCGTTGATTTTGAAAACATCCAAACAAAGCGGTGAAGACTTGGACAAAGCTGTTGAAAAAACCAGTGAATTAAAAGGGAAAGAAGGCAGAGCGGCCGAGCTGCTGAAAAAAGAAGAAAAACCGGCAGACGAAGAGCCGAAAGCCGAGACGGTTGAGTACGGCAAAGTGAAAAAAATTATTTTTGCCTGTGATGCAGGAATGGGCTCCAGCGCCATGGGGGCATCCATTTTGAGAAACAAAGTGCAAAAAGCAGGCTTGGATCTGTCTGTGACCAACACATCGATCAACAACCTGCCGGATGATGCCGACATTGTGGTGACACACAAAGACCTGACGGACCGGGCCAAAGCCAAGGTCCCCCATGCTCATCATATTTCCGTGGACAACTTTTTGAGCAGTCCGAAATACGATGAACTCGTGGAAGAATTGAAAAAGGCCAAAGAATAACGGGAAAGCACGGCTTGTCCGAAGCTTTCCGGGCGATGTCGTTTTAATGGAGTGGACAAGATGTATATCACTGCAAGGGAAAGGTTGATTTTAAAACGTTTGTTATCCACCCGGGTGGATAATTTGACCACGAAGCAACTGGCGGAAGAACTGGATGTCAGTGTCCGCACCATCCACCGGGATTTGAAAGGGATTGAACAATTGCTTCAAAAGTATGACCTGGAACTGGTCAAAAAGCCGGGAGTCGGCATTCAGCTGTCCGGTGCAGCCGGCCAAATGGAGGCATTGAAACAGGATCTGTTCCGGCAATCCCGCCGGGAGTATACGCCGGAAGAACGGAGAATCCTGATTTTATGCACGCTTTTGGAAGCAAAAGAACCCGTGAAACTGATTTCGCTGGCAAGTGAACTGGACGTCACCATGGCAACCGTCAGCCATGACCTGACCAAGCTGGAAAGCGGGCTTGAAAAGTTTGATTTGTCGTTGATTCGAAAACGCGGATACGGGGTTGAAATTGTCGGAAGCGAGTCGGCCAAGCGGCGGGCCATGAGCAACCTGATTGCCGAAAATATTGATGAAGTCCAGTTCTTATCCCTGATCCGCGAAAACATTCAAAACAAGACAAAAAAAACGTCTGAATCCCTTTCCGGAAGATTGCTGGGGTTGGTTGAAAAGCGAAAGCTCATCCTGGTGGAAAAAGTGGTTGAAGAAATCAGCAAACAATTGCCTTATTCTCTTGCGGACAGTGCCTACATCGGTTTGGTTGTCCACTTGGCGCTGGCGATCGAACGCATTATGCAGGGGGAAAACATTGAAATGGATCCCGTTCATCTGAACCGGTTGAAAAACACGCCGGAGTATGCGTTCGCCCGGCAATTGATCGCCCGGTTGCAAACGGTGTTCCGCCTGTCGATCCCCGAAGCGGAAGTCGGCTATATCACCATGCATCTGCAAGGGGCCCGGCTTAGACACGATCAGGAATACCGGATCGAGGAAGAGGATTATCCCGTTCTGCTTTGGACCAAAAAGCTGATCCGGTTTGTGGAAGAAGAGCTGAATTGCCGCTTGTCGGATCAAACATCACTGGTTCAGGGGCTGATTTCTCATTTGAAGCCGGCCCTCACCCGCATCCGGCGAAATATGAAAATCACCAACCCCATGTTGCCCAAAATCATGGAAGATTACAGGGATTTGTTTGCGGTCGTCAAAAAAGGGATGGCGGCCGTCTTCCCTGATGTTTCCGTTCCGGATGAAGAAATCGGATACCTCGTGATGCATTTCGGTTCGGCATTGCTCAACAAACAAGATCAGGATTTGCATGCGCTCATTATTTGTTCCAGCGGGATTGGCACATCCAAAATGCTGGAAACCCGGATCCGGCAGGAGATTCCTGAGATCAAAAATTTGACCAACCGGTCGGTTTTTGAAATCGATCAGGAGGACCCGGAGGCGTTTGACCTCATCATTTCCACCATCCAACTGCCTTATTTCCAAGAGAATTATCTGGTGGTCAGTCCCATTTTGACCCGCGATGAAGTGGAAAAGATCCGGGCCTGTATCCGGGAAAAAAGGCGCAAAAAGAGACAGGGCTTCAAACCTTCTTCCGGGCGTCCGGATCCGGCCCCTTCCCAAAAGCTGGAACAAACCGTCTCCAACATGCAAAAGATCCATCAGTATTCGGGGGGGATCGCCACCATCCTCCAAGGGTTCCAATGTTTTGTTGCGGAAGAGGCCGGATCTGTCCCGGAAGCCTTGGAAGCAGCCTGTTTGCGATTGCGGGATGAAGGGGTGATCCAAAGGGTGGCGCCGGTGGTGGAAGCTTTATTAAAGCGGGAGGAAAAAGGGGGATTGGGAATTCCCGGGACACGGCTCGCACTTTTCCACACACGGAGCAAACAGGTGGTTCGCCCCTCCTTTACGGTTTGTTTTCTGAAGCAGCCGTTTGTGATGAAGGGCATGGATCAATCGGACATCCGTGCCGATACGTTGCTGTTGTTGTTGGCGCCGGAGAAGGTTTCCGGTCCGGTGTTGGAAGTCTTGAGTTTCATCAGTTCCCTGTTTATTGAAAATGATGAGGGGATTGCCTTGTTTCAGTCGGGAGACCGCCAGGCAATTTCCGCTTACCTCGCTAAACGGTTTGAACGATTCTTTGAAGAGAAATTAAAAGAAACAAGGAGTGTTTGACATGGCATCATCGATCTTATCTCCGGAAAACATCCGTTTCAATGCAAGCGTGGACAGCAAAGAGGAAGCGATCCGCTTAACGGGCCAATTGTTGGTGGAAAGAGGTTACGTCAAACCGGCTTATGTGGATACCATGCTGGAGAGGGAAAAATTGACTTCGACGTATATGGGCAATTATGTTGCGATTCCCCATGGAACGGAAGAAGGCAAGGAAAATGTTATCGAATCCGGCATTGTGATCGTACAGGTTCCTGACGGCGTGGACTTTGGCGACGGCAACATCGTCAAACTTTTGATCGGAATTGCCGCAAAAGGCGATGAGCACTTGGATATTTTATCCAAGATCGCCTTGGTGGTTGCCGAGGAGGAAAACGTGCATCAAATTGTTCAAGCGGAAACAGCCGAAGAAATCATGAAATTCTTTTAAGAGGTGGACACACATGCTGGCAGTACATTTTGGAGCTGGAAATATCGGACGCGGATTTATCGGCAGCCTGCTTCACCAAACGGGATATGAGGTTTGTTTTGTGGATGTGAACAGGGAGATAGTGGATTTGATCAACGAACGGAAAAGCTATTCCATCGGGTTGGCCGATGATTCCAATGAAGAAATCATCGTCAAAAATGTTTACGCCATTCACAGCGGAGACCATCCGGAGCAAGTGATGTCGGCCATTGCCGGTGCGGATCTGGTCACCACGGCGGTCGGTCCCAATGTCTTGCCGCTGATTGCCGGACTGATTGCCGAAGGGTTGAAACAGCGGATGGCAACCGGAACCAAGCCCTTGAATGTCATTGCTTGTGAAAACATGATTGGCGGCAGCGCCCTGCTAAAAAAAGAAGTTTATTCCAAACTGGATGAAGAAGAAAGAGAAAAGGCTGATGAAATGGTCGGTTTCCCCAATGCGGCGGTGGACCGGATTGTTCCCAACCAGTCCCATGCGGATCCGTTAAAAGTGGTGGTGGAACCCTTTTATGAGTGGGCGGTGGACCGTTCACAAGTGGTGGGAGAACTTCGAGTGGCCGGCATGACCTTGGTGGATGATTTAATGCCGTATATTGAACGAAAGCTGTACACCGTCAACACCGGCCATGCCGTGGCCGCATACTTCGGCTACCAAGCCGGTTACCAAACCATTGATGAAGCCATGGCGGATCCAAAGATCCAAAGCCTGGTGAAAAACACTTTGCAGGAAACCGGAAAACTGTTGGTTGAAAAGCACGGGTTCAACCCAGAGGAACATCAAAAATACATCGACACCATCATCCGGCGTTTTGTCAACCCGCATATTTCTGATGACGTGACCCGGGTGGGCCGTTCCCCCATACGGAAACTGGGACCCCAAGACCGTCTGGTCAGTCCGGCTGCCCAATATATCACGTATCTGAAGGAGCAGCCGGTTTCACTGGCCAAAGGCATTGCCGCTGCCCTGCGGTATGATTACCAGGAAGATCCCGAGGCCGTTCAAATTCAGGAAAGCATCCGGCAAAAGGGATTGGAGAACACCATTTATGAGATCACACAAATCCCGCCCGAAAGCGACCTCATGAAACGGATTGTCGGGGAATATTCCCATTTTGCGCTTTAAAGAAAAAACCGGAGCTTTGTCTGCTCCGGTTTTTTTGGAAGCGATCTTGATGAAGCCCATCATTTTATTTAAAATAAAATTAAAAATATTCTATTTAATCAAAATAAAACATCGATTTGTGTATTGAATGAATCCAGTTGCAATGATTACTCAGAAAAAAGGCAAACCGTTGGTGTAAACGACCCGTTTTTCCAATGTCACAGGGTTGCAATTCGATTCTTTTTCCGTTCAAACGGATCCATTTACTCACCGAGAGGGAGTTGGAAAATGCAAAAAGAGGTTCATATGATCATTTACGTTATTCTGGTTCTGTTGACAATTGCCCTTTTTTCTGAAATTTTTTCGAACTCATGACCGGATCAAAAGCGAAATCCGGAGGAAGAATCGATGGAAAAACGCCGCACCATTGGCAGTGGCCGGCAATTTTCATGGTGAGCCAAACGGAAATGGCAAGTGCAAACCCAACCCCGTCTGTCATTCTGGGGGACGGGGTTTTTTATTTGTGTAAAGCATCCCGTGAACATTCCGGGAAGCCAAAGAAGTCCGTAAAAAAAGCGAACTTCATGATTTTTAACAAAAACGGCTTATCTTTTTGTAAAATAGAATAAATCAGTCTCTTGTGAAATAGCTGAATAGAGTTAAAAAAGGAGGTGTGCAGGCTACGGGATGATTAATCAATTATCGGCGTACGGATCGATTTTACCGACAGAACAGAAAAAACGGGCGCAGACACAATTTTTTCCGTAACGGGGAACATGCGAAAATTGATCCTTCCGGGGTTGGCAGCCCTTTTTTTTTATGATGGCGGCCGGCTTTCCCATTTCGTTTGCCGAAAGCGGAGGTTTTGAGGTCCCGAAGGTGGATGACCATTTTGAGGAAGTGAAACCGGGTCCGGGCCCGGCGGATGAGCAACCGGTCTCACAGGAAGTGAAGAAAGAGAGCCCTTCTTCCGAAAAATCGGGTAATCCGATTGGTAAAGCGTGGAATTGGTTTAAGGGAAAAGTAAAGGGAGTTTGGGAAGGAACAAAGGAATTTTTGGGGGACTTATGGGACTGATTCACCGGAGTTTGTGCCAAGATGAAGGAAGTGGTGGTGGACAAACTGTCCGCTGCCTGGAAATGGGTTAAGGAGAATATTGGATATATCGCGGCCGGAGTGGTGTTGGTGGTCGGAGTGGTATTATGTTTTGTCGCTCCACCGCTGGGAGCTTCGGTGTTAATCGGGATGGGCCTTTCTTTTGGAATGAGCTGGTTGATGAATGGCGAAATCACGCAGGACACCTTTTTGGAAGCAGCCCTCGGCGGTGTATTGGGGGCGATCGGATTGGGGATTGCCGGGGGAGCGGCCCGGGCATTGGCCGGTTCATTGGGAAGCCGGCTGATTGCATCCATCACCGGTTCGAGGTTGTTGGGGCCGCTGGCTTCCGGGATTCGGAATGGGGTTACGAAATTGCCGGGGCCGCTTCGTTCCATTTTCTCCAGAGCTGGTGTCGTGGGTGCGGTGGAAGGATCCGGAACCAGCGTTGCCGATGATCTGCTTCACGGACGCGGCATCAACTGGAAGAATGCGATCATCGCCGGTGTCGGTGGTGCGGCGTTGGTCGGGGTCACCGCTTTTGCCGTGCCCGTGTTTAACAAAGTGAAACAGCTCGATCTCGGCATACCGGTGGTCAAATCAGAAACGGATGAACTGTTTGACAGCTTTCAAAGGTGTTTAAAAGCCCGGTCCACCGAACGTTACACGGCAATGATCGAGTTGCCTTGCGGAAACCGCACACCGGATCCGAAAACGCCCAAAGTGGAAAAAGACATCTCATTGGTTCCGTGAACCCCGGAACATAAACAAAACCGGTGGGAGATTTACAAGGCAAACGGCGGAAAATGGAGTTATGAACAATGGAGCAAAACGTATGATGCCAACATGGAAAAAGCAAACCGGTCGCACCAATTGGTGGAAAATTACCGGAAAACCCTCAACTGGGAAAACTCCACCATGCAACACAGTGTGGACACCCCACTTGGTGTGCGGATTATCGACATTGCCGATCCCAAAACATTAAAAGCGGTTGAACATAAGACCACGACCAAAACCGATGGAAGCAGAGGGTATTTTTCAAGAGATGTGCACATCCGGGATGAACTGGAAAAGGACAAATATCTGGTGCAAGTGGAAAATTGGGATATCACCTGGGTGTTTGAAAATGCCGATGCCAGCCAGCCGTTGATCAATGAATTAAAAGCGGCAGGAATTAAGGTGGAATTCCGGTAATTAACCGTAAAGGAGGGAAAAAGGCAGTGGTACAGGAAAATCAACGAGACTGGTTCGAAGAATGGCTGATGATCCATCCGGATGAACTGGAAAAATTGCAAAAGAAGCTGGGGCATTTGGATCTGGATTACACTCCGGAGTCCCTGCTGAGAGTGGAAGCATGGGTGTTGGAAAATTACTCCTCGCCGGATGAGATATTGAAAGATGAAGAAAAAATGACGTTGGACGGCCTGTTGCGGTATGTGGGCGAAGTTTTTAAAATTCATCTACAAGGGCGGTGGAATATCCATCAGGAGGATCCGGAGCATCTGTTTTACAACCTGCCGGTGATCAGTTTTCCGGGCAACATTCCGGATACTTCCCCGCTGTCGCTCATCACGGCCAGCCTTGATCGGAAATCGGGGAACTTTCTTTACGATTCACTGAACCGGAAAAAGAATTATATGGAAAGCCAGGACATTTTGGCAAGACGGAAGCCGGACGGAAAAAAAGGAACTCCCTTTGGACCGTCCGGTTTTTCCTTTGGAGGCGGGCAGGCTCTTTTTGATGCGGGGGAATAACGGCATGGTGGCGGCGGGATCGGTTGATGAGCCAAAGACCGCTAATGTAAAATAAAAAAGCTGTATACGAAAAATTCCGAAGCCGTTTGCATTTTTAAAACAAAAAGAAATTCGACAACAAGAGTTTAAAGGATGTTTGGGGATGAAAATACTGTTCATTCTGCTTGTGGTGATGGTTGGAATCATTGGTTTGGGAATGTGGTTCCGGTTCAACCGTTTGCCCCGGCTGCCATTGAAAAAGCCTGAAAAGATGCTGAAACCGCAGGAATGGAGCCGGGAAGAGGTGACGGTTGGCTGGGTCGGGCATTCCACGGTTTTGATGCAACTTTATGATACACGCATTCTCACCGATCCCGTCTTGGGGAAACGCGTGGGAGAGTCCATCAAATGGTTGAACCGGCAGATCGGGATGAAACGCCATACCGAGCCGGCTGTCTCTCTTTCAGATTTGGAGAGGGTGCAGTTGATCCTTTTGTCCCATGCCCATTTTGACCACTTTGACGTTCCCAGCTTGTCGCAATTGGCCCATGAAGGGTGTTATGTGGTGACTCCCAAAAACACGGCCCGTCTGATCAAACACTTGCCGTTTAAAAAAGTTTTTGAGCTGGGATGGGATGAACAACTGGAGATTGAAGAACTGGGAATCAAGATTCTGGGCGTCCCCGTCAAACATTGGGGGAACCGTTACCCTTGGAATCGCCGGTACGGCTATAACGGTTATTTGATAGAGAAAAAAGGAACCCGGATCTTTTTTCCGGGGGATACGGCTTTTACGGATCAATTTCGCAAGTTGTCTGATACGGGGCCGGTGGATCTTGCTTTTATGCCGATCGGAGCCTATTCCCCCGATCATTTGCGATGGGCACATTGCACGCCGGAAGAGGCTTGGGCCATGTTTCGCGATACGGGTGCGAAATGGTTGGCTCCCATTCATTGGGACACCTTTGTATTGTCGGCCGAACCTTTGGATGAGCCGTTAGAACGGTTGATGCAAGCCGCCGGGCAAGAAGCGGGGCGGATTGTTTTCCGCAAGCACGGGGATACATTCATGCTATCCAAGGAGAAACAGAAAAAGCCGGATTCTGAAATCCTCAACAGGTAACGGGCGGCTATCGGCACAGCGGGTGATAAATGCTTTTATGAAAGTGAAATGGATCAGCAGGTTTGAATGGAGGCTGAAAAAACTTTCTTTTCGATCGGGAGATCATCATGTGGAATCCGGCAGATAAAGGAGTCGATCAAATGGCATCTTCGATGGATTTGACACCGGAGCAGAATCAATTGCTCCGTACGCGATTGGAAGCTCTTTTAACCAGCATGGATCAAAATGAGAAGATCAAGCCCCGTCCGGCCCGAAAAAAAGCCAAAACCGATCAGGGCGACGGATTCAAATACGGCCGGGCGATTCCCCGGGCCAGAAAATATTATCAGGAAGACAATGTGATCTATCTCCAGAGCGCACTGAAACTGAAAGAAAGCACGGAACAAGCCCTCAATGAAATGAAGCAGCAAAAGATCAAGAAAGAAACGATCCGGAAGCTGAAAAAACAGTGCAATGAATTCGTGAAAGAATACGGCGGCTTGATCACCCTGACTGCTACACTCGCTTCTTTGGTCAGCAGTGCCAAAGATGTTCTCGAAGCATTAAAAATCATTGAGTAATTCAATCCGGGATTTCCGCCATCAGCTGTTTGGCGGACGGGTGGATGTTGGTTTTGCCAAGGATGAACTGATTTGGATCAACCGGATTGCGGAGGCGGGTTGCATGCCTCCGTTTTTTTTGTGCTAAACTACTGGGAGAGACAAGAATTTTATGGAAATCCCGACGGGTGACATACATGAATATTTTGGAGGACTGATTTATGAGTGTTCATCAATCCAATCAGCGAAAGTCCAACCGGTTGATCCGGGAAAAATCGCCTTATCTTCTCCAACATGCGCATCAACCCGTGAATTGGTTCCCATGGGGGGAAGAAGCTTTCCAAAAGGCCAAGAAAGAGGATAAACCGGTCTTTTTAAGTATTGGTTACAGCACCTGCCATTGGTGCCATGTCATGGCACGTGAATCGTTTGAGGATGAGGAAGTGGCTGCCATTTTGAACCGGGATTTTGTCCCGGTCAAAGTGGACCGGGAAGAAAGGCCGGATGTGGATCAAGTATACATGACCGTTTGTCAGGCGATGACCGGCCAGGGAGGATGGCCGCTCACCATCATCATGACGCCGGAGCAAAAACCTTTTTTTGCAGGCACTTATCTGCCCAAGCAAACCATGTACGGACGCATGGGCCTGATTGATTTGTTGAAACGGGTTTCGATGCTGTGGAAAGAGGAGCGGAACCGGGCCGATGAAGTCGGGGACAAAATTGTCCACGCGGTCAAGTCTTATTTAAATGCGGCGGAAGCCGGGGAGGTGGACTTGGGGGTCATCGATCATGCGTATGAACAGTTCGCCAGCCAGTTTGATCCGGATTTTGGAGGTTTCGGCGATGAGCCGAAGTTTCCCCGCCCGCATGATTTGCTGTTTTTGCTCCGGTACCACAGGCTGACGGGAGAAGAGGAAGCCCTCCAGATGGTGACCCGCACGCTCACAGCCATGCACAGAGGGGGGATTTATGACCACTTGGGCCATGGCTTTGCCCGGTACGCCGTGGACAGGGAGTGGCTGATTCCCCACTTTGAAAAAATGCTTTATGACAATGCTTTGCTGGCTTTGGCTTATCTGGAAGCGTACCAGGTGACCCTTGAGGAACGTTACGCCGAAGTGGCACGGGGCATTTTCCGTTATGTGACAAGAGACATGCAGGCGCCGGAAGGCGGTTTTTATTCGGCAGAGGATGCTGATTCCGAAGGGGAAGAAGGAAAGTTTTATGTTTGGACCCCGCAGGAAATCGCGGAGGTGTTGGGAGAAAAAGAGGCTGAAATCTTTTGTGCGGCTTACGGCGTGACAGAAGAAGGAAATTTTGAAGACGGAAAAAGCGTCTTAAACCAAATTGGCGTTCGCCTCGGGGAGATTGCCGAGAGGTATCAGTTGCCGCTGAATGAATTGGAGGAAATGCTGGCAAGAGGGTGCCGGAAATTATTTGAAGCCAGAGAGCAACGCGTACGCCCAGGAAAAGACACCAAAATCCTCACGTCCTGGAACGGATTGATGATTGCGGCATTGGCCCGGGGCGGCCGGGTTCTCGGAGAAACGGAATACACCGATGCCGCGGTCAAAGCGGCCCGCTTTCTTTCAGAACGGTTAATCGATGAGAAAGGCCGTCTGTTTGCCCGCTATTGTGACGGGGAAGTGGCCTATCCCGGCTATCTGGATGATTACGCCTTTTTCACCTGGGGTTTGACGGAGTTGTACGAAGCCACTTTTGAGCCCCGGTTTATCGAGCAAGCTTTGGTGTTGACACGGCAAATGCTGGCGCTGTTCAAAGACGAAAAACAAGGAGGATTTTATTTTTACGGAAAAGATGCAGAGTCCTTGTTTGTCCGGCCCAAAGAGATTTATGACGGTGCGACTCCGTCCGGCAACTCGGTGGCGGCCTATAATTTGATCCGGTTGGCCAAGCTGACATCGGATGAATCTTTGCTTCAGGAGGCGCGGGAACAAATCCGGGCTTTTGCCAAAGCGGTGGAATCTTCACCGATTTCCCATTCCTTTTTCCTGATGGCGGTGATGTTGGTGCTGGGGAAAAGCAAAGAAATTTTCATTTCCGGTTCGCCCAATGATGTGAAAACCAAAGAAATGATCCGGTTGATCCAAAGGGCTTACTTGCCGGAAGCGGTCATTTCCCTGGATCCGCGCGGAAGTGATGCCACCACCATCAAATGGTTTGTTCCCCGGTCTGAAGAAGAGGCGTCCCAAACGCTTGGCCCCAAAGTGTACATCTGTGAAAATTATGCCTGCCAATCGCCGGTGACCGATTTGGAAGAGCTGAAAAAACAATTGCAGTAAAAAGCATCATGACAAGCTCCAAAAAGAGATTTTTGGAGCTTGTTTTTTTATTCTTTTTCCAGTATGACGTTCAAGTGGACGGGTTTTCCGGCATCTTTGGATTGAACCGGAAGGCGGCGCGGTTTGTAACCTTCTTTTTCGATGACAAATTCGTACGATCCGGCGGGCACATACCATGTAAAACGGCCATTTTCATCGGTATATCTGGCGATTTCCGGGACGGGTCCGCTGACGTCTTCTTTCGGTTTCGGGACGACCAAAGCGCCGGAGACAGGCGAATGGTTTTCATCCGTGACGGTTCCGGTGACTTTCACTTTGGACACGGGTCCGGCATCCGGTGTTTTTTCACAGCCGAAAAAGAGCGGGAAACAAAGGGTGAACAGAAGGATGGTGAATCCGCATTTCCATTTCATCAAGCAAAATCCCCCCTTGAATAAAAAGAGAGAGGAAAGATCCTCTCAGAATGGTACGGCTACTTTATATGACTTTCCTTCAGGGGAAAAAGTTCCAACCGGTTGGAATCTATTGGTCTTTCCAAGTGTTCAGGTTATCGAAAACTTCTTTGGTGATGCGGGTTCCGCGGTTGCTCTTTTTATTTCCGTAAACTCCGTTGGTGTGGATGGCAATGCTGCAAACCCCGCAATTCTGATATTGTTCCTGATAGACGGGTGATCCGCTTTGTCCGGAATAAGTGTCGTTGTCATACAGCAACTTGTATGGGGTGGTTTCGCGGATTTGGTCTCTGTGTTCCCATTGGGTGCCTTGCGGTTTGTCACCGGGATAACCGCTGATGTTCACCCGGGTGCCGTCCAATGATCCGCTCTGCCAGCGGTATCCGAACCAGCCGGTTTGGTTTCCCACGTTTTTGTTCAATTTGACGGCTCCGTAATCATAATTGGTGTTTCCATACCGGGTCCATCCGACAACCGAGTAAAAACGGGTGGCTTTCGCATAACCAAATGGCAAACGGTCGCCGTCCCGTCCGGGATAAACCTTTGCCCAAGAGGCCCATTTTTTCTCATCCGGGTCAAAGACGCAGTGGCCGGCCGTTGCAACGGTGTCCGGTCCGATCAGCCAACCGGTGCAGTTTCCGAGATCGCTTTGGATCTGGACGACAGCGCTGTAGGGGTATTTGGAAGTGTCTTTTACACGCGTCCGGTTATCCGGCCCGATGACAGATTCGGCGGATGCACCATTTTGGGAAAGGTTTTTTTCACGTGCTTTCAGCATGTTTCCTTGATGCCCTTTGCTGTAGGCGCCCCCGGAGGTTTGGACAATGTCCCCCGACTGCGTGGATTGTTTGATGATTTTGCCGTCGCTGGCCACGGGAGAGTGGGGGGAAGCTTCGGCAAACACTGCATCGGCTTTTGCAAAGGACCAAGAGGCGGGAACCATCAGCAAAAGGGTTGACAGGAAAGAAACAGTCATTCGCAAACCATTGGCATGTCGCATCGATATCCTCCTTCGGCGGTATGTACAGTTACGGGAATATTATAAATAAATGGAATAATTGTTACAATCAGGGGTCGGGTGAGACAAAAGCCGATTCAAAGTAAAAAACAAAGGATTTCCGCTTTTATCCCGCTCAATGAATGGCAGATGGGAATCTTCAGACCCGTATTTTTTAAGATGAAGGAAAAGCCTGAAAGATAATCTCTTTCAGGCTTTGTTGGATGAAGCATTTCCCCGGTAGGGATGCGGTTTGAAGGAAACAAGACGTCCTGTCACATGGAAAATGCGGTGAGGTTTATCTTGATGGCCGTTTTCGGAAATCCAGGCATAGCCGAGCTTTTTGGCTTCGTCGTCACTCGTGGCATTGATGGGACCATCATAAAGCAGTTGGCCATCCATATCATATACCGTCATGTGATACACGGATCCGGATCACCTCGAATGAAAATTTAAAAGTATAACTTTATTATATCATTTTTAATGGTTATGTGGTTTCGGTCAATAAATAACCGGCTTTGTCGGTGGCTTGGACCAATTCTTTGCGCAACCGGCGTTCCACTTCACCTTGTTTCCCGTTTTCTGCCCGGGCCTGGATCCGGACAATGGACGACTGCGGGGTCACATCCACCACGCCCAGCACGTTAGGACCGTCGATCACGTCCGGCAACGATTCCCGGAGGTGCCGGCATTGTTCTTCCAGGTAAGCGAGGGCCTGATCCAGATCGGTTTTGGTTGAAAGCGGAAGGTCTACTTTGGCAAGCATGTGTCCGCGGGAATGATTGGTGAGGGATTTGATATCCCGGTTTAAAATAAAGTGCAAATCCCCTTCCGGATCGCGGATTTTCAGGACGCGGAGGCCCACATGCTCCACGGTGCCGGAAAATCCGTTGACGGTGACATCTTCCCCGACTTGCACCTGGTCTTCCAACAAAATGAAAAATCCTGAGACGATGTCGGAAACCAGATCTTTTGCGCCAAAACCGATGGCAAGCCCCAGGACGCCGGCACTGGCTAAAATGGCAGAAATGTTGATGTGAAATTCGGCCAGGATGGAGACCAATGCGATGAAGATGATCACATAGGTGGTGACATTGATCAAAATGCTTTGAATGGTTTTTAACCTCAGCTGCGTCCCTTTGCTGAGACGGCTGTGAGTGGTCAGGCGGATGATCAACTTTCTGGCGATGATGATGCTGATGATTGAAAGCAAAATGATGATCCCGATTGCGATGACGGATGCAAGAATCGATCCCCAATCGAGTTTCAATATCATGTTTATCACTTGCGTGTCCCCCTCTTTGGATGTTGAGCAATCATGATTAAAACCAATATAATGGTTTGAAAAGATTTTGAAAAGGGGGGCGAAAACATGGCCTGGTCTCTCCGGACGTTCAAAGGAATGGTCTGGATGATTTGTGTGGCCGGGATGACCCAGGGGTTATTGATTCCGCTGTTGACGATGTTTCTGGAAGAAAGAGGAGTGCAAGCCGATTTTAACGGCCTGAGTGCCTCTGCGCTTTATCTCGGCATCTTGCTCGCGGCTCCCCTCGGACCGGCCATGGTCCGGCGAATCGGCGTGAAGAAATCGATTCTTGCCGGGTTGTACATTGTCACTGTTGCAGTTTGTTTTTTTCCGTTTTTTCAAAGTTTCTGGGTATGGACCGGGCTTCGCTTTCTGGTCGGCATCGGCGACAGTTTGTTGCACTATGCCACCCAATTGTGGATCACCATCCATGCTCCCGTGAAAGAAAGGGGACGCCGGATTTCCCAATACGGGTTTGCTTATGGATTGGGATTTGGGATCGGTCCGCTGGGGCTGAATCTGGTTCATTTTGGAGAAACGGTTCCGTTTCTCTTTGTTTTGTGTATCCTCTTTTTTTCCATTTATTTAACCGGCCGTTTAACGATCGCCGAATCTTTGGACAACGAATGGAAAGAAAAGGATGCGAACCGGCAAGGATCATTGCGAACGGTTTACCGGCTTGGCTTCATTGCTTTTTGCTCCCCGTTCATTTACGGGTTTTTGGAAACCGCTTTGACGGGGAATTTCCCGGTGATCGGCATACGGGAAGGCATGGGCCAAGGCTTTATTTCCCTTTTGATTTCCGCATTTGTCTGGGGCAGTTTGCTCTTTCAGGTGCCGCTCGGGGTGTTGGGGGACCGGATCGGCCGTAAAAATCTGCTGATTTTGGTTTGTTCGGCCGGATCGGCCGGCATGTTTGTCATCCCGCATTTTTTGTCCAACGAGATTTATCTTTTTGTTTCTTTCATATTGATTGGCGGATTGGTCGGCTCCCTTTACTCCATGGGATTGGCTTGTGCCACGGACTTGCTGCCTGCCCGCTTTTTGCCTGCCGCCAATGCCATCGCTTCGGTTCATTTCAGTGTGGGCAGCATTCTCGGCCCTTCTTTGGGCGGTTTTTCCATTGAAAAAGCAGGCGGGGAAATGTTGTTCATCACCATCGGATGCATGCTGGCCGGTTATGTTTTGATGATTTTATTGGAGAAGATGGGCAACCGGATGAATTCGTTCAAATCCAAAGAAAAACAAGCGGTGTGAGCTGGTCCGCCGGCTGAATTAATAGGTCCGGCGTTCCCATCCTTCCCCCTGCCATTGAAGCGGAATGGTTTTTCCGCGGGTTTCAAGGAACGGATCCATGATGTACCAGCCGCGTCCGTTGACACTTTCATTGGTCTGATAATGGAAGCGGATGAAACGGGCTTCTTCGGGAACCGGAATGGCGTAAGTCTTCCAATCTTTTCGGTTTCCGCTGAATTGCTCCGCCGCGGACCAATGCCGGCCGTCGGCGGAAAATTCCACCGTGGCTTGATCATGAACCGGTTCAATCCGGTGCCAAGTCGTAAATACAAGGGTGCGATCGTGAGTCGAAAGCGGCAGGGATGCCACCAGCGAACGGGACAGTTGGTCGCCGTAACCGGAAAACCAAGCCGGAACCTTGCCCGGGATTTTCACGGGAATGGCGTCCGCCGCCATGCGTGCCACTTCTCTTCGCAGCGGATTGATGGATTCGGTTTCCCGGGTCGGGTGGACGCGATTGGTCAAAAGGATGGCGATTGTTCCCTGGCTGCGGTTGATCACCAGCGAAGTTCCGGTGAATCCGGTGTGGCCCATCGCATCCGGACCGCTGAGTGCGTCCATGTACCAACCTTGGTTTAATTCCCAGCCGAGACCGTGATCATCGCCGGGAAAGTCGGTGTTATAGTTGTTTTCCATCAGACGGACGGTCTCTTTTTTTAAAATCCGCGTGGATCCGTATTTCCCGTCCATCAACATCATATGGGCGAAGACGGCCAAATCGCGGGCAGTGGAAAAAACCCCGGCATGTCCCGCCACTCCATCCAGTGCCGCCGCATTTTCATCATGCACGGTTCCCCACACCAACCCCCGGCCGGTCCACGGCTGATATTCCGTTGCGGCAATCCGGCGTTTCAACTTTTGCGGAGGGTTGTAAAACGTGTCATGCATGTGAAGCGGGCCCGTGATTTCTTTTTGGACAAATTGATCCAACCGCAGACCGGAAAGGCGTTCGACAAGAACCCCCAGTGTAATCATGTTGAGATCGCTGTAGGTGTAAGTGGTTCCGGGCGGATGGTCCAGCGGGTAAGCCAAAGCGATTTGCAACCGTTCTTCCCGGTTGTTTCCCATTTGATAAAGCGGAATGCCGGAACGAAAGCCGGAAGTGTGCGTCAGAAGCTGGCGGATGGTGACCGATTGCTTTCCGTTTTGGGCGAATTCGGGGATGTATCTGGCTACGGGATCATCCAGCTCAAACCGTCCTTTTTCATACAATTTCATCACGGCCACGGATGTGAAAATCTTGCTGACGGATGCGAGGTCGTAGATGGTGTCTTTCCGTGCGGGGACCGGGGGATGAACGGGAGTCTGTCGGTCATCGGCATAACGGACGGCATATCCATAGGCTTGGTGTTTCACAATGGTTCCTTTGCGTGCAACGAGGAGTACGGCGCCCGGAGTCATATTTTCCCGGATGGCCTGACGGAGAATGGTGTCCATGTGAAGGAGCGGTTTATTTACCATGCCGCAAGATTCGGGAGACCCCGGTTGGAGAACCGGACGGGTCGGGCGTGAATCTCCCCAGACCGGGTTGTTGTCCGGGAGGCGGTCGGAGGCATGAAGCTGCACGGAAGTCTTTCCATGAAATTCGTTTCCCCAAGCGGTTGCCGGAGCGAGGGACGGTAGAATCAGCGCGGTGACCAGCAACAGATGGATGCCGGTTTTTTTGTACACGGCCCACATTCCTCCTCTTTGATCGGTTAATTTTATTTTAATCCATTTTGACAGGAGAAAGACACCGGAAACAAAGGAAAAGTGTTTCCGGTCAGGAGGTGCCGTGCGGGGGAAGGGTGTAGCTCCACCGGTCCCGGGCGAGATCGGTCGACGGGAAGACGTCTCTGGCTTCTTGAAGCAAAGCCTCGCATTCTTCTTCTTGAAACCGGGTGCTGATATGATTCAAGATCAAATGGTTCACCCCGGCTTCTTTGGCGACGGCGGCGGCTTGCGTGCAAGTGGAGTGAAAATATTTGCGGGCCAGATCTTCTTGATCCCGGCGGTAAGTTGCCTCATGAATCAGCAAATCGCACCGGTTTGCCAGGATGCAGGCTTCGGGAGTGTACCGGGTGTCTCCAAGAATCGCCAAGGTTCTTCCTTTTTTCGGGGGGCTGACATAATCTTCCCCTTTTAATACCCGTCCGTCGGGAAGGGTGACGGTTTTCCCTTCCTTCAACAACCGGTAATGAGGACCGGTCGGAATCCCGGCTTTTTGCAACTTTTCCACATTCAATCTGCCGGGTTGATCCGGTTCTTCCAGACGATATCCGTACGAAGGGATGCCGTGATCCAGCTTTTTGGCCCGGATGGAAAAAGGGGGCGCTTCAAATTGGCAATCCCCTTCCATTTCGACGATTTCCAGCGGATACCGGAGAAAGGTGCGGCTTGTCTTTAAAGAGATTTCGACAAACGCTTGAATCCCTTTCGGACCGTACAAGGTGAGGGGGGAGGTGGCGCCTTGGAACGAACGGCTTCCCAAAATCCCCGGCAGACCGAAGAGATGGTCGCCGTGCAAATGAGTGATGAAAATCCGGTTGATTTTGGCGAGTTTCACCGGCGAGTCCCAGATTTGATGCTGTGTGGCTTCGCCGCAGTCAAAAAGCCAAATCTGCCCGTTATACTCGGGCATGATCAATGCCAGGGAGGACACGTTGCGGTTCCGGGAGGGAACCCCGGCACCGGTACCCAAAAAATAACATTGCATCGTGCAACCCATTCCTTTCTTATGAAGACTGGTTATATTGAAGAACCCATTCGCAGGCTTCGCGGACGGAAGAAACGACCCGGCCGGCTTTTTGTTTTACTTCTTCCGGGGCATGGCGCATGGCAAAGCTGTGGGGAGTCCATTCCAGCATGGAAACATCGTTAAACGAATCCCCGACGGTTGCGATTTCCTCCGGTTTCAGGCCGAGTTCATCCGCCAGTTTTTCCAGCGCATTCCCCTTGGAAATGCCGGTCGGCATGAAATCGAGGCAATCGGTGTCCGAAATAAAGGAGTCGACTTGGGAGGGGAACCGTTGGTGAATATGTTGATCCAAACGTTTTAAATCGTTCAGTTCCCCAAAGAAGCAAACCTTGCTGGGAAACAGTGATTTTCCGATTTCTTCATGCAATTGGGGGCGGGAATGAACAGGCATCTTCATCCTTTCTTCAATGGCCCGGGCTTTTTCCGTCTTTTCGGCGACAAACATTTCGTTTTCCTCGCTGACAAAGCAAACAAGCCCGAAAGGACGGGCCGCTTCATAGATTTGTTTGGAAATGTTTCCGGGAAAGGTGACCCTTTGCAAACATTTTCCTTCTTTGGTATAGATGAAAGCCCCGTTTTGGCTGATCCGGTGAAAACGGGCTTGAATCCGGTTCATCACCTGAACGAGTTCAAAGTCCATTCTTCCGGAAGCCAACCCGATTTCAAGGCCTGCATCCATCAGTCTGTGCAAGGCGTTTTGGTCTTCCGGATGGATTTGTTTTTCATGGTCGAACAGGGTGTTGTCCAAGTCGCTGATAAATAGTTTAATCATTGCTCTCACTCTTTCTTTTTATACTCTTTCTGGTTTTCCTGTGGGTATCATATATGATGCTTGGCTCCGGATGCAATCGTGGTGGCTTTGGATGCGGAGTGACTGGTATAAAAATACGGACGTTTGGAGGAAAAAGGTCATGATATCGGACGGGCGGTTTCCCTGAAGGAGGGAAGACAGGGAAAAAACAGCTTCATTCCACCGCAGATTCATGGAATGAAGCTATTTTTTCAAAGCTTGCAATCTTTCTCTTTTGGCAATGACCGCTTTAATGGCCATATAATCCACGGATTCCGGCAAAGCTTCTTTGATGGGGCGCAATTTTTGGGCGCCCAGTTCTTCCACTTTCTCCATGATCAATGCTTCATATTCTTTGGGAATAAAAGCATCCCAGTCGAGTTCCAAGCCTTCCAAGCCGGCGCGCAATAAGTGATCCTCGATGGTGCCGCGCGTCAGGTTGCGCTCTTTGGCGATTTCGGGAATGGTTTTGCCTTGAAGGAACATCTGATAAGTGATGAAATGGCTGGACGGTTTTCCCGTGCTTTTTTCCCGGACCGGTTTTTCCCCGTGATTTTGGACATATTCCCGGATTATTTTTAAAAAATGAGCCCCGTATTTTTGAAATTTCATTTCCCCGACCCCGGAGATCGCTTGCATCTCCTCTTCCGTGACGGGCAAGCGGCGGCACATCTCTTTTAAAGTGCTGTCCGGAAAGATCATGTACGGCGGAAGTTTTTCGGTTTCGGACAACTGTTTGCGCAAGGATACCAGCTCATCCAAGAGGCGGTGGGTTTTGGTTTCGGGGGTTTTGAGCCATTTTTCGGTCTCTTTGTGCAGATAAACCGGTTCTTTTCCTTTCAGCACCGCGACTGCTTTCGGGGTCAGGCGGACCAGCGGATAAGGGCGCCCTTCGTAGACCAGGGAGAGATAACCATCAGAGGCCAAAAGTTGGCACAACCGCTGGATTTCTTTCTCCGTGTACTCCCTCATGGTCCCGTATGTAGAAATCCGGTCCAGCTTCCATTCCTTCAGCCGCTTGTTTTTGGAACCCCTGAGGACTTTTGCGATGATGGTGAGTCCGTACTGTTCGTTCAACCGTTTGATGCAGGAGAAGATTTTTTGTGCTTCAATTGTATAATTGACCAAATCCCCCATTTTTTTGCGACAGTTTCCGCATGTTCCGCATGGTTGCATGATGTCGGCCCCGAAGTACCGGACGATTTCCTCTTGAAAACACCGTTGGGTATGGCAATAATTGACCAGCTTTTGCAACTTGCTGAATTCCAACGTTTTTCTTTCCGGGGAAAGATCGGAATGCCGGATCAGGTAACGTTGCATCGGGATGTCTTGCGGCGAAAACAATAAAATGCATTCGCTTTTTTCCCCGTCCCGGCCGGCTCGTCCCGCCTCCTGGTAATAACATTCCAGATTGCGGGGCAATTGATAATGAATGACAAACCGGACATTGGATTTATCGATGCCCATGCCAAAGGCATTCGTGGCGACAATGGTTTGCACCCGGTCATATGAAAATTGCTCCTGTGCTTTTTCTCTTTCTTCATCGGTCAGCCCGGCATGGTACTTGGCTGCGGAAAAGCCGGATTGCACCAGTGCTTCATAGACATGATCGGTATCTTTGCGGGTGGCACAATAAATGATCCCGTTTTGGCGGGGATGGTCTTTTAAATATTGCTTGATGTAATCCAGCCTGTTTTCTTCGTGTATGACTTGAAAGGACAAATTCGGCCGTTCCAACCGGGTGGAATAGATCCGCGACGGATCGATTTGCAAAAGCCGGGAAATATCTTCTTTCACATCCGGCGTCGCGGTGGCGGTTAAAGCGGCAATGAGCGGCCGGCGGGGCAGGGATAAAAGTTGTTTGGCCATGGACCGGTAGCTGGGCCGGAAATCGTGTCCCCACTGGGAAATGCAGTGGGCTTCATCAATGGTGACCAGATAAACCGGAAGGGTGGAGAAAATTTCTTGAAAGGCCAGGGATTCCAAGCGTTCCGGAGCGATGTAGAGCAGTTTGTAAACCCCTTCTCTCAGCTTTTTCATGCGCCGCTTGATTTCGGCATGCGGAAGCGAACTGTTGATGTAGGTGGCCGAAATGTTGTGCTGGCGCAAACGGTCCACTTGATCTTTCATCAATGAGATCAACGGAGAGATCACCAACGTGATCCCGGGAAACATAAGAGCCGGGATCTGATAACAAATGGATTTTCCGCCTCCGGTCGGCATGATCCCCATGGTATGGTGGCCGGATAAGATGCTTTCGATGATTTTCTTTTGTCCGCTTCGAAATGAAGAGTAACCAAAGTATTTTTGCAACAACAATTCCGCTTGTTCCATCGACATGACGGATCCCCCTGCTCGCTCTTCTCTCTGTTCTCTTTAATAAAGGTATAATAAAACCGGGATTTGCTCAAATTCGCCCAAACGTGATTTTGTCCCGGGAAACGGGTACAATGGTCAATGGAAACAGAGGAGCCCGGATCCATCACGGAATGTCCGGGCAAAGACGGGAGGAATCTATCATGTTATTCATAGATAACCAAAATATGACCGATCCGCGCATGAACCTGGCGATTGAGGAATATGCGCTGAAACATTTGGATATTGATGAGACCTATTTGCTTTTTTATATCAATGAACCCTCCATCATTATCGGAAAGCACCAAAACACAGTGGAGGAAATCCATGTGGATTATGTCAGGGAAAACGGAATCCATGTGGTCCGCCGCTTATCCGGGGGAGGCGCCGTATACCACGATTTGGGCAATCTCAATTTCAGCTTTATCACGAAAGATGACGGAAAAAGCTTCGCCAATTTCCGGAAGTTTACGGAGCCGGTGATCGAGGCGCTGAGATCGCTGGGGATTGATGCGGAATTAAGCGGACGGAATGATATTTTGGCAAACGGGAAGAAAATATCGGGAAACGCCCAGTTTTCAACCAACGGGCGGATGTTCAGCCACGGAACGCTGATGTTTGACGTCAATGTTGATCACGTCACCAAGGCATTGCAAGTGAAAAAGGAAAAGATCGAGTCCAAAGGCATCAAATCGATCCGCAGCCGGGTGGGCAATATCGTTGACTTTTTGAAAGAGCCTATGACCATTTTGGAGTTTCGCCAATTGTTGTTGGAACATATCTTTAAGGGGCAAAAACCGATTCCCGAGTATGTATTGTCCGAGAAAGACTGGGAAAAAATCCGGGAAATCTCCGAATCGCGCTATCAAAAATGGGAATGGAATTTCGGCGAGTCGCCGGCATTTAATGTCAAACACAGCCGCCGTTTTCCGGTCGGAAGCATCGACGTGCGGTTGAATGTGCAAAAAGGAATCATCCGGTCCTGCAAGATCTACGGCGATTTCTTTGGAATCGGCGATGTGAAAGACATTGAAGACCGCTTGACGGGAATCCGGTATGAACGGGATGAAATTGAAAAATCCTTGGACGGCCTGGATATCAAGCACTATTTCGGAGCCGTTTCCAAAGATGATTTCATTGACCTCATTTACTGAACCCGGTTGAAAGCAAGACGGAGGAAAGGGGTTCCTTTCTTCCGTTTTTTGCTCTATTTTTCCACGGTTTCTTTTTCTTCTTCCTCAGTTTCCAACTGGCGCCAGTGTTCCAATGTTTTTTTGACAATTTTTTGCACCACGGCCGCCGGATCGGTTTGGTGATCGCGTGCGATGGCTTCCAACTGCTCGATCTCCTCCAAGGTTAACCAGAAATGAAAGGACATAAAGGCATCTTCGCTTGCAGGATGAGATCTCTTTTTAAATAACACGAATGAGCCCCCTTCTTCCCCGCTTCAAAAATTTGGGATATCTTTTTTATCTAAAACTTAGATAAAAATGGACAAAATCCTTTTTCAGGAAAGGGCCATTTTTGGTTGACGGGGCAGCCGGTGTATGACTGGTTCACTTGCCAGAGCCCAAACAAGAATAACACTCTCTGAAATAAATGGATTCTTGACAAATGTCTGAAATTTCTATTATCATGGAAGCGAACAAGCGCTTGTTTCGCAGGAGAGATGAAACATGACAAGGCAGGAACGCAAGGAACAAATTTTGAGCACGGCTTGCCGGCTTTTCAGCCAAAAAGGATATCACGGGACAACGATTCGGGATATTTCGGAAGCATGCGGGATTTTATCCGGCAGTTTATATGCGCATATCCGCACAAAAGAAGATTTGTTATATGAGATTACAAACAGAGGCGCTGAAGCTTTTTTAAATTCCCTTCGCCCCATTGTCGAGAACGATGCACCGGCAGTGGATAAGTTAAGACAAGCGGTCATCGCCCATATCAAGGTGGTGGAAGCCAACCTGGAAGCGGCAACCGTTTATTTTCATGAGTGGAAGGGATTGTCCAAGGAAAGGTTTTGTGAAATCCAGGAAAAACGGGACCGGTATGAGAAAATGTGGGCCCGGCTTGTGTCCCAAGGGATCCGGGAGGGGGAATTCCGGCAGGTGGATGAAAAATTTGTCCGGTTACTCCTCTTATCCGTGGGAAATTGGCTTTATCAGTGGTACCGTCCCGAAGGAGAGTTGCCGCCGGAGGAGATCGCCGACCGGTTTATGGATTTGTTTCTGGACGGATTGGCAAACCGGAAACAAGGGGAAATGCCGGGGCCGATGTCTTGACGGAATGGATCTGCCGGAAAAGATGACGGGAGTGGTACCCAAACGGGACTGGGGAAGAAGGAAATATTTTCATTCAGGAAAGAAGCGAGAAAAAAGGGATGGATTTTGGCAGAAATCGGGTTCCATTCTGAAGGGGGTTGTTTCATGAAACCGGGTCTTCATCAAGGATACCAGGAAAAAATGTCCGTGACGGTCACCGGGGAGATGGTTGCTTCGTTTGACGGCAAGATGATTCATCCGGTCTTGTCCACCGTGTCCATGGTCTATTATATGGAATGGGTCGGAAGGAAAGTCATCGAGCCGTTTTTGGAAGAAGGGGAAGAAGGAATCGGTGCTTCCATCAATGTCCGCCACCGCTCGCCGGCCCCGGTCGGGAAAACCGTCACGTTTGTGGCCACGGTCAAGGAATGGACTCCGCAAAAAGTGGTGTGTGATGTGATTGCCGAACATGACCAGGCGCTGGTGGGAGAGGCCGAGTTCGTTCAAGTGATCTGGCCGAAAGAAAAGCTTCAGGCGCATATTGAGCGAATGAAATAAATTTGGAAAAAGGTGAACTGAAATGTCGTCTGGTTTGCGAATAAATAATTAAGGGGGCTTACGTTTATTCTATAGACGCTGTGAAAAATCTTTGAATCAGAAGGTGGTACCTTGAAAAGCTTGCCGACATGTTTGACGGGTTGGCAAGCTTTTATTTTTTTTAATGACCGGGAAAAGAAAAAATGGATCCATCGGGTTTGATCCATAAAACAAGTGTGTGGAGGGATCATTGAATGAAGCGACTTTTGCTGGGGATGGAACGGGAATTATTGGTGGCTGACCTGGATGATGGGGAAAGTGCCGGGACAACTTCCCGTCTCAAAGGCATGCAACCCACTTGCATTGCTCAAGATCCGTTCCGGCCGGAACGGTTGTACTGCGGGATCTTCGGCCGTGGCTTGTGGTGTTCGGACGATTTTGGCGATTCATGGTACCCTGTCGGGGATGGATGTGATTATTTTGAGCCGTTAAAAGAAAAAGGAATTCTTTATGAAAAAATCACTGCCGTGGCGGTGAGCCTGCATCAAAAAGGGAATGGTTACGGGGTGGTATATGTCGGAACGGAACCGAGTGCGCTTTTTTCATCGGAAGACGGAGGCCAAACCTGGCGGGAACATAAAGAGATGAAATTCGTGCCTTCGCATCGGACCTGGAGTTTCCCTCCCCGGCCGCACACGCATCATGTCCGGTGGATTACGCCGGATCCGGAGCAATCGGAACGGATTTATGTTTCGATCGAGTTTGGCGCTGTGCTGCGTAGTCTGGACGGGGGAAAAACCTGGGAAGACAAAAAATTTCAAGGTCCCCTGGACGCTCATACCCTGTTGGTGCATCCCAGTCAACCGGATCGTTTGTATGCGGCATGCGGCGACGGATTGTTCCGTGAAGGTTGCGGCTACATGGAAAGCCGTGACGGGGGCCAATCTTGGATTCCTTTGGGCCAGGGTCTGAAACATCCTTATTTATACGGGTTGGCGGTCGATGTCAAAAACCCGGATTGGGTGCTTGTCTCTGCCTCCATTCATCCGAATAACGCTCACCACGCCAGAATGGAACAGGCTTCATCCACCATTTATCGAAAAGAAGGGGATCGATGGATGGAATCGGTTGACGGCTTGCCGGGGCCGGAAGGAATGCTGATTTCTGCATTGGCAAACGACCCGTCGGAATCCGGGGTTTTTTACGCGTTGAACAATCTGGGGCTTTTCCGGTCTGCTGATGCCGGAAAGACATGGAAGAAAATCAAGCTCGGGTGGAAAGAGGAATACCGGTCTCAACATCCGCATACCCTGTTGGTCATTGATTGTTAATCCGGATCGGAAAAACATGAGCAGGCCTTTCAGGTGCCTGCTCATGTGAGGCAAAAATGGATAAGGATTTTTTGCCGGCGTAACACGAATGGTTGTGCTTGATGCCAAGCGAAGTGCGTAAGACGAGGATATTAGGTATCGGGTCTGTTACAGGATACGGTTCCATTAATGGGTATAAAAATGTTTCAATACAAAATATTAATGTATTGGGGATACGCGATGCAGCCGAACGGGTACAAGCCGTGCGAGGATTGCTGGAAACAGCCAAAGAAGTGTATGATCACGTGAGTAATTTTCTTTCATGAATTCATACATAAAAAATATAACTAAAACACGCACTGCATTTTAAATGTTGCGACTATCAAATGCTGCGCAAAGATGAGATAGTCGAGAGAAATCAAACTAACCGGAGGGATCGCTCATGGAATGGATGCCGACTGAAAGTTTTCTTGCGGGAATCAAGCCGTCTAGCTATGAATGCTTGGCCCAATTGCCACCAGATGCTTTGAAAAAACTCGAAAAGTTCCCGCGTTTTTCCGTTTATCCCGGCTATGACATTTTCTTTCGGGATGAGCCGGAGCGTGACGGGTTTGCCAAAGCAGTCGAAAACCTTTCCCGCGACAGCACAGAGTTTCATCGCCTGTTGGGTCTTGCGCTGGGGTTTCCTCCGCGGGCTGTTGATTTTTACGTAAAGAGGATAAGCGGAGAACTGAATCGGGAACAATTTTATGAGCAAAAGGTCGGCTTGTATCATGCCGGTGTTTGGTGCGCAGGGCATAAACGCGATATCGTCGAAAACATGGGCTGGTTGTGGGAACGGTATCCATATCACGATCAGTCAAAAGTTGCCACTTACCACAATAACGATCGCCAAGCATATCCGGTCCAATACGGCGATTATGAAACTTTGCACCGCCTTGCGGAAAGGTTGAATAAAGCGTCTGACCCGGTGGATGGAACGTAATGGGTCAATCTTGCCAAAAAATATATTTTTAATATTGCGTAAATAAAGAGTGCGGGTTGGAAATGGATCGGAAGGGTGGGCCGAAATCCGCTTTTTATCCGGGGTTTTCGGGGGTATAGGATCTTCGGTTGATGTCCGGCAATCTCTAAAAATTTTATTTGACATTCGAGAATAAAGCGTATATAATAAAAATCGTTCCAAGCGAGATTGAAATTTTTTAACCGCCTGTCATGCCGAAGTGGCGGAATTGGCAGACGCGCACGACTCAAAATCGTGTTCCTTTATGGAGTGTGGGTTCGACTCCCACCTTCGGCACCAAAGCGAAACGGTTTCCTGATGAAGGAAACCGTTTTTTTATTGTTTGATGCTCCGGGATGAAAGGAGATTGGATGGGCCCGGAGGAATTTCGGCGGATCTTGGACGGACGTCTTTTTTTACCGAATGGGTATTGATCAGAAAATGTTTTTCTTTTCCCTGCATATGATGATGCTGGAGCTGGCTTTTCAGCCGGCTTACATTCAGGGAATGGGGGCGAATCGGGATGAATTGGATGACTCGGTTTCGCAACTATGGTTTCTGGTTATCATTGTTGGCATTTGTTGCCGGAGGTCTTCGGTATGCCGGTTTTGACCTGGGGATCACTGAGGGAAATGCGATTGTGGATCTGATTATCGCCATTCTGGTAGCGCTCGGGATTATTAATGATCCCACCACGGAAAGCAAATGGTACAAAGATGATTCCAAATCATAATGGAAAGGATTTTTTGAGACGTTCACACGGATGCTTCCGTGAACGTCTTTTTGCATTTTGAAGACAGCCTTTCCGGCTTCAAGGCAGAAAGAATTGATGATTGACATTGGAAAGGATGGCATGTTAAAATGGGACTCGTCGTTTGAAAATTGAGGCCCTGAAATAACCGAATTGTCGGGATGTGGCTCAGCTTGGCAGAGCACCTGGTTTGGGACCAGGGGGTCGCAGGTTCGAATCCTGTCATCCCGACCAGTTAGCGGGACGTGGCTCAGCTTGGTAGAGCACCTGGTTTGGGACCAGGGGGTCGCAGGTTCGAATCCTGTCGTCCCGACCAACGATATCTGGACGGATTCATGGTATGTGCGCAGGTCTTGAGAAAAGGCCTGCGCTTTTTATTTATTTGCAAAGGGAAGGTCAAGCTTTTTTCAAACCGGCGGCAAAGAATGGTCCGTTCACAGTGATGGTGGATAGGATACGCGCCATTTCCTCGGGGGATTCTTTTCTTCCGCTGTTTAACCACTGCTGAACCACTCCGATATGGGCGGAAGCAATATAAGAAATCAGGTAATGTCCCGGAACCAGCAAATTTTCTTCTTTCAATATGGAGTTTGGATTGTTTTTGATGAGTGCATTCCACATGAATTCTTTCAATCGGTTTTGAAAAGTCAAGTCTCCTTTGGGGCCCAACAATGTTTTCATAAACCGGTGATTTTGATTGATATATCCCAATATGGAAACAATCGTGCTCACCGGTTTTAAAGTGGGGGACGAGTCATTGATTTCAGAAAGGGCATTCGGCAGATTCCGTTTGACGATTTCTGCCATCTCCGTCAGGATCTCTTCCTGATATTTGTCCATGAGATCAAACTTGTCCTGATAGTGCGCATAAAAGGTTCCCCGGTTGATCCCGGCTCTCGTGGTGATGTCTTTTACGGTGATCGCGTCAAAGCCTTTTTCCTCCATCAATTCCACGAATGCTTCTTTAATCGTTTTCCGCGTTCGAAGGACACGCAGATCCGTTTGATTTTTTCGCATCGGGCTCCTCCTTCCCTTTTTGGACGACACTGCATCCGGAAGTGTTCCATAACCGACAGATTCCGCCGTTTTGATCATTGTTGCGGATGAAATCCAAAAATTATAATGAAAATGAACAACCTGTTGTTTATTATACAGGAAGTAAAAATCGGCGTGAAAAATGGTATGGTTCACTTTAAAGCGGAAAGAAGGGAAAGGAATGAAACCCCAAGTACTCATTGTCGGTGCCGGCCCCACCGGCTTGGCGCTGGCCATTTCGCTTCAAAAACAAGGGATTCCTTTTCGGATCATTGATCAAAATCAGGGGCCCGGCACACTTTCCAGAGCCATGGCGGTTCATGCCAGAACCTTGGAGCTATACAGCCAGTTCGGTTTGGCGGACCGGTTGATCGAGGCCGGCATCAAAGTGGCCGAATTACAAATTTTTAAAGATGCGGAATCGGTATCCAAAGTGGAATTGGGCGAAAAAATGGCGGAAAACATCAGCCCTTATCCTTATCTGTTAAGTCTGGCCCAAGATGAGCATGAAGCCATATTAATCGAATATTTAAATGCCAAAGGTGTTGGGGTCGAGTGGGAAACCGGACTGTTGGATTTAAAGGAAACGGATGGCAGGGTTCATGTCATAATTCAAAGGCAGGGAATGAAAGAGGAACCATCTTATGATTATGTGTGCGGGTGTGACGGAGCGCACAGCACGGTTCGAAAAGCGTTGGGGCTCGGCTTTCCGGGCGGAACCTATGAGCAAGTCTTTTTTGTGGCGGATGTCAAAACCAAAAATCCTTTGCAAGGGATGGGAGCCGGATTTTCAGAAAGAGAATTTTGCCTGGCTGTCAATCTCCGCGACAAGGAGCATGCCCGGTTTATCGGGCTGATTCCGAAAGAAGTTTTAAGCCGGGGCATTCCGGAGGACTTGACGCCGCTGATTCCCTTGATTGAAAAAATCTTACCGGTGAAAATTGAAGAAGTCAACTGGTACTCTTCGTACAAAGTCCATCACCGAGTCAGTGAAAAGTTTCGCGTCGGCCGGGTTTTTTTAGCCGGCGATGCGGGGCATATTCACAGTCCGGCAGGGGGACAAGGCATGAATACCGGCATCGGGGATGCGATGAATCTGGGTTGGAAGATTGCCGCGGTTTTGCAAAAGAAAGCGGATGAACGAATATTGGATTCATATGAACAGGAGCGGTTGAGCTTTGCCAAAACATTGGTCGCCACCACGGACCGGTTCTTTAAAGGAGTGATTCGGGTGATGGAAGGAAAAGGACTGTCTTCCTCCTTTTATAAAGAAGTGTTTATTCCTCGTCTCCTTCCCAAACTGGTCAAACTTCCGGGAGCAAAAGAAAAGTTCTTTAAAACTGTCTCACAAACACAAGTCAATTATCGGGGCAGTTTGCTCAGCGCCGGAAAAACCGGAGCGATCCAAGGGGGCGACCGTTTGCCGTGGGTGCAAACCGGTGGCGGGGAAAACTATAAACCATTGCAATCGGTGGATTGGCAACTTCATCTTTATGGCGAAACCACCCCGTCCCTGCGAAAGTTTGCAGATAAAAACGCTATGGTTTTGCATGAAGTGAAATGGACGCCGGACATGGGCAAATCAGGAATTCAGAAAAACTCGGTTTTTCTGGTGAGGCCGGACGGCTATATCGCTGTGGCCGGTACCCCTCAAGAGGTTGACAAAATGCAGGCTTTTCTGGATGAATACCGCATTGTCCCGTTTGGGAACGAACCGTTTCCGTGTTAAAAATCATGTTCAAAAGAAAGACGACAGGAAGTCCGATCCGTCCCTGTCGTCCTTTTTTCTATAACGATGCTTTGGCTTTGTGGGGAAGCAAATGGTGTTGGATGAAATGTTTAACCCCGTCTTGGTGATGTGGCGGCACATGCACCGCGGCTTGTTGCAACACGAGCGGATGGGCGTTGGCCACTGCGGCCGGCAAGCCGACGATTTCCAGCATGGACAAGTCATTCAAGTGGTCTCCGATGGCCGCGGCTTGGCCGGCCTGAAGATGAATGCTTTCCAACAGTTGCAACACGGCATTTCCTTTTGAGATTCCGGAAGGCAGGATTTCAAAGTATTCATCCGAAGACAAGATGCAATCTAACGGAAATGCGTCCGACCGTTGCTTGGACCAATCGAGCATGGCCTTCATCTCTTCCTTTTCGGCGATTGCCACCACTTTCAAATAAGGAATGTCCGGCAATTTATCAAAAGAAGAGATGATTTCGGGTTCAAATCCTTCGTCGATGCTGGCTTGGGTCACATACCCGATATTGGTTCCGTAAACCCGGTCCAACCCGTAGACAAAAATGTCCACTTGGGGAGGAATGGTTTTCTTCCATTCCTTCACCAGTTGGAGAATCATTTGGCGCTCAAAGGTTTTGACCGGAATTTGTTTGTTGGAAACCGGATCGTACATGGCGGCGCCGTTGCACAAAATGACAGGAACCTGAATCTCCAATTCTCCAATAAACCGTTTGGCTTCCATATACGTTCTTCCGGTGGCGAGGGTGAAAACGCCTCCTGATTTCCGGAAGGATGCGATGGCATTTTTATTGGCTTCGGAAATTTGTCTTTTATCGTCAAGCAGGGTGCCGTCAATATCTGAGACAAAGAAAGGATAAGGTAACAGTTCCAATGATTTTCAACTCCTTTGCTATTTCCGGAATAAAGCAGAAAGATCAACAGGAGGTTGAGTTTTTGTTAAAGCTTTTGAAATGGAATTCCTAAGAGTATAACATATTTCTTGACAGAGGAGAAACCGGAAGAAAAGGGAGAGAAGAGAATGGACCTTGAGACATTGGCGAAAAGATACGAGCAGTGCACCATGTGTCCGTTACACCAAAGAAGAACCCAAGTGGTGATGGGAGAAGGAAATCCCCGTTCTCCTTTGATGATTGTCGGTGAAGGACCGGGTGCCGATGAGGATCGCCAAGGCCGCCCTTTCGTCGGCAAAGCGGGACAACTGTTGAATAAAATTTTAGAAGCTGCCGAAATTCCCCGTCAAGAAATATTTATTACGAATATTGTCAAATGTCGTCCGCCGGGAAACCGGACGCCCAAGGATGAAGAAATGAATACATGTATTTCCATTTTACGGCAGCAATTTGTATTGATTCGTCCCAAAATAATTGTTACGTTAGGTGCAGCACCCACCCGGGCTTTAATCGATCCGTCTGCCCGGATCACCCGCGTCAGGGGAAAATGGATCCGGCGCAAAGGGGTGCTTTTCATGCCAACCTATCATCCGGCCTATCTGCTCCGGAACCCAAGCGCCAAAAGGGAGTCTTGGGAAGATTTCAAGCAGATCCGGGATGTATACAAAAAACTTTTAAATAATGCTTCCAAACAGGACAAGCATGAGGATGGTGAACCGCAATGAAACAGTTAAGCCAAATTTTAAAACGCATTGACGGAAAAGGGTACAAAGCCTACAAAGACTTGCAGGGGACCTATCAATTTCCGGATTTTCAATTATTCATCGATTATGTTCAGGGAGATCCTTTTGCCACTCCGTCCAGAGTGCGGGTGCGATTGGAGCGGAAAGAGGTTCCCGTCGATCTGTCCTGGATTCAAACCCGGGAGAGAAAAGTGGCATTGGAAGACTGGTTGGCCCGGAAATGGTCGCACCGGTTGGAGAAGTATTCCTTTAAAGCTTCCGGCACGGGAAAAAGCGGATTGATGACCATGGACCGGCCGGGACAGGAAATTTTGGAGAGAACGGCCGTGGTGGTGGAACCGGAATATATGGAAGCCCGGATACATATCGGATTGCCGGCCCGGGGACGGACGGTTTTGGGCAGGCAGGCGGAACAAATGCTGCTTGATTTCCTGCCCCGGATTGTCAGAGAAATGAAGCTGTCGGAGAAGGACATAAAAAAGATTGAAGACCGGATGAAACTGACAGACAACCAGCAGGCGATCCGCAAAGCGCTGAAAGAAAACGGATGGGTTGCGTTTGTGGCGGACGGAGCGGTTTTGCCGCGTGAAAGCGGGATCAGCAACCGCCCCTTAAAAAGTGGAAAAGTGGTTCCATTCCGCTCGCCGGAGTCATTGCAAGCGGTGATTCCGGTGCCGCATGGCGAACCGATTTCCGGCATGGCGATTCCCGAAGGCATCACCCTCATCGTGGGAGGGGGCTATCACGGAAAAAGCACCTTGCTCAAGGCCATTGAGCGCGGGGTGTACAACCATGTTGCCGGAGACGGCAGGGAATATGTGATTACCGTGGAAGATGCCGTCAAGATTCGGGCCGAAGACGGACGCCGGGTGGAAAAGGTGAACATTTCCCCGTTTATCAGCCGGTTGCCTCTGGGCAAAGATACGGATCAATTCTCCACCGAAGATGCCAGCGGAAGCACTTCCCAAGCGGCCAACATCATGGAAAGCCTCGAAATGGGAAGCACCTGCCTTTTGGTGGATGAAGATACCAGTGCCACCAACTTTATGATCCGGGATGCACGGATGCAGTCTTTGGTGGCCAAAGGAAAAGAACCGATCACCCCGTTTATTGACAAAGTGCGCCAGCTTTATGAAGAAAACCGGGTGTCCACCATTTTGGTCCTGGGCGGATCCGGGGATTACTTCGATGTGGCGGATCATGTGATCATGATGGACCATTACCTGCCTTATGATGTGACCCGTCAGGCCAAAGAAATTGCCGGTGTCCATCAATCGGGCAGAGCACCGGAAGGCGGAGAATCCTTCGGAGAGGTTTCCCGCCGCAACCCGGTTGCCAAAAGTTTTGATGCGAGAAAGGGCCGGAAAGAAAAGGCGGAAGCCAAAGGATTGAAAAGCATCCTTTTGGGTTCCGGCACGATTGATCTGACCTACTTGGAACAGTTGGTCGATCCCAGCCAAACCCGTGCCATCGCCCAAATTTTGCGTTTGCTCGGAGAGCGAGCAGATGGCAGGAAATCATTGCGGCAATTGCTGGAGGAAATCGAATCGGAAATCAAGGAAAAAGGATTGGACTGGATTTCCCCGTTTCGCGGGCATCCCGGGGATTTGGCACTTCCCCGCAAATACGAAATCGCAGCGGCTGTCAACCGGATGCGGACGCTGGCGGTCAAAGGAGAGAATGGGCGTTGAAAGAAGTGATTGTCTATACCGATGGGGCCTGTTCCCACAATCCCGGCCCGGGGGGATGGGCGGCCGTATTGATGTATAAAGAACACCATAAGGAAATTTCCGGGGGCGAGGAAGTGACCACCAATAACCGGATGGAACTGACCGCAGTCATCGAGGCGTTATCCCGGCTGAAAGAACCTTGCCGTGTCAAGGTGCATTCAGACAGTGCATACATTGTCAACTGCATGCAGCAAAAATGGTATGAGAAATGGGCAAAAAACGGTTGGATGACCTCCGGGAAAAAGCCGGTGGAAAATCAAGATTTGTGGAAAAAATTGCTTGCGTTGATGGAAAAGCATGACGTGGAGTTTGTCAAAGTCAAAGGACACAGCAATGTGACGTGGAACAATCGCTGCGATGAGCTGGCCCGTGCGGCTGTACCTAAGTGATGGAATAAACTGATGGATCAAATGGATAGATAACAGTGATATAATAACAGGTTAAAAAGGGGGTGAGAAAGGTGAATGCAGAGGAATTGAAGCAACGGTTGAAGGAAAAAGCAAAGGAAATCGGAATCGACAAAATCGGTTTTGCCAGCGCGGATCCGTTTACTGAGCTCAAGGAGAGACTGAAGGAGAGCCGGGAAAAAGGATATGCATCCGGTTTTGAAGAGCCGGACATCGAAAAACGGGTGGATCCCAGTCTGTCTCTTCCTCAAGCGAAAACAATCATCGCCATTGCCCTGAGTTATCCCTCCCGGTTAAAAAATGCCCCGCGCTCGGAAGAAGGGGCTTATCGGGGGTATTTTTGCCGGGCTTCTTGGGGGCAGGACTACCATGATGTGTTAAAAGAACGGCTCCGCCAATTGGAAGCGGCATTAAAAGAGTGGGTGCCCGAAGCGCGGACCATGATCATGGTGGATACCGGCGCATTGTCGGATCGGGCCGTGGCAGAAAGAGCAGGCATCGGCTGGAGCGGAAAAAACACGGCGATCATCACGGAGGAATTTGGTTCCTGGGTTTACTTGGGGGAAATGATCACCGATGTGTATCTCCCTCCGGATGAACCGGTGACGGACGGATGCGGCGATTGCACGCTTTGCCTCGATGCCTGTCCGACCGGGGCGCTGGTGCAACCGGGGCAATTGAATGCCCAATCCTGCATTGCTTATCTCACCCAGACGAAAGGTTTTTTGCCGGATGAATACAGGGGGAAAATCGGAAATCGTCTTTATGGGTGCGATACCTGCCAAATCGTTTGCCCGAAAAACCGGAAGATCGATTTTGACCATCAACCGGAATTTCGCCCGGATGCGGAAAAAGTGAAGCCGCTTTTGAAGCCGCTGCTTTCCATCAGCAACCGGGAGTTTAAGGAAACGTACGGATCGATGGCCGGTTCATGGCGGGGGAAAAAACCGATCCAACGAAATGCGATTTTGGCTTTGGCCCACTTCCGGGATCGCTCCGCCGTTTCCGGTCTTGTCCGGCTGCTTCGGGACGACCCGCGCCCGGTCATCCGGGGAACGGCGGCATGGGCGTTGGGCAAAATCGGAGGAGATGAAGCGAAAGAAGCATTGCTTGAAGCCAAAGAAAAAGAAACCGATCCGGACGTCTTGCGGGAAATTGACAAAGGCCTGGAATTCTTTGCCGGGGACCCGGTTGTCTCCTGAAAGATTCATCCGATTGAAACCAAGTTGATCAAGAGGAGTTTTTACAGATAAAGAGAATTCATTCTAAACACTAGAGAATAATGCATGTGAAACAGACTTTTAAGGATCTTCGGTTTCAATCATCCGGAAGATGCGATGGTTGGTATTCCTTTATCAGGACGGCAGCACCCCTTGAATATGAATTTCTTGCAACATTTTGCAAATCGATTCGTCTATAATCTGAAGATGTTTTTTGTCAAGTGACGAAATCCCGAATGGGAGGTTTATTTCATGGCCTCAGGGACGCAACGTATGGTTTGGAGTCACATGGAAAGTCCGGTCGGTTTGATCACCCTGTTGGCGAATCAGCGGGGGCTTATTTACTTGGACTTTTGCAAACAAAACGATCCCGTTTTGGGAGCCGGGATCTGGTTGAATCATTGGTTTCGCCATTACACACTGGAAAAGAACGAGCAGGCATTGCTCCCGTATATGGACGAAATTGATGAGTATTTTCAGGGAACACGGAAGACATTTGAGATTCCGTTTGACCTGTACGGAACCCCGTTTCAAAAAAGGGTTTGGCGGCAGCTTTCCACCATTCCTTACGGCGAAGTCCGGACGTATAAAGAGATCGCGTCCGCCATCGGGTCGCCGAAAGCAGTGCGGGCAGTGGGCGGGGCCAACAATAAAAATCCGTTGTCCATCGTCATCCCTTGTCACCGGGTCATCGGTTCAAACGGTTCGCTGGTCGGATACGGAGGCGGCCTCCATATTAAAGAATACCTGCTGACACTGGAAGGTTGGTTAAAACCATAAACAAAGCAAAACACGGATCCTGCGGATGGAAACATCCGTTTTTCTTTTTGAATGGGGGAATTCATATGATTTTACATCACAGGAAAAAAAAGAAAAAGATCCGGGGTTGGAAAAGACAAGTCCGGAAAATCGAGCACTGGAAACAGGCGGCGATGGCGTTACCTCTTCGGGAATTGGAAGAATACGAGCGTGTTCCCCCGTTGCATGTTTTAAAGAGAAGGAAGCCCCCTTTGTGGTATCAGCAATTGTTATTGGAAGCATTGCTGGATGTCAGTGAATACTGGCAGCAAAAACTGCAGCAAGCCCGGAAAGATTGTGAACTGCAGCTGTGGCTTTTTCTTCCGCACATGACGGAATCGCAAATTGTTGTCTCGACAGGTGAATCCCGTCCGCCGTGGGGGATGTTTGACCCCGATCCGGATCCGAAACCTTTTCCCGGCAATTGGTTTCCCCGGTTGAAGGCGCGGTTGGATCAACTGGATTGGAATCTTCATATCGAAAGTGATGTGTTTACAAAAAGCGATTTGAAAAAAAGCTCCCTCGCTTCCCAAGAGATCAAGCAAATTTTGGGCAAAGTTTATCAGCAGACCGAGCTTCACTTGTGCGAAGGAAAGAAAGAGACCATTTACAGTGTCAAAGTGGGGGAGGTTTGGGTGGGCCGCTTTAAATAGAGAATGATCCCGTTGCCGGATTCATAGGATGTTTGTAAAAACCGAAAAAGGAGCGTTGTGGATGACGAGCATGGTTTACAACCGGCAACGGGCGGTCGCTTTTGCCAATCGATACTGGAACAGCCACCATCCCGGATATCTGCTTTTTGAAGATGACTGTACCAATTTTGTTTCCCAATGCCTGTATGCAGGCGGAATGCCCATGGTTTTCGGGAGCAGGAACGAGGGATGGTGGTACCGGAGAGACAGCAGGAACCACCAATGGAGTTTCAGCTGGTCGGTTGCCCACAGTTTGTATCTGTTTTTGAAAAAAGGGGGTTCCACGGGCAGATGCCGAATGGTCGGGTCGGCCGGGGAGCTTTTATTGGGGGATGTGATTTGTTATGATTGGGAAGGAGACGGGCGTTTCAATCACAATACGATTGTAACGGCGTATGATGCAGACGGAAAGCCGCTGGTCAATGCGCATACCCAAAACAGCCTGCATCGCCGTTGGGAGTATCGTGATTCCCCCGCCTGGACACCACAGACACGCTATGTGTTTTTCCGCATTGAATAGGAACAGTTGAAGAGGATTTTCTTTTTCAGGTAAAATAGACAGGAAGTTTGGACAGATGGAAGGGATGAAACTGTGCCGTTTCATATCGTGCTGGTTGAACCGGAAATTCCGCAAAATACAGGAAACATTGCCCGCACTTGTTCGGTGACCGGGGCGAAATTGCATTTGGTTCGTCCGCTGGGTTTTGAGATCGATGACAGCAAATTAAAACGGGCCGGTCTCGATTATTGGCATGAACTCGATATCGAATATCATGATTCCTTTGACGAATTGAAGGAAAAGTACCCGGATGGGCGCTTTTTTTGTGTGGAAACCTTTGCGAAAAAACATTATACCGAACCGTTTTACCGGGAAAATGATTTTTTTGTTTTCGGCAAAGAAACCAAAGGATTGGCGCCTGAAATTTTGGAGGCGCACAAGGATACCATGATTCGGATTCCCATGCGGCCGGTCTCCCGTTCGTTAAACTTATCGAACTCCGTTGCCATTGTTTTGTATGAAGGGTTGAGACAAACCGGCTTTAAGAACCTGGTCTGACGGAGATTCACACAGAAAGAGGGACATCTTATGATCAAAGCATGCTTGTTTGATTTGGACGGTACGCTGCTGCCGCTTGACACGGAGTCTTTCGTACGCATTTACTTAAAAGAACTGGCGGGAAAGGTGAAGCACCTGATCGCTCCTGATCAACTGATCCAAACCATTTGGGAAGCGACGGAAGCCATGATTAAAAGCGGGGACGGGACAAGGACCAACGAACAAATTTTTGAACGGGAGTTTCTCAAACGTTCGGGGCTGGACCGGGAAATCATCTGGCCTTTATTCAATCAATTTTATGAACAAGATTTCCCGAAACTTTCCAAATATACAAAAGTGAGTCCTTTGTCCCGGAAAGTGGTACAAGCCGCGGTGGATCACGGGTATAAAGTCGCAGTGGCAACCAATCCGGTTTTCCCGAAGGCCGCAATCATGGAGCGGTTGAAATGGGCCGGAATCAATGATCTGCCCTTTCAATGGGTGACTGTGTATGAAGAGGCCCACTATTGCAAACCCAATCCCAAATATTATCTGGAAGTTGCCGGGCGGATCGGGGTCCGGCCGGAAGAATGTGTCATGATCGGCAACGATATGCAGGAAGACATGGTGGCTTCCACCACGGGAATGAAAACATTCTATTTGAAATCCGAATACCAAATTGACCGGGGAAAACCGACGTATCCGGTTGATGATGCCGGGGATCTTCAAACCTTGTTGGAATCGATCCAACAGCAAACCGGCGTATTTGAAAAAAGAGATTCTGAGCCATCCATCCGCTGAAGATTTTTGAAAAACCTCAGATTTTTTCCTGAGGTTTTTCTATCTTTTTCCTTTAAATTCTGATAAAATAGAAGTAACAACTTTCTAAATAGCGCATATATATGATAGAAAATCACGCCTTAGTCTCTTTTCCTTTTTCAGATTGTTAGTCACCAGGGATTTGAAAAGTCAACGGTTTGGTTTGAAAGTTTAGAGAGGAGGCTTTCCATGGATCATTTCCTCAGACGCCTTGAGGAGTATCGCAACCGCGAGAAGAGCTTGGAATGGGAAGGAACCTTCATTGACTATCTGGACATTGTGAAGAAAAATCCCCGCGTGGCTCAAACCGCTCATTCCCGAGTTTACGATATGATTATAAAAGACGGTGTTTCAACCGATTCACAAGGAAATAAAAAATACCATTTCTTCACAAAAGAGCTGTTCGGGCTGGATCAGGCCATCACCCGCCTGGTCGAAGAGTATTTTCACTCCGCCGCCCGGCGCTTGGATGTCAGAAAACGGGTCCTTCTGCTGATGGGACCGGTCAGTGGAGGAAAGTCCACCATCGTCACGCTGTTGAAAAAGGGGTTGGAGAAGTACTCCATGACCGACGAAGGGGCCGTTTACGCGATTAAAGGATGCCCGATGCATGAACAACCGCTCAACTTGATTCCCGAAGAGTTGAGGCCCGAATTTGAAAAAGAGTTTGGCGTAAAGATCGAAGGAAAACTTTGCCCGTCTTGCCGGTTCCGGTTGAAGGAAGAATTCAACGGACGGATTGAAGACGTTCCCGTGAAACGGATCATCTTGTCCGAGGATGAACGGGTCGGGATTGGAACGTTCAGCCCGTCTGACCCCAAATCACAGGATATCGCCGATTTGACGGGAAGCATTGACTTTTCCACCATCACCGAATACGGTTCGGAGTCCGATCCGCGCGCTTACCGGTTTGACGGCGAGCTGAACAAAGCCAACCGCGGGTTGATGGAGTTCCAGGAAATGCTCAAGTGCGATGAGAAGTTTCTGTGGAACTTGTTGTCACTGACCCAGGAAGGCAATTTCAAAGCCGGCCGTTTTGCACTTATCTCCGCGGATGAAGTGATTGTCGCCCACACCAATGAAGCCGAGTACAAAGCGTTTATTGCCAATAAGAAAAATGAAGCGCTGCAATCACGGATCATCGTGATGCCCATTCCGTATAATTTAAGCGTGACGGAAGAAGAAAGAATTTATAAAAAATTAATTGGACAAAGTGACCTGGCCCACATCCACATTGCTCCCCACTCGCTCAGAGCCGCAGCGATCTTTTCCATTCTGACCCGGTTGAAAGAATCGAAAAAAGTGGATCTTTTGACGAAAATGCGCCTGTATGACGGGGAAGTGGTCGAAGGATCCAAAGACATCGATGTGGATGAATTGCGCAATGAACATCTCGATGAAGGCATGTCCGGCATTGACCCCCGCTATGTCATCAACCGTATTTCCAGTGCACTCATCAAGACGGAAACCAATTTTATCAACGCTCTGGATATTCTTCGTTCCCTCAAAGACGGTTTGGACCAACATCCTTCCATTACTCCTGAGCAACGCGATAAATACCTCCATTTCATTTCCATCGCCCGGAAAGAATACGACGAAATCGCCAAAAAAGAAGTGCAAAAAGCGTTTGTCTACTCTTATGAAGAGTCGGCAGAAACCCTGATGGAAAATTATCTGGATAATGTGGAAGCTTATTGCAACTGGCAAAAAATCCGCGATCCGATCACCGGCGAAGAACTGGAGCCGGATGAAAAGTTGATGCGTTCCATTGAAGAGCAGATCGGCATTTCGGAAAACGCCAAAAAAGCGTTCCGCGAAGAGATTTTGATTCGCATTTCGGCTTATGCACGCAAAGGGAAAAAGTTTGATTATAAACAGCATCCCCGCCTGCGTGAGGCGATCCAGAAAAAATTGTTTGCCGATCTCAAGGACGTGGTGAAAATCACGACATCCACCAAAACCCCGGATGAAAACCAATTGAAAAAAATCAATGAAGTGATCAACCGGCTGGTGACCGAATACGGATACACGCCTGCCAGTGCCAATGAGCTTTTAAGATATGTGGGCAGTTTGTTAAACCGCTGATGGTCAAAAAATTGCGGCAAGGATTCTTCTGTCGGAAGGAGGATCCTTGCCGCAACAGTCTAAAGGGCTTGATTTCAGGGAGGTGAAATCCATGGCGCACCCCCCGTTTATTGTCTCTGAGGAAGACTGGTCCCTTCATCGCAAAGGATATCAGGACCAAATGCGGCACCAGGAAAAAGTGAAAGAAGCGATCCGAAAAAACCTGCCGGATTTAATCAGTGAAGAAAGCATCATTATGTCGGACGGGAAGCAGATCGTGAAAATCCCGGTTCGCTCCATTGAAGAATACCGTTTCCGTTATAACTACAACAAAGGGAAGCATGTGGGACAAGGAAATGGGGACAGCAAGGTGGGAGATGTGTTGGGGAAAGAACCCGGTTCCGGCAATCAGGGGCCGGGAAAAGGACAGGGAGCCGGCGATCAAGCAGGACACGATTATTATGAAGCGGAAGTCTCCGTGGAAGAATTGGAAGGCATGTTGTTTTCCGAGTTGGAACTGCCGCACCTGGAAAGTAAAGAAAGCCAGGATATGTCGGTGGACGACATCCGCTTCAATGATGTCCGCAAAAAAGGATTGATGGGAAACATCGATAAAAAACGCACGTTGCTGGCGGCCATTAAACGAAATGCACTGAAAGGAAGCAAAAAGACCCAAATCTCCGTTGATGATCTCCGCTTTAAAACATGGGAAGACATCGTCGTGCCGCATTCCAATGCGGTCGTAATCGCCATGATGGACACCAGCGGATCGATGGGGGTTTTTGAAAAATATATTGCCCGTAGTTTCTTTTTCTGGATGACCCGTTTCCTTCGCACCAAGTACGAAAATGTCGAGATCGTGTTCATCGCTCATCACACGGAAGCCAAGGAAGTGAGCGAGGAACAATTTTTCACCAAAGGGGAAAGCGGCGGAACCATTTGTTCCTCCGCCTACCGGAAAGCTCTGGAAATTATTGATTCCCGCTATCCGCATGACCGGTATAATATTTACCCGTTCCACTTTTCGGATGGAGACAATTTAAGTTCGGATAATGAACGCTGCGTTCAATTGGTGCGCGAAATCCTCAAACGTTCCAATATGTTTGGCTACGGGGAAGTCAACCAATATAACCGCCATTCCACCTTGATGAGTGCGTATCGCCATTTGAAAGTGCCGCGCTTTGCCCACTTTGTCATCCGGGAAAAAGGGCAAGTCTATGATGCGCTGAAGCACTTTTTTGGAAAGAAAGAGACTTGAATCAAAAAACGCCTTCTCTTTGAGGAGGTGTTTTTTCTTTTGGACAATGATTGGGGTACTAAATAGACAGATAGAAAGAGAATTGGTAAAATAATGATTATTTCGGGATTTGATCTAAAAGGAGTTGTCCGAGATGGCAACCAAGCGATTTACTGCACCGGTCACGATTCATCTCTTTTTTATCAAGGATCATCAAATTTTGTTGCTTCGTCGTTTCAATACGGGTTATGAAGACGGGAATTACTCTGTTGTCGCCGGTCATTTGGATGGCGGAGAGACTGTTAAACAAGCTGCCGTTCGCGAAGCAAAGGAAGAAGCCGGAGTACATTTGACAGAAGAGAACATTGAAATCGTCGGTGTCATGCATCGCAAAGCCGGGGATGAGCGGATCGATTTCTTTGCAACCATGAAAGAATGGGAAGGAGAAATAAAGAATCAAGAACCTCATAAATGCGATGATTTAAGGTTCTTCCCGTTGGATCAATTACCGGTAAACACGATTCCGTATATTTTAAGGGCCATTGATAACTACAAAAAAGGCAAATGGTTTGACAGCTTCGGTTGGACTGAAAGAAAAAGATCAATAGAAGATCACCGATTTCAGAAGACGGCTGCTTTTGTGATCCAGCTGAAGAGATATGCTTTTTTGCGAAATGATTTTAGATTTCAAGAAGGGGATTCTTTAGCGTTTGCTGAATTAAATTACTCTGTTAAGAAACAGAAATCTGAAAGTGATCCGGAAAGGAAAGCAGTATAAAATGATCCAAGCCGTGATTCATGGAATCATTTTGTCTTTCGGGCTGATCTTGCCGCTCGGGGTTCAGAATGTTTTTGTTTTTAATCAGGGGGCCACGCAACCCAAGTTCCTCCGGGCTTTGCCGGTGGTTCTCACTGCATCGGTTTGTGACACGCTCCTGATCTCTTTGGCTGTTTTGGGCGTATCGGTTGTGGTTTTTGGCGTATATTGGGTCAAGGTGATGCTGATCCTCGCAGGCGCCCTCTTTTTAATCTATATGGGATGGGTGACTTTCAAAAGCCAACCGGACCCGGATCAGCCGCAAAAGTCATCGCTTTACCCCAAAAAGCAAATCGCTTTTGCTGTTTCCGTTTCATTGCTCAATCCGCATGCCATCATGGATACGATCGGGGTGATCGGCACCAGTTCCCTTTCCTACACCGGTGTCGAAAAGCTTGCTTTTACGCTTGCCTGTGTCGCCGTATCCTGGATCTGGTTCTTTTCCCTGGCATGGATGGGAAAGCAAGTGGGAAGGCTCCATCAATCCGCCGACGTGATCAACATGTTGAACAAGGTGTCGGCTTTCATTATGTGGGGCACGGCTTTGTACCTGCTGTTTACCATCTGAAGCCCGGAGCCTTTTCATCAACCTGGTGGCGAACCAACCGTCACCGGGTTGATTTTTGTTGTTTTAACCTGGCGGATATTTTATCAGTATAGATGTAGTTACATGTTTCATAGATAAACCGTCTGAAATTTACTCAACTGTTGCACCAAACGAGCGAGCGAGTTGGATGGCTTGCGCAAGGTCGATGCGGGTTCCTTTTAAGTTGGAGCTTTTCAAATCCACTCCTTCCAAGACGGCGCCTCTCAAATCGGATCCTTTGAAAGAAGCCCCTTGGATATTCGCGTAAGATAAATCCGCCTCTTTTAAATTGCATTTTTCAAACTCTGTACCATATAAGTCGGCTTCTTTGAACCGGATTCCGGAAAGGTCGCAACGTTTAAAATGCTGATTTCGCAACAAGGTGTAAGACCAGTCTCCGCCTTGGATGGAAACCCCGGTGAAATCGGCCTCGCCGAAGGAAGAGCCGGTCATTTTGCAGTTTTCAAAAACCGAAGCAAACAACCGGGCGTGTTCAAATTGACAATTGAAAAAGGCCGATCCCTGATGCGTGGAGCCGTTCAGGATTGCATGAGCAAAATGGCATTCTTCAAAGACACAACGGATGGTGCTGATTTCCTTCAAAAACGTTTGTCTGAAACGGCAGCGGAGAAAATGGCAGTCTTCCATGGATACGTCGGGAATGCGTTGATGGCTGAAATCTTCATCGACGAACTCTTTTTTTGTCCACTTTGTCATGTCCATTCTCCCTTGTTAAGGTTGTTACAAAGAATATACAACAGTCTGGCGAATAAAGACAGGAGTGGTTTTATCGGCAAAATTTACGGGAACAGGAGGGAACGTGCTCGTGTCGGATGTTTGCTTCCGGAGTTTGGAGGATGTTGTGCGGGCGATGCCGGAGTGGGTGAAACTGGATGTCGCTATTGAAGTCATGGCCGAAGTGCTCTCGGATCAAAGACGGGCCATCGCGAACGAGGAAAAGAAAGAAAAGCCCGATCGGGAGAAACTGGAGCGGTTAAAAGCTGAAAAAAGGAAACTGTTGCAAGAAAGACAAGCCATGTACTCAGGAAACCGGGAGGTCATCCACAAGATCTTAACCGTATACGGAAACAAGGTGAGAAAAAAATACACGGGGGTTGAACGGGTTGATTCATGCATGGATCCGTTATCGGAGGAAGAACATAACGAAATTTTGGAGCGTTTGAAACAGGAAGTGGAGGAGTTCACCGCTCCGGCAAAACATCCGGCCGCCGTGATTTTGGGCGGCCAGCCCGGAGCCGGGAAAGGCGGGCTGATTGCACTTGCGGAAAACGGGTTTTCCGGTCATTCTTTTGTGGTGATCAATGGCGATGAATTCCGGAAAGAACATCCCATGAGTAAAGAAATTTTGCTAAAGCAAGAGGAGGATTACGCCCGGTTGACGGATCCTGACGTCCGCCGGTGGACAAGGGATGTGTTCGAATATGCGATCCGAACCAAGCGGAATCTCGTTTTTGAGGGAACCATGAGAACCGACGGCCCGATTTGCAACACGCTTCAGCGTTTGAAACAACAAGGCTACCGTGTGATCGTCCGAGTGATGGCGGTACATGCGTGTGTCAGCCTGTTGGGGACTTATGAGCGGCATGAAGAACAAAAACAAATTTTCGGATATGGAAGGCCGGTGGCCAAAGCGTCGCATGATGCGGCTTATCGCGGTATGCTGAAAACTGTGGAACGGATTGAGAAAGAAAAACTTTTTGATGTTTTGGAAGTATACAACCGGGACAAGCATCTTCTATACGAAAACCGGGTCATCGGCCGTGCATGTCAAAAACCTCCGAAAGCGGTTGAGGCCATCATCGGGGAGCGGGAGAAAAAATGGACAGCGGATCAACTCCGCCGATTCATTCAAGCCTGGGACCAAGTGTTGGACAAAATGGTCTTCCGGTGTGCAGACCTGCGGGAAATCGGTTCGGCCCGGCAGCATCGTGATTTTATAATAAAAAGAAAGGGGGGAAGTCCATATGCCCATTGAATTTGAAGCCAAAGTCCTGGAAATCGATCCGGCTGAAATGATGGAACGGATCTTGCAAGCAGGCGGGGAAAAGTCCGGCGAATTTTTGATGCGGCGTTATGTCTATGAAATCACTCCGGGAGATCAAAGCAAATGGATCCGACTGCGCGATACGGGTGAAGAAGTCACGCTGGCGGTGAAAGAAGTGTACCATGACGGAATCGGCGGAACGGAAGAGATTGAGATCACCGTGAGCAGCTTTGAGGAGGCCGACCGGTTGCTCGGGAAATTGGGGTATCGTTCCAAGGGGTACCAGGAAAACCGGAGAACCCGTTTTTTGCTCAGTGGTGCGAGACTGGAGATTGACGAGTGGCCGGGTATCCCTCCGTATCTGGAGATTGAAGGAGAGTCCAAAGAGCATGTGATCCAAGTGGCTTTACAGCTTGGAGTGAAGGAAGAACAATTAACCGGTGAAAGTACCATCAAAACATTGGCCCGGTACGGGATCGGGCAGGAAGCTCTTCAATCATTGCGGTTTGAATGAGGAGGAAATTTTTGGTGAAGATGAAACTTCTCAGATCGTCCGGGAAAACTCCCGAACCGTTTAATGCAGATAGACTGGCAGACTTTCTTTCGCCTGAAGAAAACCGGTATCATCATATCTTGGGTGTTGTCCGTTCTATGAAAGAGATTTTGCCAAAGTTAAACTTGAATGAGGAAGTGAAAAGAGAACTGATTCAAGCCGCTTTTCTCCACGATATCGGTTATAGTCCCAAGTTAAACAAAACCAACTTTCATCCCTTTGACGGAGCTTGTTTTGCTCTTAAGGCCGGTTTTAACAAGCCGGTGATTGCCGCAGTCCTTTTTCATTCGGAAGCTTATGAAACGGTCAAGGAAAAAAGAAGCGATTTGCTTCCAACCTATTCTTTGAATCATGAACTGTTGGATGAACAAGACCGGCTGTTTACAGACTTGGTCACTTATTGTGATGTTCAAACCTCGCCGCAAGGGGAAAAAGTCAGTTTGGATGAAAGGGGCCGGGACGTGGTGAAGCGCTATGGAGAGCATCATCCGGTCAGCCGGATGATGATTCAGTGCAAACCGAAATACCAAGACATCATCAACCGCGTTAACCGGTGGATCTGTTCATAAAGCCGAGACTGGCTTCCGGATCAAAATCGTCTTAACATGGATGGGAGAAGGAGGGTAAGGGCATGAGAGAATGGGTGAAAAAGGTTCAAAATGCCAACCATCTCGTGGTTTTGACCGGGGCGGGGATGTCCACGGAAAGCGGGCTCCCGGATTTCCGCTCGCAAGGCGGGCTTTGGAGCGGCAGGGATCCCAATGAAATTGCCACCCCGGGTGCCATCGGGACGAAAGATTTTTTTGAGTTTTACCAGATGCGGGTGGAAGAGTTGTTGAAACATCACCCCAATATCGGCCATTATGTGTTGGCTGAACTGGAAAAAGAAGGCATGGTGAAAGCGATCCTGACGCAGAACATTGACGGTTTCCATCAGCGGGCGGGAAGCCAAAAAGTGATCGAGATTCACGGGCACATGCGCCATCTGGTTTGTTCCGGCTGCGGAAAAGAGTATCCGGCCACTTCGTATCGTGAAGGCACTTATTATTGTACCGATGAGCAGTGCCAGGCTCCTCTCCGGCCGCCGATTGTGCTGTTTGGGGAACCGCTGGACACGGCTTCCTGGAATGAGGCAGTTCAGGAAGTGGAGAAAGCGGATCTGATTCTCGTGATGGGCACGTCCTTGCAAGTGTATCCTTTTGCCGGGTTGGTGGAGATCGCCCATGAAACCGGTTCGGATGTTATCATCATCAACCAGAGTGCCACACCGCTTGATTCCTTGGCGGATCAACTCATCCGCGACAGCATCGGGCTGGTTCTGAGCGAAGCCGGAAAAGCCCTGTTGGGGGAGAAGCGGTTACGGCAATTGGAAGAAAAGGTGCAAAATTAAAGGCTGGGATGTGGATCATTTAGATTGACAAGTCGAAAATATGTTATATTTATAGAGACAAACATTGCTGATATCCCATGAAGAACACCTCCCGGGGATGAGACCGGGAGGTGTTCGTGTTTTTAAGGGGAGTCAGCGGGGAGGATCACGGGCAGGGTTTCTTCCTTCTTCCTGCCTTTGACATGGGAATGGAGGAAATCCAAGGCAAAGGCATGGGTATGAAGTTCTCCCAGCTTGTCCAGATGCGTGCCGATCAGAAGATGAATCCGGTCGGTTAAGTCGGAAAACGAATAGTTTGTCGCGATTTGGAGCGCTTGCTTTAATGTTTGAAAAGCTTTGAGGTTTTCGTTTTGCAGAAAAAAGCTGTTTGCCATGAGCATCAAGGCTTCGCACTCATGGTAAGCCAGGCCTGCTTTTCTGCTGGATGCAAACGCCTTGAGGGAATAATTGCGGGCCGGTTCCGCTTGTTTCTTTTTTTCATGCAACGTGGCCAGCTGTATGTAAAGATAAGCGGACAATCCCGCCTTTCGCACCTTTTTTTCCAACTGTTGCGCGGTTTCCAGACAGATTTCCGCTTGATGAAGCTGTCCGGAATCGATGTAAATCCGGCCCAGCATTCCCCAAAACTTCATCAGGCGATCCGCCATCTTATCCACGCGGGCCAGTTCAATTCCTTTTAATGCCGATTGGATGGCCTGAGCGTGCATCCGGGCTTTGGCCAAGATGGAAGAACGGACGTCATAATGATGCAGGAGAGCTTCTTTGCTGAGATAGCCGGCTTGCTCTTTTTTTAATTCATTCAAGGTGTTTTGCGCTTCTTCCAGGCGGTTCAGTTTTTCAAGATAAATGGCCTGATTGACCAGAATGATTTCTTTTAAATACCTTCTTTCCCCCTCTTCCTGAAAACATTCCCGTGCCTGTTTGGCATACCGGAGTGCTGAACCGTATTGGTCTGCCATGTACTCCAGCCGGCTTAACCCGTTGTAACTGGCAGAATGCAAGTTGCTTTCGGCCATCTCCGGATATTGTTGTTCCAGTTGTAAAATCGCCTCCGTAAAATGTTTCTGCGCTTTTTTCCCCCTCTTTTTCCCGGCGTAAGCTTTGCCTTTCAAATAATGCGCCCACACAGAGAGCGGATGGTCATCGTGAATGTTCAGTTCCCTTAATTGTGCCAGTCCCGGGTCCGGGCTGATCAGATCGATGATCGTTTCGACGGCCGTCAGCTTCAATTTGACGGTCTCATTGATCTTTTCTTCTTTTGTCTTTTGCATGGAAAAACACGTTAAGTCTTCTTCCACTCCCAGCTTTTTCAGGACATATTCCAATTTTTCCTCACTGACTTGCCCTTTGCCGTTTTCAATCGAGCTTAAAACGGGTTGGGTCAACTTTTCATCCGTCAGATCCGTCTGGCGGAGTTTTCGTTTTTTCCGCTGCTGGCGGACAAACTTCCCGAGTGCTAAGCGATCAATTTGTTCTTTGTTCATTCCATTCACCTCAAAAAATTTTCCGTCCGGTTTTGTTGATATATTTGGGGGAACATTCCGTTTATTTGGTTTGGTAATCCAAATATCCGGAGGGTTTGTTTAAATATTTAATTCGCATTCAGAAATATCATGAATAAATGAGAGAATTTAATTATTTTTGCTAAATTTGCAAATATTTTTCGTAAATTATATACTATTTTCGGATAAATCTTCAACCATTTCATGGAAAATCCAAGGAAGGGGACAGTGAACCGTGTTGAAGTTAAACATCGAAGGAACCGAAAGCGAAGTGGAGAAATTTTTGCAGGACATGCAAAAAATGTACTTGTATGTCGCGGTCAAACGCGATGGCAATGAAGAAAGAACCGAGGTTTGTTGTGAGGCCAAAAAAGTGAAACACACCCGGGTCCGGATTCAGACTGAAGACGGGAAAATGATTGAAATTCCTTGTTGGGATTTGGAGGTTTTCAAAGAAGAGAAAAAATCGGTGTGGAAATTTAAGTCCTACGATATTTTCGCGTAAATCCGACCGGATGGGGAAAAACTGGGACTTGGATGCTTAAAAGGACTGGAAACGCATAGGATATAGTATTCCATGTCCTTGGAGGTAAATCATGAATCCTTTTATCCCCTCGTTATCCAATGAAGAAATGATCTCCATCATCCAAAAAGGACTCGGCCGGACATCCCAACCGAAACGGATCATTGTGGTTGGAGCGGGAATGGCCGGATTGGTGGCTGCTTCTTTGTTGAAAGAAGCCGGGCATGAAGTGATCCTTTTGGAATCCTCAGATCGTGTGGGAGGAAGGGTTTATACCATCCGGTCACCGTTTGAAAACGGGGAGTATATGGAGGCCGGAGCCATGCGCATTCCCAATACCCATCATTTGACATTGGCGTATATCCGGAAATTCGGGCTGATGCTTCGGCCGTTTGTGAATTCCACTCCCAACGATCTGATTTTTGTCAATAATGTGTTGGTGCGGCAGAAAGAGTATGAACGAAATCCGGATGTCTTGAGGTTTCCGGTCAATGCATATGAAAAAGGGAAAACGATCAGCAATTTGCTCAAACTGGCCGTTTCCCCGATCACTCAGTTCATCGAAGAAGATCCGGAACAGCGGTGGATTACGGTGATCAAAGAATTTGACAAATATTCTGTCGATTCATTTTTCCGGTACAATCCGGTGGGATGGACCCTGTCGCCGGCAGCGATTGAACAAATCCTGGTGCTCGCGGATTTGGAAGGGCTTCCCGAATTGTCTTTTCTAGAGGCGTTGCGTGAACTGATCCTTCTTGAAAGCCCGGATGTTTCTTTTTATGAGGTGGCCGGAGGGATGGATCAATTGCCGAAAGCCTTTTTGCCGCAACTTCGGCCCAACATTTTGTTCCGGCACAAGATGACCCGGATTGTGCAAAATGAACGGGAAGTCACCATTTATGCCCTGGATCAAAATTCGAGGACGGTTCAAGTGACCGGAGATGCTGCCATCATCACGATTCCTTTTTCCGCTTTTCAATATGTGGACGTCGAGCCGTACGATTCCTTTTCGCATGCCAAATGGAAGGCGATCCGGCAATTGCATTATGTGGCTTCCACCAAAATCGGAATCCAGTTTAACAAACGGTTTTGGGAAGACGCGGGACTGTTTGGCGGGAAAATGATCACCGACCAGCCGACCCGCTTCACCTATTTTCCCAGTCATGGGTTTGGCAGTGACACCGGCGTGGTGCTGGCCAGTTACACATGGGAGGATCATGCATTGATTTGGGATGGATTGTCCCTGGATCAACAAATCAAAGAATGCATGGATGAGCTGATGAAAGTTTTCGGCCCCTCGATCGAAAACCATGTCGTGACGGGCGCTTCCTTCAGTTGGCAAAAATATCCGCATACCAACGGTGGATTCTCGATGTTTAAACCGGAACAGGAAAGCGAGTTGTTTCCGGCCGTTATTGCGCCGGAAGGAAGGGTGTACTTTGCAGGGGAACATGCTTCCTATACGAGAACATGGATCCAGGGAGCGATTGAATCCGGAATCCGGGCAGCCCACGATGTCCACCGGCGGGATGAACCATAAGCCTGTATGGGATGGATCAGGCTTATTTTTTTTGCCTGTTTTCCACAAGGGGGGGATGCAAACTGGTACTCTGCCGAAAACAGTGGTAGAGTGAGATTGGTAATCTTTTTTGCGTGGATTGAAAGGATGTTAAGAATCAAGATGAAAAAATCAGTGGTACTTGCAGAAAAACCTTCCGTCGGCCGGGATCTTGCCCGTGTCCTCGGTTGCCGCAAAAAAGGAAATGGCTTTATGGAAGGAGACAAATATATCGTGACATGGGCATTCGGCCATCTTGTCACATTGGCGGAACCGGAAGCCTATGACAAAAAGTACAAAGTCTGGCGGATGGAAGATCTGCCGATTTTGCCCCAACCCTTGAAACAAGTGGTGATCCGGAAAACGAGCAAACAATTTCACCAGATCAAGAAGCTGATGTCCCGACCGGATGTGAAAAACATTGTCATTGCCACCGATGCCGGCCGGGAAGGGGAACTGGTGGCCTGGTGGATTATTGAAAAAGCCCGGGTCAAAAAGCCGGTCAAGCGTTTGTGGATTTCCTCCGTCACCGACAAGGCGATCAAAGAAGGTTTTAAAAAACTGAAGGACGGAAAACTGTACGAAAACTTATACCGTTCCGCGGTGGCCCGGGCGGAAGCGGATTGGGTGGTTGGCATTAATGCGACCAGGGCGTTGACCAGCAAGTATAATGCCTCGCTTTCATGCGGACGGGTCCAGACTCCCACATTGGCTATGATTGCCCGCCGCGAAGAGGAGATCAAAAATTTCCGGCCGAAGCCGTTTTACGGGGTGGAAGCGGTCACGGACAAAGGATTGAAATTCACTTGGAAAAAAGGCCGGAGCTTTCGCAAAGAAATTTGCGAAAACATCGTGTCCGCAGGCAAAGGAAAGAAACTTTCCATCACCCATGCCAGCCGGAAAAAGAAAAAGAAATGGGCGCCTGCCCTTTACGACTTGACCGAATTGCAACGGGAAGCCAACCAGCGGTACGGATTTTCCGCCAAAGAAACCTTGTCGACGCTTCAGCAATTGTATGAAACACACAAAGTGGTCACCTATCCGCGCACGGATTCCCGTTATTTGTCTTCTGACATCGTGGATACGTTAAAAGAGCGGATCGAAGCCTGCCGGGTGGGTCCGTATGCGGAGTTTGCCCGGCAAGCAAAACAAGGGGTGAAAGCCGGCGCCCATTTCGTGGATGACCGGAAAGTTTCTGATCACCATGCCATCATTCCGACCGAAGAGCCGGTCCGGTTGGAAGACCTCAGCCCCCGGGAACGAAAGATTTTTGATCTGGTGGTGCGAAGGTTTTTTGCCGTGTTGTTCCCACCCTTTGAATATGAGGAGATCAAGTTGGAGGGAACCATCGGAGGGGAACCATTCATCGCCGGCGGGAAAACCGTGTTGTCCCCCGGCTGGAAACAAGTGGCCGGCAGCGAACCGGAAGCCGACATCAACCCGGCATTATCCCGGGTTCAGCCCGGCGAGGAGCTGAACGTCCGGTCTTTGAAGTTGACGCAAGGCGAAACGGAGCCGCCGGAACGCTTTACCGAAGGCACCTTGATCGCCGCCATGGAAAATCCGGTGAAATACATGGAAACCGACCGGAAAGATTTGATCAAAACGATCGGGGAAACGGGCGGGCTCGGAACCGTGGCCACCCGGGCGGATATCATCGAGAAATTGTTTGACAGCTATTATATTGAAAAGAAAGGAAAATACATTTACCTCACCTCCACCGGCAGACAACTGCTCGATTTGGTCCCGGAGGAGTTGAAATCGCCGGAACTCACCGCGAAATGGGAACAAAAACTGCAGTCGATCGCCAACGGGAAATTGAAAAAAGATAGCTTCTTGCGTGAGATGAGGGATTATGCCAAACGGGTGGTCCATGAGATCAAAGCCAGCGAACGCACCTTCCGCCATGACAACCTGACGGCCACCCGCTGTCCGGACTGCGGCAAGCGGCTGCTTGAAGTCAAGAACAAAAAAGGAAGAATGCTGGTTTGCCAGGACCGGTCCTGCGGTTACCGGAAAAACCTAGCCCGCATCACCAATGTCCACTGCCCCGAATGCAGAAAGCGGATGGAACTGCGCGGGGAAGGAGAGGGGCGCATCTTTGTCTGTTCTTGCGGTTTTCGGGAAAAATACGCCTCTTTCAAAGAACGGATGGAAAAAGAGCAAAAAAGCAAAGTCTCGCGAAAAGAAATCAATCGCTATCTCAAACAACAGGAGGAACTGTCCAATCCGGCTCTCAAAGAAGCCTTGTCCAAACTCTTTTCCTCCAATGAATGAGAATTCTCCCCGTCTTTTCAACCCTGCTGAAAAGGCGGGGGTTTTTTATATTCTTCGGATCATCACAAAAGGAAACCGAAAGAACAAGGTTAAATGGATAAACCTTGATTTGGATCAATATAAAACCGTGATCCAACATTAAAAAAGATGGACAGAACAAATTCTGCCCATCTTTTTGCCTTATCGCAAGTCGACAAAGGATAATTTATCAAGTTATTCCTTCATTTTTTAACTCAAATATGGAATTTTTTATTATAATTATTAATATTGGCAAAAGAAAAAGGAAGAAAATCCATCGATTTCAAAGTCTTTAATGAAACGGACTCACAGGTAAAGAGGTGAAAGGTTGCCAAAATGAAAACGATACATCATGGGAAACTCTTCTTATGCTTCATTTTGGTTGCATGTGTACTGGCCACACCAACTGCCTATGCAACCGGCGGCGGGAGTTTCGATGTTCCGCAGATCCATGAGGATTTCAACCAAGGAAAACCGGCTCCGGCTCCCAAGCCGACGGAGGAGCTGAACGTTGCCCCGTCCAAGCAGGAGAAAGGCTTCTTCAGCCAAGTGGGAGACTTTGTCTCCGGTTCTTGGAACAAATTAAAAAACGGGGTCTCCAACACTTGGAACAACCTGAAAAACGGCGCGAAAAAGACTTGGGACACCGCCGCATCCGCCACCAAGAAAGCGGCCCAAAAAGCCTGGGATTGGATGACCTCCACAGCAGGCAAAATCACCGGGGGAATTGTGCTTGGAATCACAGCCCTTACCGGATTGTTGAGCAAATTCGGACAGCCCCTCGCCAGAGGAATCCAATCGGCCTATACAAATTTGAAAAATCTTTTTGCGAGAAAGGGATTGGAAGGACAAAACCTGACAGCCAGTCTGGGGAATGCCGGAATGGCAGCGGGAAACAGCCAATATCCTCATGGAAAGCTGAGTGATATCAATATTTCAGATAAACAGTTGGCTGAGTTATCTGATTTAGTTTATGCTGATGAAACTGTTATAAAAGATGATTTGGATATAGTTTTAGGTGAAGAGTGGGAGATAGATTCAAATTTAAACCTTGATTTAAAAAATGGATTACAAATGTATGTATTCAAAAATATATATTCTAAGGAAATGGTGATTGCTTTTCGAGGAACTGAGCCAGACCGATGGGAAGATATTGTAATTGGTGATGGTCCGATTGCTTTAGGGAATGATATAAATCCACAAGCAATCGAAGCAAGAAAAATGATTTCAAATATAGTTAATAGTGAAGAATATAAAGGATACAAAATGGTATTGACTGGACATTCTCTTGGAGGATATTTGGCATTAGATTCAGCAACTAAATATGGAATTCCAGCAGTAACATTTAATGCTCCTGGAAAAAATTTGTTTCCTAATGTTAATGCCAGCACTATCCTAGGAGGTATTGGGGGAACATTAAGAAGTTATTTTACAAACCTGTTAAATCCCGAAGTTCGTGAAATAGCTGCTAAGGAAATAGCAGGTGCTTATGATGATCTAATTAGAAATTATCGTTATGATGATGACCTTGTTGGTTCATTAGGATATCGTCCGGGTGAAACTTATGAGATAGAATCTGATGGAAGTGTGAAAAGGGTGGACGAGTTAACCGGATTGGATAATCAAATCGGACTTGGATTATCCAGTCACGGGATTTCCAACTTTACCGGATATGACAGAGGTGAAAAAAAACCTGTAGATACACCTATTCCCGATGTATATGATGAAGATGGAAACATTGTAAAAAGGTGAGGTGTAAATTAAAGGTGTTTAGAAAAAGATGGTTTCTTGTAATATTTATGTTTGCTTTGTTGTTAACTGGTTGTCAGACAAATTCGATAGAAACAATACAGGAAGAGGGAAAGCAAATGAGTCAAGAAGAAGAGAAACAGCTCAAAGAAAAGGCAATTAAATATATTAAAGAAAAATATAATAAAGATTTTGAAGTGAGTGAAGTGAGCAAGGGACAAGCTGCCGGACTCATCCGTGTACGGGGAAAAGTGAAAGATGGAAAGGATACGGAAGTGACGGTGATTTGGGAGAAGGACAATGAAATCAAAGATACTTATGTAATAGCGTTATGGAGGCAAGAATTGAGTCCCAAAATAACAGCAATGATAAACAAATATATGGATGTAAGGCGGATTGAAAGTATTTCATACAGCAATGGGAAGAGGCCCCATAAATATAGCGGAGAAGTTCCATCTGTATTTGAAGTGTTGAAAAATGGTGGAGATAAGGACTTTACTTTAGTGATTACTGCACGAATTTATAACGATAATGGGCTGTATGAATCAGGTCTGAAAAACTTTTTGAAAGAAGCCCAATCAATGAATTTTAATAAAGTTATGATGGAAGTATTTGTTGCAGATGATGAATTGAAATCGGCCCCTGAAGACGTTAAGGAAAGCAGCTATACTCTGTATCGCTACAATATTGTGATCGATGACATTCAAAAAGTGGATATTGACAGTCTTGACTTGGATCAATATAAGACAGTAATCAAAGAATAGAGAAACGGGGATGGGCAGGAAAAATCGCCCATCCCTAAATTTATAGCTAAGTCAACGGGACAGCGGAACTTATATAATGACCTTAGGGATTGATGATAGGAAGGGAGTAGAAAAAAGGTGAATATCCAAAGAATCTGGATTGTTTTCATCCTGTTGTTTGTATTCCTGTTGGCCGGATGCACAGGAACAGGAGGCATGGGGGACATGGATTGGTCAGAAGAGAAAAAAATCAAAGAAAAAGCCATTCAGTATATCAAGGATACATATAATAAAGATTATGAAGTATCCGAGGTAAGTAAGGACCGTTTCACAGGACAAACTTATACAGTCAGAGGGAATGTCAAAGATCAAAAGAACACTCAAGTATCCATTATTATGGAACCGAATGAAATCAGGGATACATACGTGGCAACATTATGGACGGAGGAATTGAAACCCAAAATCACGTCATTGGTTGAAAAACATTTTGATGTAAGGAAGATTGAACATATTGCATATTCAAATGGAACCGAAAAAGATAAGTATACCGGAGAAATACCATCTATTTTTACTATCTTGGAAAATGGAGGGGAGCCAGAATACGAGCTGGCTTTAGTGTTTAATATTTATGAACAAAATGGTCGATACGAGCAGGGAATCAAAAATTTCCTAAAAGCTTTGAAAGGGATGCATTTTAATGAAGTTGTGATGGAGATTTTTGTTTTAGAGGATAAATTTAAAACAACACCCGAGGGTACCAATGATAGTAATCATATTTTAAGCCGTTATAATATTTATTTTGAAGATATCCAAAAAGTAGATATCGATCATCACGATCTGGATCAATATAAGACAGTCATCAAAGAATAGAGAAACGGGGATGGGCAAAAGAAAATCATAGAATTTTCAGAATTCCCCTTCAGCAAGGGGACGCATCATGCAAAAGAGGTGAAAGGTTGCCAAAATGAAAACGATACATCATGGGAAACTCTTCTTATGCTTCATTTTGGTTGCATGTGTACTGGCCACACCAACTGCCTATGCAACCGGCGGCGGGAGTTTCGATGTTCCGCAGATCCATGAGGATTTCAACCAAGGAAAACCGGCTCCGGCTCCCAAGCCGACGGAGGAGCTGAACGTTGCCCCGTCCAAGCAGGAGAAAGGCTTCTTCAGCCAAGTGGGAGACTTTGTCTCCGGTTCTTGGAACAAATTAAAAAACGGGGTCTCCAACACTTGGAACAACCTGAAAAACGGCGCGAAAAAGACTTGGGACACCGCCGCATCCGCCACCAAGAAAGCGGCCCAAAAAGCCTGGGATTGGATGACCTCCACAGCAGGCAAAATCACCGGGGGAATTGTGCTTGGAATCACAGCCCTTACCGGATTGTTGAGTAAATTCGGACAACCCCTCGCCAGAGGAATCCAATCGGCCTATACGAGTTTGAAAAATCTTTTTGCGAGAAAGGGATTGGAAGGACAAAATCTGACCGCCAGTCTGGGGAATGCCGGAATGGCAGGGGGGAACAGCCAATATCCTTATGGAAAGCTGAGTGATTCAAATATTACTGATCAACAATTAGCTTATGCTGCGCAATTGGCATATAAAGATGAAATAAAGCCTCGAGATATATATATGAATTTGGGAAATCAATGGCAAGAGGAAAAGGTGTTATACAAAGATCACATAAGCGGTTTACAAGCTCATGTTTTTAAGAACCCAGAAACTAAAGAAATAATTATTGCATTTAGAGGAACAGAATCAGATCCTTTGACGAAAGATACCACGGTAATTGATGTGGCACAAGACTTATTCGCTGATATTTTTATAGCAAACGGTTTTGATCGTTATAATCCGCAAGCAGTGGAAGCGAGAAAATATGTGGAAAAAATAATAAATGATCCTAAGTATAAGGGATATAATATTGCTTTAACCGGCCACTCCCTTGGAGGCTACTTGGCTTCGGATTGCGGCGCCAGATATAAGATCCCTACGGTAACATTTAATGCAGCCGGGATGAATTTATATGATAATCTCAATATCAGTAAAGTAAGAGAGAAAACATTTGAGCTAATTCAAAAAGTGCCGTTCGTTCCGGAATTTGTCAAGTCGGGAGATCATTACAGAGCGAATATATCAGATCCACAAATTCGGGAGATTGTCGAGAATGAAAAAGTTGGTGCTTATGATGATTTAATAAGGAACTATAGGTATAAGGATGATCTTGTCGGTTCGTTTGGGTATCGTCCTGGGAAAACATATAATATTCTACCGGATGGAAGTGTTGAATTGGCGGAAGATGACAAGGGACTGGATAATAAAATAAATCTCAGTTGGGGCCATAGCATATCGAATTTTACTGGATATGACGATGGTAAAAAAGTAGACACACCCGTTGTGGCTTTGTATGGTGAAGATGGTAATATTGTTCCGAGAGAAAAGGAGTGAGCAGGGATGGGTTGGAGCAAACACTTAATAGCTGTGGTATGTATGTTTGTTTTTTTACTAACCGGTTGCACGGGAGGAGAGGGAGACATGGATCGGGCAGAAGAGAAGGAAATCAAAGAAAAAGCAATTCAGTATATTAAGGATACATATAACAAAGATTTCGAAGTATCCGAGGTAAGTAAAGATTTGTTTACAGGTCAGACATACTCCGTTGAAGGGAATATAAAAGATGATCAAAACACCTCTGTGTTAATTATTATCGAACCCGATGGAATCAGAGATTCGTATGTGGATGAATTATGGACCGAAGAATTAAAACCAACGATAACAACATTAGTTAAAAAGTATTTTGATGTGAGAAAGATTGAGCATTTTGTTTATTCAAATGGAACGGAAAAAGATAAATATAAAGGGGACATTCCTTCTGTTTTTAAAGTGCTGGAAAATGGAGGAGATCCTGATTTTGCATTAAACACCACATTTTGGGTGTATGAACAAAATGGTCAATATGAACAAGGGATCAGAAGCTTTTTAAAGGAGATGAAAGAGTTAAATTTTAACCATATTGGAATGGAGATTTTTGTAGCAAACGACAAACTAAAAACAGCGACAGATAACGAAAAAGAAAATGATTATATTTTATATCGATATAATATATCTATTGATGACATTCAAAAATTAGATATTGATAATCTTGATCTGGATCAATATAAAACGGTAATCAAAGAATAGAGAAACAGGGATGGGCAAGAAAGATATTGGCCCATCCCTAAATTTATGGCTAAGTCAATGGGACAGCGGAATTTATATAATGATCTTAACAATTGATTGATGATAGGAAGGGAGTAAAAAAGATGAATTTCAAAAGAAGCTGGATTGTTTTCATCCTGTTGTTTGTATACTTGCTGGCAGGATGCACAGGCACGGGAGGAGTGGGAGATATGGATAAAGCTGAAGAAAAAGAGATCAAAGAAAAAGCGATTCGGTATATCAAGGATACGTATAATAAGGAATATGAAGTTTCTGATGTGACGAAAGATTTTTTAAGCGGACAGATATATACAGTTGAAGGAAATATAAAAGATGATAAAAACACTTATGTAGCAATCATTATGGAACAGAATGAAATCAGGGATACTTATGTGGAAACATTATGGACCGAAGAACTCAAACCAAAGATCACGTCATTGGTTCAAAAACATTTTGATGAGAGAAAGATTGAGCACATTGCTTATTCAAATGGCCCGAAAAAAGATAAGTATACCGGAGAGATTCCATCGGTGTTTGAAGTCTTGAAAAATGAAGGGGCTCCGGATTATGAGCTAATCGTAAAATTGAGAGTCTATGAACAAAATGGCCAATATGAAAAAGGAATCAAGAGCTTTTTAGAAGAACTAAAAAAGCTGAACTTTAACCACGTTGGAGTAACAATTTTTGTTGCAGATGATGAATTAAAATCAGCACCGAAGGAAGCCGAAGAAAGTCAATATACCTTATACCGCTATAATATATCATTTGAAGATATCCAAAACATAGACATTGATCATCATGATCTGGATCAATATAAAACAGTAATCAAAGAATAAAGAAACGGGGACGGGCAGAAAGAAATTTGCCCATCCCTAAATTTATGGCTAAGTTAATGGGACAGAGAAATTTATATAATGGCCTTAGGAATTGATTGATGATAGGAAGGAAGTGGAAAAGGTGAATATCCAAAGAAGCTGGATGGTTTTCATTCTGTTGTTTGTATTCCTTGTGGCTGGATGCACAGGAACGGGAGGCATGGGAGATATGAATCGAGCAGAAGAGAAAGAGATCAAAGAAAAAGCGATCCAGTATATCAAAGATACATATAATAAAGATTATGAAGTATCCGAGGTCAGGAAAGATCTTTTTACTGGCAAGACTTATACCGTTGAAGGGAATATAAAAGATGGTCAAAACACTTATGTGGCAATCATTATGGAACCGAATGAAATCAGGGATACCTATGTGGCAACATTATGGACGGAAGAATTAAAACCCAAAATCACGTCTTTAGTTGAAAAAAATTTTGATGTAAGAGAAATCGAAAATATTGGTTTTTCAAACGGAACCAAAAAAAATAAGTATACCGGAGAGATTCCATCTGTGTTTGAAGTCTTGAAAAATGGAGGGGATCCAGAATATAAGCTAAATGTGACCTTAAGGGTTTATGAGCAAAATGGTCAATATGAACAAGGAATCAAAAACTTTCTAAAAGAATTAAAAAGGTTAAACTTTAACCAAGTTGGAGTAACAATTTTTGTTGCAGATGATGAATTAAAATCAGCACCAAAGGAAGCTGAAGAAAGTCAATATACCTTATACCGCTATAATATTCATTTTGAAGATATCCAAAACATAGACATTGATCATCATGATCTGAATCAATATAAGACAGTCATTAAAGAATAGAGAAACGGGGATGGGCAGAAAGAAATCGGCCCATCCCTAAATTTATGGCTGAGCCACTTAGACAGTATATATATAATGATCTTAACAATTGCAACATTAAATACGAAAGGGCAGGAAGACCGCACGGCGGCCGGCCTGTCCTTTACTTTTTCGCTGAATCGTCAATTGCTTGAACGGCCAGGTTGAACGCTTGGATTCTTCTTTCCAAAAGCGTTTTTTGCGGACTTCCTTCTTTTGACTTTGCGTAAATCTTTTCAATGGAAGGGAGCAAACCGGTGAGAATTTGGCGGGCTTCGGTCAGCTCTTCAGATGTGAAAGGATGAGGCCTTTGATACCAGGCGTATTCCAGCATGGCCAAGCCGATGTGAAAGGCTTTGAGCCTTTTCCGGATGAGGGAGGTGTTTGCGCCTTTTTGCGTCATCTGATCCAAGGCATTCTCCGATTTGCGGATGGTGGATTGAAAGGATTGGATGGATTCGGTTATCACGCTGGCAGGTACATTCTCCATGTTTTGTCTCCTCTCCCTGTTTTTTCTTCGCACGGTCATGATGATCCTTTTGTTTCAGAGTGTCAAGAGCAATTTTGCATCTGCATGCAAAGCAAATGACAGGGGGAATCAAGAAGAAGTTTAATTTCATGAAATTTGGTTCTTGGTTTAGACCAATTGCAGGGAAATTCATAGAATAATTTAGCTTTGCAAAAAGGAGGGATAGGATGACAGAGTTTGGAATCCACCTTGGCCAAGATCATGGGGTCACTGCGGCACAGGCAAGGAGAATTTTCGTTCTCCGCCGGGGAGAGAGAAGAATTGTGCGCTGCGGAAGAAGAGTGGTGCGCATTCGCCGCTTTTTTTTGCGCCCCGGTGAAGTTTTGGTGGTCATCTGCGGCCGGGGCCGGCACAGACAAACCTTTATTTTTGTCTGCAGAGGGCGGCGCATCCGGAGAACGATTGTCCGGAGAGTTCGCCGAAATACGCTGATTTCGGTGCGTTGTGTTTAATCCGGTTCTCTAATTTTATGGTTGGGACGGGGAATGAATCCCCGCCTTTTTTATTGTTGAAATTGCGGCAGATATTTTTGGTGGGCTTTCAGCATTTCATCCAGGATTTTTTTGGCGGCGGAGTCGGAAGGGACGAGCGGATTGATGGTCATGGCAAGCAGGGCGGTATGGTAGTTGCCGGTTACGGCGGCTTCGGCGGCAACCCGTTCGAAGGATTTAATCTGTTGGACGAGGCCTCTGACGGGGATGGGCAGGTCTCCGATGGCGATGGGTTTGGGGCCGCTTGCGGTGATGACGCAGTTGATTTCGACGGCGGAATCGTGGGGGATGCTGGCGATGGCGCCTTGATTTTTTACATTGACGGTTTGGATGTCTTTGCGGTCATGATAAATGGAGTCGATCAGGTTGCAGGCGGCATCACTGTAGTAAGCGCCGCCGCGTTGTTCCAGTTCGGGCGGTTTGGCGGCGAGCTTTGGGTCTTTGTATTTTTCAAACAGTTCAGCTTCCACTTTTTGCACCACTTCGGCGCGGGTTCCGGTTTTTCGCGCTTGCTCTTGTTCTTCGGCCAGCATTTTTTCCGTTTGGAAGTAGTACCGGTGATACGGACAAGGAAGGATGCCCAACGCTTTGATAAACTCTTTTTCCCAGCCCAAGTCAATAATGTTTTTGGCACGGATGCCGGAGGTGTCTCCTTGGGCGATCCGGTCAATGATTTGTCCGGTGATGTTTTGCCCGTCGAGATAAACGTTGAGCCCGAAGACCATGTGGTTTAATCCGGCAAAGTCGATATGAATCCGCTCCGGCTCGACCTGAAGCATTTGGGCCACGCTCATTTTCATTCCGACGGGAATGTTGCAAAGGCCGGCCACTTTGGTAAGCGGGCTGTATCGGAGGATGGCTTCCGTGACCATGCCGGCCGGATTGGTGAAATTGATCAGCCAGGCATCGGGACAAAGGGTTTCCATCTCTTTGCAGATATCCAGGATGACGGGGATGGTGCGAAGTCCTTTGAAAAGGCCGCCCGGCCCGTTGGTTTCCTGTCCGATCACACCGTATCGAAGAGGGATCTTTTCATCCAATGCCCGGGCGCGAAGGCCTCCGACCCGGAACTGGGTGATGACGAAATCCGCACCTTGAAGCGCTTGCTGCCGGTCTAACGTGAGATGAATGCGGATGGGCAGTCCGGCTTTGTTCACCATGCGTTTGGCCAGATTCCCGACAATGTTTAATTTTTCTTTTCCCTCGGGAATATCGACCAGCCACAATTCCCGGACAGGCAGATGGTCGTATCTTTTGATGAATCCTTCGACCAGTTCCGGCGTATAGCTGGACCCGCCGCCGATGGCGACAATTTTTAATCCATGTTTTCGGGTCATGGAAACGACACCTCCGGATGAATTCGGTTGGATATTTATAAAAACATTCCTATTATTCATTATATAGGATCTGAAGGTCGGGAACCAAAAGAGTGATCCGGATGGCAAAGATATTGGTCAGGCTTTGATGGCGGGCATACCAACTTTCGCTTGGCAAATGGCGCTTATAAAAAGGGATGGATCCGTCCATATTAAAAATTGAAAACATGTGTTGATTCCGGAAATTGTTTTGCCATAAAGGAGGAAACCGATGCGCTTTTGGATTGTGATGTTCAGTTTGATTTGGCTGGTCACGGGATGTTCGGCAAGCGGGGAAAACCAGAGTGCTGATTTCAGCAAAGGGGCCGTTTTTTATTTGGACAAGACGTTTGCCGAAAGGGCCAGGTTTTTCCGGAATGCTTTCCGGACTACCAAGATCCATGTTTGCACCCTCGACCGGGCCAATGCCGAAGCACGGAGGGAAGCCGCTTTTAAAAACCATCCCGTAAAAGATGGTTATGACCGGGTGGAGTGGCCGCTTCATGTCTGCAAGGAGGGCGGAGCCGGTTCGTATGTGGATTATGTTCCCAGTGACAACAACCGGGTGGTGGAAAACTGGATCCAAGAACAATTGAGCCAATATCCGGATGGGACCCGCCTGATATTCCGAATTGGGAAAAACCTGGAGATCAAGGCGTTGGCGCCTCCGGGCAATGATCCATCCCTGGCTTCGTAGGGATGGCCGTTTTTTTGCCGAAGAGGATGGATTATTTTACCCGTTCCAACAACCCATCGATTTTGGGGGCAAAAAACTGCACCAAAGGGCCGCTTAAAAAGGTGAAGATGACAGTTCCGACCGAAATCGGCCCGTGAAGCATCAATGCGAAAACAAGCGCGAAGCCGTCCATGAGGGTTTTGGATACAGCCAGGCTCAGCCTGAACCGCCGGCACAGGACATACATCAGATCATCACATGGTGTCAGCGCAAATTTTCCTTGTACATAGACCGAAATGCCAAAACAGGTGCAAAGCAGTCCGGCCCAAAACGTGAGCATTTGCTCCAAGCGATTGACCGGATAAAAGGAAAGGATGTTCAGCCAAAAATCGATGCAGGTTCCGAGAATGAGCACCGTCAGCAATGAAAAAAGATCCGGCCTGCTCTTTTTTAAACCGGCATTGAGCAAAATGATCAGCATTCCGATGAGAATCACCCATGTCCCGACGGTGAATCCAAACTGATTACTCATTCCCACATATAATCCGTTCCAGGCATCGGTTCCCGCCCGGGAGACGATCATCAGCGTGATTCCCAGTGATTTGATGATCAAACCGGCGGGGTAGCACAGCATGCGCATGATAAGCTTGTACATCAGCGAAACCAACCTTGTCCGTTTTTGATTATTTATATGTTTCAACTTCCAACAATTTGCCAACTGATCCGGATGTTATAATGGGAGACACCAAGGGAGGTGTGATTTGTGGATTTCAGCAGTTTTTCGGATTTTGTGGATGAGTTTGTGAAGTGGTTGGTTGACACAGGAAGAAGGCAGCGGACGATTGATGAATATGTGATGACGGTGTTGATGTTCGCGGCATGGTTTCAGCAAAAATATCCTTCATTGGCCTTGCCTACCCAGGTATTGAGCTCTCATATCATTGCTTTTCAACAGGAATTGTTAACGCAGAGAAAGCTTTCGATCGCCACGGTTCATAAATATATGGCTTCATTAAAATCTTTTTGGGACTTTTTGATCGAAAAAAATCTGGCGGGAACCAATCCATTGCTGGAGATTGATTGGAAAACACCTTCTTCCCCAACCGTTTTGCCTCCCCACTCCTGGTTGAGTAAAGAGGAAGAGAAGCGGTTGCTGAACCGGGTGGAGCTGGAGAAAAATGATTGGAAACGATCAAGGAACCGGTGCCTGTTGTTGTTGATGCTGGACGCGGGTTGCACGGTTTCTGAGCTGATTACGATGGATTGGGAGCAAATATTGTGGGAAGATCACGAAATTTTAGTGAAAAACGAACAGGGAGAACGAAGGATTCCGGTCACGCAACGTCTTTACCGGGCGCTGAATGACTGGCGGAGAGAAGGGGGAAACAAAGGGACGGTGGTTTGCACCCAAAACGGGGAAAAAATGTCCAGGCAGGGGGTTCATTACCTGGTGAAAAAATATTTGAAGGAGGTCGGGTTAAAAGAGTATTCGCCCCATACCTTAAGGCACACCTTTTGCCGCCGGTTAATCGAAGCCGGAGCCGATTTAAAAACCGTTTGCCGTTTGGCCGGACACCAAAGCATGGAGACGACCAAAAGATATTTGGCAACAAACAAAAGGTAGGGAAGTTCCCTTTCCCTACCTTTTGTTTGTTTAATAAGCTTTGCGTTTTTTGACATACCAAGCGATCACCAAAATGAACAAAACGGCAAAAATGACGTAGAAAACGTTGGAGTAAACGCTCATATAATCCAACACCGTGGTCCAAGCTTCACCGAAAGCAGCTCCCAGCATGACCAAAATGGTGTTCCAGATCAGGGTTCCGATGGTGGTGAAAACCAAAAATATAACCATGTTCATGCGGGCCATGCCGGCCGGAACAGAAATCAGGCTGCGCACAATGGGAACCATGCGGCAAAAGAAAACAGTCCATACGCCATAACGTTCAAACCAACGATCTGCCTTATGGATATCTTCTTTCTTAATTTTCAGGATATGTCCCCAACGGTCAATGATCTTTTCCAGTTGGTTCACATTCAACAAAAACCCGATCAGATACAGGATGACGGCTCCGACAACGGCTCCCAATGTAGCTGCAACCACCACGCCGAAAACGGATAGTTCCGATTTGGTGGTCATAAATCCGCCAAAGGTGAGAACCACTTCCGAAGGGATGGGAGGGAAGATGTTTTCCAAAGCAATCATTAAAAAGACGCCAAAATATCCGAATTTTTCCATGAATTCAATAATCCAGTTCTCCATTTGCGTGTTTCAACTCCTCATCCATTTCCATGATTATTCCCACATAAGTATAGCGTGTTCATTGCTATTTTTATAGCTGATTATTAAAAGAAATGAAACAGATTCATGATTTTTTTGTTTCGGAGACGTAAACGCAGGTCCGTTTGCGAATAATATTATCAGAGAGAAAGAAGAGATGTTCCCCGGATTTATGAAAGCGGTCCTGGACGGGATCGCTTTTTTTTTATGTCAAATCTTTTTCCGGAAAACCCATTGCATTTTTTCTAGATTATAATTATTATTAATAAAGAATGATAATAATAATCACCTTGAAAAGGGGTCGATAGACAGATGGATCAATCCAAAAAACGTTTAACCACGAACCAGGGGGCTCCTGTTGGCGACAACCAAAATTCCCGCACCGCAGGCCGGCGTGGTCCCACCCTGTTGGAAGATTATCATTTGATCGAAAAACTGGCGCACTTTGACCGTGAACGCATTCCGGAAAGGGTGGTTCACCCGAGGGGTGCCGGCGCACACGGTGTGTTTCGTGTGATCAACAGCATGAAAGAATATACGAAAGCGGCTTTCTTGCAAGAAGTGGGGAAAGAGACACCGGTATTTGTCCGTTTCTCAACCGTGATCAATTCCAAAGGTTCGCCGGAAACGGCCCGGGATCCGCGCGGTTTTGCAACGAAGTTTTATACTGAGGAAGGAAACTATGATTTGGTGGGGAACCATTTGCCGGTATTCTTTATTCGCGATGCCATCAAATTTCCGGATATGGTTCATTCGCTGAAACCGGCTCCCGATACCAATATCCAGTCGCCGGACCGGTATTGGGATTTCATGACACTGAGTCCGGAATCCACACATATGATGACATGGCTGTTTTCCGATTACGGCATTCCCGCGAACTACCGGCAAATGGAAGGGTTTAGTGTACATGCGTTTAAATGGGTAAATCATGAAGGTAAAGTCGTATATGTTAAATATTACTGGAAACCCCTCCAGGGTGTCAAAAATTTGACCGCGGAAGAAGCAATGGAAATCCAAGGAAAAGACGCAAACCATGCCACACGCGATCTGTTTGAAAATATTGCAAAAGGAAATTATCCCGAATGGGATCTTTACGTCCAAATCATGCCGCCGGAAGATATGGATAAATTTGATTTTGATCCGCTGGATGCAACCAAAATCTGGCCGGAAGACGAGTATCCGTGGCAATTGGTCGGCCGCATGACTTTGAACCGGAACCCGCAAAACTTCTTTGCCGAAGTCGAGCAAGCGGCATTTTCCCCGAGTGCGCTGGTTCCGGGAATTGAGCCGTCGGAAGACAAATTGTTGCAAGGACGGTTGTTTTCTTATCCGGATACGCAACGTCACCGTTTGGGGGCAAACTACCTGCACCTCCCGATCAACCGGCCGATTGCTCCGGTGAATAACTATCAAACGGACGGACCCATGCAAATGAAGCAAGATGTCCCGACCGTTAACTATGAACCCAACCGCTATGACGACCGTCCGAAAGAAGATCCGGCATACTTGGAAAGCGAAACCCCGCTGGAAGGAAACGCCGGACGGAATAAAATCTATAAAACCCTCGACTTTAAGCAGGCAGGCGAACGTTACCGTTCGTTTACAAAAGAAGAGCAGGACAATTTGATCAAAAACCTGACAAATGATTTGAAAGAAGTGCATGAAGAGACGAAACAACGGGCCATCTACAACTTCTACCGTGCGGATGAAGAATACGGCACTCGTTTGGCGGATGCTTTGGGAGTCAATATCGCTGACGTCCTCGGGAAATTTCAATCATAATCCCGTATGAAGGCAGACTGAAAGGCTGTTGGCTTATTAAAAGTCAACAGCCTTTTTTAATGTTTTATTCCGGGGGTTGCGATAATTCTTGTGAAACAGTTTTATGATAAGATAAATGAATAGAATTATAATTTCCGAAAAGGAGATTTTAATTTGGAAGCCATTGGTCATGCCGGACTGAAAAAAACATACCGGGCAGCCGGATTTAAAAAAATTCCGGTAGTGGCAATGATTCTTTTGCAAGTGGTGACATGGCGGTTTTATGGTTATTACTGGTATTTGGGCAGAAAAAAAAGCGATTCAGCAATTAAACACCCAAAAGCGTTTCCCGTTTTGGTATATCTGGATCGCCGCATTGCTTGATTTTGCCATGAGTTTTGTATGGTTGTTTGCGGGATTGGCAGGACTTGAGTTTTCCTACGAATTTTTAGATTTCTATCTTGAATTTGTTGCTTTGGTGATTTTCCCGGTTTTGTTTGTTCTAAACCGGATCATTCCCGTTTATTTACGGGGCATGTTTTTGGAGCATGAGGGGAAAGGCACCGACCTCGCCAATCAAATCGTCACCTATCTGTTGGCCTTTTTTCTGGGGGTTTTCTATCTGCAGTATCTGATCAATCAACAGAAGGCAGGAGATGAAGTTCTGGAAGAAGACACTCTCCCGGGGGAAGAAGAAGGCTGGAAAAAAGTACTGAAAAAAATCAATGGTTATAATGTGATGGCAGCCGTGACGCTCCTTGTCAAATTTGTGGTGACATATAACATAATCCTTTTGCTGCCCGATCTCAGTTCGAGGATTACGGTGGTTATCCTTTTTGTGTTTCTTTGGTCACCTTTCGGCATTGCTTCTCTTTTGTGGGCCGTTGTATCGCTGATGTTGAGAAAGATTGGATCTTGATCGGACTCAATGTCCTGGATACCATCGTGTTGTTTGCAAAAGGTTATTTCCATTCATAATACATAGAAAAATGAGGCGGGATACCGATTGCGCCTTGAACCGGGAGAAGGGGGAAGAGTAATTCTTTCTTCTGCTTTCATGTTACAAAATGGTTAAAAACGGTAAAAAAGGCTGATATTTTTTCGAACAACGAAGAGTTCCCCCGCACATACCGTTGGATTAGCGATATAATGATATGAGGAAGTTCAATGGTTTATCCGTTGACACGTTCGCTTGGACGGATATGCACACTGGAGGCAGGACAGATATGAAAAAAATGTTTTTCAAATCCATTTCGATTCCACTGATTGCAGGCACAGTGCTATTGGCCGGCTGTACTCAGACGGATGTGCCGGCTGATGCCAAAAATATAGAACCCAAACAGGAAAAGGTGACACAGGAGAAACCCAAACCGGTACCGCCGCAGGAAAAATGGGATATTGATACGCCGGATTCGATCACGGTGGTGGTGAATAAAAAGAGAGAAATTCCGGCGGATTATGTTCCCCCGGATTTGGTTGAACCGGATGTGACCTTTTCTTTTGCCGGCACCGCTGAAAAGAAATTGATGCGAAAGGAAGCGGCAGAAGCCTTGGCGGAATTGTTCAAGGCGGCTGAAAAAGACGGGGTTGATCTGGTTGCCGTATCCGGTTACCGTTCATATAAGCGGCAACAAGCGACGTATCAGTCTGCTTTGCAACGCAAGGGGATGGCCGATACGTCGAAGTATAATGCCCGGCCGGGACACAGCGAACATCAGACCGGACTGGCGATGGACGTTTCCAGTTCCATCGTTAATTATCAGTTGATTGAATCATTCGGAGAAACCAAAGCCGGACGTTGGCTTGCCGATCATGCGGCGGAGCATGGCTTTATTATCCGGTATCCCAAAGGAAAAGAAGACGTGACCGGTTATGCTTATGAGCCGTGGCATATTCGGTATGTGGGCAAAGAATTGGCCAAAGAGCTGAATGAAAAAGGACTGGTCATGGAAGAATATTTTTCTTTAAAATGACATAAGGATCAACGATCGCAGATGTGGTGTCATTGTAATGCAAAAGGTTCACATGATCATCAAAAATTTCCACGGATCATCGCTTGAATTTAGATTCATAGATGGCATAGATTTAATATAGGATCGCTTACTATATAGAAGAATAGAGTAGGAAGTTCATCGATGAGAAAGTTAATCTTACTGTTGTCGTGTTGTTTTTTGCTCAGCGGTTGTGCAGGCACGCCTTTGTTTGCAGCAAATCCGGAAGAGCAGCCGGATGCATTGAACGAAAAAACGCTTGCCATGCCGGATAAACTTGCGGAGAGGGCTTCTGTCCCTTCTTTTTATTATCACGCGAAACCAGCTGCAACTTATTACCAGAGCGCGACCAAAGAGAAAAAAATTGCACTCACTTTTGATGACGGACCGGATGCTACATATACCAGTCAGGTTCTGGACATTTTAAAGCAACAGCAGGTGCCTGCCACATTTTTCGTGATCGGCAATCAAGTGCCGCGCCATCCAGACGTGGTCAAAAGGATTGTGGATGAAGGACATGTGATTGCCAGTCATACCTGGAGCCATCCGAATTTGGTGAAGGAGAATGATGCGAAAGTACGGCAGGAAATCACCAAAACCTATCAAATCGTGGAAAAACTGACAGGCAAAAAAATGGCGATGCTGCGACCGCCATACGGGGCTGTCAAAGGAAAAGAAAAATTGATCCATCAAATGGGGATTTCCGTCATTCAATGGGATATCGACACATTGGACTGGGAACCGGGACAGACACCGGACCGGATTTTTCAAAATGTGGTCCAACATGCATCACCCGGCAGCATTGTCTTACAGCACAGCGGAGGAGGCAATCGTTCGGCAACGGTTCAAGCCCTCCCCCGGCTGATTCAACAGTTAAAACAAGAAGGCTACCAGTTTGTCACCGTGAATGAACTTTTGGATATTCCTGCGTACCATCAGGATTAAACGGGAAACCAGTGCCTCTTTAAGGTTCATTGTAGGCATTGGTTTCTTTTTTTATTCCATTTGGCGAAAAAAAGATCGAAAGAATCGGATCCGGGGTTGTTCTTCGCTTTTAACGCGGGCCAGAGCCGCCCGGTAAAACCGGTATTCTTCGATATGGGGACTTCGTGGATTCATATAACGCTGCCGGAACGTTTTGGAATCCACATCTTCCACCAATTCCAGCCCATAACGGTACAAGTAATCCGGGAGCTCTTTGGGATCAAAACCAAAGATCCACGGTTCCCCCATTTGCTTGACCCAACGGCGGATCCAGTTAGCTTTTGGCCCGTTCAACCACTGTTCAATCGCTTTTTTATGGACATAGGTGAAAAGCAGAAAGCTGCCGGGGGCCGTCCCGCTGATAAAATCCATGGTTTGGTCCACTGCGCGGCGGGTCAGATATTGGGTGACACCTTCCCAGATAAAAAAAGCGGGCTTGTTTTTGTTGAACCCGTGTTGCCGCAATGTTTCGTTGATCTTTTCAATGTTCAGATCGGTTTTAACAAAAGAGACATTCCCGGGGAACCGGTGAAGAAGGCGATCCAGTTTTGTCCTTTTCAAACGCAAGATTCCTGCTTGATCCACTTCAAACACCCGGGTTTTCCGGCATTCCGGGATGCGGTAAGGGCGGGAATCGTATCCGGAACCGAGGATCACCACTTGTGATATTCCCCGGGACAAAGCATAGATCAAATGGTCGTCAATGAGGCGGGTTCGGGCCACGCCGGAAGCCCTGGCTCCGGGTTCAACGCGATCAATCAGTCCGGGAATCCACCAGCTGGCAACCGGAATGCGGGCCAATGCTGCAATTAATTTCAATGGCCGGCTTAAAAAATGAAATGCAAACGGATCTTCCACCAAACGCCGTTCTTTGGGAAAAGAGTATTCCAACGTGCGGAACAAAGCGGCAAACTCGGCCGTTTTACTGGCACGCTTGAATTGCCGGATATCGATTTTTTCATTCATTTACGTCGCTCCCCAAAACGGATGGATTTGCTGAATGTTATTCTTAAAAAGGCGGATTCATGCTTGAATGGGGAGTAAAAAAACAGACAGGTCATTCACACCTGTCTAATCCCAAAGGGCTTTGATAAACTTTTCAATATTATCCCATGCTACTTTTAGATCCTTCGGAATAGGCTGTACATTGGGATTGTGTACATATGAATTAAGAGTATTTGTAGAAGCTAAGGAATCTTGAGAGGAAACTATTAAATGTACAGGCTTTAAATCGTCTTTTTCTAATATTTCGTTGCTTTTCATAAACTCTGATACTGACTGGATTTTTCGGCTTAGTTTTGCATCCCTACTACAGCTTTTGATATTTTTTTCCTCGATATAATTCTCAATACTCAACTCCAATTTTATACCCCATAAGCCGGGTGCAATCCGGGTTTTGGGGACAGCTTTTCAATCGGGAAAATGGATAGAATAAAAGCCCCGCCACATCGGCCGGGGCTTTTGTTATGAAGTGATGGAAATGGCAAAAATCAAGATGAGAAGTGCAATCAAAAAGGCGGAGGAAACGATGGTAAATAATATTTTTTTCTCTTGTTTTGCGTTTTCTTTGTGTTCTTCGTTTTGCATCATGAATGCTCCTTTCTGTCAAGTTGGTCAGTGAAGAAGGTGTCCGGCTTGATGCTGAAAATCAGTGGTTTCGATTTGAATGGTGGTGTGTTGGATGGCAAATTGTTGTTCGATCACCTCGATGGCGGTTTTTAAGATTTGTTGCGGGTCTGTATCCTTTTCCACCAGCAAGTGGCAAGATAAGGAATCGATGCCCGACGTGATGGTCCAGATGTGAAGATCATGGACATTGATGACACCGGGAATCTGTTTTAATGCTTGTTCCACTTTTTCGCGATCCACCGTGACAGGTGTGCCTTCCATCAAGATATGGACCGAATGGGTGATCACTCCCCATGCATTTTTTAGGATGATGACGGCAACGATGATGCTGAGAAGCGGATCGGCCAGGTAAAAAGAAAACAGACTGATCATGAGGCCGGCGATGATGGCGCCCAGTGAACCCAAGGCGTCACCCAATACATGCAGGTAGGCGCTTTTGACATTCAGGTTTTCTTTCACATCCCCTTTTTTAAAGAGAATCCAGGCGCTCATCACATTGGCGATCAGTCCGATGGTTGCAATGGCCATCATCATGTTCCCTTGGATCTCGGGCGGGGCAAAAAAACGTTGGATGGCTTCCCACACGATGAACCCGGCGATGATGAACAAGGTGACGCCGTTAAAAAGCGCCGCCAAGATTTCAAACCGGTAATAGCCGTATGTTTTGCGGGCTGATGGCGGCCGGGCGGCAAACCATAAGGCCGCCAGGCTCAGGGCGAGTGAGATGCAATCGCTTAGCATGTGCCCGGAGTCCGATATCAAAGCCAGACTTTTTGTCCATAATCCGCCTGCAAACTCCAAAACCATTATACTTGCAGTGATTGCAAGTGCCATGGTCAGGCTTTGGCGGTTACGGGTGGAAGGGGTATGATGATGGTGATGCGAATGCATAAACAGTCCTCCTGTCATGATGGGTGCAGGCGGAAAAAAGCCATTTCTTTCATTATAACAGTCTAATCATTTTGGGGGATTGGATTCAGGCCCAAAGGATAAAAATCCGGCACTTCCCCCACGATCACTTGCCGGGCAATGGGCTGGTTGAATTTTAGGGTATAATGTTCATTGGTTAAAGGCAATAACGACTGCATTTCGATGACAGCCTGCAGGTTTACGGTAATCAAGGTGGTATTGATTCCTTTTCCTTCGATACTGGATGTAAAGGTGACATGCGGGGTTCCTTCGACCCAGATATGAACCGGGATATTGGGGCCCATATCGGCAAATATGCTGCTCTGCAAGATTTTCCCAAAAGAAATGTGTTTCAGCCGGTTCTCTTCTTTACTCAATTCTTTCAGAATCCGTTGCGTCACCACCTGATAGGCTTTGGCTTCCATCTGGCTGTTGAACTGGACCCCGGTGATCCGGTTTTGTTTGTCGACTTGCAAGGTGGCCACCGGGTTCACCTTTTGCTGCATTTCTTCAATGCCTTTTAAAAATGCTTTTTGTGCCGTTTTTTTGGCTTCTTCTTCAGCGAGAGCGACCAATACGGGTTTCAATTGGTGGTTCACAAAGGTATAACCAAGGTAACCGGTCAATACAGTGAATCCGAGAAAGACAAGAAAAATCATTGAAGATGGCTTCAAAAACGTATTGGAAGTTCTGAAAGACGAGCGGGCAAACCTCGGTCTTCTTTTGTGTGTTTTAAAGCGTCTTCTCGCAAACAAACGAATGCGTCGGGAAAAACGGGGACCGAATGACATGGCTATTTCTCTCCTTTTCATATGTTTTATATGGTTTGTTTGGAGAGTTTATGAAAAATATGGGAAAAGCGGAGGAAGTGGGATGAATTTCGTGGACATGGGTGTACATTCGCTTTCATTGTTAACCATGGTGAATATTCTGTTGGCGATCGTCATTATATTTTTAGAGAGGCGGAACGTGGCCACAACCTGGGCCTGGATTTTGATCCTGCTGTTTCTGCCTGTTGTCGGCTTTATGCTGTATATTATTTTTGGACAAAATCTGAGCAAACGGAAAATCTTCCAGCTCAATGCCGAGCACACCGAAGATTTTGTCCGTAAATTATCCGTACAAGCCAAGGAGTTGGAGGAGCGGCGGTTTCAATTCCGGGATCCGGAGATTGAACAATACCAGCCCATTATTTACATGAATCTGGTCAGCGGATACGGGCTGCTCACCCAGGACAACGAAGTGAAAATATTCACAGACGGGAAGGAAAAATTCCATGCTCTTTTAAAGGATATTGATCAGGCCAAAGATCATATTCATCTGCTTTATTTCATCATTAAAAACGACGGGATCGGCAATCAAATTGTGCAAGCTTTAACCCGAAAAGCCAAAGAGGGGGTCAAGGTGCGCGTCCTGTATGATGATATGGGATCGGCCTGGCTGCCGCCCCGCTTTTTTAAACCGCTCATCGAAGCCGGGGGAGAAGTAGCTGCCTTTTTTCCTTCCAAATGGATTCCGTATTTAAACTTCCGGGTGAATTACCGGAATCACCGCAAAGTCGTTGTCATTGACGGAAAAATCGGCTATGTCGGCGGTTTCAACATCGGCGACGAGTATTTGGGATTAAGCCCGAAGTTTGGTTATTGGCGGGACACTCATCTCCGGATCAAGGGAAGTTCCGTGGATGCTTTGCAATCCCGGTTTTTCCTGGATTGGAACAATGCTTCGGAAAAGGAGCTCCGTTATGAAAAACGTTACTTTCCGGAAAAATCATCCCAAGGGACTTCGGCACTTCAGATTGTGTCCAGCGGTCCGGATTCCGAGTGGGAACAAATCAAAAACGGGATGATAAAAATGATTTATTCCGCCAAGGAACGCATAGATATTCAAACACCTTATTTCGTTCCCGACGACAGCTTGATGCATGCCTTAAAGATTGCTGCGCTGTCCGGAGTGGAAATCCGCCTGATGATCCCGAACCAACCGGATCACATGTTTGTTTACTGGGCGACGTATTCTTATATCGGGGAACTGTTGAAAGTGGGCGTGAAGTGTTTCATCTATGAAAAAGGATTTATCCATGCCAAAACCATCGTGGTCGACGGCAAAATTGCATCGGTGGGGACAGCGAATTTTGATGTGCGCAGTTTTAAATTAAACTTTGAGGTCAATGCCTTTTTATTTGATGTTCAGGTGGCCGGACGTCTGCAAACCATTTTTGAGCAAGATCTCAAAAATTCGCGGGAGTTGACGAAAGAGGTGTATAACCGGCGTTCCAACTGGATTCGATTTAAAGAATCGATTTCCCGGTTGCTCTCTCCGATTTTATAAAAAATAGTTATGAACATTTAAAAAATCTGTTGGACTTTTCATTGTCAAGAAAAAAGGAATTGTGCCATTATAGGAGATAGATTTTCTTTTTCCGAAGTCTTCACAGGAAATACATCACTAAGTCTGAAGGAAAAGGTGAGCGCATTGAACTTGTGGGAAATTTTTGTTGGGATCATCTTGGGGATGGTCGAAGGATTGACCGAATTTGCTCCTGTATCTTCAACAGGGCACATGATCTTGGTTGATGACATTCTTTTTAAAACGAAAGAGATTTTTTCCGAGCCGGTTGCCAATACATTCAAAGTGTGCATCCAGTTGGGTTCGATTTTGGCGGTGGTGATCGTCTTTAAAGACCGGATTCTGGATCTGTTGGGCTTGAAAAGAAAAGGATCCGAAGAAGGCGAAAAGAAAGACCGCCTGACCTTGGGGCAAATCTTTGTCGGGTTGCTGCCGGCTGCCGTGTTGGGCTTTTTATTTGAGGACTTGATCGATGAACATCTCTTTGGCATGTCCACGGTACTCGTCGGTTTGGTGGCCGGGGCGATCCTGATGATTGTCGCAGACTGGTTCCGTCCGACCAGACCGAGAGTGGAAACGTTGGATCAAATCAGTTACAAAGACGCATTTCTCGTCGGGTTGTTTCAATGTATTGCCTTGTGGCCCGGTTTTTCCCGTTCCGGTTCCACCATCTCCGGCGGGGTTTTGATCGGTTTGAGCCACCGGACTGCTTCCGATTTTACCTTTATCATGGCCGTTCCCATCATGGCCGGGGCGAGCAGTCTGTCTCTGATTAAAAACTGGGAGTATTTTACGGCGGATGCTCTTCCTTTCTTTATCGCCGGTTTCATCAGTGCATTTCTTTTTGCATTGTTGTCGATTCGCTACTTTTTGAAACTGATTAACAAAGTCAAGTTGGTGCCGTTTGCCGTATACCGGATTGTCTTGGCGGTAATCATTTATTTCTTGGTATTTTGATCCATTTTCTTGAAAGAAAGCTGCTCGATGGCGGGCAGCTTTTTTATTTGGCGGTTTCGGAAATTGTGAACATCTGTTGAAAAAAATGAAGGGGCCGTGATATTATCTTTTTAAATAAAATTATAAAAAAATTCATTCGATATGTGTTAGACAAAAAGGAGAAAACGGTATGGAATCATTTACTCAATGGTTGGATCAAATTTCGAATGTGGTTTGGGGTCCTCCCTTGCTGGTTTTATTGGTGGGGACAGGCATTTATTTATCGATTCGTTTGTCATTTTTGCAATTTTCCCAACTTCCTTACGCTTTGAAAACCGCCTTTTCCTTGAAACAGGATCATGAGTCGCAAGGGGATATTTCCCATTTTCAATCGTTGATGACCGCCCTTTCTGCGACGATTGGGACGGGAAATATTGCGGGGGTTGCCACGGCCGTGGTTGCCGGGGGGCCGGGAGCGGTGTTTTGGATGTGGATTACCGCGATTTTTGGCATGGCGACAAAGTATGCAGAGGCGATTTTGGCCGTGAAGTACCGGGTGGTTGGCGAGCGGAACGAGATGGCCGGCGGACCGATGTATTACATCGAACGGGGTCTGGGATGGAAATGGCTGGCGGTTCTGTTTGCCTTGTTTGGATCGATTGCCGCGTTTGGTATTGGCAGTATGGTGCAATCCAATTCCGTGGCGGAGTCGATGAAGGCCAGTTTTGGTGTGAATCCCTGGATTACCGGCGTTGTATTGACGGTGATCACCGGGATGGTGATTATCGGGGGCATCAAATCGATTGGCCGGGTGACCAGCTTTTTGGTTCCGTTGATGGCGATCTTCTATGTTTTGGGGGGGCTCCTCATCATTGTGCTTCATGTGGATCAACTGCCTTCCACCCTCGCCTTGATTTTTACGGATGCGTTTACGGGACAAGCGGTTGCCGGCGGAGCGATCGGGACGGTGATCCGCTATGGAGTGGCCCGGGGGGTATTCTCGAATGAAGCCGGGATGGGATCGGCTCCGATTGCTGCAGCCGCAGCCAAGACGGACCATCCGGGACGGCAGGCGCTGGTGTCGATGACGGGAACCTTTTTGGACACCATTGTTGTTTGTTCCATCACGGGAATCGGTCTGGTGATGGGCGGCTACTATGTCGGCAGCGATTTGACGGGAGCGGCATTGACGACCGAAACTTTTAACCGTTTGTTGCCGGGCCCGGGCGGATGGATCGTTACGATCGGCTTGATTTTCTTTGCTTATTCCACCGTGTTGGGATGGTCCTATTACGGCGAGAAATGTTTTGAATATTTGTTCGGTTCCCGGTCGGTCACGGGTTACCGGGTGGTCTTCACTTGTTCGGTGTTGTTGGGCTCGGGACTGAATTTGGCGTTGGTGTGGTCCATTGCGGATGTTTTCAACGGATTGATGGCCATTCCCAACTTGATCGGCCTGATCGGTTTGTCCGGCGTCGTGGTGGCGGAGTCCAAAGCGTTCACCCAAATCATCCGGCAAGAAAAAGAGAGATCTGAGAAAGAATGACAAAAGCCGTCTTCCCCGGAATCAGAGGGAAGACGGCTTTTTTTACGACAACACCGCAAATTTTTCTTGCAAACGGGTGAGCATGTCTTGGGTCATCTTTTCCAAGTCATATTCGGCATGAAAGCCCCACTCTTCTTTGGCGGCAGTGGCATCAATGGAGTCGGGCCAACTGTCGGCGATGGATTGCCGGACCGGATCCACCTGATAATCCAGTTGAAATTCCGGAATATGTTTGCGGATCTCCGCCGCAATTTCTTCCGGTTCGAAGCTCATGGCGGTCACATTGAAAGCATTGCGGTGTTTCAATTTGGCTGCGTCCGCTTCCATGAGCGTGATGATGGCATTCAAGGCATCCGGCATATACATCATGTCCATGTAAGTGCCCGGGGCAATATAGGAAGTGTATGCTTTCTTTTTCAGTGCTTCATAGTAAATTTCGACGGCGTAATCTGTGGTTCCGCCTCCGGGGGGAGCCACATATGAGATCAACCCCGGAAAACGCACACTCCGTGTATCCACGCCAAACTTGTGATAGTAATAATCACACAGCAACTCACCGGAAACTTTGTTTACCCCGTACATGGTGGTGGGGCGTTGAATCGTATCTTGCGGCGTATGTTTCTTGGGAGTAGACGGGCCGAAAGCACCGATGGAACTCGGGGTGAAAAATTGGCAACGAAGTTCCCGTGCCACTTCCAGTGCGTTGATCAGTCCACCCATATTGAGATTCCAGGCCATGAGCGGACGGTTTTCCGCGGTGGCAGACAATAATGCCGCCAAATGGATCAGGGTGTCAATTTGGTATTTTTTGGAAATATTGTACATGGCTTTGCCATCGGTCACATCCAGAATCTCAAACGGTCCGGAATGGACGACCGTACTGTCGGTTTCTCGGATATCCGTTGCAATGACATTGTGGTCTCCATAAATTTCCCTTAACTTTATTACCAGTTCCGAACCGATTTGTCCCAAAGCACCGGTAACCAATATTTTCTTCATGCAAAACGCCTCCTGCTGTCACAACTCGTCAAATTAAATGACGCCCATTTCTTTTCCCACTTTTTCATAAATCGCGAGCACGCGATCCAGCATCTCCCGGGTATGGGCCGCCGTCGGCATGTTCCGGACACGCCCGGTTCCTCTTGGAACAGTGGGGAAGACGATGGCTTTGGCATAAACGCCTTCTTCATTCAAGCGCCGGCTGAATTTCTGGGTGAGCACTTCATCGCCAATGATGCAAGGGGTGATCGGGGTTTCACTTTCACCGATATCAAAGCCCAGTTCCTTCAAGCCATTTTTCAGATAGCGCCCGTTGCTCCACAATTTGTCATGCAGTTCCGTACTGCTCATCAAAATCTCGATGGCTTTGATGCATGCAGCCACATCGGCCGGTGGCAGGGCGGTGGAGAACAAGAACGGACGGCTGCGGACTTTTAACCAGTCAATCAACAGCTTTTTGCCCGCGACATAACCACCGACGACGCCGATCGCCTTGGACAAGGTTCCGATTTGGAAATCCACTTGATCGGACAGTCCGAAGTGTTTCACCGTGCCGGCCCCTTTACCCAGGACACCCGAGCCGTGTGCATCGTCGACATAAGTGATCAGGTCAAAACGGTTGGCGATTTCCACAATCTCCGGCAACTTGGCGACATCGCCGTCCATGGAGAAAACGCCGTCTGTGATGACCATGATTTTTTTGTATTGTCCCGATTCTTTGGCTTCTTTTGCCTTGGCATACAAATCATCCATGTCGGAGTGATTGAAGCGGATGATTTTTGCTTTGGAAAGGCGGCAACCGTCAATAATGGATGCATGGTTCAGTTCGTCGGACAAGATGGCATCATTTTTATCCATCACGGCAGAAATTGCGGCCATATTGCAATTAAAGCCGGATTGATAAGCGATTGCCGCTTCTGTATTCTTAAATTCAGCAAGTTTTTCTTCCAACTGTACATGAAGACTCAGGGTTCCGTTGATGGTGCGAACGGCACCGGCACCGACGCCGTATTTTTGAACCGCTTCCAATGCCGCTTCTTTCAGGCGTTCGTCTGTTGCCAAACCCAAATAGTTGTTGGAAGAAAGATTGATCAATTCCCGGCCGTCGATTTCGATCACGGGTCCGTTGGGGCTTTCCAGCGGATCAATCACGTTGTAAAGGCCCCGGCTTTTTAAATCCTCCAAGTTGTCATGTAAAAACTGGTCTAATGTTTTGCTTGCCATGGCAACTCCTCCTTGCGCCATCCGTGTTTTCTTGAGCACAAACACATATGTCCGCATGACGAGGACATATTAAGGTGCGTCGGTCTTTTTATATCAACGTTTCTGATACTAATTTATCATATTTTCACAAAAATGTTTACTCACAGTGGACAAAAACAAACAGAGAGAAGCAGGCAGAAATCAAACATATTTTCTCCATCGACAGTGGAAAAATTCCAGTAAAATAAGATTAGATCAGGAATAAGGGGAAACATCATGAAACCACTGAAACAAAAGAATAAAGACACCATCTGCATTGAACATGTGTCCGTTTTTTATGTTCAGGCACCGCCGGAGTTTTGCTTTTCCAAATTAACGAATGAAAGAATCCGCCGCCGGGCCCATCAGGATGTGTTAGAGGTGGAGATGGAGCCGGAAGTGGGGGGAGTGTTCAGGATCACGTACGAAAAACCGGCCGGAACGGAAACCATCCAAATGAAAATTGCCGAATATGCTCCTCCTTCCTTATTAAAGACAACCGTTTCCACGGAAGAGGAAAACCTGACGCATACTTACCGGCTCAAACGGGTGGAAGCAGGAACCCGGCTCACGGTCATTACACAAAGAACCAGGAAATGGAATTGGTTGAACGGCATTCTTTATACCTTATTCAAAAGAAGAATGGATCAAAAAATGAATCATTATTGGAGTCGGTTGGCAGTGGAGATCGAAAAAGAATTTCAAGAGCGGCATTTATTCTCCTGAAGAATTCGGAAGCGTTTACCGGAGATGCCTTGTGTAAAGGGAAGTTTTCCGGTGAACGCTTTCGTTTGGCAACCCGCTGTGTTCATCGTTTGTTCATATTCGCGGGGGCAAAAGAGGTTTATTCCGTGGGAGAAACGAGAAATACTCAGGTAGAAAACATGGAGGAGGAAATGTAGGTGATCCAAAAACAGAATTTTGCAACGGATAAAGGAGCCATCCGCCATTTGGAGGCGTTGATTGAAAGCGGGAAAATCGAGGAGTATCCCCTGCTTGGGGAAGGGTTGAGCGGAAAAGTATATGATTATGACGGATTTGCAGTCAAAGTGTATAAAGAAAATTACAGCGAGAATGATGATTACAAAACATTGAGCGGTTTAAACAGCCATCCCGCATTTCCGGCATTTCATTACATCGATCAAAGAAAGCGGTGGATGGTGGTCGAGAAAGTGGACGGATTCACACTGGCGGAGGCCGTCCGGTCCGGAGAAAAGCTGGACAGCCGGACTTATGCGCAGATCGAGGAAATTGTGGAGGATTGTTATGACGAAGGAATCATCCCGTCTGATCTCCATCTGAACAATTTGATGTTGGACAAGGACACCAACCGGATCCGGGTGATTGATACAGGGCGTTTCTTTTTTACAGAGGACAAAGAGGCTTACCGGTCCCGCATCGGGGAGGAACTGGAATGTTTGCAATATCACTGCGGATTGTTCGGCAGCCTCTTTTCCTCATCCCGGCACAAGCACCGCCGCCGGCGTAAATATTTCAGCTCTTACCCGCGCCACCACAAGTATTCAAGTTCATATCCGCGCCGTCGCCGTTATTCGTCTCCGTTTTTTTCATCATCGGACCGTTACCGCCATCGCAAATATAAAAAATATTTTTCGTTTTCCAGTTCCTGACCGAAGATGTCCCGAAGGGGGCGTCTTTTTTGTTGAATCATCCCCGTCAAACTACTACAATGATGTAGTATAAAATGTTTCGACTGTAAAAAGGGGAGAGAAAATGAGGAGAAGACGGATGGTATGGATGGCGATCCTGGCCGTGGCGATGCTGATGGCCGGTTGCGGTTCCCGGGGGCAGGAACCGGACCGGCCGGAAGGCGCCGGACAATGGGTGCTGCAAACCAAGAATGTGACGCGGGTGAATGAGGATGATCCGGTCAAGGCTGCGGTTCTGATTTCCCGGATGATTTGGCCGTCCACGGATGCGCAAAACCGGCCGGGAACGGTATTGATTGCAGAAGCCGGCAAAACCAAACTCAATTTGCCGTCGGTCACTCTGGTGCATCATCCGAATAACGGGCCGCTGTTGTATGCCAAAAAAGATCAGATCCCGCAAGAGACGCTGGATGAAATCAAGCGGCTTCAGCCGGCCGGAAGTTCGATGAATCAGGGAACCCAAGTGATCATGATCGGTTCTTTTGCTCCCAAGGCCAAAAAACAAATCACGGATGCAGGGTACAAAGTGGATGTCATTCACGGGGAAGATCCTGCTGAAATGGCCCGGCAGCTGGACGCTTACTATGCAAAAGTAAACGGGGGAGAGTATCCTAAAAACGTGATTGTCGGTTCGGTCGACCGGCTTGACTACACTTTGCCGGCAGCCGGCTGGATCGCCCATATGCCCGAGCCGTTGCTTTATGTCAGCAAAGATGCGGTTCCGGAAGCCACCCGGCAGGCACTTCAACAACGGAAGGGGCAAGCAAAAATATATTTGCTGGGGCCGGAACAAGTGATTTCCCCCAAAGTGGAAAAAGAATTGCAGTCCTATGGGGAAGTGGTCCGGATTGCAGGAGATGTTCCGGAAGAAAATGCGATTGCCTTTGCCAAATTCAAAGATGAAAAAACCGGATTTGGCTGGGGAGTGACCGAACCCGGGCATGGCTTGACCTTTGTCAAGAGCGGTTCATTGGACACCGCCATTGCTTCGGCTTCGTTTGCCCATCTTGGAAAACATGCCCCCATGCTTGTTTTGGAGGGGAACGATTTATCCGCGGCGCTGCAACAATATTTAACATCACTTCAGCCCGGGTATGAGAAGGAGCCGACCGAAGGCCCTTACAATCACGCCTATCTGATCGGTTCCGAAAAATCGGTTCCGTTTGCGGTTCAAGGGAAAATCGACCGTTTGCTGGAGATTGTGCCCAAAAGCGGCGGGTCCGGACATGAGGAGCATATGCCCATGCAGGGAAACAACGGGCATGGCGAACATATGGGACATCATTAACGAACATGGTTGAAAGAACTCCGGTAGCCGGAGTTCTTTTTTCGATGGAATTTTTCCACCGAAAGGTTCGGAGGCTGATACAATGAAGAAAGAAGGAGAGGAAACGACGATGATGACAGAAGAACAACACAAGATGTTAAGCAAATTATTCGGTCCTTTGGAGCTGGAAGTCCTGAAAATCATTTGGCAAAAAGATTGGCAAACCGTGCAAGAGGTGTTGGATCAATTGCCGGCGCACAAGCATTACGCTTATACAACCATTATGACGGTGATGAACCGCCTCCACCAAAAAAGCGTGTTGAGCCGGAAGAAAAAGGGAAAGAGATATCTTTACAAAGCACGTTATCAACCGGAAGATTTGATCCGTCATTTTTCCTCTCATACGATCCAAGGTATCTTGGATGATTTCGGGGATATTGCGATTGCCCAATTTGTCGATGCGGTGGGCAACGCACCGGACGGACTGAGAAAGTTGAAACAGTTGTTAAATGAGTTAGAGGAAGGGGAACGAAAATGAGTTCGTTCCAAAAGCTTTTTGCCTTTACCGTGGGATGGGGTGTTTTCAACTGGTTTGCGGCCGGATGGATGGATCACTGTTGTGACAGGTTTTTTGGGGAGTCCCGGTGGATCCATCATGATCTTGTGCAGGGGATTTTCATCCTCAGTCTGATGATTTTTTCCGTCCGTTCGGCAACGATTCTGATCCGAACAAAACGAAAGATCAACCAACTGTTAAAATGGCAATCCGATGCCTTTTTCCCGTTGGTTCACCAGATGCAAAAGAAGACCTCAATCCCGTTTAAGGTGGTGAAACATCCTCAGCCTTTTGCCTTTGCGTACGGATGGTTCCGCCCGCAAATTTTGGTGAGTGAAGGAATGATGGAAGCGCTTCATGAGGAAGAGCTGAAAGCCGTGTTGGAACATGAGGTTTATCACTGCAAACAAAGGGATCCGTTAAAAATATGGTTTGCCAAAAGTGCATCTGCCGGGTTTTTTTATTTTCCATTAATCAGAACCTGGTCAAAACAATATGATTTAGAAAAGGAACTGGCTGCCGACCGGCATGCCATCGGGCAATGCGGTTTAAAACCGTTGGCTTCCGCTCTTTTGAAGATTTTGGAACAATCTTCCCCCGTGTCTTCCATTCATGGGTCGGCCGGCTTTTCCTCTGCATGGATGGATGTCAGGATCGACGGTTTCATGAAGAAGACACCAGTGATGAAACAGCAGAAGCGGGATTACTACCTGACCTTGTTGGTACTGGTGATCTTGACGATTTGCCCGGTTTATGATTTCATCAAATGATCAACGCCCATGAGAAAAAATGCGTTATAATAAGATTTGATTTCTTTTTACTTCATGATTTTTGCGGTGTTTAATAGGGGGAAAAAGATTTGGACGAAGTGATAAGTATTATATTGAAATTAATCCTGGTGCTTTTTCTCGTATTTTTAAACGGCTTTTTTGTTGCTGCAGAATTTGCCATTGTCAAGGTAAGAGCGACGCAACTTGCCAATATGAAAGGACGCCGTGCTCAGGTAGCCAAAAAAGTTGTAAAGAACTTGGATGCATACTTGTCAGGAACGCAGTTGGGAATCACCTTGGCTTCGCTTGGATTGGGATGGGTTGGTGAGCCAGCCATTGCAAGAATGATTGAACCGGTGCTTGCTTACTTCGGCATGCCCGGCTGGGTCATTCATACCATTTCCGCGGTGATCGGATTTTTGATCATCACATTTTTGCATATTGTTTTGGGGGAAATGGCTCCAAAATCCCTGGCCATCCGCCAGTCGGAGCAAACAACCTTATGGACGGCAACACCGCTCAATTGGTTTTACAATTTGTTTAAGCCTTTCATCTTTATTTTGAACTCTTCAGCCAATTTGGCGTTGAAAATAATCGGTGTCGATGGAAAAGCGGATCAGCAAGCGCATACGGAAGAAGAAATCCGGATGCTGATCGCGCAAAGCCATAAAAGCGGAGTGATTGACAAAACCGAATTGACGTTGTTTGATAACGTTTTTGACTTTACGGAAAGAATCGCCAGGGAAGTTATGGTACCAAGGGTGAAAATGGTTTGCCTTTTTGAAGGAAATTCGTTTGAAGAAAATTTTGAAATCATAAAAGAAAACCATCATACCCGCTTCCCGGTTTGCGGTCAGGATAAAGACGATATCAAAGGGATAGTGCACATCCGTGATATTTATAAATACATTGCGGAAGGGGAAAAGCCGGATATTTCCCAAATCATCCGCCCGGTGGTGGTGGTGCCGGAAACCATGGAGTTAAAGGATATTTTCCATAACTTGCAAAAGAATCGCGTGGAAATGGCGATTGTTGTGGATGAATACGGCGGAACCTCAGGATTGTTGACAACCGAAGATATCATTGAAGAGATCTTTGGAGAAATCCAAGATGAATTTGATAACGAACTGCCGTTGATCCAAAAAGTCGGAGAAGACACATTGATCGATGCCAGCTTGTTGATCGAGGATGTCAATGAACATTTCAACATTTCGATCGAGGATCCGGATAATGACACCATCGGCGGTTGGCTTTTCTCCGAGCTGGATAAAGTGCCGGAGGAAGGGGATCAAGTATCGTTTGACAAGTGGGTGTTTACCGTCAAAGAGATGGATCAGTTGCGTATTTCCCGGATCATTGTCTCTCCGCTGGATTCAAAGGAACCACATCAAGAAGATGCCATGGAGAAAGCTCCATTGGAATCATGATTGCAAAAAAGGCTTGGCGATGGATTCGTCGTCAAGCCTTTTTCTGATTGATCACCCAGTCCGGGTGTTCATAATGCTCCGACCACTCTCCGGCAAAAGCGCCGATGGACCCGGGGAGAGAACAGTATTTTTTATAAAACATTTCTTTGCTTTGTTGACAGTGCTCCGGATAATACACCATTTCCCATAAAGATGCCTGCAAAAAGTTTTTCAGCCGTTCCGGTTGATTGAACCATTCGCGTTTCAACTTGATTTCCCGGCAAGCCGCCAGAGATGGCAGTTGTACCAACATATAAACCGTTTCCTTTCCGATGGCAACAGCCATTTCTAATTCACGGACTTTCTTTTTCAAAAAAGCAGTGGGATTAAATTCAAACGTTTGCATTTTTCCATCATAGCTGCGGGAGCCGTATTTTTCATGGAACCCCAATTGCTCCAAAGCATTTAACAAAGGTTGAAAAGAACGGGGCGGGGTGATAATGACCGGATCGGTTTTTGTGTATTTCTCACCGGTACCCACTTCCAGCCGGGTGACAAATTGATAGGAGACGGTATAACCGGAAACGAGCAGGTTTGCAGGCAGTCGAAAAGAAAAAGGAAACGTGATTTCTTCCGAGGGACGAACAGAGCATGGAGAATGAAACGGGAATGATGCAATGGAATAGGAATGCACTTGTTGTTCCATCCGGATATGAATCATCAGATCGGTCGCGATCTGGTGGATTTCTTGATCAATGATGCCTCCGCGAACCAATAATTTTCCCTTCACTTGATCTCCCAAATGCACTCGATCCTTTTCCAGAATCAAGTCTGTCTGTGCTCCGCCCTTCCCCATTTTGGCCAATAAGGTTTTAAACATCATAAGCGAAAGAACCCCCTTATTGAAATAGACAAGGACTTCGCCGGTTTTTTTCTCTTTATGCCAAAAAAACGCTTTCATGATCTTGTATATAGTAATCTTATCAAATTTATAAGAGAAAAAAATGACAATATTAAGAAGAAACCATCATCTCCTGTTTTTTCTTTTTCATATCGGTTGCTAATTTTTTTTGAATTCGTTATACTGTCTCCATACGGAAAACATATGTATTTATACGGAGGACAAAACCTTCTTTTGTCCATTGTTTACATCAAGCGGGAGGGAGAATATGGTAAGACAAGCCGTCAAAGTGGGTCTATTGGGATTGGGAACTGTCGGACAAGGGGTCGTGCGGATTATTTCGGATCATCAACAGGATCTGTATAAAGAGACCGGGCTGCATGTGGAAATTCATAAAGTCCTTGTGCAAGACCTGCACAAAAAAAGGGAAACCGATGTGAATCCGGATCAAATGACCCTTCATCCGGGGGAAGTGATTGAAAATCCGGAAATTGATGTGGTGATTGAAGTGATGGGGGGCATTGAACCGGCAAAGGAATATATTCTTACGGCTCTGAAAAGGAAAAAACATGTGGTTACTGCGAACAAGGATTTGATGGCTCTTTATGGGGCGGAGATTTTGCGGGTGGCACAGGAAAATCAATGCGATGTTTATTACGAGGCCAGTGTGGCCGGCGGGATTCCCATTTTGCGGGCTTTAATGGACAGCTTTTCCTCCGACCGGATCCACAAGATCATGGGAGTGGTCAACGGGACGACCAATTACATTTTATCCAAGATGAGCCAAAACAAAGCAAGCTTTGAGAACACTCTTTCAGAGGCGCAAAAGCTGGGGTATGCGGAAGCCGATCCTTCTTCCGACGTGAACGGGTGGGATGCGGCATATAAAATGTCCATCTTGTCCACGCTGGGTTTCCACATCGCTGTCCATCCGGATGAAGTGGATGTGCGGGGGATTACAAAAGTTTCCATGGAGGATATCGAGTTGGGCAAAGATCTGGGCTATGAATTAAAACTGCTGGGTTTGGCCAAACGGGACCACGATAAGGTCGAAGTGAGCGTTCAACCGACATTCCTGTCCCAAAAACATCCGCTCGCTTCCATCGACGGGGTGAATAATGCCATTTTGATCGAAGGGGAAGCGGTCGGGGAAACCATGTTTTACGGCCCGGGGGCAGGTTCTTTGCCGACGGCGACATCCGTGGTGTCTGATCTTGTGACGATTATCCGGAATATGAAACTGGGCGTCAACGGGCAAAGAATGGTGGCGCCTTATGAAACCAAACGATTAAAAACCGACCAGGAGAAAGGATCAAAATATTTCTTGCGGCTGGTGGTGGCCGATGAGCGGGGAGTGCTGGCCCGGCTGACTCAACTGTTTGCGGAAAACCACATTTCCATGGAGCAAGTGATTCAAAAACCTTATAACGGAGGTTACCGTGCGGAAATTATTTTGGTGACACATGAAGCGGTCAAAGCCGATTTAAACCGGGTACTTGCCTCCATCCATCAACAGGATGGCATTTCTGAGCTGAAAAGCTGTTACCCGGTGTTGGAAAGATAAGCGGCAAAATTTTTTATCCGGCACCGTTCCTTTGAGAGCGGTGTTTTTGTTTGGTTCGTTCATCAAACGTTTCCTTGTCACTCTGTGCGGTTTTGTTACAATTTGAAAGACAAGGCCGTTGGATGAAGGAGAGAAAAACATGGACCGGCAACCGATACTTGAGATCAAAAATATATCCAAATCGATTGCAAAACAAAAGGTGATTGACCAAGTTTCTTTTGATGTTTACCCGGGAGAGGTGTTTGGCTTGCTTGGCCCGAATGGTGCGGGAAAAACAACGTTGATCCGGTTGATTGTCGGTTTGATGAAGTTGGATCAGGGAGATGTGTTCATTGACGGATATTCAGTCCGCACCCAATTTCAAAAGGCGATCCGGCCGGTCGGCGCCATTGTGGAACGTCCCAAGTGGTATCCCTTTTTAACCGGGTATCAAAATTTACGCCTTTTTGCGCGGATGATGCCGGATGTCGAAAAAGAGCGGATCGATGAAGTAATCGCTTTCCTGGATCTTGGCGATTCCGTTCATGATCCGGTGCATACCTTTTCCCCGGGCATGCAACAACGTTTGGGATTGGCACAGGCGATTCTTCCCAAGCCCCGCCTGTTGATATTGGATGAGCCCGTCAACGGTCTCGATCCCATAGGAATCCGCCGGTTGCGCGATTTATTGGGCAAGCTGGCAAGGGAACAAAAAACGGCCGTGCTCATATCCGGACACTTGTTGTCGGAAATGCAGAGGATGTGTGACCGGTTTGCGGTGATGAATGCGGGAAAATGCGTGGCGGTCCGCTCGCTAAAGAGAGAACCGGACAAGGAAGCGGAGGCAGGTTGGGTCCGTTTTGAAGTGGATTCGCTGGAAAACGTGAAAACCGCCTTACAAGAATTGAATTGGGAAAAGGAATTTGTGCCTGTCCCCAAGGGATTTGAAATCATGTTAAAAAAAGGACAAATTCCGGAGTTCACTGCCGAATTAATGAAACAAGGAGTCAAAGTTTACGGAATCGGGGTGGTTCATCAGACCATGGAAGATCAGTATTTGGAAATGATTGAAGGTGAAGCGGATGGTCCACTGGAACCGGCTTGTACATAATGAGTTGATGAAAATTTTTCTGAGGACCCGTACATCGGTTTTCTTTATAATTCTTTTGCTTGCCGGATTTGTCATGGCGTTTGTCTGTTTGTTTTTGCAATCCGTAAGCGGCATCAAGGAAGATGTCTGGGGATTTTTTCTTACGAACACTTTTCTTTTGCCGGTGGTGGAATTGTTTGCTTTGATCATTGCCGCGGATGCCGTCAGCAGTGAATATGCCTGGGGGACGATGACGTATCTTTGGATTCGCCCGGTTTCCCGTTTGAAAATCTTGTTGTCCAAGTATGCCTCGGTTTTACTCTTGTTGCTGGCAGGGGTTTTGTTGCTGGCGGGGACTTCCGCCTTGTACGGATGGGTTTTTTTCGGTTCACCTGTCCGGGGAGATTCGGGGATGCTTTTGGCGCGTGCCCTGGTGATCTACGGATGCAAGTGGGTGGAAATGGTGATGATGGTGACCATGGCTTTTGCGATTTCGGCCTTGACAACCAAAAATTCGCTGTCCATCGGACTTACCCTGTTTCTGTATTTCACCGGGTATTTTTGGGTGGAATTGCTCCGGGGGTTCGATGTCCAATGGGGAAAATATCTTCTCTTTGCGAATGTGGATTTGGCGAATTATATTTTTGGAGGATTCCCGGCATTTGACGGGATGACCTTGGGCTTCTCATTGGTGATGCTTGCGGTTCACTATGTCTTGTTTATTTTCTTGGCTTGGTGGGGATTTGCGAGAAGAGAGGTGATCTGATTCAACAGGTTGCTTCTCTTCTTTCGGCAAATACCATCCGTCTCCCAATGCTTGATACTTGTCGCGGTTTTTCCGGTGCAGCGGGCAAAAGTCACAACGGCCGCCCGGACGCTGTTTGTAGCACTCAAGGCAACGAATCGGCTGCATCGCGGTCATCACATCCCTTCTCATTTTCATTTTATTTGAAAAGCCGTTTGAATGAAACAGGTTGCGGGAATAATATCGTTATTAAATGTCGAATGAAGGGGGAGTTATCCGTGGGGAAAGAGAGAAACCAAAAAATTTTGCTGGCCAGACGTCCTCAAGGAATGCCGGTGCCTGAAGATTTTGCATGGGTGGAAGAGGAGATTCCTCAACCGTCAAGCGGAGAGGTTCTGGTCAAGACGTTATATCTGTCCGTCGATCCTTACATGCGCGGGAGAATGAACGACCAAAAATCGTATGTACCGCCTTACCGGCTGAATGAAGTGATTACCGGCGGAGTGGTCGGTGAGGTGATTGCATCGGAATCCAAACTGTTTGATGAAGGAGAGATTGTCCTCGGCAATTACGGTTGGCAGAAATTTGCCGTGGCCGGGGAAGATGAATTGACCAAGGTGAATCCGGATCTGGCTCCGATTTCCACCGCTCTCGGCGTTTTGGGCATGCCGGGGCTTACCGCTTATTTTGGACTGATGGAAATCGGACAGCCCAAGGAAGGGGAAACGGTGGTGGTCTCCGGTGCCGCTGGAGCCGTCGGCATGACCGTGGGACAAATTGCCAAAATCAAGGGTTGCCGAGTGGTCGGGATTGCCGGTTCCGGGACGAAAGTGGAATTTTTGAAGAACGAATTGGGTTTTGATGCCGCGATTAACTATAAAAAGACGGACTCCATCCGGGAAGAACTGAAAAAAGCTTGTCCCGACGGGGTGGACATCTATTTTGACAACGTGGGTGGGAACATTTCCGATGCAGTCCTTTCATTATTAAATCATCAGGCCCGGATTCCGCTCTGTGGACAAATCTCCCTGTACAATCTGGAAAAACCGGATATCGGACCGAGAATCCAGCCGCAATTGTTGATTAAAAGCGCTTTGATGAAAGGATTTATCGTTTCCGATTACGCCGACAAATTTGATGAAGGGTTAAAGCAGTTGGCAGAATGGGTAAATGCCGGCCGGCTGAAATATAAAGAAAACATTGTGGAAGGATTCGAAAACACCGTCGATGCCTTTTTGGGGCTGTTTCACGGAGAGAACCTGGGAAAACAGATTGTCAAAGTTTAAAAACCGGTTTGCTTATTATGATCAAAGGGACCGTCGCAGCCGACCGGTCCCTTCCGCTGTGTCAAAAGGGAGTGGCCGAAAGCGGCGTCTCCCTCTTTTTTGGAAGGATTTGAAAAATATGATCACCTGCATACAAAAAAGCCTTTTCTCTGCATCGTGGAGAGAAAAGGCAGGCAAAACGGATTATAAGGATGGATTGCTGTTGCTTTTATTCAAAGGCTGTCCTGTGACTTCCTCGCTGAAGCGGCCCCAAGACTGATTAAATTTTTGAATGAGCGTTTCCGTTTCTTTCTCCAATTTCTTTCTTTCCTGATTTAACGATTCAAATTGGTCTTTGGGAGGCGTATTTTTCTTGGCGATGGCGGTGTAGTAATTTTTATTCGCCGTCAAAATCCCGATATTCACTTCGGCCAGTCTGGATTCACGCTGAACCAGCTGTTTAAACAAATTTAAGGTGTCCTTTGCCATCTGACCTTTGTCACCGGACATTTCTTCCGCTTTTTTCATCAATTGGTCCAGTTGCTTCAGGGCTTTTTCTTCTTCTGTTTGATAGTTGCGAAGTTCAGCGATCACTTGGTCCATATCGCTTAAGAGCGCTTTTAACTCATTGGGATCGGCTTTTCCCGTTTCTTGAATGCTGCGTTGAAATTGGTTCATGCTTTTTTCCATGTTTTTATAATACGTTTCCATCTTGTTCCGGGTATGTTCAGTGTCATTGTGTTGCACGACCAACTGTTCGATCGACTCAACCAGTTGGTGTGAAAGCTGGTAATCGGCGAAGACTGAACAACCGGATGCAAGAAGGAGTGTGCAAACAATCAGCAGAGTTTTTTTCAACATGGTACTTCCCTTCCCTATGATCAAGCAATGATTTTATCATACTGAATGCCTGTGGTGAATTCAATTGAAAAGACTATGGCAAATTTCTCAAAAAAAGTGGAAGAGAAGGGATGCAAATTCGAACCGGGTTACGAATAATATAGTGACCGGTACTTTTCCAATCCGGTCTGGGAAAGGGTAGAGAACATTGACAATTCTGTAAAATTAATATAAACTTTCTATAAAGATCAAATAAAAAAAGCAGCCATTCCCCCAAATGGCTGCGCGAATTTTGTGATCATTCAGGCAAAAAGAAAAGTTGGCTTGGTTTGGAATTATACGGCAGGCGGTTCTCCGTCAAAGAGAAAAGTCATTGTGTTAAACTCCCTTCCTTAAGATTAAGATTGGATTGGAAAAGTACGATCAAACAGCGGGCGGTTCTCCGCCGAAAAGGCGTTTCATCCGGATCCCTCCTTTCTAGGAAAAGGAAGGGAAAGGGGTTACAATTTTCCCTCGCCTTTTTCAAGTAATTGGCAGTAAGTTTGAAAAAATCTGTTTTTATATTTTTCATAAGTGACAGGATCTTCCTCTTCGCAACATTTTGCAAGTTTGACGAGGATTTCCGGTTCAAGGATTTTGAGTGCATGTTTTTCGGAGATCGTGAGTGCTTTTTGCAGGCATTTGCGTGCATCGCCGTTTTTGTTTTGGCGCATGTAGCAATCGCCCAGAGCAATGAGAGCATTGCAGTATTTTAAAGCATCGTTTGTTTTTTGTCCTGTTTGTACGGCATTCTGCAAAGCTTTTTGTGCGAAGGGGATTTTTTTTGTTTTTAAGTATAGCATACCTAGTTTCGTATAGGTAGATACCAACATATTTTTTTTTCCGATTTTTTTTTCTAGTTTTAATGCTGTGCGAAATGCAACTTCTGCTTTGTAATAATCCCCCATGTTTTGATAACAATCCCCGAGCGCCGTCCAGAGCTCAAACGCGCGGTCCACATTTTGGTCCACACGGGCCAGATGCAGGCCTTTGGTGGCATATTCGATAGCCTTTTCATGCAGTTCCTGTTTGCTGAGCAAGGTGGCGTGCACTTCATACATACTGCTGCGGATCTCGATGCTCTCGATATTGTCGACTTCTTTCCACATATCTTCCAAGGTGCGGAAAGCATCTTCATTCCGGTTTAATTTTTCAAGGTAAATCACTTTGCTCATTTTTAAATGGTACACGACATATTCGCGTTCACCGGAGGGGTCATAGGATTCCAACCCTTTTTCAATATAATGGAGGGCTTGTTCGATATTGTTCAAATAATAACAACAACGGCCCAGTTCATTGTAGGTTGCGGCTTGCACGTTGGTTGATTTCCAATCGGGATACTGTTTCAGTGTGCTCAACGTTTTCAAAAATTGGGCCTGTGCTTTTTTCCAATGTTTTTTCCGGGCAATGCATTTTCCTTTTAAAAAGAGGTATGTGGGAAGCAAGGGGGAGTTTTTGTCAATCTCGGTTTTCCTGAGTTCTTCCAAACCTTTGTCCGGACCCGCCATGTCGATGTCATGCTCGATCGCGAATAATTTGAATTTCAATTGTTCTTCGCGTTCCTTCTCGTCATCATAAGACTTGGATAACTGCTTGATGTCCAGATCCAGCTTGTTGCATATGTGCAGATATATATCCTCATTCACCACTTCGCCTTTTTCGACTTTGCGGATGGTATGGAGTTTGATCATGTTATCCACCAAATCGCTTTGCCTGAGCCCCAAATCCTTCCGCCTTTTCCGAATGACACGCCCCGCATTCTCATGGTCAAGAGGGAGCAACGAACTCACCTCCGCAAATAAAAAAATTTTTGTTTATTTTCGGTTGTTTTTTTGTTGCTTTTCATGCAAATATGCAAAATCTGAGTGAACATTTTTGCTTTATTTTTATTTATTTATCTAGTTTGGCACAAATCTGCAAAATTCCTTCTATTATTAGTAATTTTGTATCGATTTGCAATGTAAGAAATAGATTTATAAACTATAGTCAGGAAGATGCCGATTGGTTTCAGTGGTTGAAACACCGCAAAATTTTGGGAGGAGTTGCTTATGTTGAAGGTGCAGGTTGAAGGCCAAAAGGAAAAGGTCGGACCATTTTTGTCGGAATTGAGACAACGTTCGCAAATCGAATATTTGCGAGATGAAACCAATTTTCAGGAAAAAGAAGAAATCCGTGTGATTTGTTACGTGGAGCACAAACCGGAGCACCGCATCAAAATGGTGAAATTGTCGACGGGTGACGGGTTGGAAATTCAACTTCCGTTGATCGATGTCATCCAGGTGGAGATGGAAGACGGCAAAAAAATCATTACCGGACGCTCCTTTGACATTTTTGGAACGTAATGATTTTATCATATTGATGGAATGTAAAATTTCTCGTGCTTGTGCGATGGCACGTCATTTCATAGAACCATCAAAAACAAGGATGCACGGCGGAAAAAATGAGAGAGAACCTGTTTACACCTCAACAAAGCTGAAGCGTTGCCCTGGAAAGGACTTTCACGTCCTCCCGGAGGCAACGCTTTCATTCTTCCGCCTTTTTTAACATCCATGGCTGCAAGCGTCCGCTGAAAGGAGTTGTTTATTGAAAGATGTAAAAATTTGCATTAAAATGGAATTAACTGGGGGATTTTTCTTGATGGCTGAATCATGCCAAACCGTTGACAGATAGAGTGATAAGTGAGAGGAAAAGTACAGTAGGGGTTCGGGAATACTGTGCTTTTTTTATGGATTGGAGGCTTTCTTGGGTGAATCTGTATTTTGTTCTTTTGTTTGCCAAGGACCGGGCGGCCAAAGTTCCTCCATTACCGTTCAAGCGGTTGCTCCGGGTGATCGTGATTTCGGTTTGGATGCTTTTGATTTACCGGATTTACGGTTTAAACAAAGCCATGGACCGGCTCAAGTCGATCCGATGCAAAGATCCCGTGCGCATTAAAAATCCGTTGGCGGAATTTTTGTTCGCCAGGCGGGTGATGGTCTGGTCGCAATTTGTGGTGTCCCTGTTGAATGCGGGAAAAATTGATTCTTTCCTCCGTTCCCTGTCATTGTGTGCGTCTCTTAAAAAGTTGGGGATTCCGGCGCAAATGGTGTTGGGGGAAAAAAGTGACGACCATGTGATTGAAAATTTGCATGTCTGGGTTGAACTCCGGCAGATTCCCCTGAATGAATCATGGGAGGTTGAATGGCACTTTCGAGAAATTAAGCGTATTCCGGAAAGGTTTGACGTCCATTGAGAAAATTTGATCCGATCCAGGGATTCATTGATTTCGGTTTTTTTCAGAGTTTTTTCCAATTTTACGGTGAGGTCTGGGGTTATCCGCCCCGGTTGGAACCTTTGATGAAGCTGATCCAAAACAACAACTGGCATGAGGCCAAAAAAGAATTCAAAACATTGTTGAAAGAAGGGCCCGGTTTTTTAAAACAAATCGACGGTGCTTTTATTGTCGTTTATTTTGAAAGGAAAGAAAGAACCGGATTGATTTACCGAAGTTTGTTGTGTAAATATTCCCTTTATCTGCGCCGGACCAGGCGGCAGATCTTTTGGTCCACCCGGATTGAACAGGTACTGGGAGAAGACCGTCCCTATTTGTCCAAAGTGAAAAAGGAAGAACTGGTGGGGTCCTGTTTTGCGGAAGTCCAGGAGCCATCCCAGACCTATTTTCGGGATATCAAAAAGCTGCCGGCCGGGCACATGATCCGCGTCCACCGGGAGAATGAAGAGATGACCCTGTTTGACCAATTGCGTCCCCGGCCGGATTATGCCAAGTTAAAATGGGACCAAGCGGCGGATTTGGTGATCGAAATCCTGACCCAAACGATCCAGGACCGGATTGAACCGGCCGACCGGGTGGGGGTTTTGCTGAGCGGAGGCATTGATTCCTCGGCGATTCTCATGATGTTAAAATCCTGCCAGATCCCGGTCGTTGCGTATCATTGGGGATGGCGCGGCGAAAAGTCCAAGGTCCGTTTCAGCGCGGAAAAGGTGACACGATTGGCGAATGTCCCGCTCATTATCCTTGAACCGGGGGATTTGAAGGCGTTAACAAAAGATGCCAACCAATTTTATTTGCCGTATCCCGGCTTGGATTACCTGATGATCAAAGAAGCCCGCAGGCAAAGCCAAAAGGACGGGATCAACCTGCTTGCTTCCGGGTATTTTGGCGACTATATTTTCGGCTATGACGGAACCGGACGCTTTTCCAAGCGGATATGGAACAAAACGTTATCCAGACGGCTGATGGAAAAGCTGGGAATGCTTCGCCCGACGTGGGCCAATCATCCGGAAGACATCCCGATTCCGCTTTTTTTTACCGACAAGGCGGCAAAAGAAGCCAAAAATTATCTAGGCTCGCTGAAAGAAAAAACCAGTGCCCGGCAAGCGATGGGGTATTCATTAAACCGGGACAAGGAGTCCCTTATTCAGTTGCATCAATTGTCCCCGCATCAAATGAACATGTTGTTTCCCTTTGTCAGCAGAAAACTGATGGAAATCGCCATTTCCCTGCCTTCTGAAATGAAAGTGCTGTTTCGCGGGGGGCAATGGATCGAAAAACCGGTGTTGAGACAGGCGTTTTTTGATTGGCTGCCGGGTGAAGTGATTGCCTATGTGCCCCGGCAGTACCGGGTGTTGCCGATGGAGGCCCGTTTTTTGCTGAAGCACCGGGAACAAGTCAAAGAATTGCTGGATGAAGACTCGATCTTGGCGGATTGGGGAATCATCCATTGTGAACGGCTGAAAGAATGCCTGGAACACCAGCGGTTGCTGATGTTGTCGACCAAAGGGCTGATTTGGGCATTCATGACAGAAATATGGCTCCGCTCTTTGTTGTGACCTTCATCAGAAAGCTCCTTCTCACGGGAAAGGGGTTTTTTGATGAAGGTTTTTCATTCAGCGGGATAGCGCCGGTTTCGTCCCTGAACCAACACCGGTTGCACAAAAGGACGAATTCGTTCCATCAACCGCTTGGCTTTTAAAATTTCCCATCCGCCTTTTGCCGTATAGCTGAAGTGTTCTTCCAACTCATCCAATGTCATGTTGGATGTATAGATGGTCGGCCGTTGGTCCGTCATCCGTCTTTGTAAAATGACGGAAAGCACTTCGTCCCTCAGCCAGGGGGTCAAGGACTCGGCGCCGATATCGTCCAGGATCAGGACTTGCGTGGTTTTTAACGCCTCGATTTTCCGGCTGATTTGATTATCGGCAATGGATGCTTTCAATTCTTCGACCAAGGCGGGGAAATGAACCATGATCGAAGAGATGTTGTGTTTGGCCAATTCATTGGTGATCGCACCGGCAATGTAGCTTTTGCCCACCCCAAACGCCCCGTATAAATACAGGCCGTAAGAAAGAGGGGATTCTTTGAAACTGATGCAGTAATCCATGGCGGTCAAAATGGCTTTGTTCCGTTCCGGGTGGTCGTAGTCAATCTGCTCAAACGTCGATTGTTGAATTTCTTTGGCGATGTAATGGCTTTGAATCAGCGATTTTTGTTTTTCCGCTTTCCATTTGCTGCATTCATGCATGGTCAAGTCCAGATAACCGCCATACTCTTCCAGTTCCGGGTAATGTCCCTTCATCATGTTGGGGCATCGGTCCAGCCCCGGACATTGTTGGCAATTGGAACGTTCCATCACAAATTGCTGAAGGAAGGAGAAAGAACGCTGATAAACTTCTGTCGGAAGTTCAGGATGTTGCTTCCTGAATTCTTCGACCAGCGGAAATTGAAGCAGGAGCTTTAACTGCCGTTCTTTGTCGACCGCTTTTACGTTTTTGCCCACCGGAACCATCACATTGTTGATCCGTTTCATCACGAACCTTCCTCCTGCAATCGATGTTGATCGTAATCTCTATTCTATCAGGAAACGGAATAGATTTTTACTCTAAAATCAGGAAAATATCATGGAAAATTCCATTCTCAAATTTTAGTCATTTGTCATCGCGCCCTGAATATGTTTTAACTAGCAGGAATGAAGGAGCAGTGCGATGCAAAGTCAATGGATTCTTCATGTTCAAGCGATGATTCACCGGTTGAAAAAAGAGTTGATCCAAAAACAGAACCCGGATGGAACGTGGCCGTTTTGCTTTGAAAATGGAATTGGGACCGACGCGTATTATGTCCTGTTGCATCAAGTGTTAAAGCGTCCTGACCCCGGCACCTTGGCGCCGGTTTTGGAACGTATTCTGGACAAACAAACCGGTGATGGAACCTGGAAAGCGTTTCCGGATGAGAAGGAAGGGAATGTTTCCGCCACTTTGGATGCCTCCCTTGCGCTTTTGTATTCCGGGGTGAAAACGCCCGATGATCCTTCGCTCAAAAGAGCGCGCGACTTCCTGCTTTCCCGCGGCATGGAAACGAAAGCGGGCTCCTTGACGCAAGTGGTTCTGGCATTGCTTGGGCACCGGAGTTGGTCGCGCATCACCAAACTGCCGGTTGAGTTTTTTCTGTTGCCGGCCGCAAGCCCTGTCAATTTTTTTGATTTCGTGGGATATGCGCGTGTTCACATCGCTCCCGTCATGTTGGCGTCCGATCAGGATTTTTACATTCATCTCAAAGGTTATCGGGAAGTGGAAGACTGGTTGCCTTCTTCTTTTCGGACGTATATGGAACGCATGCACCCGGATTATTTTTGGACCAAAGAGGATTTGCTTCCCGCGGTGGAAACAACGGCTTATTCCACGTTTTTTAAGAAGAATGTCCATCAGCGGGCCCTTTACTGGGGAGAGAACTTTTTGCTTTCCCGCATTGAAGAAGACGGGACGCTGTACAGTTATATGACCAGTACCTTTTTGATGATTTTTGCTTTGTTGTCTCTCGACTATCCGCCTGATCATCCGTTGATCCAAAAGGCAATGGAAGGATTGGACCGGATGATTTTTCCTCTTCAAGAGGGCGCTCATTTGCAGGAGGCAACTTCGACGGTTTGGGACACTTCCCTGGTGATGACGGCATTGCAAAATGCGGGCCTTTCGCCCGGGCATGGTGTGATACAGAAAGGAAGAAATTATCTTTTGTTAAAACAGCATACATCGTGCGGAGACTGGTGTTTAAAGAATCGTTATGCGATTCCGGGCGGATGGGGATTTTCCGACACCAATACGATCAATCCGGATGTGGATGATACGGTTCAATGTTTGCATGCAATTGCTCCGGCTGTCCGGGAAGGCTGGGCGCAGGATGAATGGAAACGGGGATTGCAATGGTTGTTGAGCATGCAAAACCGGGATGGCGGATGGCCTGCTTTTGAACGAAACACGAACAAGATGTGGCTCAAGTTGTTGCCTGCCCGCAATGAAAAAAGAGTTTGGGGCGACCCGTCCACTGCGGATCTGACCGGACGCGTTTTGCATTTTTTGGGATCGGAGCTTGGCTGGACCATCGACCGCCCCGAAGTCAGGCGGGCATGGAGTTGGCTTTATCATCACCAGAATTCCGACGGTTCTTGGTTTGGCCGATGGGGCGTTTCCTATATTTATGGAACTTGGGCGGCGCTGAAAGGACTGGCTGCGGTGGGAGTGCCCGAAACCCATGTTTCCGTGCAAAAAGGGATTCGGTTTTTACTCTCCAAGCAACGTCCCGACGGGGGATGGGGAGAATCTTGTTACAGTGATGCGGAGGACCGGTTTGTTCCCCTTTCGTTTTCGACTCCGGTGCAAACGGCTTGGGCATTGGATGCTTTGATCGCCTACCATGACCATCCGACACCGGCGATTGAAAAGGGGATGGCTTGTTTGTTGGAAATGATGGAGAAACGTGGGGAAGAATGGTCTTATCCGGCGGGAGCGGGTCTTTCCGGGCAGTTTTATGTGTATTACCACAGCTATCCGTATGTTTGGCCTTTAATGGCGATGACACATTATCTGCAAAAATATAGTTGAGAGGGGACCCGCCCTTTTTTTGTGCAAAAAACATCCACTCCTGAAAACACAGAAAGTGGATGAGGTCATGTCAATCCTGGGGATGGATGACGATGCCCAGCAAACCGGGGCCGGCGTGGACTGCCAGAGTGGGGCTGATCCATCCCAGATAAGTTTCGGAAACATTTCCGGCGTTTTTCACTTGATTCAACAGCGCTTCGGCTTCCTTTTCAGCTTGGGTGTGCAACACGGCAATCCGGGCGCGTGTGGAAGACAGATGCTCGTAAACGGGGACCATCAGCTTTTTGAGGGCTTGTTTTTTTCCGCGTGCCACCGAGTGCGTGTGCAGTTTTCCTTCCGAATCAAAAGTGATGACGGGTTTGATGGAAAGCATCGATCCGAGAGACTTGGCCACTTTCCCGATTCGCCCGCCTTTTTGCACGTATTGGAGCGTGTCCAGGATAAAATAGGCCTTAATTTTTTCTTTGGTTTCGTGGATCTTCCGGATGATTTCCTCATAATTCTTTGTTTTTTGGATCAGCCGGGCCGTTTCCAGCACCAAAAATCCCAGTATCCAAGAAACCCCTTTGGAATCAATGACATCGATCTTCATGCCGGAAATCTCTTGTGCACACAAACGGAAGGTGTTGTGGGTGCCACTGAGGGAAGCGGAGACTGTCAGAACGATGCAGTGGGTATATCCCTGCTCTTGTAAAGAGTGATAGATCCGGGTGATATCTTCGGGGGAAGGCATGGATGTTTTGGGGACTTCGTGTTCGAGGCGGTTTATGATATCCCGGGAAGTGATATCGATTCCATCGCGGAATTCTCCGCCGGAATAATGGATGCGAAGCGGGACAACGTGAATGTTGAGTTTTTCAACCATTTCACAGGGTAAATCACAGGTGCTGTCTGTGACCAATGCAATTTTCATTCAATAACCTCCTTAAAGTACTTTCAGTATACGGGGTTCGGCTTTCTGTTTGCAAGAAAAATAATATTAGATATAAAAAGAAATTTATATTTTATATGAATATATGGGCAAAAAATCAGCTCACCTGTGATACCAGGCGAGCTGACCGGATCGATGCTCCTCAGTATGAATGCAGGAAGGGGGGAGAAGGAATGTTCTCCAGAGGTTGTCCGTTCTTGTAATAGAGGGAGGGATAGAGGAGAATGAAAAAAATGTGTGTATTTGAAAAACCTTTTTCTTCCAATAATTGATGGAGTTTGGCAACCAATTGGTCATGCACTTTTTTGTCCCGGGGAAACATCAGGATTTCCAGTGAACGCGGTGACTGGATAATCGGTTCGACCTGAAGCAATTCAATTTTTACTTTTTCTTCAGGGACTTGTGCCATTTTGGCAAAGTCGGTGACAATTTGCGGGGCCAATTGCTTCAGGGTTTCCTTCGGAAAACCTTTAAAACGTAAAAAAGGCATAATTCATTTCCTTTCTATGTTGTTTAATCAGGTCCCATTGTAGTTTTATCATAAATTTGCATGGATTGTTGCGGTTTGTTTTGGGTGGAATTCAGCTGTGCAGGCCGCTAATTAGATTGTACCGATCGTCTTTTCCGCGAATCAAGGTTTCTTTGCTCCGCTGGTTCCGGCTTAAGCAATAATATTTCGGGTTACTAAAATTTATCAATACAAAACAAAAAAGTGCTTGGTTTTTATCGGAAACAAAGAGAATTCTGCCAAATGCCAACGGGTTTTGTCGATCCGGGAACGGGCGGGTTCAATGGATGGTTGTCTCCCGGAGGCCATGTGCGGATCTTTTTAATGATCGCTTGATTTTTGTGCGTGGAAAATGCAAAGATGAATGAAGAGAATGTTCGCGCGGGGAGGCGTTGCCATGTCTTTTGAAAATTCCCTGCAACCTCATCTGGCAGAGGTGCTGAAAAACGCGATCCAACGAAACCGGTTGGCGCATGCATATATTTTTTACGGCCCCAAAAACACGGGGAAAAGAGAAATGGCTTTGGAACTGGCCAAAGCCGCCAATTGTGAACGGAATGAAGCGGATGCCTGCGACCGGTGTCCTTCTTGCATTCAAATTGCGCAAGGCAATCATCCGGAAGTGTTGAAGATCCTTCCGGAGGGAAATGTAATCAAAATTGCGCAGTTGAGACAGTTGCAATCGCGTTTTCGTTACAGCGCCCCGGAAGGCGTGACCCGGTTCGCCATCATCGAGGAAGCCGAAAAAATGAGGGATGAAGCCGCCAACAGCTTGTTGAAATTTTTGGAAGAACCGCAATCCGCCATGGTGGTCATTCTCATCACCAGGCATTTGTCCGATGTGATTCCAACCATCAAATCCCGTTGCCAATTGGTCCGTTTTTCCGAGATTCCGCCATCGGTCAAAAAAGAACAGCTTTTGAAAAAGGGGATTCCGGAGGAACTTGCCGGCGTCTTTGCCCGACTTTCCGGTTCATTGGAAACGGATGGCGAAGCGTATGACGACGGGAAAATCAAACACTATGCGTCCGTGGTGCATCAGGTGAAAGAGTGGGGGGGCCGGATTTTGTCAGGCAGTCCAGATGCATTGCTCACCCTTTCCGAATCGTGGCTGTTGGATGAAGTGAAGGAAGAGAGAGCTTGGTTTTTGTTGGATGTGTTGCTTTTGTATTACCGGGACATTTTGATGAATTCATTGAAAGGGGAGACGGAAATTTTTCGCGATTCCGGGATCGAACGTTTGAGCATGAGGCATTCTCCCGGGAAAATCATGCTGGCGATGGATAATGTCCTGATTGCCCGCCGTCTTTTGGTCAGACCGCAGCTAAACTGGCAAGGCATCTTTGAACAAATGATCGTGGCCGTGTCGGAGGAACGGTTGAGTATGAAAAACGGCTGGGAACTCATTCCGTTGTCCAAAGTTTAACAACGGACAAGCAGTTTCCGATCATCCGGAGAAAAACGGACGCGTTTTTTGGATTCCACAGGGGACCAAAGGACGCGTCCGGTTGTTTTCGGGAAGCTATTTTTTCGTGTTTTCGCCACGGCTTGTCAGTAATTCCGGATAGATCAACTGGCATGCTTTCAACGCGGTCTGCAGCGTCAGCTGATTTTCTGTGGTCAAAAAGCCGTCCCCCAATAATTCTTGAAGTTTCTCTAACCGGTAATAGAGCGATTGGCGTGCGATGTACAGATGGTCGGCGGCTGCTTTTTTGGATCCGTTGTGATCCAGGTAAACTTTGAGCGTGTAGAGCAAATGGCTGTTTCTTTTCTGGTCGTGTTCGATGACCGGTCCCAAATGTTGATGGATAAAGTTTTTTAATTGCTGGTCTTTATCTTTTAAATTCATGATCAGCTGGAAAACGCCCAATTCATCATAAAAGGTGAATTCACTGCTTTGGCGGGCGTTCAGATCCAAAACCTGGCGGGCTTCCTGATAACTTTGGCTGATGGAAGCAAACCCGTTGTAACGTTGTCCCACCCCGGCTTTGAACAGGAAACCGGACTGTTTTTTTAATTGTTTCAACAGCTTTGAAACGCGGGATTTCCAAGAGAAATCAGATTCCAGATCGAATGCGATGATGGCGATCTTTTGGTTGCTCCGGGTGATCAGCGGATAAAAGTGATGTTGCTCAAAAATGGCGCGGATGATGATCGGAAAATCGTATTGCAGATATTCCTCCACTTCCCGCCGTTCTTGTTTGGTTTCGGCGCGGGGAAGCCACTCGATCAGGCAGACAAAGCTTTTTTTATGGTTCAGTCCGTAAAAATCGGCCCCCAAATGATGGTGGATTTGGGATTCGTCGAGCCGGTTGTGAAGCAGATCATCCACCCATACATTTTCAGAGTGCAACCGTCTTTCTTCCATATACCGTTTGCGCAAAAGATCTTGAGCAATCGCCAAGGAGGTCCAATCCAAAATCAAAAATTCGTAACGGGTTGGCTTTTGTTTCAAAATCATGCCGATGTGTGCCCAGGTTTGTCCCATGGCACTTACCGGCTGCAGCAGGATATATTGATTTTGAAACGGCCAATACCGGGCCGACCGGTGTTCTGATGTTTCCATGCCGGGAGCCGTCCGTTTATCTTTTAAAAACTGAATGAGTTCGGTTTCTTTTTCGGGTTCCATTTTTGGAAATACAGAAGGCTGATCTTTAAAAGGCAGATAGAGAATGGGTGAATGGGTTTTGTGATACAGCATTTTTAAAATTTTGTTGGTGCCGTTGGGTTCCAGGCTCAAGCGGTGCAACTCACGGGACAGGGCTTCCAGGTTTTTCAGTATCTGAAAATGTTTGTTGATGAGAACGGAATGCAAATCTTGTGTGATATCCACAAAGCGGATGTCGTTGGGAAACACGATCAACGGAAAGTCATGCCGGTTGGCAATTTGAATCAGGTCATCCGGGATCGTGTGAAAGTAGTATCCCAGTTCCAAGCATAAACAGGAAGCATTGAGCCGGATCAATTTTTCCAGATAACGGGCGGGAGAAGCCGAAGAAGATTGAAAATGGATGCCTGTGGCCAGAATCATTTCTTCGCCGTTGATCAACGTGTCAAACTCGGAAACTTCCAAAATATGAACCCACCGGACCCGCCGGTTCAACCCGTTATGGCCTGCAACCACCTTGGCCTCGGCAAATGTCGGACGTTTCAGGATATCTTGCAAAATGAGTGATGCCAATGTGATTCACCTTCTGTGGATAGAGTGTAAGAAAAGGGCGGACAGATTTATGACATGGTGTCTATTGGAACCGCTTTAATAAATAATTTATACTGGAGGCGTACGAATTACAAACGGAAATTAAAGGTGATATTCATGATTATCGGTGTACCCAAGGAAATAAAAAATAATGAAAACCGGGTGGGTTTGACCCCTGCGGCGGTTGCTTCTTATATCAATCACGGGCATGAAGTGTTGATAGAAACCACGGCCGGTGAAGGAAGCGGATTCACGGATCAGGATTATGTGGATGCCGGCGCCAAAATCGTTGGCTCCGCCAAAGAGGCGTGGGCGGCAGATATGGTTGTGAAGGTAAAAGAACCATTGCCGGAAGAGTACCAATATTTCAGAGAAGGATTAATCTTGTACACTTATTTGCATCTGGCCGCCGCTCCCGAACTGACGGAAGCATTGGTGAAAAACAAAGTCGTGGCCATCGCTTATGAAACCATCCAATTGGAAAACCGTTCCCTGCCTTTGTTAACCCCGATGAGTGAAGTGGCGGGAAGAATGTCCGTTCAAATCGGAGCGCAATATCTTGAAAAAGTAAAAGGCGGAAAAGGAATTCTTTTGGGCGGCGTTCCTGGCGTATTGCCCGGTGAAGTGGTCATTATCGGCGGCGGCGTCGTCGGAACCAACGCAGCCAAAATGGCAGTTGGTATGGGAGCCAATGTGACATTGCTGGACATCAATGCCAACCGTTTGCGGGAATTGGATGATCTGTTCCAAGGCAAAGTGAACACCCTGATGTCCAACCCGTACAACATTGCCGAAGCAGTGAAAAAAGCAGACCTGCTGATCGGAGCGGTTCTCATTCCGGGAGCCCGTGCACCGCGCTTGGTGACCGAAGAAATGGTGAAACAAATGAAACCGGGATCGGTCATTGTGGACGTTGCCGTAGACCAAGGCGGATCAATTGAAACCGTGGACCGGATCACCAACCATGATGAACCGACCTATGTCAAACACGGAGTCCTTCATTATGCCGTGCCCAATATTCCGGGGTCGGTACCGCGTACCGCCACCATGGCTTTGTCCAATGTCACCGTCAATTACGGATTGCAAATTGCGGATAAAGGATATCGCCAAGCGGCCTTGGACAACCCGGCACTGGCCAAAGGATTGAATACGTTGGAAGGAAAAGTCACCTGCCTTCCGGTGGCCCGTGATCTCGGCTACGAGTATGTTGATGTGATGAATTTGTTGAAATAAAGTGAAAAAGAGTGAAAAAAGCTGTGCAGATCTTCTGCACAGCTTTTTTTGACGGAGGAAAGAGGGATGGCGTGTATTGACCCATACTTTGGGACAAGCTATGATGATAATAATTCTCATTATCAATATCACGTTTGCGGTTATTAAGGTGGTAAACCATGAGACATCATTATTTATTATTTTTCACACTGTTTAGTACATATTTTGGCTTGTCGATGGTCAATCCCCTTATTGCTCCCATGTTGAGGGAATTGCGTTTGGATGAGACACAGATCAGCATGGTTTTTGCCATTGCTGCGGTGTCTTTGTTTGTATCCAGCCTGGTGTGGGGGGATTATTGTGAAAAACATGGACGGAGAAAGCTTTTGGTACATGGCGTTTTTCATTTTTCCTTTGCTTATCTGCTGTTTGCGTTTGTCATTCAATTGGGGTTTGCAAACTGGATTTCCTTTTCGCTTTTGTTTGCGTTTCTCTTGTTGATCCGGTTGTATGGCGGTGTGGTTTTTGGTGCGGTTTTAACCGGGGCCCAGGCATTGATGGCTGATCTGACCCATGTAAAAGAAAGAACTTCCGGAATGGCGCTTCTCGGAGCTGCCAATGGGTTGGGGATGATATTGGGCCCGGCATTTGCAAGTATCCTTGTTTTGTGGGACTGGACGGTTCCGGTTTATTTTGCCGCGCTTTTCCCTCTGGTCATGGGATGGATATGGATGAGAAAGGAACCTGACGAGCCTGTCAGAAGAAAAGAATCCCGACCGCATACAGAAAAACTCAGCCCGTTTGACCGCAGCATTTTTCCTTATTTGTTGATGACGGTTTTGGTCCATTTGGTCATTGTCATCTTGCAAGTCACCGCAGGTCTGTATTTCACGGACCAGTTGGGTGTCAATGTGAAAACAGCTGCTCAATGGATCAGTCTTTCCATGTTTGCCATGGGAACGGCGGCATTTTTGGGACAAATGGTGATTGTACGTTTATGGAACCCTTCAAATACCTGGTTGCTTCGACTGGGAGCGCCGGTCATGTTTTTGGGATTTTTCGGTTTTTTGCAAAGTGTGTCGATGTCCGGTATGCTTCTTTCCTTTGCGGGAATCGGATTGGGGGTAAGCCTGATGCTGCCCGGGTGCTTAAGTGCCATTTCATTAAATGCAGGGGAGGAGTCGCAAGGGGCGGCGGCCGGATTGAGCGGGGTCGCCAATGGCATCGGGGCGATGGCCGGTCCCGTTGCCGGATCGTTTTTATATGAAATTCATCCGGTTGTACCTTTCGAATGTTGCCTGTGGGTTTTGTCGGGAATGATTGTGATGGCTTGTCTGATCAAACCGCAAACCAAGGAGCACACGCAACCAGTCTTTCATAAAAGATAAAAAATTTACGGAAATTCGTTTACAGAAAAACAAACTTCATGTTAATATAGTCGATGGATAAATGATAATGATAATCATTATCATTATCAATATTAAGCTGAGCCCAAGGGGGATCACCAATGAGCATCACACATGCACAAACCAATCGGTATTATCTCGCGCATCAGGAACAAACAGAATCCAATGCGCGTTCTTATCCCCGGAGAATCCCGATTGCCATCCGGGAAGCATACGGCATTTATGTCACGGATGTAGAGGGGAAAAAATACGTTGACTGTCTGGCGGGAGCCGGGACGTTGGCATTGGGGCACAATCACCCGGTTGTGACCGAAGCCATTGAGCAGACGCTCAAAGACCGGTTGCCTTTACATACATTGGATCTGACCACTCCGGTAAAAGATGAGTTTGTGGAGGAGCTGTTTGACAGCTTGCCCCGCGAGTTCAGGGAAAGAGCGAAAATTCAGTTTTGCGGTCCGGCCGGTGCCGATGCGGTGGAAGCGGCGCTCAAAATCGTGAAAACTGCCACCGGAAGGCGTAGTGTTCTGGCATTTCAGGGCGGTTACCACGGTATGACCCACGGGGCGCTCAGTCTGATGGGGAATAAAGGGCCGAAAGATCCGATTCCGGGATTGATGCCGGATGTTCACTTTTTGCCTTATCCGTATTCTTATCGTTGCCCGTTTGGACAAGGCGGGGAAAAAGGAGCTTCAATTGGCAGTCAGTTTATCCGGAGGACACTGGAAGATCCGGAAAGCGGCATTCCCGCCCCGGCGGCGATGATCATGGAAATTATCCAAGGCGAAGGCGGTGTGATCCCGGCGCCGGATGAATGGGTGCGCGAAATCCGGTCCATCACCCGGAAGCATCAAATTCCGTTGATTGTGGATGAAATTCAAACCGGTATCGGACGTACCGGAAAACTGTTTGCTTTCGAACATGCGGGCATCATACCGGATGTGATCACCTTGTCCAAAGCGATTGGCGGTTCGCTGCCGCTCGCGGTGGTGGTGTATGATGAGGCGTTGGACCGATGGGCTCCCGGGGCGCATGCGGGTACGTTCCGCGGAAACCAATTGGCCATGGCTGCCGGACTGGCAACGATCCGCTATATCCGCCAAAATCAAATTGAACAACATGCCCGTGAAATGGGAGAAAAATTGATGAGCAGGTTGAAAAAGGTTCAAAAAGAATCCCATGTGATCGGCGAGGTGCGCGGCCGCGGCCTGATGATCGGTGTCGAGGTGGTGGATCCTCAACAGGAACCGGATCATTTGGGAAGTTATCTAACCGACCCGGCGATGGCCCGGCTCATTCAAAAAGAGTGTTTTGACCGCGGACTCATTTTGGAGTTGGGAGGTCGTCATGGAAGTGTGGTCCGTTTCCTGCCTCCGCTGATCATTACATCGGAGCAGATCGACTGCATTGTTGAAATTTTTGCGGAAGCAGTACAAGCTGCCGAACAATCAAAAGGCCTGGCTTAAGGGGGAAGGCAATTGAAGAGCAACATGATGACAAAGTTGCCGGTAAAAGACTTGTTTTTGGGACATACACCGGAAGCGTGGTCTTCATACCAACTAGCGATATCAGCTGCACAAACGGTATTGTATGAACATTACGCATCGTTGAACCAACCGTTCAGCGGAACCGGGATTGACGAGCTGGTTTCGTTATTCAAGGACATGCCGGTTTGTCCGGAAGAGGGTCGGGATTTGGGTGAAGTGCTGGAGGATGTCGGAAATCACATTTTAAGACACTCCGTCCGGGTGCATGATCCCGCTTGTTCCGCACATCTTCATTGTCCCCCGCTGACACCGGCCTTGGCTGCGGAGCTTTTGATCAGCGCAACCAACCAATCGATGGATTCCTGGGATCAAAGTCCTGCCGCCACTATCCTGGAAGAAAAAATGGTTTCCTGGCTGTGTTCCGTTTTTTACGGAAACAGTCAGGGGAACGGCGTCTTTACCAGCGGGGGGACCCAGTCCAATTTAATGGGACTTCTGTTGGCAAGGGATCACTTCTTGAAACAGAAGCTGAATATAAACGGGATGCATCAAGGATTGCCGCCGGCGGCGGGAAAAATGAAGGTTCTCTGTTCGGACATCGCGCATTTTACGATCAAACAATCGGCCGCCTTGCTCGGATTGGGAGAAAATGCAGTGGTGCCGGTGACAACGGATGCCAAGTATCAGATGAGTTTAACGGACTTGGATGAAAAGATCAGCCGGTTGAAAAAGGATGGTTATCATTTGTTTGCCATCGTGGCGACGGCCGGAACCACCGATTTTGGAAGCATCGATCCCCTGCAAGGGATTGCGGACAGGGCGGAAGCGGAAAGTGCATGGTTTCATGTCGATGCCGCTTACGGCGGAGCGTTGGCCTTGAGCGAAAAACACCGGCACCGTCTGGACGGAATCGGGCGGGCGGATTCACTGGCCGTTGATTTTCATAAACTGTTTTATCAGCCGATCAGTTGCGGAGCCTTTTTGTTAAAAGACGGGTCCCGTTTTCAACTGATCAAGCGGCATGCAGATTATTTAAATTCAGAAGAAGATGAAAGGTCGGGAATTCCTCATCTGGTTCATAAATCGGTGCAAACCACCCGCCGGTTCGATGCATTAAAACTGTTTGTTTCTTTGCAAGCAGTCGGAAAAAAACGATTTGCCGGGATGATTGACCATACGATAGAGGTGACCAAAAAGGCGGCGGACTGGATTCGGCGGACCGGACACTTGCAACTGGTCAATGATCCGCCCCAAATGAATGCCCTGGTTTTTCGTTATGTCCCCCGTGATCAAACCGTGGATATTCATCGGATCAACCGGGATATTCGCCAAACGTTGATGCAACGGGGGAAAGCGGTGATGGCTTTGACCAAAGTGGACGGGCTGACTTCGCTGAAACTGACGATCATCAATCCCCGGATCACGCTTCCCGTTTTGACGGAAATACTGGAGGAAGTCAGGAAAACCGGATTGGAACTGGAAGAAGAGAGGAGAGAGAAAGACTCGTATGGAGGCTAAAAAAATTGCGGAACAAGCCAGCATGCTGGCCTTTTTCAACTGTTACCTCAGAGAAACCCGGCAATTCAAACGGTATGCCAAGGATGAGTGGGAAAAACACCGGATTCACAACCAAAAAACGGTCGATTCGCCGGCAAAAGAATTTTTGGTTGTTTCCTTACAGCACCATCAGATGGAGATTATCGCCCCGCTGAAATACTGGTCCTTGACCGGCCGGCATCTCTTTTACTTCCCGTTCTTTTACCGGATCGGAGAAGGCGGGAAACTGAGGGAGCTGGATTATGTGACGCTGGTGACGATGCTGACCAAAGAATTGACCGTTGAACGAAAATTGAATGTCTTTCCGGATGAGCTGGTTCTTCGCGTGATCCAAAGCTGCCATGAAATGGAAACGTTTGTGGCGCAGAGATATCAAGATGCAGAAGAACTGTACCGCACGCACTTTGATTATTTGGATGCCGAACAATCCCTCATTTTCGGACATTTGCTGCATCCGACGCCGAAAAGTCGGCAAGGCATTCCGGAGCAGGAGCAAAAGACTTATTCTCCTGAATTGAAGGGACGTTTTTCCCTGCGTTATTTCCGTGCTCACCGTTCCATTGTCAAAGAAGGGAGCAACTTGCCGGAGTCTGCGACGGATTGGATCAAAAAAGAGCTTTGGAACGACCGAGAAGTGGATCCGTCCTTTAAAGAAAAGTATCTGAAAGAGGATGAATATTCCCTTTTGCCCGTCCATCCGTTGCAAGCCAAACATTTGCTGGAGGATGAACGGGTCCGGTCGTTGATGGACAAGGGGTTATTGGAAGATCTGGGGGTCCTGGGAAAAGCTTATTATCCGACCGCTTCCATCCGCACGGTCTACCATCCGGAATCTTCCTTTATGTTGAAATTTTCTGTCCGGATCAAGATCACCAACTCCGTCCGGCAAAATCTGTATAAGGAGTTGGAGAGGGGAGTGGAAGTGACCCGCCTGTTGGACAGTGAGATCGGGTACCGTATGAAGCAAAAATATCCCGGATTTCATGTGGTCAAAGACCCTGCCTTTATCACGATTGAGATTCCCGGTGCGGATGAGTCGGGGTTTGAAGTGGTTTTGCGTGAAAACCCGTTTCAGGGAGGTGGTAAAGAAGACGTGACATTGCTTGCCGGGCTTTGTCAAGATGCCCTGCCCGGATTTGAACCCCGCCTGGCCGCAGTGATCAAAGAGGTGGCAGAAAGGGAAGGCAGAGATCCCGGACAAGTGAGCATCGACTGGTTCAAGAAATACCTGGCGATTTCGTTTGAACCGCTGATGTGGTTGTATTCGGAGTACGGCATTGCACTGGAGGCCCATCAGCAAAACAGCCTGGTAAAGCTGAAAAACGGATATCCGGACCAATTTTTCTACCGGGATAACCAGGGCTATTACTACTGTGAATCGACTTTTGCCAAACTGCAAGGAATCCTTCCGGGCATTAATGAAAAAAGCCATACCCTGTGTGCCGATGCCGTGGCCGATGAGCGTTTCCGCTACTACTTTTTTATCAATCATTTATTCGGGCTGATCAATGCTTTCGGGGCATGTGGCCTGGCGAACGAAAAGGTGCTGTTGGAGGAGCTTGCCGGAGCGCTTCGAAAATGGTTGCCCAAGAACCGAAAACCTTCCCGTTTGATTGAAAGCCTTCTGGAAGATGAATGGCTTCCGGGGAAAGCCAATCTGCTCACCCGTCTTCATGATATGGACGAGCTGGTGGGGCCGATGGAAAGCCAGTCGGTTTATGTTCAAATTCAAAATCCCTTGCGGCAAGGAGAGAAGGTTTGCGATGAAATACCCAGTCATGTCTGAAACGTTTGCGATCAAGGATCCCGATATCGGCAAAGTGATATCGTTTCGCCGGGTGGAGATGGAAAAAGATTTGGACAGGCTGCATGAGTGGATGCACCAACCGCATGTCATTCCGTTTTGGAATTTAAACATTCCCTTTGATCAATACCGGGAGCATTTGCGCAAATTCCTGGCGGATCCACACCAAACCCTTCATATCGGTTCCCTTGACGGCACCCCCATGAGTTATTGGGAAACCTATTGGGTCCGGGGTGATATTCTCGGAAAATATTATGACTATGATCCCGAAGACCAGGGGATTCATCTTTTGATCGGTCCGCCCTCGTTTTTGGGGAAAGGATATGCTTTACCCCTGTTAAGGGCCATGACGTACCGGTTATTTCAGCATCAACCGACGCAAAAAGTGGTTGCAGAGCCGGATATCCGAAATGAAAAAATGATCCATATCTTTGAAAAATGCGGATTTGAATTTCAACGGGAGATTGATCTGCCGGATAAGCGGGCGGCTTTGATGTTTTGTTGCCGGGACACTTTTCAAAGGAGATGGAACCATGGTGAAGCATGAGTCGAATGAGATGTTTGATTTGATCGGAGTCGGGCTTGGCCCCTTTAATTTGGGGCTGGCGGCATTGCTTGATCCCGTGACGGAAGTCAAAGCGGTGTTTTTTGAGCAGAAACCCCGCTTTGACTGGCATCCGGGTCTGTTAATGGAAGGAACCACATTGCAAGTACCTTTTTTTGCCGACCTGGTGACGATGGCGGATCCGACCAGCCGCTATACGTTCTTGAATTATCTGAAGGAACAGCGAAGACTTTATCATTTCTACTTTTTGGAGCGCTTTCTGATTCCGCGCCGGGAATACAACGAATATTGCCGTTGGGTGTCACAAAGCCTGAAAACCTGCCGGTTCGGGCAAAAAGTGACGAAAATCGATTGGGTGAAAGACCGTGAAACGTACTTCCGCGTGGAAGTCACATCGCCTTTGACCGGACAAACTTCGGTTTATCACGCAAAACACCTGGTCCTCGGCGTCGGCAGTGTTCCGTCTGTTCCTCCATCGTTCCAAGGGTTGCCGGAAGAAGATATTTTTCACTCGGCCCACTTTTTGGAGCGGCTTAACCGGTTAAAAGAAGCGGAATCGATTACCGTGGTCGGATCGGGGCAAAGTGCGGCGGAAGTCTTTTACACCTTGCTTCAGGAACAAAAAAATCACGGCTACCGGCTGGATTGGCTGACCCGTTCCACCGGATTTTTCCCGATGGAATATTCCAAACTGGGGCTGGAACATTTTTCACCGGACTACATTCACTACTTTTATTCCCTGCCGCCAAAGGTGAAAGAAGCGCGGCTGAAAACCCAGGATTTGTGGTACAAGGGCATCAGTGCCGCCACCATCGCCGATATTTATGAACTTCTTTACGAACGGACGGTGGGAAATCAACATGTGGCGGTGCGGATGCTGGCCCAAACGGAAATCCAAAAAATCGAGCCGGTGCCGGGAGAAAAGAAATATCGCCTGACTTGTCACCACCGTGAGCAAAACAAAACCTTCACGCATGAAAGTGAAGTGGTGGTTCTGGCAACGGGTTATCAGCATCAGATCCCATCCTGTGTCAAGAATTTGTCCGGCCTGATCGCCTGGGATGAGAAGCAACGTTATCAGGTGTCATTGGATTACCGGCTCAAAAAGACCCAAGAGGCCGAAAATGAGATTTTTGTGCAGAATGCGGAGCTTCATACCCACGGGGTGGGGGCACCGGATCTGGGTCTCGGGGCATACCGGAACTCCGTGATTATCAATACACTGACCGGAAGGGAGATTTACCCGGTTCAAAAGCGGAATGTTTTTCAGCAATTCGGAGTCCCGGAAGAAATCAACACCACAGAGGATGCACATCAAACGTCCTCTTTACCGGTATAAAAGGGAGGGATGCATCATGAATACACTGAAAAGTTTTCAACCGGAAACATGGGAGACCGTTTCCCGGAATTTGTTAACCAAGATGATTGCCGAGTTTATGTATGAAGACATCATTCATCCGGATATGGAAAAGGCGGACGGGGAGAATCAACGTTGCCGTTTGGAGCTGAAAAGCGGTGTCACGTACACTTTCGAAGTGAAAAAACGGTTGTTTGACAGTTACCGGGTTCATGGCGACACCATTTACCGACAGGAAAACGGGGAGGTGAAACCGGCCGACAATCCGATTCAATTTTTGCTGGACATCCAAAGCACCATCGGCATGAATTCAATGACGGCGGGGCATTTGATTCGGGAATACACCCACACCCTGGTGGCGGATGCATATATCCTTGAAAAAAAGAAAAACCAACAGCTGGATTTGACCGAATTGGATTATGCCGAGCTGGAAGGGGAAATGGAAGGGCATCCGTGGATCACTTACAACAAGGGGAGAATCGGGTTTAGCCATGAAGATTACCTGAACTATGCCCCCGAACAGAAAAATAAGGCTAAACTGTCCTGGATTGCCGTGCATAAAGAAAGAGCCGATTTTCATTCGGTCACCGGTGTTGAATACGAGGAGCTGGTGAAAAAAGAACTGGGAGAACAGCAGGTGGAATCCTTCCGGCAAGTCCTCATCCAAAACGGTTTGGATGACAAAGATTATTACTTCATGCCGGTGCATCCCTGGCAGTGGGATCATTATATTGTGCCGTTTTTTGCGGAAGAACTCGCGCAAAACCGGATCATCCTGCTGGGAACCGGGGAAGATGAATATCTGCCGCAACAATCGATTCGCACCTTTGTCAATACAAGTTCCAAAGAGAAGCATCACGTCAAGTTGCCGATGAGCATTTTAAACACCTTGGTTTACCGTGGATTGCCCGGCGAAAGAACCGTGTTGGCTCCCAAAATCACGGAATACATCTGGAACATATGGAAAAATGATCCGTATTTGCACAAGGAGTGCCGGTTGATCTTACCGGGGGAAGTGGCCAGCATCAACTATGATCATCCCTATTATGCCAAGCTTAAAGGAGCCCCGTATCAATATTTGGAGATGTTGGGTTGCATTTGGCGGGAAAGCATTTACAACTTTATGGAAGAAGGGGAAAAACCGATCACCTTGGCGGCTCTGGTGCATGTGGACGGGGAAGGCAAACCGTTTGTCTCCCGGTTGGTGGAAAAATCGGGACTCAGCTTGGATGAATGGCTGGATCGTTTGTTTGAAGCCATTTTGCCGCCGTTGCTCCATTACTTGTATCGCTATGGGGTGGTTTTCTCCCCGCACGGGCAAAACACCATTTTGGTGTTGAAAGATTCCGTTCCGACCCGCCTGGCCATGAAAGACTTTGTCGATGATGTCAACGTGAGCCGGGAACCGCTGGAGGAATTGAAAGATTTGCCGGAAGATCTGAAACAGGTGTTGCGCAGTGAAGAGCCGGAAGGGCTTTGCCAATTTATTTTCACCGGATTGTTTATCTGCCATATGCGCTATCTGTCGGATCTGTTGGAACAATATCATCAGTATCCGGAAGAAGTCTTCTGGAAAAAAGTACGGGACACCATCCTGGCTTACCAAAAGCGGTTCCCCGAACTCCAAGAACGTTTCCGGTTGTTTGATTTGCTCCGGCCGAAATTCACCAAACTTTGTCTCAACCGCAACCGGATGCTGGATTACGGATATGAAGACGATGTGGACCGTCCGCACGCTTCCGAATATGGAAAAGTGACCAACGCACTGGCTTTGTCATAAAAAGACAAACCCCGGGGTTGCCGCTCCGGGGTTTTTTGCACTCAAAAAAGGTTTCATGCAGATTGATTGTGATCAGTGGTACCATGGAATGCCCGGCAAAAATTGAATATCCATAGCAAAGAAGAGAATTGATGGGATCATGGACATTCTTCCTGTAATCGGTGTCAAGATGCTTGGAAAAGGAGTGAATCATCATGGTTGAGGGAAATGGACAGGATCAAAAAAGCAAGCCCATGAGTGACGAAGAGCTTCAGAAAGTTACCGTGGGGGAGTTGAAACCCACAATGCGACCATCCATCTCGAGGAGTATGATCCGCGCTGGCCGGAGTTGTTTGAACGGGAAGCCAAACGAATCCGCTTGGCACTTGGCGACAAGATGTTGCGTTTGGAGCATGTCGGATCCACCTCCGTGCCGGGACTGTGTGCAAAGCCTGTCATCGACATCCTGCTGGTGGTGAAAGATTCACAGATGAATCGGCTTATGTCCCGGCGTTGGAGGAAGCCGGTTATCTCTTGCGGATCCGGGAGCCGGAGTGGTATGAGCATCGTCTGTTCAAAGGACCGGATACGGATATCAATCCGCATGTCTTCAGTTCGGGCGCGGAGGAAGTTGACCGGATGTTGCGGCTTCGGGAATGGTTGCGTACCCACGAAGCAGACCGGAAGAAGTATGCACAAGTCAAACGAAAAAAAAAGAAGTGGCGGCATATTCAAAACTATGCCGACGCCAAATCGCCCATCGTCCGGGAAATCATGGAACGGGCGGATGCAGCAGCCGGTCAGGTTTCAACAAAGATAGTTATTCTTCCGAAGCGTTTACAAGTTGCTGATACATCCGGCGCAACTGTGATTTGTCCACTTTTCCGTTGGCATTGCGGGGAAGCGGTTGCCTGCAGAAGAAAACATCCTTGAGTTTGTGGGGACCGAGTTTTTGGTGTACGTATTGGAGAATCTCTGTTTTTGTAAGTGAAGCCCCTTGGACGGGTTTTACAAAAGCGCAGGGAATTTCCGAACATTGTGGATGAAGGACCCCGGTGACGCTGACATCTTCCACGCCGGGGAGTTCCCGGATCACTTGTTCCACTTCAGCGGGGAAAATCCCGCCGATTTCGGGGGAATAAATTACATCTTTATAACGGTCCACGATTTCCAGAAACCCGTCCTCATCCATTCTCCCGGCGTCTCCTGTCAAGAACCATCCTTGATGAAAAGCTTTTTGGTTTCCTCCGGCTTTTTCCAATACCCGGTGAAAAGTTGCGGGCCCCGAATGGCAACCTCCCCGGTTTCACCCGGTGGAAGCTCTTTTTTGGTTTCGGGGTCCAGGATTTTGATTTCCGGGAATAAATGCGTTTTTCCGACGGTATGGATTTTATCAAGACCCATTTTCGGATTCCATATGGAGATGATCCCGTTTAATTCGGTGGCTCCATAAGCTTGAACCTCCTCAAAGTCCGGTGATTCGCCACTTTTGATCACATTTTCGGGCACTCTGGTCCCTTCGGAGAGGAAACGTTTGAGAGAGGAAAAAGCAGAATCGCTTTGACGAATAAGGGATTGTAAAATGCCGAGTGCATGAGGCGGCAACAAGACGGTGTTCACATTCTCTTTGCCGATGGTCTGTAACAAGGATTCAGCAGTGAGTTCCGGCGGGAAAACAAGGGTTACACCCAAAAAGGATTGTAAACAGACCGGTGCAATCGCTGAAATGTGGAAGGAAGGAGTCGCCACCAGATGACGTGAATACCTGTCCAGAACAAGGGAAGTGCAACTGATTCCACTGGCGAAGTGTCCGGATATTTTTGTAACGCCCTCAAAAGGCCTGGACTTACTTTGTTCTGTTCACAAACGATGGTGTGGCGGATTTTTCCGGTTTCGGCTTCCGTTTGAATCAAGGGATAAAATTGATCTCCCACCAGGAGAAAGTCCGCTTCCAGATCATCGATGGCCCACCGGATCATTTCCGGTTTCCAGTAATGGTTCAGGGGAACCGCGACGGCTCCGATCTTGGCCAAGGCCATCAAACTGAGGGCGAACGAAGCATTGGTTCCGGTCAAAAGGGGAACCCGGTCTCCTTTTTTGACCCCTTGCCCGGATAAATAACGGGCAAATTGGTTGGTTCGTTCCTCGTACTCCCGGTAGCGGATGCGAAAACCGGGAGAAACCAGCGCCTCTTGATCCGGATGGAATTGGGCATAAGATCTCAAAGCATTCCCAAGCGTGCTGGCAATCTGGATCAAGATATCACCTCATGAAAAAATGGATGCTAATGATTTTCAATCCAAAGGCCCTTTCAATTTTCTTCCATGCAAAGGAATCCTGTCGCTAATAATATAAAATAATTAGGTTATATTTTATTGAAAATTACTAAAAATCAGCCGCCTGTGGCCGCAAGTTAAAAGGAGAAGAAACATGGCCGTGGAATACACGCAAGCCCCGGGCAGAGGAACTGGGGCTTGCGAATGAAAAATGTTATCCGGCATGGATTCGTTTCAGTTGTTGATTCAGTTGTTTGGCTTCTTCCAATGCTCTTTCATCATGCAGGATTCCGTCGGGTTTGCCTCCGTAACCGATCAGATACCCTTTGAAATCCATCGACATAAATTTGAAGATCAAATCAAACTGTTGTACGAGCGGGAGAGCGAACAACCGGGCATTTTCCCCGCCGGTGATCACAACGTAAGCTTGTTTTCCGCGCATGGCTTCTTTGAAATCATACCGGGAATCGCGTAAGCTTTGGGACCAGCGGTCAATAAAATTTTTCATGTGTCCGCTCATCCCGTACCAATATAAAGGCGTTCCGAAGACAATGGCGTCATGCTCCATGACCTGTTGAATGAGGCGGTCATAATCATCATCCACCGGATCAAAGCCGTCGGGGTCATGGCGCTGATCCAAAATCGGACGGATGGAGTATTCCCGGAGATAAAGATGCGTTGCCGGTATATCTTCCAGTACAAAGTGTGTCAGTTTTTCCGTGTTTCCATTTTTCCGTGAACTTCCGTGAATGGCCATCCATTTCATGGGTTTCTTCCTTCCTCTCCAGCGTAAAAGTAGGTTGTAACTATAAAACTTTCTACTCCTCCCTTGTCTGTTCCTTCTTTTTTCAGATTTTTTGTGGCTTTGGATTGAAAACAGGCTTTCAATGCCTGGACTTAAACCAGAGGAGGAACATCGGTTTTTCCCTGAGCGAACAGTTCTTTGACCATGTGCTTGGCGTAGCCGGCAGCTTGGGCAAAGGTGATCTTGGCCGGCATGGGCGCTTCGTCGGCATCGACCACCACGTCGATGATGCAAGGCTTTTTCTGCCTGACCGCTTGCTCAAAGGCCGGGAGCAGTTGATCGGGGGTTTCCACCCGGTAGCCGATCCCGCCGCAGATTTCGGCATAGCGGGCAAAATTCGGGTTGGTCAGATCGGTTCCAAACTCAACATTGCCCATCACTTCCTGTTCAAACTTAATCATGGCGATTTTGTGGTTGTTCAAGACCACCACCACGATGGGAAGCCCATATTTGACAGCGGTGACAAAGTCGTTCATCGTCATGCCGAAGCCCCCGTCCCCGCAGATGGCAAACACTTGTTTATCCGGATGTGCGATTTTGGATGCAATGGCTCCGGGAAGCCCGCAACCCAGAGTGGCCAGCCATGCGGAGGTGAGAAATTGTTGCCGGATCATACGGAAATGCCGTGCCACCCATACCGTCACATTGCCGACATCCACCGATAAAATGGCATCATCATCGGCGACTTGTTGCAAAGCTTTCAGCACCCGTTGCGGTTTGATCGGAACCTCATCGGCTTCTTCCTGTTTCGCAAGATGGTCCCACCAGTCTTTCATCATTTTTTGATGGGTCTCCAAATGGCTGCGGTCTGTTTGATAAGGAACCTGATCAATGAGCCAGCCCAATGTGTAATCGGCGTCGCCGGCCAGTCCGATATCCACGGGCATGCGTTTTCCGATTTGGGTGGGATCCGTGTCGATTTGAATGGTTTTCGCTTCCCGGGGCAGAAAGCCGGTAAACGGGAACGACGTGCCGGCCAGAATCAGGGTGTCCGCGTTTTGCATGGCTTCATAAGCCGGACGCGTCCCGATCAGCCCCAGACCGCCGAGACAAAGGGGATGTTCATCGGGGATCACGCCTTTGGCCGGCAAACTGAGAATGATGGGCGCGGCCATTTTTTCCGCAAGGCGGATCAGATTTTCTTTTGCATGTTTCGTTCCTTTTCCGGCCAGGATGACCGGCCGTTTCGCTTTTAACAGGATTTCTTTGGCCTGGAGAAGATCGCTTTTATCGGGGCGGATTTCCTGTTTGCAATAAAACGACGTGGTGGTGCGCACTTCCCGTTCCACTTCATAGCGGGGAATGTCGTCCGGAATGGTTAAAACGGCAACCCCTTTTTTGGCATAGGCGGTCCGGATGGCCTGATTGACCACCGCCGGCAGTTGTTCGGCCGACATGATCCGCTGGTTATAAACGGCCACATCGTCAAACAGGCGATCCAGATTGACTTCCTGGAAATAGTCAATTCCGATCAAATCGGATTCAACTTGGCCGGTTATGGCCAAAACGGGAGCGTGATCCAACTTGGCGTCATACAATCCGTTCAACAGATGAATGGCCCCCGGCCCGGCAATGGCGGTGCAAACGCCCAATTTTCCGGTTAATTTGGCGTAGGCGGCTGCGGCCAACGCACCGGCTTCTTCATGCCGGACCTGTATAAATTTGATGTTGTCTTTGGCTTTCCGGATTGGCTCGATCAAAGAGTTGATCGAATCCCCGGGCATTCCGTATATATGATCCACTCCCCAATCGATCAGCAGATCAACCAAGTATTCACCGGCTTTTTTTCGGAACATCGAAAAATCCTCCTTCTCGTTCATTCGGTTGTTTTTTATTGTGCGCAAGCGGTGATAAAAACATCCTTTGAAACGGAGAAAGAAGGATCATTGCCACGTGTTCCGGCTTTTTCCCTCGCGACGCGCCTGATCTTCCTGAAAACGGTGAAGATGTTCTTCTTCCACCGCCTTGGCCAAGGCTTGTTCCGTGTGGATGAATGCGCGGGTGGCTTCGCGAAGCTTGCGTTCCCATTTCAATTGTTCCAGCCGGTGATGGCGTTCCACCTCTTTGTTCCCTTGGTGTTTGGCGCGCTGCATTTCATCAAGATGATAAAACATTTGTTTTTCGCATTCTTCGATATCCCGTTTGATTTCATCGATCAATAAGTGGTATCTGCGGACTGACATACGATACTCCTTTTTGGAATGGTTTTCCAATGACTTCTCTTTTGGAAGGAGTGATCCCTGCACGGATTTTCCGGTTCCGGGTTGGTGCTTAAAAGCCAAAGCCCGTTGGTTTATAATAAAATTAAGTACAGAGGGAGAATGAGAGCCATTATGAAAGAAAGTTATTTGTTGCGCAAAATTGTAATATCCCGTACAGAAATCCCGTTTTTGCACGGGCAATTGATTTATGATTATGAAGAGTGTTCCGGACATATCGAGCTGATCGTGGAATCGGTTTCGGATGAGGTGCAAGAAGTCTTGAAATCAGAACCCAAGTTTAAGATTCCCGTTTCTTGCATGACGCAGGAATTTTACCGGATGGAAGGATTGACCCGGTGTTTCCAAGTTTATGAAAACCGGTTTCAATTGCAATTTCCGTTGGATACCAAACTGAACAAAGAGGCGTTCTCCATGAGCGAACTGTTGCAGCCGTATGAACTGGTGGAGTTGGAGTATAAGGGCCAAACGTATCGCGGATATTTGGCCAATTGGTCCCATGACGGAAACATGGTTGCGCTCAAAGACCGGGAAACCATGCAAATCCGGCTTTTCCCCTTATCCGGCGTGAAAATCACCTTGTTGGACAGCGGTTTAAAAGGATGAATCATTGACTCCAATAAAGGAAAAAAAGACATCCCAACTGCGGATGTCTTTTTTTGAAATCTTTCATCTTTTCTGAGTCGGGAGCACCATAGCCTCGTTCTTGGAAGCAATACCAATCGCCGTCCTTCCCGATATATTCATAATCAAAGGCGGAGGGAGTCATCTCTGTGACTTTTGCCCGCCAAATGTGATACGATTGGCTCCGGTGGCTTTATACAACTCGTTCATCGATGTTTGTGAAGCCATGAAACGATTGAAGCAGATTATGGATGAGAAAAAGTATCAACATTACCCCACTGAATCGAAAGAGGTGACTTGATGACCTGGATTGATATTTCCCAGCCCCTTCACTCCGGAATCCCGGTTTGGCCGGGAGATGCCCCGTTTCAATATGAATTCACTTACACCAAAGAAGAAAGCGGATCGGTCAATGTCGGTCAGGTGCAAATGAGCACCCATACCGGAACCCATATTGATGCCCCTTTTCACTTTGACGAGGCGGGGAGCAAGGTGAACGAATTGGATGTGAATCTTTATATCGGCAAAGCCAGGGTCATTCATTTGCCGGGAAGAGAAAAAATCAAGGCGGAGGACCTGATGGAAAAAGAATGGGGCGGGATAAGCCGCCTTCTGATCCGGACCGATTCGTGGCGGGATCGGAACGTGTTTCCCGAAGAAATTTGTCATTTGGATCCGGATGCGGTCCCGTATCTGAAAAAACAGGGGATCCGCCTGATCGGGCTGGATGTTCCGTCCGTGGATCCGATCGACAGCAAGACGTTGCCGGCACACCATGCTTTATGGGATGCAGGCATCCACATTTTGGAGGGGGCGGTTTTGGACAATGTGGAAGAAGGGATTTATGAATTGATCGCTTTGCCGCTTCCCATTCTCGGAGGGGACGGGAGCCCGGTCAGGGCCGTGATTCGCCCGGTGGCAGAATCCCTTTGAAGCGGTAAAAAGAGGCGGAGCATTTCCGCCTCTTTTTTCAGGAGAAGTTTTCGTTGACCAGAGTGACTTTTCCAACCGCCTGGCCCGATTCGAGCCGTCGATGGGCTTCAGCCGCTTCTGCAAAAGCGTAAGTTTTTTCATCCAACAAGGGCTTGATTTTTCCTTCATCCACCCACCGGCTGATTTGTCTCAAGATTTCACCATGGCGTTGCAGGCCTTTGCCGGTGAGAATCGGGAGGATCATAAAGACGGCATGCAGGGTCAATCCTTTGTTGTGCATGAGGGATAAATCATGCGTGGAACGGGCTGCGATGGTGACGACATGGCCGTGGATTTTGACTGCTTGCAGAGAGCGGTCGATATTGGCTCCGCCGACGGTGTCGATCACCACGTCAAAGCCTTCGCCGCCGGTATATTGTTTGACATAGTCATCCACTTCGCTTTGCCGGTAAAAAATGGGGTGATCGGCTCCCAACCTTTTGGCGATTTCTGCTTTCCGGTCTGTGGAGACGGTGGTATGTATCGTGGCACCGGTGAGTTTGGCCAGTTGCAGGGCGATATGGCCGACGCCCCCGGTTCCGGCATGAACCAACACGTTTTGTCCTTCCTGAATCCGTCCCCGCTCAAAAACGGCTTCCCAGGCGGTAATCGACACCAGGGGAAGGGCGGCCGCTTCTTGGAAGGAGAGTGTGCGGGGTTTTGGTGCCACCAACTCTTCGCGGACGAGCAGGTAATCGGCCAGAGCCCCGCCATGCGTGTTTTTAAAGCCTCCGGCACAGGCAAAAACCTCATCCCCGACTTGAAAAGAGGTGATCCCTTCCCCGGTTTCTTCAATGACACCGGCCACATCGCCGTGTAAAACGGCCGGCAGTTCGGGGGCAACATTCGGCACGGCTCCGCTTCGGATTTTTGTATCAATCGGATTGACACTGGTGGCAGCAACACGGATCAGGACATGTCCGGGCAACACCGCCGGTCGTTGGAGGGTTGCCGGTTCAAACACATCCGGGGAACCAAATTGGCGGATGATTTGTGCATGCATGGTTTTCTCCTCCTTTATTTTTTAACAATATAACATATCTTTGGCGTGAGAAGGAGGAGGATCACTCGTCTTTGGCTTTGACACCGTAGTCCCGCAAATTGAGATCGACTTTAATGCGAATCGGAACGTCGGCAAACCATTTGACTTCCCATTCATTCTTGATGCGTTGCCACAATTTGTTGTCATGGATGCGGAGAGCGTCTCCGAAACCGGCCACATCGGCCTGATAAATTTTTTGCATTTTATACAATGCCGAACGCATTTGATGGACGATTTTTTCTTCTGCCTTTTGTTCCAAGCGTTCAAGATATTTCGGATCCGTGGCGTCTTCTTCTTCAATCCAGTCTTCCGTCAAATAACCTCCGGTTTTCACGTGGACATCAAAAGAAATTTTGTCACCATCCACACGGGGTTTGATTTTGCTGGACATGTTAAAAATCCTGACGGCGAAAATGGCTTGATCCTCATCATAAACGTTTAACACGCCGCCTCCCTTTTTTCCGGTGATCCAGTTGACCCCAGCAATGTCTTCGGAATTCATGAAACCGATCAATTTTTTGTTTCTCCCGCTGATGACAGCGGCATCTTCCAGTACGATTTCATCATTTTTTTTGGCGATGCAGGGGAGCAAAAAGCTTTGGTTGCTGGCCAAAAATTTCCCTGCTCTTCCATACGTCACCGGCTCTAATATCCGAAGCGAATATTTGGTGTTGTCTGCGATACTGAGAATTTTAAGAGCCGGCAATTCATTGCCTTTGCTTTTATCATCGCTCTGCAGAAACTCTCCCGCTTTTCCTTTCGTGCACAGGATGGTGCTGCTTAAGCGGACATACTGGCCTCGAAGCAGATAGCCCAGCATGTTTCGAAAATTCATGCGTTTGGCCAATTCTTCCCCGATCAACGTGATCTTCAGGTGTTGTCCAATGAGCGGACCCCGGTTGAATAAAGCGACTTCCACAGCCATCTTGCCTAAGGTGTTTCCGGTGATCGTTGTATTTTCATAATCGATTGTCCCTTCTCCGCTGGAGGGTTGTTTCGGATCCATGATTTGAAGGGTGGCGTTGATCACCGGTTTTTCCCCTTCAATCCGGACTTCACCGGTCTCTGTGTCACCCAGATCAAGGGCCAGTCCGATATTGGCTGAAGTTTCTTCAATATCCTGGTAGTCCCAACAGCCTGTGAGCATGATCAGGCTTACGAGAATCAAACTGACAAACAGTCGCCTTTTTCCGTTCATGTTGACCTCCGTTAATTATGGTGTCTTGAACGCCGGTTGCGGATCCAGGCAACCACCAGTGCGATCGGCACAATGATGAAGACCACGAAGAGCTCGATGTGCACCAAAATGGTGCCCAAGTTAAAAAATTCATTGATATCCGCCGGCAGGAATGCGATCAAAAAGATCAAGGGAGAGACTCCGTAGATAAAAAAGCGGATGTTTTTTCCGGTAATTTGGGAAATTCCCAGACAAAAGATGTATTGCATGCTCACATAGGTGGCGAAGATTTGCAAGATCCAGACGGCCAGCAAAAACACTTCATATCGTTCGAAAAATATGCCTGTCAGTTCGTAGGAGCGGATTAATTCAATGGTCGGAAAAGTGAGGGTGATCGTCTGATCCGGTCCCAATCCGCCCACCACGACAATCACAATGACAACGTAAAAGAGTGCGGGCACCAAAATCCCGGCGGAAATCGCTTTCCATGCTTCTTTTTTTCGTTGCATGAATGCGTTTAACACCAACATGAATTCATAACCTGAAAACGTCAGGGATGAACCGTGAATCCCTTTGATCACCGGTTCCACCCCCATTCCCATGACCGGCAGAATGTTTCGCCATTCAAACACTTTAAAGCTGGTGGCCAATACGACAAAGAAAAAGAAGAGGGTGATGGGAAGCAAAATTTCAAACATCCGGGCGACGGCAACGATTCCGCCGGTCATCAGATAAATCCCGACAAACACCATGAGCGATATGGATACAGCCGGCGGGGTGTTGGGAAGCAAATAGAAGTGTGTCACCTCGGCCATGCCTCTCAATTCATATCCGGCAGTGATAAAAAGATATGAGAGAAAGATCAAATTGGCCAAATTGCCGATCCATTTGCCAAAGATTTGCGTGCTGTATTGAAAAAAAGTTTGATCCGGATAATACCGGTTCAACCGGATAATCAACCATCCCATCAACAGAAGAATCAGGGTTGTAAGAATGACCGAAATCCAACCGTCCTGCCCTTGTGTGTCTTCCGTGACATTCCGGGGAAGGGTTAGGACGCCCATTCCCAGAATGACCGAGGCGATGAATATCGATGTTTGAATGGTGGTGATCTGTTTCCGATTGCTGTCTAGCATCACGACACATCCTTCATTGTTTTTGCCGGACCGGGTCTTGGGGTTTTAAGGTGACCGGACGGCGGTTTGTGCGACTCAGCGGCGCCCGGAACAAAATGTCTTTCCAATCTTGGGTTCGTATGGGGGCAATCGGTGCCAAGTAAGGGAATCCGAAGCTTTCCAAGCGGACGAGATGAGTCATTGTTAACAAGAAAAAGATGATGATCCCGTACAAACCGAAAAAGGCGGCAAATAACATGAGCACAAAGCGCAAATACCGGAGAGCGATCCCGGCGTTATATTGGGGGATGGCAAAGGATGAGATCGCTGTCACCGCAACCACCACCAACAAGATGGGACTGACAATGCCAGCTTGCGCAGCGGATTCCCCGATCACCAATCCGCCGACGATACCCACGGTCTGGCCGACCGATTTGGGGAGACGGAGCCCGGCTTCCCGCAACACTTCAACTGCCACTTCCATAAACAACGCCTCCAAAACCGACGGGAAAGGCACACCTTCCCGGGTGGCGGCAATGCTCATCGCCAGCCTTGTCGGGATCAGCCCTTGATGGAAGGAGGTAAAGGCGATATAGAAAGCCGGCAGGGAAATCGACAGAAAAGCAGACATGTACCGCAAGTAACGTAGCAGGATCCCCGGAATCCAACGGGTGTAGTAGTCTTCCGGCGATTGCAAAAACATCCAAAACGTGACAGGTACAATCAGGGCAAAGGAGGTCCCGTCCAGAAGTATCGCCACCCGTCCTTCTGTCAGCGCCCCCGCCACCCGGTCCGGACGTTCGGTGTCTTGCACTTGCGGAAATGGAGAAAAGGTGTTGTCTTCGATCAAATGCTCAATATAACCGGTGTCCAATACTTCATCGATGTCGATCTCTTTTATGCGTTGATCCACCGTTTTGACCAATTCCGGGTCTGCGAGGTCCTGGATGTAGACGACTGACGCTTTGCGCTGTGTCCGCCTTCCGAGAACATAGGACTTATAAGTAAGATTCGGCGTGGCCAAACTTTGCCGGAGCAGCGCCAAATTGACTTCCAGCGAGTTGGTGAAACCGATTTGGGGTCCCCGGACAATTGCTTCGGTTTCGGAGGGTCCCAAGCTGGTTGTCAACTTCTTGCTAGTGGCCATTACAATTGCTTGGTCGCATCCGTCCACTAACACCGCCGTGGATCCCCGGATCAAATGCGTGAAAATCTCCGAATAGCTTTGGATTACTTTGAGCTTATAGAAACTTAAAACGTGGTTTTTGATCAAGTGGATGATTTCATCCGACTGGATGAATTCGGTTTCCCCGGTGGTGAATTCATCCCAGTTGTGCATCAAACGGTCGAGAATTTGTTCGTTGATGGTTTTCTCATCCACCATTTCTTTCATAAACAAACAGGCCGCCTGGATGTTGGTCCCGCCGATTCGAAAGGAACGGATGGTCAAGTCCGGATGTTGTTCTGTCAGTTTGTTGAAATAATTCACATTGGTTTCAAGGTTGTTTTTCAAACGATCCGTATCGGCAGATTGTTTGTTTTCATGCGTGTCTTTTTTCCGTTTCCGGTAGAAATGGCGCTTGATCAATGTCAGTCATCCTTTCATGAACGAATCCATTGAAAGAGGCGGGTCACGGCACAAGGAATCACGAGAATCAATATGGCAAAAATGAATATTTTCTTATCCGGAATATGCTCCACGATAAATTCCCACATGGTATCACCTTCATGGTTAGTGTGTTTCAATGTTTTGGTTTTCATGCGCAAAAAAAAGACGGCCGGACATGGGCCGTCACAGATTTTGTGAGAAAGGATCTTAAATCTTATATTGTTAATCCTTAGCTTGGCAATATTGTGCCTCTTTTCCGATGACCCGATAGGGACAATCGGCTTGTTCCGCCAGATAAAGAGCCGCTTCCCGGTTCCGTTCCGTTTCGCGTTCAATGACTTTATCCGGTGGATAAAAGCCTCCGCCGGAGGTTCCTTTCGGATACATTTCAAACGTGAAGGCGAAGATGTTATGTTCGCCGTATGCCCAGTCGGTCATGTCTCCATCCGTGATGTACAAGTCGCTGGATTGTTGGGGGGTGTAACCGTTGGTTTCAGCCATGGCTTCCCCCATGGTTTTAAATACCTGATAATCATCAGCGCTCATGTCATCCGGGGTGTTTTCGTAGGTGTATCCGTAGGGCCACAAGATCAATTCGCTGTAGGTGTGAAAACTGATGGCCGTTTTGATTTGCTGTTCCCCGTTGATCACCCGGCTGTTGACGAAATCGCGGAGAGCAGCAGTTTCCGGTGCGGAAAAAGGAGCTTGTCCGCGATAGGTTTCGCTGGACGGATTGCTGCTGGAACCTCCGCAACAACCCCACTGGTAACCGTAGTTCCGGTTCAGGTCGGTGCCAATGGAAGAGGATCCGCTGTTGGGCTGGCGATTTTTGCGCCAGTATTGGTATTTGCCGGTGGAGATGTCGTACTCTCCCCCGTCGGGGTTCATATTAAAGAGGATGTAGATTTCCCGGGAATCGACAATCTCTTTGATTCTCGGATCGGTGGCATAATTGTCGGTGTACAGGTGGAGCAGATAAAGAGCCATTTCAACGGTTAAATGTTCGCGGGCATGATGCAGGGAGGCGTAGAGAACTTCCGGCTCGTCTTCATCCTCTTGAACGTTGTCGCTGATCTTCACCGCCCACAGGTCACGGTTTTCATATGATTTTCCAATGCTGAATTTGCGGACGATGTCGCCGTGATCGGAAACGGCTTGATCAATCTCTTTAACCATTTCGTCATAGTTGTGGTAGCGGGAGTCGGCATCGGGGAAATCGAGGGTTCCCAACACCGGCTCGGCTTTGGGTTGAAAGCCTTTTTCTTTCAGGCTTTTCAGTTCCGTGTCGGTTGCAAGCACTCTCACATAATCCGCTCCGACCTCTTCGATGGATGCACCGGTCCGGGCAATTTCGGTTCGTTGTTCTTTGCTTTTGACTTCAGGGATGTGGTAGAATCCGGTGGTGGAAAAACGGTTTTCATCCAAGGATTCTGTTGCGCTGTTGACAAAGCCGGTCATCGGAAAGGCCGCCAAAAGCATCAGGGAGACAGTCAGGGAAAACCACCGTTTTTTACGGGAAAGCATGGGAACAAAGGCACTCCTTTCAAAAATATAATGAATTGGATAAAGATTGAAACTATTCAATTGATAAAAGAAGGCAATCTTTATCCATATGAATAATTCTATGTAAAAATATCAAAACCTTCTGAAATTCTTTTTTCTTGCATACTAAAAGGCAGGTGCTTTTGGTTTGGTCCTGGTGTTGTTTCACAGAGGATTAACCAAAGGCACCTGCCTTCATCTCCTGATCAGAACTTTGATCGGTACTCAAAGTTTCATCAACCTCGATTCATCAGATTTTAAAGTTCCAATATCATTTTGGCAATCGTCATGTAAATGATCAATCCGGTTCCATCCACCAAGGTGCTGATCAATGGTCCGGAAACGACCGCCGGGTCTGCTTTCAGCCGGCTCAGGATCAGCGGCAATGCTGCGGAAACCACGGACGACCAGATGACAATAAACATCGCAGCCAACGCGACCACATAAGCCACGTCAAAGGTGACGCCCATGATCCAAGCCCGGATAAAGCCGATCAGTCCCAGCGACATGCCGAGAAACATTCCGGTGAGGAGTTCTTTTTTGATGACACGGAACAAATCTTGAAACTTGACTTCCCCGACACCGAGGGCCCGGATCAGTGTGGTGACAATTTGCGAACCGGTGTTTCCGCCTGTCCCGATTAACAAAGGGATAAAAAAGGATAGGGCAACCACTTGATCCAGCGTGCTCTGGTAACTTTCCAAAACTGTTGCGGTATAAGCACCTCCGACAAACAAAATGAAGAGCCAGACAATCCGTTTCCGGTATAAACTCCAGATGGAGGTTTTGAAGTAAGGTTCGGTCAATGGTTGGCTTCCTCCGATTTTTTGGATGTCTTCGGTTGCTTCTTCCTGAATGACCTCGACCACATCATCGTAGGTGACGATTCCGATCAACCGGTGTTGCCGGTCCACGACGGGTACGGCATAAAAACCGTAACGGGACAAAACCGATGCGACCTCTTCCTGTCCGGTTTCGGCCGGAACGGAAATGATATCGGTTTTGGCGATGTCGGAAAGCGGGGTTTTCGGATCGGCCAAAATGATTTCTTTGAGTGAAGCCACGCCAAAAAGTTTGCCACGTTGGTCGGTGACATAGATGTAGGAGACAATCTCCGCTTCATAACCCACTTTCCGGATGTGCCGGATGGTTTGTTCCCCCGTCCAATAGGCCCGGGCCGATACATAATCCACTGTCATCAAGCCGCCGGCCGTATCCTCCGGATAAGTCATTAGCTGTTTGATCTTTTTCCGGTAATCCGCCGGGAGCAGCCGTTGCAACTTTTCGGCTTGCAGCGGGTGGATGGCGAGCAGGAGGTCCACCACCATGTCACTGGACATTTGCTTGATCAATAACGAGGTGACCGTTTCGTCCATGCGGCTCAGCAACTCATAGGTTCTTTCCGGCTCGAGATATTCCAAAACTTCCGCGGCATGAGCCAAAGATAAATGGGTGATGAGTTCCCGTTGGAGATCCACATCCAAATCTCGGAAAATCTCGGCCAAATCGTATGGTTGCATTTGGCGCAAAAGCTCCAACAAGCGCGTTTCTTTTTTTTCGGAGCAGAACAGGTTTTGCAACTCTTCCTTGACGAAAGCTGCTTGACTCATCTCGTTTCCCCCCTTTTATAAAATAAAAAACTCCCACTGACGATGAGAGCGGGAGACAGAGCAAAACAAGCCCATTGAAGCATGAGCCGGCCTTTATCTCCCTCATCGAGCTTTGGCACTGCACGGCATAGGTTGTAACAACCAGCTACATTAGAAAAGACCTTCGTTCCGATCTTTTCTGCTGACCCATTGGCGTCTCTCGACATTTTTGGGCAGTAGCGTATCTCCGAACAGGAACCTCACCTAACAGAGATAAAACCATGACAATATAAGGTTTTGAACGTTGTCAAGTATAACGCTTGGCAGAAAGGGTTGTCAATTGATCTTGTGTTGAAATTTCTTAAAGGACATATTGTCATTATATTTTATTAAACAAGGGCGGGGAGGGTGCCATCCTGCAACCGGAAAGATTGAATTTTTACGGAAAATTTAGTAAAATATACTTATATATTAATATAAATTTCGTTCTTCCATGAAAGCAGTCGTTCCAGTTCTATGTGGGTCTGAATCAGATATAGAAAGGAATTCCTTTTCGGGAAGGAGATGCGAGATGAGTGTGGACCACAAGGCGTTGGAACGGGCGATTGCCGAAATCACAGAGATAGCCAAGGGTTTCGGGCTTGATTTTTATCCGATGAGATACGAAATTTGTCCGGCAGACATTATATATACTTTTGGTGCCTATGGCATGCCGACGCGGTTTTCACATTGGAGCTTCGGCAAAGCTTTTCACAAAATGAAACTGCAATACGATTTAAATTTAAGCAAAATTTATGAATTGGTCATTAACTCTAATCCTTGCTATGCTTTTTTGCTCAAGGGAAACAGCTTGACGCAAAACAAAATGATCGTGGCTCATGTCCTGGCGCATTGCGACTTTTTTAAGAACAACGTCCGTTTTTCGGCAACTTCCAGAGACATGGTGGAGACAATGGCCGCCAGCGCGGAGCGGATCCGCCAATATGAAATGAAGTACGGGAAAGAAGTGGTGGAGGAATTTTTGGATCATGCCCTCGCCATTCAAGAGCACATCAATCCGAGCCTGTTGGATTTAATAGCCAACCGGAAGAAAGCGAATCCGTCAACCCCTTCCAAACCTTCCACTCCTTATGATGACTTGTGGGAATTGGATCAACCGGAAAAACCTCCGAAGCCTTCTCCAAAAAAGAAACAATTCCCTGAACAGCCGGAAAAAGATTTGGTTCTGTTTTTGATGAAACACAGCCGGGTGCTGGAAGATTGGCATCAGGACATTTTGACCATTTTGCGCAATGAGATGTTGTATTTCTGGCCGCAGCTGGAAACCAAAATCATGAATGAAGGTTGGGCCTCCTACTGGCACATCCGCATCATGCGCGAGTTGGATTTGAATGAAGAAGAGGCGATTGAATTTGCCAGTTTGAATGCCTCTGTCTTGCAACCTTCCAAAACATCCATCAATCCGTATTACCTGGGATTGAAGATGTTTGAAGACATTGAACGCCGGTGGGATCATCCAACCGAAAAAGAGCAGAGGGAGTTGGGGATGAAGCCCGGGCAAGGGCGGAAAAAAATCTTTGAAGTCCGTGAGTTGGATTCCGATATTTCCTTTTTGCGGAATTACCTGACCGAAGAGTTGGTGGAAAAACTGGATTTGTATGTATTCCAACGCAAAGGCGACGAGTGGAAAATCACGGACAAAAACTGGGAGTCGGTCCGGGATGAGCTGGTGATGAGCCGGATCAACGGGGGACATCCGTTCATTGTGGTGAAAGACGGGGATTATGCGGAAAACGGAGGGTTGTATTTGCTCCACCGGTATGAAGGCGTTGAGTTGGATACGAAATATCTGGAAAAAACGTTGCCGCATGTTTATGCATTATGGGGCCGCCCGGTCTATTTGGAGACAGTGATTGAAGAGAGAAAAGTGGTTTTTTGTTATAACGGGAAAAAATGCACACGGCGCTATTTGTGAAAAAATGTCCGCTTCAATTCGGGGTTGAAGCGGACATTTTTGTTTATTCACCGGAACGCGGCTCCTCCTGTTGAGCATCTTCTGTTCCGGCTTCCGATCCGGTTTCCGGCTCCTCTTCACCCCGGGTTTCCATTTCCTCTTTATCCGGCGTTTCCGTTTCTTCTTCTTCCAGCTGTTTTTCTTTCACGGTTGTTTCGGTTTCCGCGATGTCCGTTGCAGAGGAAATGGTTAACGGGAGAAAGGGTTGGACCGGGTCATCCGTTAATGGGTTGTGGTTTTGTTCATCTTCTTCTTCCTGTTTCACCGTTTTTGGATGATGGTCGGAATTGGCGTTTTCCGGTTTTTTCTCTTCGCTTGCGACATTGTCTGTGTCCGGAACCGGGATGGCGGCAGGAATGTCATCCACCGGGGTTTGTCGGGCGAACCAGTGAAGCAATCCTTCGATGGAGGTCGTGGATTCATGATTGCGGTCGATTTGGATGACAAAGTGGTCGGCGTGATTTTCTTTCAGTGTCACCAGGCATTCCGGATGATTGGTGATGGCCACGACGGCATAGGGCGATTTAATCGGAGTGGCCAACGGGATTTGAAACGTCCGTCCGGACATATTTTCTTTCAGTTGGAAGCGGGCAATGCCTGAAACCGTGGCAGGTTGTTCATCCGCAAGGAGCGGACGGAAATTCAATTTCTCCAAGCCGATGCTTTGATCAGCGATTTTTTCGGTGGTCACTGCTTGGTCCGTCAGATGTTCCGCAGAAATGGCGCCGGATTCAATGTGTGTTCCCTGGATTTGTTTTTTGGCGATGTGGCAGGACAAAATCGCATCATCGTTGATATGGCGGGGGAAGATGGACTGGGATGCCAACTTGTCGGAATGAACGGCTTGATCTTGAAGCAGATCGGTTGAAATGGCTCCTTGCTCAATGTGCATTTCCTGGATTTGCCGTTGGGCAATGTGCCAGGAGCGCACGGAATCATCTGCGATATGGCGCGGCAAGATGGAATGCGAAGCCAGTTTGCCGGCATCGACCGCGTCATCTTGAAGATGGGCTTTGGTGATGGCTTCTTCTTGGATGTGCCGGCCGGAGACGGCCGTATCTTTAATATGGTGGCCTTGGATTTGCTCTTTTTCAATGTGCCGGGACAAAACGGCACCGGCTGAAATGTGCGGGGACAAGATTGCATTTTGGGCCAGATGGCGGGCCGCGATGGCTTCATCCTGGATGTGTCCGGATGCCACGGATTGTTCCGCGATATGCTTCGACTCGATTTGCTTTTCCTGAATGTGCCCGGATTGAATGGCCTCTTCTTGGATGTGCCGGCCGGAGACGGCTGTATCTTCAATATGGTGGCCTTGGATCTGTTCTTTTCTGATATGACGTGACAAAACGGCACCGGCTGAGATGTGCAATGACCCGACAGCTTCCTCGTTCAGATGATGTTCGCAAATCGAGTTTTCATCCAGGTGTCCGCTTTGGATCTGTTGTTCCCCGATGTGGTGAGACAAGACGGATGCGGCGGACAGATGCCGGGACGATATGGAGTCGGATGTCAAATGCCGGGAAGAAACCGTTTCATCACAGAGCAGCTCCCCGGAAATGGATTGTTCCTGAATGTGCCGGGCGCTGATTTGCTTATCCTGAATATGCTCGGCGTTGACGGCTTTATCTTGAATATGACGGGATTTGATCTGGTGATTGGCGATTTTTTCGCTGACGATGGCATGGTCTTTTAAATGGTCCGTGTGAATTTCGCCGTGTTTCAGATGTTTTGCGTTGATTGCCCCGTCCTCAATGTGATTTTCGCCGATGGATTGGTCTTGCAGATGGTGGCTTTGGATCTGCTTTTCCCCGATATGCCGGGATAATACGGCTTCAGCGTCAAGATGTCGGGATTCGACCGATTTTTCTCCAAGGTTGCGGGCATGGATCGCTTCATTTTGGATCAGTTCGTTGGAAATGGACTGGTCTTTGATGTGCTCCGGACCAATTTGTTTTTCCCGGATGTGGCGGGAGGTGACGGATTCGCTGTGGAGATGGCGGGAATCGATTTCGCCTTCTCCGATTTTTTCTGCGGTCACTGCTTGATCTTTCAAATGCCGTGTGTGAATTTGCCCGTTTTTGATGTGATGGTCCTCAATGGACTGATCCGCAATATGTTGGTTTTCGATGACGGAGTGGTCCAGTTTTTCTTTGGTGATGGCTCCGTCGACGATGTGGGTGGACTGGACGGAAAAAGGTGCGATGTGATGGCCGCTGATGGTGGCGGATCCGATGTGTTTTCCCTGAATGCTTTCATTGGCCAGTTTATCCCCGTAGACGGATTCGTCCGCCAGATGTTTGTGTTGGATTTGCCCCCGGTCAATGTGTCTGGACTGGATGATCTGTTCTCCCAGATGTTCCCGCAAAATGGTGTGGTGTCCGATTTTTTCGGACGTGACGCATCCGTTGGCCAGTTTGTTCGAAGTGATGGCAAAGTCGTTGATTTTGTCGGTGGATACCGATTCCGGAGCCAGTTTGGAAGTGGAAATCGAATGGTCGATCAACTTGGAACCGGAAATGGAATGATTGGCCAAATGTTGCTCATTGATGCTTGCTTCCTGGATGTGGCGTTTGTTGATGCTGTTTTCTTGCAGGTGTTCTTCGCCGATGATTTTCCTGTTCAGATGTTTTTCCTGAATGGCGCCTTCGGCAATGGCTTCGGCATGGACACTGTTTGGGGCGATGTGTTGTTCTTTGACGGAATCCGGGGTCAAATGTTCATGGGTGATGATGCCCGGCTGCAAATGATCTTTGTGAATGGATTGATTTCGGATTTGTTGTCCGGTGATGGATTGATGGGTGATTTTTTCCCCCGGGATGGATTGTTCCCCGAAATGGTGGGGGCTGATGGCTTTTTCCTGAATGTGGGAACCTTGAATGGAGCCGGGTTGAATGTGTTGGGATTCGATGGATTGAGATGCGATTTTGTCGCTGGTGACAGCGCCGTTTTGCAATTTGCTTTCGGAGACGGATTCATCGGCCAGTTTTGCTTGGTTCACGACTTCGTTTTCCAAATGAATGGTGCGGATGGAACCGCTTTTTAATTTTTCGCCGCTGATGGACTGATCGGCCAAATGCTCATTTAAAATATGGCCCAGTGACAAATGTTTGCTTTGGATCGAGCGTTCTTTGAGTTTGCTTTCATTGATGCTGCCGTCTGATAATTTGCTGCCGGGAATTTCATTGTCTTTAATGTGTTTGGCTTGAATGGAATCTTTTTTGATGTGGCTTCCTTCAATGGAATCATGATCCAGATGGAAGGAGCGGACTGCATTTTTGGCAATTTTTTGTGAGGTGACGGCTTCATTTTTCAATTTGGATTCGGTTACGGTCGCCTGTTCAAGGTGATCGGTGCCAATGCTGTCCGGTTTGATCTTTTTCCCGCTGATCGACTGGTTGGCGATTTTTTCCTCCGTGACGGCGGCGTCGGCGATGTCATTGGTGTAAATCGGCGAATGGCTTTGCCGGGTCTGGGTGGATGAAGTTTTTAAAGGTTTGGATAAATCGGACAGTTCCGCGGTGTTTTCCATGTCTTCCAACAGACCGGTTTTGTTCCGTTTCTTTTTCAATTCTGCTTGCTCCAATTGAATGAGTTCCTCCAAAATTCGTTCATCGGCCATGTAAGGAGAGGGACGTTCCCTTTTTTTGGCTGAATGAGACTTTCTCTTCTTCAAAGGTCGTACTCCTTTCTATCGGGCATTTTCCACTCTCTTTTAGGTATATGCATCAAAATGAAAAATGGAAACATGTCAAATCAAAATCGCACAACGCCAGTATTCATCGGGTTTCCTAAGAATAACCATTTATTACATATTAAAGGAGCGTGGATTTATGTTAGTATGAACCTAGCTTTGGGAGCGGCAAAAATGGAAGAGGAGGATTTGATGCAAAACAGTAAAAAATTTATTAAATTGGGAATTACTGTCGCAGCATCTCTTGTGATTTCTACAGGACTTCCGGCAGGCATCACACATGCCGCCACTTTGGAAACGGCCAACCATTCCTTGATTTCCCAGATTTTCAAACAGTTTGGTTGGGCGTTCAAGGGAAAAACGGCAAATGCACAGCCTGAAAATCCGGAAGCTTCAGAACCGTCCGGACAAACCACGGTTCCTGAAAACCAAACTGGACAAGCACCGTCCGATAACGGGCAAACGGATACAGAACAAACAGCTACGACCAAAGCAGACCAGATTATTGCAACAGGAGAAAAATATTTGGGAACACCTTACCAGTTTGGCGCTAAATCAGGACAAACCAAAACCTTTGATTGTTCTTCTTTCGTTCAACATGTGTTTAAAGAAAATGGCATTGATTTGCCGCGTAACTCCCGTCAACAATCAACGGTTGGACAAACGGTTCCTTTCAGTGAAATCCAAAAGGGGGATTTGTTGTTCTTTGAGCTGAGCAGCAATCCGGGCCGGATCGGCCATGTGGGCATTTATGCCGGGAACAACAAAATCTTGCATACCTGGGGACCGGGTGGTGTCCGGTATGACGATTTGTCCGACCGCTGGTTGAAAGAAGGGTTTGTCAAAGCCCAACGTGTGATTCAGTAAACGTGTGATTCGGTAAATTCGGAAAAAACATCCGTTGAAAATATTCGTTGTCGCTCCAACGAATGAAAATGACTGCTCAGATCTTGTTTCTGAGCAGTCATTTGTTTAATTTTCCGGAACCGGGATTCTGACAGACGGTTCGGATTTCTTCAACACGTCCGCCGGATCGAAATTTCCCCCGCCCAGCCAGAGGGTGTCTTTTCCGGTCGGGCCTTTACATAGCGAAAAAGCCATCAATCCGCATGAAAAACACAGTTTTAAGCTGGGGATGTTGTCGGAAGCGACCCGGGCATATACTTTCCCCAAGGATTGGATCGCTTGCTTCAAAAGTTGTTCCCCCACCCGTTTCCGGCGGTAATCCGGATGGACCGCGATGAAAGATTCTTCAATTCCGTAGTTTCCAAAGACAATGATTCCCGCCACTTTTTTTTCGTCATAAGCGGCGGCGATATAAGTTCCTTCCTTCAATTCTCCAGGCGTCAACCGGTGGAACCACCGCATCGCCTGATGGGTGATTCTCCCGTCTCCGTATCGTCTCAAAAAGCGGAGCAGGGGTTTTCGGATCCGCTCCAACGATTGCGGCGGAAATGCATGAATTTTCATGTCGCCGTCCCCTCCGATGTATGTGAAAATCCGCTCAGGTACAATGAGTATTCAATCAAACGGCGCAAAGACCGTCTCCGGATGTTGGGTTCGTCAAATTTCATCGGCTTGGAATTGGCCTCAAAGATCCAAAGGCTTCCGTCTTTTTCAATGCCGAGATCCATCGACATTTCCCCCAGGAGGGCGTTTTGTTGGTTTTCAATCCACCGGGCGGTCCGGATGCCGACTTGTTCGATCCGTTCTTTGATACGATCTGTTTCGCTGCCAAACACGGATTGAAGTACCGTGTCGATTTTTTCGATGTGCCCTCCCATGGGAACATGGGTGGAAATTGCCCGTTCGCCGGCCACCCGGACCCCCATCCCTGATAACCCCCATCGGCCGGTGCCGTTTTTCTGGAGCAAAATGCGGATGTCAAACGGATGGCCGTGAAAGGTGGCCAACGGGATGCCTTGTTGCAAAATATAGGCGGTTTTTTGTTTCAGCCGGTTGTACAAATCCCAAACTTCTTTCAGGGTCCGCACCCGGTATTTCTTTTTTTCCCTGGTGGTCTGGTAGGAGAGTTCATAGTGCTGCTTTTTTTTGTCAAGGCGCATCATTTTGATGCCGGCTTTTCCTTCGACCGGTTTAAAATAAAGAACCGGATGTTTGGCGGCCATGCTCTCCAATTGTTCCATGTGGTGAAGCCGGACGGTTTCCGGTAACAGCCGGTGTAAGTCGGGAGAAGCGGCAAGCTGTTGGTACAGCGTCCATTTGTCAAAAAAGCCGGGGTTAAACAGGTAAACGCCCGGCATTTGCTGCAGTTGCCGGATGGTTTGCCGGACTTCCGGGGTTTTTTCAATCATCCGGTTGGGGATGCGATTGTACACGACATTCGGGAAGGGCAGCCGGGCCGCTTTCCACCGCGGTTTCACCGAATGAGGATCCAGCAGATATCCGTTGACGGTGGAATGGTTGCCGATGCCTTGGGGCGTAAGGACAAACACGGTGACGCCCATTTCTCTTCCCGTCCGGATCAAGTCGGCGAAATTTTGGTGATTTCCTCCAAACGGCTTTTTATTGTTTGAGGTTAATATGGCGACAAAAGGACCGGCTTGATAATGATTCTTCCGGGACAAATGCCTGAGGCGGGCGGGCGTGTGATGGGATTGGCTGGGCCTGCCGTGGGGGTTGAATCTGATTTTCGCTTTCGTGTGACGGCCGATAATGGCAGAAACCATGCCGGGAAACTGTTTTTTTGGATATCGTCTGAGCGGAACAAATTCCAGGGTGTTTTTGTTTGGTACGATGGACAGCCAGCCGGCTTTGGGTAATTTCATAAGATGGCGCTCCCCCTTTGTTAAATGAAGTTGGTCAGATTTAAACAATAATCGGTTATATATTTTGCAGACATGCGCCCGGCTTCGCGCAAACTCGGATGCAAGAAGATGTGCCTGCCCGGTTTGGCATTCACTTCAAAAAGCCAAACGCGGCCGTTGCGGTCTACCCCGATGTCCAGCCCCAACTCTCCCAGGGTTCCGTCAATCTGTTCTTCCAATGTTTCGGCAATGGTGATGGCGGAGCGGATGATCATTTTTTTCACTTCAGAGGCATGCTGATGGAATGTTTTAAGAAGCAGTTCATCCGTCCGGATGATGGAGCCTCCGGTCCTGACATGTGTTGTGACGCAACCGAAACCGGCTGCCTTGGAGCCGATGGCAACCACTTTCCAGTGCCCTTTGCTGTCTTTGTGCATGTGAACACGGAAATCGACAGGTCGGTGGTTATTCCGGATCAACCGGATCCCCTGCTGAACGAGATATTTTTTGAACCGGGGAGAGTGGATGCTGCCAAAATAATGGCTGATTAACGCTTTTAAAGACCGGAACAGGTGAAGGACGTTTTTGTTCCCTTTGTGGAACCGGCAATAGTAACCTTTTCCCGGGTGGTAAGTGATGCGGAAAATCCCCAGCCCCAAACTGCCGCCACTGGGCTTTAAATAGACCATCCGATGCTCTTTCAGCATTCTTTCCATGATCTCCAGAGTGGGGGGCATGTAAGTTTCGGGCATGAAAGTGGATGTTGCCGGATGGTGGTTCAGCATCTGATGGATGGACCATTTGTTGAAAAAGCCTTGGTTGAAGATTTTGCAAGCGGTGTTTTTTTTGAAGCGGTTTAAACAGGACTGAACCTGGGCCATGGATTCAGCCCGGCGATTGGGAATCCGTTCATAAATGACATCGGGAAACGGTGAGAGCAAGGGTTGCCAACGATTTTGGAAGAAGTACCATCCCCGGACGGTTTGATTCTGCCAATTCACCATTTCCGGAGTAAAGACATAGATGAATGGTTTTTCGTCAAAACCCGCTTGAATGAAACTACGAAATAACTGGGTCCGGTTGCCGAAAGGTTGTTCCGGGTGGTGGCGGAAACCGGTGGTGAGGATGCCGATCACGGGTCCGAATTTCAACGTTTTGTCGGTAAACAGGGCCCGGATGGTTCCCGTGTAAGGGAAGAGCAACTGTCTGGCGACCGCCGGGGAAAGGAAAATCTTGTTTCCGGCCAGTGGAGCGATGATCACCCGGGTGATCATCGTTTTGTTTCCAAGTTGAATTTTAATGGATTGCCCGCTTTGGCATCCCCATAAATTCCCTAATGCCTGGCTGATCACAATGGCTTTGGCCGGAGTTTTGGAGTGAATTCGTATTTGGCAAAGGATTGATTTCATACTGACCCTCCTAGCTGTTCAATAAGGCATTCGCATATTGAATGGGAAACTGGATGGCACGCCGCCGCACTTCCAGTTCTCCGGTTTTTAAGAAAACGGACCGCCCGGGTTTTGAGTTGACTTCAATAATCCAGACATCTTTGTTTTCATCGATGCCGATATCGATTCCCAGCTCTACCAGAGGACCGTGACGGCTTTCGATAAAAGGGGGCACGATTTCACTCAGATAGTTGATGGTCGAGGAAATTTTGGCTGCTTCTTGCGGGGTGTAATGCTGCTTTAAAAAAGGTTGGAACGGTAAAGCTTGCCCGCCGCCGTGCAAATTGGAGGTGATGGAATCGGGTTGGCCGGTCCGGATGGCATGCCCCGTTGTTTCCCATCTTTTTTGTCCGTTTTTTTGGACCAGAATCCTGACATCAAACGGGCGTCCATCCGGTGTGTTCAGCGACAAAAGAGGTTGAAGGATGTAACGGGTGTCCCGGATGGTTTGTTCCACCCAATGGCTGAGTTGGACCAGGGTTTCAAATTGAACGGAAAAAGGCCGGTTGAATTTCGTCCGCCCTTTCAGCAAGAAAGAGGAGGGGGGGATTTGTTCGATGGCGACCACTCCTCTTCCGTGACTGCCGCCATTGGGTTTGATCAAAACACGGTTATGTTTCCGGAGGAAAGAGAACAGCTCTTGTGCATGGGTCAACCGCTTGGTTTCCGGGAGATAAGTCCGGATTTCCGGATGCTCTTTCAAGATGAGATAGGTTTGGTATTTCCCGCCCAAAGCTCTTCCAAGCAACCGGATTTGCGGGTCTTGGGTGATTTTTTGAACATGGGGTTTATACTTCATATAATGCCGGGCGTTGACATAATAACAACGGTCATAGATCAAATACGGCAGCGGAACCGTCTGTTGTTTCCAACGCTGATTGTGATAATGCCAAGCCGGAACCGTTCTGGTTTTCCAATGAATCCGGCCCGGATTGAATATAAAGACTTCCAGCCCCTGCTTTTTTCCTTCGAGTGTCAGTTGTTCAAAGAATGTGTGCTCTTTAAACGGAGGGTGTTTTTGGTTGTTTCCGTAGCAAACCATTATGCCAAGCCTGTTTTTTTGATCGGTCATCGCCGTTGCCTCCTCATGATCCCGGAAGTCGTCGAAGGAGAAGGGGCGGGAGGATGTTTTCCTTGCTTGGAAAGGTATAGCACGTAGTCGATCAACCGCAACACGGACGGGCGAAAATGGCTGTTTGGATTAATCACGGTGTCATCGGTTTTGGATGGTTTGGAATTGATTTCAATCAGCCAGATTTTTCCGTGCACATCAATGGCCAGATCGATTCCGAGTTCGGCGAAATGACCGTCGGCCAAACGTTCAAACGTTTTGGCGATGTCAAGTGCGGCGGCCCGAAGTTGGTGGATGGACGGTTTGTTTGGATAGGACAATTCCTTCAAAACATCACTTGCTTTGCGGATTGTACCTCCACGGGCCAGATTGGATACAATATGTTGAATGTTGGCAATCCGCGCAACGGAAGAAGTGATTTTCCAAACCCCTTCCTTGGTTTTTTGTGCCAAAATGCGAAAGTCTACCGGCCGGTAGTCAAATTTCATCAGCCTGAGTCCCTGTTGGGCGATGTAAGGCTGGCTTCTGATTTTTTGTTTTAACAATTTCATCAGGCTGGAATGGTTCTTCAAGGTTCGGCGAACCGTTCCCCCTGGAGTGGACAGTTGATAAATCCACCTGTTTTTGGAATGGGTTATCTTGATGATCCCGCTTCCCAGACTGCCGTTGGTCGGTTTGAGATAAACGGTGGAGTATCGTTTAAAGAGGGATAAGGCCCTCGGATCGCGGAATGAATAGGTTTCCGGCAATCGCGAACGGATTGCTTCATCTTGGACCAGGATTTGATAAACCTGTAATTTATCCAAAAACCTCTCATTAAAGATGGGGATCCGGAAAAGGTTTTTTAACAGGGACATTTTTTTCTGCAAAGATTCTTGTTGCTCGAAGCGGCGTGAGTTGATGCGGTTGTAAATTACATCCGGGAGCGGGTATTTTGTACATTGCCACCGGTTTTTCTGTTTGATCCAGACGGTCGTTTCATTCCGGTTTAAATCGATGTGTTCCGGCGTGATAACAGCGACCCGGATTCCTCTCATCTGACCGGCAGTGATGCATTCATCCAGAAATTTGGTCATCAGGCCAAAAGGTTGAGCACGCTTTTCCTGTGGATGGGCATTGATCAAAATGCCAAAAACAGGTCCAAATCGCAAGCGGAGAGAATGTGCGTCAAAATGGGCCCGAATCCATGGCTGAGGGTTCATTTTCAATTGCTCGGCAAGCTCAGAGCTGATGCAAATCAGTTTATGGTTCATGCGACTGAAAGCGACTCGTCCTTTTGCGATGGCTGAACCAAATGCGACTGAGAAAACCGGGGTTTTTATCTCCAATTTTTTGGCCAAAGCCTGACTCATCACCAGATCAATGTGGTGAGGAAGCTGATGTTGCGACAAGATTTGAATTTGTACTTGTGCCAGCCCCATGACAATCCCCTTCCGCCTGTAAAATACTAATGTATGGTATGTGGGCGTCAACCGCATGGTGAATAAAACAGGCTTGGCTTCGGCGGAAGGGATGGAAAAAAAGCGGGAAAATCGTTAGGATGAAAAAGAGGGGGGGCTGAAGCCGGACGGGTGGAAGGATGACCTTGTCCACGGTCACGGTTTCCCGGGATGGTCAGACAGGTTGAAAGGATTGCAAAGAAGGAGGATGACGGATGAACATTACATATCACGGACATTCTTGTTTTGAAATTGAAACCCCGAAACACCGCATTGTCATTGACCCGTTTTTAAGCGGCAATCCGCTGGCGAAAGCGAAACCGGAAGAGATCAAGGCAGATTGGATTTTATTGACGCACGGTCATGATGACCACGTCGGGGATACGGTGGACATTGCCAAGCGGAATCAAGCGACCGTGATCGCCCCCCATGAATTGGCCGTCTGGCTCGGTTTCCAAGGGGTGAATGCCCATGGCATGTCCATTGGCGGAGGCTATTCGTTTGATTTTGGCCATGTCAAAATGGTGAATGCGCTGCATGGTTCCGGATTTGTCAAAAATGAAGAACAACAAATCATTTATTTGGGACCACCATCCGGTTTTGTGCTGACCTTGGAAGGTAAAACCATTTACCATGCAGGGGACACTGCGCTTTACTCTGATATGAAGCTGATTGGAAGAGGAAAAGAAATCGATTTGGCCCTTCTCCCCATCGGGGACAATTTCACCATGGGGCCGGAAGATGCGCTGACGGCTGCGGAATGGATCGGGGCCAAGCATGTGATTCCGATGCATTACAACACGTTCCCGCCGATCCGGCAAGATGCCGGCGCTTTTGTGGAGAAACTGAATGCCAAAGGTATGAGCGGCAGTGTGCTTGGCGTCGGCGAAACATTCACCCTCTAAGATAACGATTTGTAAATTTACTGTAATTGACTCGTAATCTTTTTCCACTACAATAGACGAAGATGAAAACCCCCTTTGGTAGAGACGGTTTTAAAGCCGTCTCTTTTTTTGTTTGCTCATAAGGCTGATAAGCCGGTGCTATATAAAAAGACAAAAGAATATATTGTTGGTAAATGGTGAGGGGGGGAAGGGAATTGAAAGGTAAATGGATGATTGAACTTGGAATCAGTGTGGCCCTTTTGATCATTGCCGTCCCCAAGCTTCCCTTTGATCTCCATGGAGGGGGAGGAACGTTTTTTTCCCTGATGTGGTTGACGGGGTTATCCCTGAATATCGCGGCCAATATTTTGGAGATGAAACGGTTGTTGAAAAAAGAACGCAAAGAAAAAATGATCCGGCAATATTTCAGAATGTTGGAACTGAAGAAAACCCTAAAACACCGTCAGATCACCGGGTATTGATCTGTTTCTTTCTATTTGGCAAGACTGTTTCTATTGCAAACAGGAAGGAGTTTTCTTGGAAAGCTCCTTTTTATTTTTTCTGTCTCCCGTTTTGTAATATAATAGGTGTAACAGTAACGGCGAAGGAAGGGAAGGCAATTGGCGACAAAGCATGAGCAAATTCTCAAATACATTGAGAGCTTGGAAGTGGGACATAAAATATCTGTACGGCAAATTGCCAAAGAATTGAACGTGAGCGATGGAACCGCTTACAGAGCGATTAAAGACGCAGAGCTCAAGGGGCTTGTCCATGCCATTGAACGGGTGGGAACGGTGCGTATTGAGAAAAAGCAACGTTCCGATATTGAAAAATTGACATATGCCGAAGTGGTCAACATTGTGGACGGAAGTGTTCTTGGCGGCCGGGCCGGTTTGCACAAGACGTTGAACCGCATGGTGATCGGAGCCATGAAATTGGAAGCCATGATGCGTTACGTGGAACCGGGGAACCTTCTCATCGTCGGAAATCGGGATAATGTGCACAGGGTTTCGCTGGAAAGAGGATCCGCCGTGCTGATTACAGGCGGGTTTGATGCAACCGATGAAGTGAAGCAGCTGGCGGACAAGCTGGAGTTGCCGGTGATCTCCAGCAGTTATGACACCTTTACGGTGGCGACGATGATCAACCGGGCGATTTATGACCGGCTGATCAAAAAAGAGATCTTGATGGTGGAAGATGTGATCAAAACATCCAATCGTCCCGTTTATCTGCGGGCGGATGACACCATTTCCCGTTTTCACGAGTTGTTGCGGGAAACCTCGCACAGCCGGTATCCGGTCACCGATGACAAAGACCGCGTGGTCGGGATGGTGACAGCGAAAGACGTGATGGGATTTCCCCCGGATGAGAAAATTGAAAAAGTGATGACCAAAAATCCGATCACGGTGAATTTAAAGACATCCCTCGCTTCCGCCGCCCATGAAATGGTGTGGGAAGGCATTGAATTGTTGCCGGTCGTGGATGATTACCGGAAAATCATCGGGGTGATCAGCCGCGAAGATGTGATCAAATCGTTGCACTATATGCAAAAACAGCCGCAAGTCGGCGAAACGATCCAGGAATTGAGTTTTCGCGGGTTCTCGGAAGAGGGAACCAATGGAGAAACCGTATTCAGCGGTCAAATCACCCCGCAAATGACGGATTCTTTGGGGATGTTAAGCACGGGGGTGTGCACCACGTTGATGACAGAGGCCGCCATTCGTGCCCTTCGCCGGAAACGGCGCGGGGATCTCACCATCCAAAATGTGACGCTTTATTTTTTAAAACCGGTTCAAATCGAAAGCAACGTAAAAATCCAACCCAAAATTTTGGATCTGGGGCGGAAACAGGCGAAAATGGATGTGGAAATGATATTGGATCAACAAGTTGTGGCCAAAGCGCTCATCACAGCGCACGCCATCGACCGTTAAAAAAAGCATGGACTTCATTGCCCATGCCGTCATGGTAAGCTCAAATCTCTTCAGGTTTGAGCCTTTTTGTTTTTTCAGGACTGTGAGGCTTCTTGTTTTTCTTGTCTCAGTTGTTTGAAATAGTGATGGTTTTTGATTCCGTAATATCCGTTGATCAGGCCCAGCACAAAAATGATGGCGATGAACACTCCCTGTATCGTTGTCGTTTGGATAGTGACAAATTGCAACAGGGCGATGGAGACAAACATGACCCCCATATGGATATTCATCCGGGCCCGGTGAAGATGTTTGGATATTCCTTGTTGGCGACGCGATAAAATGCTGTTGAAAAAAGTTCCAAAAATGCTGATGCATATCAATGAAATCAACAGGATGACAAGGGCTTCCACTGATAATACCTCCTGAAACCGCATGCGGCGTTTGGTCATGTCCAAGATGGAACAAGGCGTTTTGCCTTTACGGCTAAAATGCCGGTTTCCTTTACATCATATCGTATATCTTAAAGCATTGCATCAACCGTTCGTGTTTGCCACGTCATTGTTGAGGCTTTTGGCTTCCAGCCAGATTTTCAGCGTTTCATTGTACAACGAGACATATTTTAAGTGAACTTCCACTTTGGTGCGTTGGGTGTCATCAATGGTGACTTGTTCTTTTTCGAGGATCAGTTCAATGATATCCGGATTGTTGCTGATCCATTGCATGGATTTGTCCAGAAAGGGGGATAATTTTTTCTCGATCCGCGTTTTGACGGCGTCCGAGATAAAAGGCTGTTCGGCATCCACCTCCACAACGATTTTTTTGATTCGTTCTTCCTCGTCTTGCCGCCGGTTTCCTTTTTTGGTCAGTTGCTCAATTTCTTTCTCCAATTTCAGGATTTCTTTGTATTTTTGGTTGTTTGCATAATAGATGGTGTTTCTCTCGGAAAGCAAACCGTCCAGTTTTTGTCCGTAGACAATCAGAAAAATACTGCTGCCCGTGACAACGCCCAACAGGAACATTACAAAAGAACGGCGGTTTTTTTTCAGCATTTGCCAAACGCCATTGGACATTTTTTAAAATTCCCCTTGGATCAACCAACGAACCAGGATGGTTCCTGTGTGGGCGCCCAAAAAAGCACTGACGATAAAAATCAATTGTTGGAATGCTAAATTCAATTGTCCTCCCAAAATGGTGATTTCAAAATTTTTGATGGTGTCAAACGTTCCCCCGATGGCGGCAACCATGGCCCAGATTTTCAGCTGTTCGGACAACCGCAACATTTTGTACATCGGGTAATCATCCGCCACAAAAGCACCCAGTCCTCCCAACATGACTCCGCCCAACACAACGCCCAATGCAATCAGAAAATCCAAAATGGCTGTGGTCCAAAATTCCTGTTCCATCGCTTAACCGTCCTCCATTCGGTTTCTTCTATTCACCCTATGAGCGCTTCTTGTAAAATATGAGGACGACCTTCTTTGATATAATGGGAGAAAGATGGGAGGTGATGGATGTGGAACCGGATGATTTTGTCCACTTGCATCTTCACACGGAATACAGTTTGTTGGACGGGGCGGTCCGGATCAAAGAGGTGGTTGCCAAAGCAAAACAACTGGGGATGAAGGCATTGGCCATCAGTGATCACGGTGTGATGTACGGTGTGATCCCTTTTTACCGGGCCTGTCTGGAAGAAGGAATCAAACCCATCATTGGTTGTGAAATGTACTTGACGGACGATTACACGAAAAAACCGCCCCTCAAGGAGCAAAAAACATACCATTTGCTGCTCCTTGCCGAGTCCAATGAAGGATACCAAAATTTGATCCGCTTATGTACCGAAGCCCATCTGCGGGGATTTCACCATAAACCGCGAATCGACCGGAATTTGCTTCGAAAACACGCGGCCGGTTTGATCGCAACCAGTTCTTGTCTGAAGGGGGAGATTCCGCAGGCGATTTTAAACGGCCAATATGAAAAAGCCTGGCGTTTGATCCGGGAATATTTGGATATTTTTGGGAGAGATTGTTTTTATCTGGAACTGCAGGATCATGCATTGCCGGAACAACAGCAGGTGAACCGGGTGCTGATCAAGTGGGCGGAAGAATTCAAGATTCCACTCATTGCCACCAACGATGTCCATTACGTGGAAAAAAATGATCATGAAATTCATGATTGTTTATTATGTATAGGAACAGGCAGTAAATTGGATGATGAGAATCGGTTTCGTTTCGGTTCGGATCAATTTTATTTAAAGTCGAAAGATGAGATGAAGGAGCGCTTTCGGCATGTGCCGGAAGCCATCCGGAATACAGCCGAAATTGCCGAGCGTTGTCATGTGACGATTCCGCTCGGGCAAAAATGGTTCCCCCGCTTCCCTGTCCCGGACGGGATGAGCGCGAAAGATTTCTTGAAAAAACTATGTTTAAAGGGAGCGGAGGAAAGGTATGAAAAAATCACCGACGAAATTTTCAACCGACTTCACTATGAATTGGAAACCATTGATCAAATGGATTTGAACGATTATTTTCTGGTGGTTTGGGATTTTGTCCGTTTTGCGCATGAAAACGGGATTGCTGTCGGTCCCGGACGCGGTTCGGCTGCCGGAAGCCTTGTGGCCTATCTGCTGAACATCACCCAGATCGATCCTATCCGGTACGGACTGTTGTTTGAACGGTTTTTAAATCCGGAAAGGATCAGCATGCCGGACATCGATATTGACTTTAACTATGAGCGGCGGGATGAAGTGATTCGTTATGTTGTCAAAAAATATGGCGAGGATCACGTTGCGCACATCATCACCTTCGGAACCATGGCCCCCAGGGCGGCGGTCCGGGATCTGGGGCGTGTGATGGATTATCCTTATCCGTCGGTGGACCGGCTGGCAAAAATGATTCCGGCAAGCCCCGGGATGACCATGCAGAAGGCCTATCAATCCGAACCACGGTTAAAACAGCAAACCTTGGATCCGGCGATGGGCAAATTGTTGAAAGCGGCGGAAAAAGTGGAGGGGATGCCGCGGCATGTATCCACTCATGCCGCCGGAGTGGTCATCTCCAGCGAACCCCTGACCCGCTTCGTTCCGTTACAGGAAGGAAGTGAAGGGATTCCGCTGACGCAATATCCGATGGAAGTCTTGGAGAAGATCGGCCTTCTCAAAGTGGATTTTTTGGGGCTTCGCAATTTGACCATTATTGAAAATGCGCTTCGTCTCATCAAAGAAACCCACGGACAGACACCGGATTTTTCGCAAATGGAATATGACGATCCGGCCACCTACCGGATGTTGTCCCGGGGTGAGACCGTCGGTGTTTTCCAGTTGGAGTCTTTCGGGATGCGGCAAGTACTCAAAGAATTAAAGCCGACCCATTTTGAGGACCTGATCGCGGTGCTCGCCTTATACCGTCCGGGTCCCATGGAACAGATTCCGCGGTTTATCCGCGCCAAACACGGGTTGGAAAAGGTGGATTATCTGCATCCGGATCTTGAAGAGATCCTGGAAAGCACGTACGGGATTATTGTCTATCAGGAGCAAATCATGAAAATCGCCGCCAAAATGGCCGGCTTTTCGCTGGGGCAGGCCGATATCTTGCGCCGGGCGGTCAGCAAAAAGGAAAAAAGCTTGTTGCTGGAACAGCGGCAGGCGTTTGTCAAAGGTTGCATCGGACAAGGCTATGATAAATCGACAGCAGAACAAATCTATGATTTGATTGTCCGGTTTGCCGATTACGGGTTTAACCGGAGCCATTCGGCGGCCTATGGCGTGCTGGCTTATCAAACGGCTTATTTGAAAGCCAATTATCCGCTTGAATTCATGACGGCGCTTTTGGCCACCGTGATGGAAAATCATGACAAAATGGCCGAATATATTGAGGAAGCGAAAAGGATGAATTTGCCGGTTCTGCCTCCTGACATTCAAAAGAGCCAACTGACGTTTACGATGGAAGGCCGGGCGATCCGGTTCGGGCTGTTGGCCGTCAAAAATGTCGGCGCTGCAGCCATCCGCAATATCATTGAAGCCCGGGAAGATGGTCCGTTTAAGGATCTGTTGGATTTGTGCCGGCGTGTGGACTTGCGAATCTGCAACCGGCGCGTCTTGGAATCGTTGATCGAATGCGGGGCGATGGATTCGTTTCCGGGGCATCGGGCGCAAAATTTATCCGTTCTCGACGATGTCATGGAACAGGCGTTGTTGGAAAAACAACTGGCCGACAAAGACCAGTTAAGCTTTGCTTTTTCCGGTTCAAACGGGGAGGACATTCAATTTCACCTGTCCCAAAGCCGGGTGACCCCTTACTCACGGGAAGAAAAATTGGAAAAGGAAAAAGAGCTTTTGGGATTGTATTTGTCGGGCCACCCGTTGGACGTTTATCAAGAAGAGATCCGAAAAACCACCACCCATACGATTCAGGAATTAAGGGGCCTGCCGAACAAAAGCCGGGTTTGGATTGCCGGACAAGTCACCAGATTGAAAGTTATTCAAACCAAAAGAGGGGAACCCATGGGCTTTATGACGCTTGCCGACCGGCACGGCGAAGTGGAAACGATCTTGTTTCCCAAAGCTTTCTCCCGATACCGGGATGATGTGCAAGACGGAGCGATGGTTCTGGTCAAAGGAAGTGTCCAAACCGACCCGGATGACCGGGTTCAAGTGGTTGTGGATGCATTGATGGATTTGAAAGCGGTGAAAGCACGCCGATCGGACACTCCGCGGGGGTTGTATCTGCGCATCACTCCGGAGTTGGAACAAGCGGAAAGATTAAACCGGTTAAAAGCAGTCATTCTTCAAAACCGGGGGCGGATTCCCGTTTATCTTTATTATGAGCGGTTGAAAAAAGTGCGTGCGTTGCCGGTTGAACAATACGGGATCGCATTGACGGAGGCATGTGTCAACCAACTGAAACAAATTGTCGGAGAAGAAGGGCTGCGGGTCAAAAGAGAGACGGAAGGCACAAACAGGCGGCAAGCCGCTAAGAGAAGGTGAGATTTTGTTTTATGAACATTCCTTGAAGTTGCTGAAAAAGCGCGGGGTTACCGTCGAAGGAATCGCAGAGATCGTTTATCAGTTGCAATCACCGTACAACAAGGATTTGTCACTTCAAACCTGCGTTGAAAATGTGAAAGCCGTATTGAAAAAAAGGGAAGTGCAACATGCCATTATCACGGGTGTGTCCTTGGATATGCTCGCAGAACAAAAGAAGTTGCCCGAGCCTTTTCAAACCATCATGGAAGTGGATGAACCGCTGTACGGAATTGATGAAATTCTGGCACTCAGTATTACGAATGTCTATGGAACCATCGGTCTGACCAGTTTTGGTTATTTGGATAAAAACAAAGTCGGGATCATGGAGAAATTAAATAACCACGGGAAACAGATTCATGTGTTTTTGGATGATATTGTCGCCGGCGTGGCGGCGGCGGCATCCGCGCGGATTGCTCATCAACATCCCGATACAAATCCATATATGAAAAATCAACCTTGATCTTTTTAAAGAAGTGTTTGCCGGGAGGCGGACACTTCTTTTTGCATGTTTGTTCACAAGTTTTTCTTTTTATTTACTTTCTTTAATGAAAAATTCCCCTGATTGTTTATAATAAAAGTAGACGAAATCATTCACAAATTGTTTTTAGAATATTTTTTTATATTTGACAAGGAGGATGGGGATGAAAAAGGCCATTCGCAGGTTGTGGAAACAGCAAGAGACCCGTGAACTGATGGATCCTGTGTATCATGAGCGATACTGTATCCATTTCGAAAAAGAAAAGATTTTTTTCGTTTCACTTATAAATGAAATAAAAAAAGAAGAAGTTTTCACGAGTGGAAAATTGGTTGCGCAAAAACTGGAGCCTGTGTACGAACGGTTTGAATCCGGGATAGATGATTATTTGGAAAGTGTGTTTGCATCAAAAAAAGTTTGGCGTTTTTTTGATGTGAATTACGGGTTGGATATCAGGGTGAACCGTCAGGCGGAAGAACCCGGATGGGAAGTGTGGATGGGCGAAGATTTGAGTTTTTTGACTTTGCAGCGTCGGGAAGTGAGGGAATATGTTTTGGGATTGATCACCAAGGGGGAATGTTGGTTTCATAGAGAAGCCAAAAAAGAAATGGGTTTGGTGTTGTGACAGGAAGTCCGGAAAAGCTCGGATGCGGGCTTTTCTCCTGCGGAAGATCATAGATTTTGTTTATATAAATGTATAAAAACATAAATATAAAAAATGATCAGCGGGATGAAAAGCTGATTGGATACATAGGAAAAGATGGTTCAGAAAGGTGGAGTGCAGATGAAAAACATCCGGTTTCCGGTCATTCTTTCTCTTTTGGCCGGTTTGATTTTGATGTCGGCTTGTGCCCATCCGGAAGCGACAGACCGTTTATCCGGAAAAACGAAACACTGGGAAGCGGCGGTGGAATACCATCAAAGCGAAAACACCAGCGAAGAAAAACTGATGATCCGGTATATCGGCGGAGAAGCGGCTTTTGTGGGGCCGGTTCACTATCAGTTGAAATCCGGGCAAAAGGTTTTAAGCGAGGAGAAAACGTTTTTGGATGGCAATGGCCAGGCGGTCATGAATTCGGTTTTGAAAGACATTTCCCCGGTGGAGGAGACGGATCGGTTGACGCTGGAAATCCGGTGGGATCAACAAAAGGAGGAGGTTTTGTTGACAAAATAATGGTTTTCGGGGGAAGCATCCGGAACGATGGATAAAAGTCTGAAAATAAAGAAAAATAACCGTGCGCATCCGATGAGACAAGCACAGGCTTTGTGAGGGGTTATACAAAGTAACAACAGCCATTTTCACTTCCCCGGCTGTTCTGGTATAATGTGACTTATTAGTGGTCAGACCACTTATTCGGAGAAAAGGAGCGAATCGGTATTGGCTAATTTGCGCGAAGAAGCATTGCGGTTGCATCGGGAAAAGCGCGGAAAGCTCACGATGCAATCAAAGGTTCCTGTCGAGTCGGCGTATGATCTCAGTTTGGCTTACTCACCGGGTGTTGCCGAACCTTGCCGGGAAATTCACAAGGATCCGGGCGTCATTTATGATTATACGATGAAAGGAAATCTGGTTGCTGTCGTTACTGACGGCACCGCCGTGTTGGGATTGGGGAATATTGGTCCGGGAGCTGCCCTGCCGGTGATGGAAGGAAAAGCGGTCCTGTTCAAATCGTTTGCAGGTGTCGATGCAATTCCGATTTGCCTTGATACGACGGAAATCGATAAAATTGTAGAGACGGTCAAATTTATGTCCCCCACATTTGGCGGGGTCAACCTGGAGGATATCGCCGCTCCCAATTGTTTCATCATTGAAGAGCGGTTGAAAAAAGAACTGGACATCCCGGTCTTTCACGATGATCAGCACGGCACCGCCATTGTCACTTTGGCCGGGTTGATCAACGCTTTGAAAGTGGTTGGCAAAAAGATGGAAGAAATCCGGGTTGTCGCCAATGGTGCCGGAGCCGCGGGTATTGCCATTATTCAAATGTTACTCAATATGGGCGTCCGCGATGTGGTGATGTGTGACAGCAAAGGTGCCATTTACAAAGGGCGTCCCTACGGGATGAATCCCGTGAAGGAAAAAGTGGCTGAAATGACCAACCACCGGATGCTGCGCGGGGAATTGGCCGATGTGATGAAAGGCGCCGATGTGTTTATCGGTGTTTCGGTAGCCGGTGCGGTGACGCCGGAAATGGTTCGATCCATGAACAAAGACCCGATTATTTTTGCCATGGCCAATCCCGTTCCGGAAATCATGCCGGAAGAAGCGAAACAAGCCGGGGCGAAAGTGGTGGGAACGGGACGGTCCGATTTCCCCAATCAGGTGAACAATGTTTTGGCCTTTCCGGGGATTTTCCGGGGAGCCTTGGATGTGAGGGCCAAAGCGATCAACGAGGAAATGAAGATTGCCGCTACGCATGGCATCGCAAGTCTGATTGAGGAACATGAGTTGAGTCCGGATTATGTGATTCCCGCTCCTTTTGATCCGCGTGTGGCCCCGAAAGTGGCCATGGAAGTTGCCAAAGCGGCGATGGAAACCGGTGAGGCGCGAATTCAAGTCGATCCGGAGGAAATTCGCCAAAAAACAATCCAATGGACCAAAGTATATGTACCGTGACAGAAATAAGGCGTGATGGATGAAAACGATGAGTGGATCCAGTAAATTTGAAGCAATTTTTAAAGGAATACACAAACTGATAGAAGAAGACGGGCTCAGGCCGGGTGACCGCCTCCCTTCCGAGAGAGAATTGTCCGAGCGGTTAAATGCCGGACGATCGTCGGTTCGGGAGGTTTTGCGCTCACTCGAACTGTTGGGATTGATCAGTACCCGGAGAGGGGAAGGAACTTTCCTGGAGCCTGTCTATGCCCATCAATTTGTCGATCTGTTGGCAGGATTCATTTTAAAAAACGAAAATGCCAAGAAAGACGTCATGGAAATGCGGATGATCCTGGAGATCGGAGCGGTTCGTCTCATTCAAAAACACCCGGTGACAAAAGAGCAGACGGCTCATTTGGAGTATCTGGTGGAGAAAATGAAAAGGCTGGTTTATGATCATCAAAATCCAAAAAAAGTGATGATGGATTTTCATGCTTATTTGATCAAGTTAACAGACAACTATCTGTTAACCCGTGTTTGGCATCCCGTTGTTTGTTTTGAAAAGGCGATCAGCAAAGAGAAGGACGATGAGGAGAAGATTTACCGGAAGATGATCGCGTGCTACGAGGAAATTGTGGATGCAATCAAGGAGAAACGGGAGTGGTCCGCCATCTCTTGCTTGGAACGGCTCTTTGCCGCCTGGCGATCGATTCGGACCGGAATCAGTCATCATGAATCGACAAGTGGAATGGAATTGGACTTGACAGATTGAAAAGAAGACTTTCAGAGAAGGTGTTAACGTGTTACGAGATTTATTCAGGAAACAGAAAAAGTACGCAACCATTCCTTCAGAACAGGTCAAAAAAGAGATTCCCGAAGGGATTATGCAAAAATGCCCGAAATGCCGGACAATCTTGATTACAAAAGAGCTGGAAAAAAACCTGAAAGTGTGCAAGGCGTGCGGTTATCATTTTCCCATGACCGCATGGGAGCGCATTGAGTCATTGGTGGATAGCGGATGTTTTATCGAATATGACGCGGATTTGCGGTCAGCCGACCCTTTGGAATTTCCGGGTTATCAGGGGAAACTGAAAAAAGATATGGAAAAAAGCAATCTGAATGAAGCGATTATAACCGGTGAAGGTAACATGGGAGGCTATCCGGTTGTGTTGGGTGTGATGGACTCCCGTTTTCGCATGGGGAGCATGGGGTCGGTCGTCGGGGAAAAAATTGCCCGTGCGGCGGAAAAAGCGGTTCTGAAAAAGTACCCGTTTATTCTGTTTTGTGCTTCCGGAGGGGCACGGATGCAGGAAGGGATTTTATCCTTGATGCAAATGGCCAAGACCAGTGCGGCTCTGGAAAAATTGCACCGGAATCGTGTATTGTTTGTTTCTGTCTTGACCCATCCGACCACGGGCGGAGTCTCTGCGAGCTTTGCCTCCCTCGGGGATATCAACATCGCGGAACCGGGGGCTTTGATCGGCTTTGCAGGACGCCGGGTCATCGAGCAAACGGTTCGCCAAAAATTGCCGGATGATTTTCAGACAGCGGAGTTTTTGTTGAAACACGGCCAGTTGGATCAAGTGGTTCCCCGTTCAGATATGCGTGAAACCCTGATACGGATTTTGGATTTTCACGCCGATAGGAGGGAAGCTTGATGAAAAATGCATTGCCATTTGAAAAACCACTGATTGAATTAAGAAAAAGAATTGAGGAACTTGAGAATTTTTCGCAGGAAAAAAATCTCGATCTGTCGGATGAAATCGCAAAGCTGGAAGACAGAGCCGCCCGTTTGGAAAATGAGATATACGGGAATTTGACAACCTGGCAAAAGATCCAGATTGCCCGGCATGCGAACCGTCCGACGACCCTGCATTACATCCGGACCATTTTTACTGATTTTATGGAATTGCATGGGGACCGGCTCTACGGGGATGATCCGGCGATTGTCGGAGGCATTGCCAAGTTGGACGGGCGTCCGGTGACGGTGATCGGACATGAACGGGGCACGGACACGAAAGATAAAATTGCCCGCAATTTCGGCCTTCCCCATCCGGAAGGGTACCGAAAAGCGCTTCGTTTGATGCAACAAGCCGACAAGTTCGGCCGACCGATCATTTGCTTCATTGATACACAAGGGGCCCATCCGGGAATTGAAGCGGAAGAACGGGGACAGAGTGAAGCGATCGCCAGGAATTTGCGGGAAATGGCCGGTTTTTCGGTCCCGATCATCTGTGTCACCACCGGTGAAGGGGGAAGCGGAGGCGCACTCGGCATCGGTGTCGGCAACCGCTTGTTGATGCTGGAGCATGCTTATTATTCGGTGATTTCGCCGGAAGGGGCCGCAGCCATTTTGTGGCGGGATGCGGCAAAAGCCCAGGAAGCAGCCGAAGCTTTGAAGATAACCTCAGCAGATTTGAAAAAATTAGGAGTCATTGACGAAATTATTTCAGAACCAAAAGGTGGAGCTCACCAAGATCCCATGTTACAATCAAAATATATTAAACAAGCAATAAACAAACATCTGTCATCTTTGCTTTTGCTCTCAGGAGACGAACTGATTGAGGATCGGTATCAAAAATTTTCCAAGATCGGAGAATTTACTTCAATGGTCACAAAGTAGAAGCCGTTTTGACGGTTTCTCTTTTTGTCCCGGTTGGACGTTTTTTGTCCCTGAGGGCTGGGATATACTGAATCTGATGAGGTGATTTGAACAATGAAGCGTATAGCTGTACTTACAAGCGGTGGTGATGCTCCGGGCATGAACGCCGCCATTCGTGCCGTTGTGCGCAGCGGACATTATCATGGCCTGGAAGTGTATGGAGTGATCCGCGGTTATTCTGGTTTGATCAACGGGGATATCCGCCCGTTGAGTTTAAGATCGGTCGGGGATATCATTCATCGCGGCGGTACCATTTTATATAGTGCTCGTTGCAAAGAGTTTCAAACAGAGGAAGGCCGGAAAAAAGCGGTCGAGCAATTGAGAAAGCATGAAATCGACGGATTGGTGGTCATTGGCGGAGACGGCAGTTTCCGGGGAGCCCAAAAATTGACGGCATTGGGTTTCCCTGCTGTGGGGGTTCCCGGAACCATTGATAATGACATTCCGGGTACGGATTTCACGATCGGGTTTGACACAGCAGTCAACACCGTCATCGACTGCATTGACAAGATTCGGGATACCGCCACTTCCCATGAGCGCACTTATGTAATCGAAGTGATGGGAAGAAATGCGGGGGACATTGCCCTCTGGTCCGGATTGGCCGACGGGGCCGAATCCATCTTGATTCCGGAATCGCCGTATGATCTGGATGATGTGGTTAACCGGTTGAAACAAGCAGCGGAAAGCGGGAAGAAACACAGCATCATCATTGTTGCTGAGGGTGTGGGCAGCGGCGTCGAATTTGCAGAGAAAATCAAAGAAAAACTCAGCGTTGAGACAAGAGTGACCGTGTTGGGACATGTGCAGCGCGGAGGATCTCCTACTGCTTTCGACCGTGTTTTAGCCAGCCGGATGGGAGCTAAAGCGGTCGATCTTTTGCGTGGAGGAGAAAAGGATAAAATGGTGGCGATTCAAAATAATAAATTGGTCGGAATTGACTTTGATGAGGCTTTTTCCATGAAGCATCAACCCGATATGGAATTATATGACTTGGCAAAGATATTATCGATTTAACATGAGGAGATGAGTAGCAGGATGCTTCGTAAAACAAAGATTGTCTGTACGATTGGTCCGGCGAGTGAAAAGATCCCGGTGCTAAAAAAGCTGATTCAAAGCGGCATGGATGTGGCCCGCTTGAATTTTTCCCACGGCTCTCATGAAGAACATAAACAGCGGATTGAAAATATCCGGCAAGCGGCGAAAGAAGAAGGAAAAAATATTGCGATTTTGCTGGATACCAAAGGCCCGGAAATCCGCACCGGTGATTTGGAAAAGCCGGAGATTGAATTGGTTGCCGGAAACAAGGTCACACTAACAACCGAACAGGTATTGGGGAATGAAAAACGGATTTCCGTCTCCTACCAAGGGTTGCCGCAGGATGTCCAACCGGGCGCCACGATTTTGATTGATGACGGTTTGATCGGATTAACCGTGGAACGGGTTCATGGCTCCGAGATCGAATGCATCATTGACAATGGCGGTGTTTTAAAAAGCCGCAAAGGGGTGAATATCCCGGGAGTCAAAATAAACCTTCCGGGCATCACGGAGAAAGATGCCAAAGATATTCTTTTCGGAATTGAACAGGGAGTCGATTTTATTGCGGCCTCTTTTGTGAGAAAGCCCCAGGATGTTTTGGAAATCCGGGAAATTTTGGAGGAGCACCAAGCCAATATCCCGATTATCTCCAAAATTGAAAACCAGGAAGGAATTGACAACCTGGACAGCATCTTGGATGTCAGTGACGGTTTGATGGTGGCCCGTGGCGATTTGGGAGTGGAGATTCCCGTTGAAGAAGTGCCGATTGTCCAAAAAGAAATGATCAAAAAATCCAACCATCTGGGCAAACCGGTGATCACGGCGACGCAAATGCTGGATTCCATGCAACGCAATCCAAGGCCCACCCGGGCGGAAGCCAGCGACGTGGCCAATGCGATTTTGGACGGAACCGATGCCATCATGTTGTCCGGGGAAACGGCAGCCGGGAAATATCCGGTTGAATCCGTCAGTACCATGGCACGCATTGCCGTTCGCACGGAATCATCGCTTCGGTATCAAGAACGTTTTCAACAAAAAATCAGAGAGATCAGCCACACGATTACCGAGTCCATCAGCCAGGCCGTGGTGCATACCTCTTACAAATTGGAATGTTCGGCGATCGTGACCCCGACCGAAACCGGATATACCGCACGCATGGTGTCCAAATACCGCCCGAAAACACCCGTGATTGCCGTGACGCCCAATGAATCGACCTTGCGAAGATTATCGCTGGTGTGGGGAGTTTATCCCATCAAGGGAATCAATGCGGAAACAACGGATGAAATGTTTACTTATGCCATTTCCACGGCATTGGAAAACCAATACGTGAAACAAGGGGATCTGGTCGTCATTACGGCCGGGGTGCCAGTCGGAAAATCAGGAACCACCAATTTGATGAAAGTGCATGTGATTGGCGGCGTGTTGGCTCAAGGACAGGGAATCGGCAAACGAGTCGTGACCGGTCCGGTGGTCGTGGCAAGAAATGCGGATGAGTTGAATCGCAAGATGGTCAAAGGCGGCGTCATTGTGACACACAGCACGGATAAAGACATGATGGAAGCATTTGAAAAGGCTTCGGCTGTCATTACCGAAGAAGGCGGTTTGACTTCGCATGCTGCGGTGGTTGGTGTCAGCTTGGGCATTCCGGTGGTTGTGGGAGTGAAAGACGCCGTGAAACTGTTGGCAAACGAAAGTGAAGTGACTGTCGATGGGGAACACGGACAAATTTACTCAGGAAGGGCAAACGTTCTGTAGAAAAAGCGCTGGATCAGCCAGCGCTTTTTCTTTAAGACGGTTATGATTAAAATGAAAATGGAACCAGACCCAAACGCGGAAAGACCCACCAGCGAAGTTTCCTGCGCAACTTTTTCTTCTTTTTGCGGCTCATTGATTTCCCTCCTTGTTTGTATATGAGTTGGATGAAGAGGGTGGTTACTCACATTATGTGAGAGGAAGATTTAAAATATGTGTAAAGAAAGCTCCCGTTTGATTTATGCTAAGGCTATTATAAAAAAAGGTTGACAAATAAAACAATATGTCAAAAGTCACCGGTGCAATTCGAAGGGGGAATCCGTATGATGAAAAAGACGGCCGAAACGAAGCTGCGTGTCCGTTATCAGGAAACGGACCAAATGGGCGTGGTCTATCATGCCAATTATCTGGTTTGGTTTGAGTCGGGGCGTACCGAATTCATGAGGGAACACGGATTTTCATATAAAAAATTGGAAGAGAAAGGCATTTTGCTGCCGGTTGTGGATATTCACTGCAAATATCTGTATTCTGCCAAATATGATGATTTGGTGGTTGTGCGGACAAGCATCAAAGACTGGAACAAGTGGAAAATCATTTTTTCTTATGAAGTGGTAAACCTTGAGACCGGCCAATGTCTGGCAAAAGGGGAATCCTCTCATTTATGGGTGGACCGGAACATGAAGCGGGTGAATTTGAAGAAAGCGGTTCCGGAGCTTTATGATTGGTTCATCCGTTTCACGGAGGAAGGAAAATGAGAAATCTGTTTTTGTTTCTTCTCGGTGCGATCATCGTCATCCCGGCATTGGAAATCTGGCTGTTCATTGAAATCGGAGGATGGATCGGGGCCCTGCCGACCATCATGCTCGTTTTTTTGAGCGCAGTGCTGGGAGCCTATTTTGCCAGACGGGAAGGTTGGAATACGTACCGGTTGGCCATGATCCAAATGCAAAACGGGGAATTGCCCGGCGAAGCTTTGCTTGACGGGGCTTGTATTTTGAGCGGAGGCATTTTGCTCATCACGCCCGGATTTTTTACGGATGCGGCCGGTTTTCTTTTGGTCTTTCCTTATACCCGTGCGATTGTCAAGCATTGGATCATCCGATGGTTGAAGAAGAAAATCGAACGCGGGGAAATCATATGGTACCGGAGATATTGAAAAGGAGTCCGATTCGGACTCCTTGTTTGCTTGGGGATGGGGTTTTTTCTGTCAATCCTTTTTCTGCCGGAGAACCGGCGGTTGATGACCGAGGATGTATTTCCAGACATCTTGGAAGACACGAGCCCGGTGAAGAGCCATTAAAATCACCACCGTAACCGGTCCCAGGATCAGCCCGATCATGCCAAACAGCTTTAAGCCGACAAACAACGAGATCAGGGTGAGCAGCGGATCAATGCCGATGCTGCTTGCCACCAATTTGGGTTCAAGGAATTGACGGACGGTGATAATGATTCCGTAAGTGATGGAAAGACCGATCGCCCATTGAAGGTTTCCGGTCAAAAACAAATAAATGATCCAGGGAACCAAAACGGCGCCGACACCCAGATAAGGCAGTAAGTCCACCAGCCCGATGATAAATGCGATGGTAAAGGCATACGGAACTTTTAATATCGTGAGCCCGATCAACATGATCACGGCAGTGATGGTGACCAGTGCAAGTTGTGCACGGACAAATCCGAGTAACGCTTTTTTTAAATCCGTTAAAATGGTACGGATTGTTTTTTGTATGTCAACGGGGATCACCCATAATATTTTTTTTCGTAAGCGCGGCCAGTCCCAACCGATAAACAGTGCGGCGAGCGTGATAAAGACAAGGACCGTGATTAAATAAGGCAGATTGCTGATAAACTGTCCGATGGCCACAAGGATTCCGGTGATGAATTCGCTTCCTTTATCGGCAATCACCCCGATATTTTCCTGGATGCTTTGGGAGATGCGTTGTTCATGTTCGGGATTTTTTTCCAGGTACGTTTGCACTGTATCAATGATCCGGCGAACATCAGTGTTTTCTTTCGTGAATGTCTGAACAAAAGTTTGGCCGACCTTATCGAAAATCACCGGCAGGAAGTCCGCCAGTTTCGTTAATTCAACCACGATTTCGGCTACCAAAAAAATAATCAGCGTCAACAACAAGCTCAGAAGCAATAACAGGATCAATGTCACTCCTGCCCAACGGGGGATTTTGGCCTTTTTGTTCAGCCAGCGGACCATCGGCTCGATAAGCATGGCGATCAACCAGCCGATCACAAAGGGATACACCAGCGGCATGGTGAATGAAACCAATAAATATGTACCCAGCAGTGCGCCGATCACCAGAAGGGACCGGAGAATGATTCCCATCCACTTAGGATAAACCATCTGACGCGGACCTCCCAGTTACAACGTTCTTTGAGGTTTTATTATACCATGGAAAAAGACAATCCATGGAGAAAATCAAAGCAAAATATTCGTTGAATTTGTTCAATTATAAACAATGGTGAATAACTGATGTGATAATTTGTTCAATTTATGATAAAATGAAAATCGATATAAAAAGCCGGGCACTACCAAAATTACAAAATGTATAAATTTAAATAATAATATTTATTATGATTTAGCTAAATATTATTATTTGATAAACAAGGATAATAGAAAAGTCCAAAATTTGTGTAAATACGAACAAATGATGTTTTATTGAAAAAGATGTTTTATAATTAGTAAAGAGAATGATGGTTCATTCATTAAAAAATTTTAACCGTTTTCAATAAAGGTAGTGTCCCACATGGCATAGATCTTTGAGTAAAGGAGCGATCATATGACGGTTGCAAAAGGTCTTGAAGGTATCGTGGCGTGTTCTTCCGAGATCAGTTCGATTATTGATGGGGTTTTAACATACCGTGGATATAACATTGATGACCTGGCCGATAATGCAACGTTTGAAGAAGTGGCTTTCTTATTGTGGAAAGGCCATCTTCCGACCCGGTCGGAATTGGACGAGTTAAAGGAAAATTTTGAGGATTATGCGGAAATCCCGGATGTCATTTATGAACAATTGAAAGCGTATCCGAAAGATGTACACCCCATGGGAGTGTTGCGCACGGCTGTTTCCACATTGGCCCTGTATGATGAGGAAGCCGATGACAACAGTCTGGAAGCAAATCAAAGAAAAGCGATCAAATTAACGGCAAAAATCCCGACCATCATTACAGCCTTTGCCAGAATCCGCCAAGGATTGGAGCCGGTTGCTCCCAAAAAAGGATTGAGCTTTGCGGCAAACTTCCTGTACATGTTAACGGGCGAAGAGCCTTCCGACGTATCTGTGAAAGCGTTTGATAAAGCGCTTGTGCTCCATGCCGACCATGAGCTGAATGCTTCCACGTTTGCCGCCCGGGTGACCACGGGAACGCTTTCCGATATCTATTCGGCGGTGACGACAGCGGTCGGGACCTTGAAAGGGCCGTTGCATGGCGGAGCCAATGAACGGGTCATGGCCATGTTGGAAGAAATCGGGAGCCCGGATCGCATCGAAACGGTGATCCAAGACAAATTGGACCGGAAAGAAAAAATCATGGGCTTTGGTCATCGTGTCTACAAAAACGGGGATCCGCGCGCCAAACATTTGCGGGAAATGTCCCGTCAATTGTCAGCTCAACACGGGGATACCAAATGGTACGACATGTCCACCTCCATCGAGAAACTGGTGACCGAGAAGAAAGGGCTCAAGCCCAATGTCGATTTCTATTCCGCTTCGGTTTACACTTATTTGGGCATTCCGCGGGATCTTTTCACGCCAATTTTTGCCATGAGCCGTGTAACCGGATGGACCGCTCACATCTTGGAGCAATATCGGGACAACCGTCTCATTCGTCCCCGTGCGGAGTATGTGGGGCCGACCAACCAACGTTATGTTCCGGTTGAAAACAGGTAAAAGGCAATTCTCTTTCATTCAGGCATCATCCCCATCCCGTTGATGCGGTGGCGGGATGGGGCAGAACTCCCCCACCTCGCAAGATCCACTGAATTTTGTTAAAATAAAATGGTGAAGGTGGACGGGTAGCCGGCTTTTCTTTGAATCGATGCCTGCCAGCACCTGTTCAGTGAGATGTTCGGGCAGGACGGGCCATTTTCTCCTGTCCCTTTTCGGATTATTGTAAAGGAGTGTGAAAGATGGCATTGTTTAAACAGTTAGAAGCGCCAACAAAAGGTGAACCCATTACAGTACAAAACGGAAAGCTTCAAGTCCCCGACAATCCGATTATTCCTTTCATCGAAGGCGACGGAACCGGTCCCGATATCTGGGCGGCGGCCAAACGGGTTTTGGATGCCGCTGTTGAAAAAGCATATCAAGGGAAAAAAGAAATTGCCTGGTATGAAGTGTATGCCGGCGAAAAAGCTTACAACCAATGGGGAGAATGGTTGCCGGAAGACACCTTGACAGCCATTCGTGAATATCTCGTTGCCATTAAAGGCCCGTTGACCACACCCGTGGGTGGCGGCATCCGTTCATTGAATGTCGCGTTGCGGCAAGAATTGGATTTGTATGTATGCTTGCGTCCGGTTCGTTATTTTGAAGGTGTTCCTTCTCCCGTGAAAAAACCGCAGGATGTGGATATGGTCATCTTCCGGGAAAATTCCGAGGATATTTATGCCGGAATCGAGTGGGAAGCCGGAAGCGAAGAAGTGAAGAAAGTCATCCAATTTTTACAAGAAGAAATGGGCGTGAAAAAAATCCGCTTCCCGGAAACGGCCGGAATCGGGGTCAAACCGGTTTCTTCGGAAGGAACCGAGCGGTTGGTGAAAGCGGCCATCGATTATGCCATTGAACATGGACGGAAAAGTGTCACTTTGGTACATAAAGGAAACATTATGAAGTTTACCGAAGGGGCCTTTAAAAATTGGGGTTATGAAGTAGCTGAGCGCGATTACAAAGATCAGGTGTTCACCTGGGCCGAATATGACCGCATCAAAGAAGAAAAAGGAACGGAAGCTGCCAACGAAGCGCAAGCCAAAGCCGAAGCAGAAGGAAAAATCATCGTAAAAGATGTGATTGCAGATGCCTTCTTGCAACAAATCCTGACACGTCCTGCCGAATATGATGTCATCGCCACCTTAAACCTGAACGGGGATTACATTTCCGACGCATTGGCGGCACAAGTTGGCGGAATCGGAATTGCGCCGGGAGCCAACATCAACTACAAAACCGGTCACGCCATTTTCGAAGCGACACACGGCACGGCTCCCAAATATGCCGGAATGGATAAAGTAAACCCGGGTTCGGTGATCTTGTCCGGCGTCTTGATGCTGGAACATCTGGGATGGCAAGAAGCGGCGGACCTCATTTACCAATCCATGAGCAAAACCATCAGCAACAAAACCGTTACGTATGACTTTGCCCGCTTAATGGATGGAGCAACAGAAGTCAAATGTTCAGAGTTTGCAGACCACCTGATTCAAAACTTGTAATATTTGAGGAGGATGCCAAATGGCCATTCGACGCAGAAAAATTTCTGTCATCGGTGCGGGATTTACCGGCAGTACAACAGCATTAATGCTTGCACAAAAAGAATTGGGTGACGTTGTACTTGTGGATATCCCAAAAGCGGAAAACCCCACGAAAGGAAAAGCGTTGGACATGTTGGAAGCCAGTCCTGTCCAAGGATTTGACGCCAACATCATCGGAACCAGCAACTATGAAGATACCAAAGATTCCGACTTGGTGATCATCACGGCCGGAGTGGCGCGCAAACCGGGAATGAGCCGGGATGACCTGGTCAACATTAACGCCGGAGTCGTCCGTTCCGTGACGGAACAAGTGGTTAAATATTCCCCGGATTGCATCATCATTGTGTTGACGAACCCGGTTGATGCCATGACCTATGAGGTTTACCGTACCTCCGGTTTCCCGAAACACCGTGTGATCGGCCAATCCGGCGTGTTGGATACGGCACGTTTCCGCACTTTTGTTGCCCAGGAATTGAACGTGTCTGTGGAAGACGTCAGCGGATTTGTTTTGGGAGGCCACGGGGATGACATGGTGCCTTTGGTGCGTTACTCCTATGCAGGCGGCATCCCGTTGGAGAAACTGATTCCCCAAGACCGTCTGGATGCCATTGTGGAACGGACACGCAAAGGCGGCGGAGAGATCGTCAACTTGTTGGGGAACGGAAGCGCATATTATGCGCCGGCCGCTTCGCTGGTTCAAATGGCCGAAGCGATTTTGAAAGACAAAAAACGCATTTTGCCGGCGGTTGCTTATCTGGAGGGCGAATACGGATACAACGATTTGTATCTCGGGGTGCCGACCATTTTGGGCGGAAGCGGTTTGGAAAAAGTGATCGTCCTCGATTTGACGGAAGAGGAAAAGAAAGCCCTGGACAAATCGGCGGAATCTGTGAAAAGCGTGATGAAAGTTTTACAGCAATAACAAGCGCCTTTGCCCGGAGTCGGACGATGCTCCGGGCATTTTCTTTACCAAAAAACGGCGGTGGGATGCATGAAAAAACGATGCGGAAGGGAAAACTAGGCATAAACCGGATTGATCAAGCTGCCCGCCGGCATAAAAAGGCCTTTTAAGTCTTTTTGCTTTTCTATGAATTTTCATTCAAGTATGCTAAAATGAAAGCGGATACATAGGGAGGGGTTCGCTTGGACTTTGGAAAATTAGTGACCACAGGAAAAGGTTGGAACGAAATTCAAGTGGGGGACGGGATTCAAGTCAAGAAAAAGGTGATTTTGCGCGATATTTTTGCTTATTTGGGAGCGGCAGACGACTGCAATCCCATTTACCTGAAAGAAAGCTACGCTGCTCAGACAAGATACCGCCAGGTGATCGTTCCGTCCGGACTCATTGTCAGTTGGATTTCAGCATTGATTTCTTCAGAGCTGCCGGGACCCGGAAGCGTTGTGAAAGAGATGCGTTTGTCTTTTCCTGAAACCTTTCATCCGGAAAATGAAATTTCTTTTTCACTGACGGTGAAGGACAAGAATCCCGCGGACCGGAACATTACTTTACAAGTGTTGGTCACCGGCGATGCGCGTACCATTGCGGAAGGAGAAATTGATGTATTGCCGCCGCAACCCTTAAATCCCATGATGGACAATCTGTTGGATAATTTTTGACAAAGGACGAAAGCACCTTCTTAAGGGAAGGTGCTTTTTTTACTTTTTCTTAACTTTGTTATGTTATGATTTGCTTTGTAAATAAAAGATGAAAGAATTTGGAATAATTCATGGCGAGAATAAAAGGGGGGCGAACGGCGATGAGCAAAAAAATCTTGGTGGTGGATGATGAACCGTCCATTGTGAAGTTAGTGCAATTCAACCTGAAGAAAGAAGGGTATCAGGTTGAGGTGGCGTATGACGGGGAAATGGCGTTGGAGATGGCGGATCAATTCCATCCGGACTTGGTGGTGTTGGACTTGATGTTGCCCAAAATGGACGGGTTGGAAGTCTGTCGCAGGCTCAGACAGGAGAAAAGGCATATTCCCATTTTGATGCTGACAGCCAAAACGGATGAACTGGATAAAGTGCTGGGGCTTGAGCTCGGTGCTGACGATTATATGACCAAACCATTCAGCCCGCGGGAGCTTTTGGCGCGTGTCAAAGCCATTTTCCGCCGGATTGAGGTGTTGAGAAGGGAAGCGCAGGAACGCGGGAACCCGTCGGTGATGCGGATCGGGAATTTGCAAATCGACCCGGAAGGGTATGTGGTTTTAAGGGATCACCAGGAGGTCGATTTAACCCCGAAAGAATTTGAGTTGCTCTTATACTTGGCCTGCCACCGCGGAAAAGTGCTGTCAAGGGATCAATTGCTCAATGCGGTCTGGAATTATGATTATGTTGGCGATTCCCGGATTGTGGATGTTCATGTCAGCCATTTGCGCGATAAGATCGAGGCGGATTCGCGCAACCCCGTTTATATCAAAACCGTTCGCGGAATCGGATATAAATTTGAAGGGCCCAAAGAAAGATGAGATCACTGAGAGCGAAAATCACTTGGTCTTTTTTGATTTTGATCGGGTGCTCCGTGCTGGGAACCGGGGTTTTTGTGGCTTTGCTGCTCAGATCTTCCTATTTGGATTCATTAACCGACCGCTTGGAGAAAGAAAGCAAAGTGTTGGCTGAAACCGTGCAGTGGACGGATCAGCAAGCTTTGAAGAAGCAAAAAGAGTTGTATGAGCGGACGTTGGGCGTGCACGTCAATTTCTTTGACGTACATGGCAAGCCGTTTGGCAACGCAACATTGGATTCAAAAACGGGACTGCAACTTCCGGAAGTGAAAAATGCACTGGCAAGCGGGAAAGAAGGGGGTGTGCGAACCGCGATCCGGGATGATTATTTGCATGCTGCCGTTCCCGTTCAAAAAGGAAAAGAAGTGGTCGGAGCGATCCGGCTGTCTTTGGATATCAAAGAAGTGAATCAGTCGTTGCACCAAGTGTGGGTTTCCCTGGTGCTGGGACTTTTGATTGCTTATGCTTTGGCCGCATTTTTCAGTTCCCGCATTGCCGGCGGAGTCACTCGTCCGTTGGAAGAAATCACCCAGGTGGCAGTTGACATTGCCCGCAAGAATTTTCATCGCCGGATCCGGCATGAAAGCGGGGATGAGATGGCGCATTTGGGGCAGGCGATCAACCGGATGTCCCACAGTTTGCAAAAACAGATGGAAATGATCCGGAAAAACGAACGCCGGTTAAACAGCATCATCGAATCGATGGAAAGCGGCCTGATCATGATTGATGCCACCGGAAAAGTGAGTTTGGCCAACCGGGCGTTTGAGCGGATGTTCGGGATACCCGAAAGTGATTTGATCGGCCGTTCTTTTAAGCAATTAACTTATCCTTACGACATTCGCTCCCTGATTACCGAGTGTGCCGAAAAAAACATGCGAATCCGTAAAGAAATCCATTTGTACTATCCGGAAGAAAAAATGCTGGAAGCCAATCTGGCGCCGATGTGGGTGGAAAAAAACGGAGTCGGCGTGGTGGTGGTCTTTCATGATTTGACTGCCATCCGGCGTCTGGAACAATTGCGCAAAGATTTTGTGGCCAATGTGTCCCATGAATTGAAAACGCCGATCACTTCCATCCGGGGATTTGCCGAAACGTTGTTGGATGGAGCGATGTCCGATCAAGAAACATGCCGGGAATTTCTTGACATTATTCATGGAGAGAGTTTGCGGTTGGAACGGCTGATTGGCGATTTGCTGGAATTGACGCAAATCGAATCCAAAAAGATGCCTTTGAAATTGGAACGGGTTCCGGTTGAAACCCTGCTTGAAAATGTGAGCAAGACGGTCAAAGACCGGATCTTCAGCAAAGGGCTTTCCTTTTCCATGGAGATTCCGGAACCTTTTGAGGTGGAAATCGATCAAGACCGGTTCCGGCAAATTTTGTTGAATCTGCTTTCCAATGCCATGAACTACACCCCTCCAGGCGGGTGCATCACGGTCCGGGCCACCGGCGATGACAAAGAATGGACGCTTGTGGTTCGCGATACGGGAATCGGCATACCGGCCGAGGATTTGCCGCGCATTTTTGAACGCTTTTACCGGGTGGACAAAGCCAGATCCCGCGATTCAGGGGGCACCGGTCTGGGATTGGCCATTGTGAAACATTTGGTGGAAGTGCACCAAGGCAAGATTGATGTGGAAAGCCGGGTGGGGCAAGGCACGTCATTCCGGTTGACTTTTCCCCTGCACCTGAAGGATGACTAAATCGTGTGAATCTGAACAGCTGTGAGAGATTAACAGAATCTTTACAGCTGTTTTATTTGTATATAAAAGAAAAAGATTAAAGTTCAAAGTGTTGAACGGAATCATTCCTGACAGTAGGGGGACTTTTACCATGCTGAAAAAAGGTTTTTTGCTTGCCGGGGTTTTGTTTTTCGCCCTCGGAACTTTGACAGGTTGTGGAGGCAACGGCCAAGGCGCAGGCAACGGGAAATTGTCCGGCACGTTGACCGTGGTGGGTTCCACCGCCATGCAACCGCTCGTCGATGAAGTGGGCAATGCTTTTACCGCCACAAATCCCGGCGTGCAAGTCAATGTTCAGGGAGGTGGAAGCGGAGCGGGATTAAGTGCGGTCATGAATGATACGGCCGATATCGGAAATTCCGATGTTTACGCTGAAGAAAAAGAAAAAATCGATCCCAATCAAGTCGTTGACCATAAAGTGTTTGTTGTCGGAATTGCGCCGGTTGTCCATCCGGATACCGGGGTCGGGGATGTGACCCGGCAACAGCTGATTGATATTTTCACAGGCAAAATCAAAAACTGGAAAGAGCTTGGCGGAAAAGATCAGCCGATAGTCTTGGTGAACCGCCCGGCCAGCTCCGGGACACGGGCGGCCTTCACCAAATACGGATTAAACGAAAATCAGGAATTCCGCGGTGAAGGCGGCATTGAGGAAGAATCATCCGGAACGGTTCTCAAAATCGTCTCAGAAACGCCCGGAGCCATCGGATATCTTGCCTTCTCTTACGTGGATGATTCGGTGCAGGCATTGAAAGTGGATGGTGTCGAGCCAACCAATGAAAATGTGTACACCAATCAATGGAAAATCTGGGCGTATGAACACATGTACACCCATAAAAACGGCAAAAACAAAGAGTTGGAAGAAGCTTTCATCCAATATATCCAGTCCGATGAAGTGCAAAACGGATTGGTGAAAAAACTGGGGTATATCCCCATCAGCGAAATGAAGGTGGAGCGGGACGTTGAAGGCAAGGTGACCCCGATCCAATCATAATTTCCGGCATCCTGAAGGGACAGGGGTTTGCAAATTCTGTCCCTTTCATTGGACAGGAAGGAGATGGAAGATGGAACAAGTTGCTTCCGCAAAACGTTCGCTGAAAGAAGAACTGATTCAGCCCGAACGGAAAATGTTGAGAATTGAAAAACAAGGAAAAATCATCACGTTTCTTTGTGCGTGGATTTTAATCGTGACCTTATTTTCGCTCATCTGGTTTATTGCTTCCAAAGGAATTGCCCCGTTTTTCCGAAACAAAATCACCTTGTCTGAATTTTTTTCATTGCAGTGGGGTCCCGCCATTTCACCGGAGCAAGGCGGCCCTTTTTACGGAGTGCTTGCTTTTGTGTCCGGTTCGCTGGCGGTTGCCGCGGGTGCGGTGATCATCAGTGCCCCGCTCGGGATCGGTGCAGCCATCTTTATGACGGAAATTGCGCCGGGTTGGGGGAGGAAAATTTTGCAGCCGGTCACTGAAATGTTGGTGGGAATTCCGTCTGTCGTTTACGGATTCATCGGCCTGACAGTCATTGTTCCATGGATACGCAGCGTGGCCGGCGGTTTCGGATTCGGCTTGTTATCCGGAATGCTGGTTTTGGCCGTGATGATTTTGCCCACCATCATCAGTGTCGGGGCAGATGCCATTCAAGCCGTCCCCAAAACGGTTCGGGAAGGCTCTTATGCACTGGGGGCAACCCGCTGGCAAACCATTTCCCGGCTGGTGGTTCGTTCGGCGATGCCCGGATTGATGACCGGAGTGGTTTTGGGAATGGCCCGGGCGTTCGGGGAAGCCTTGGCGGTCCAAATGGTGATCGGAAATGCCCCCAATTTGCCGGTCAGCTTCACCACCCCTATCAGCACCCTGACCAGTGTGATCACTTTAAACATGGGAAATACCGTCCAAGGAACAACCGAACAGGATGTGCTGTGGTCGATGGCACTGATTTTGCTACTCATGACCCTGATTTTTATTTTTTTGATCCGTTTTATTTCCCGAAGGAGAGAAGATTGACATGAACGCAAAAGTTATCGACCGGATTGCAACCGCGATCTTTTATGCGATCGCCGTTTTGATCGTCGGAATATTGCTCGGACTGATCGGTTTTATTTTGATGCGCGGTTTGAAAGTGGTGGATTGGGCGTTTATCACCGAAGCGCCGGGTTCGGTTTTGACCGGTGGCGGAGGTGTCGGGCCGCAGTTGTTCAATTCCTTTTATCTTCTGGTGTTGACGATGTTGATCACCATCCCGTTGGGGCTGGGTGGCGGCATTTACATGGCGGAGTATGCCAAACCCGGCAAGCTGACCGGCTTCATCCGCTTGAGTATCGAAGTGTTGTCTTCCCTTCCTTCGATTGTGGTCGGTCTGTTCGGCCTGTTGGTGTTTGTCCAATACACCGGATGGGGATATTCGCTTCTGGCGGGGGCACTGGCTTTGTCCGTCTTTAACCTGCCTTTGATGGTGCGGATTGTGGAACAGTCTTTGTCCTCGGTTCCCCGGGAGCAGAAGGAAGCCAGTCTGGCTCTCGGAGTGACGCATTGGCAAACGATTTGCAGAGTGTTGCTTCCGGCTGCATTGCCGGGGATTATCACCGGGACCATTTTGGCCTCGGGCCGTGTGTTTGGGGAAGCCGCCGCCTTGTTGTTTACAGCGGGAATGACTTCGCCTCCGCTGGACTTTACCCATTGGGATGTTACCTCACCGGCTTCACTGTTCAATCCGTTCCGCCCGGCATCGACATTGGCGGTTCACATTTGGAAAGTCAATGCCGAAGGGATCATTCCCGATGCCAAGGAAGTGGCTGCCGGGGCTTCTGCTTTGCTGGTGATCGCTGTTTTGATTTTCAATCTGCTTGCCCGTTGGTTGGGGCGGTGGATTCATGCACGCCTTACATCCAATCGATAAGGGGGAATGCGGGATGTTACAAACGGTCGGGTTGCCTGTGAAGGGAAAGGTAAAACAGGGCCGGCAACTGGAAACGAAAAATCGGGTGGTCCAGTTGGAAACCGTCGGTTTAAACGTTTATTACGGCGAAAATCATGCGGTGAAAGATGTGAATCTCCCTTTCCATCAACATCATGTCACGGCTTTGATCGGCCCCTCCGGGTGTGGGAAGTCCACTTTTTTGCGATGCTTAAACCGGATGAATGACACGATTTCGGGCGCCCGTGTGGAAGGAAAAATTTTGGTGGAGGGCATTGACATCAACGACCCCGGGATTCATGCCAATGCCTTGCGGCGCCGGATCGGAATGGTGTTTCAACGCCCCAACCCGTTTCACAAATCGATTTATGAAAACATTGCTTTTGCTCCCCGGATTTACGGAGCCAAGAAAAAAGAGCTGAACGGACTTGTTGAGGATAGCTTGAAGAAAGTCGGGTTGTGGGAGGAAGTCAAGGATCGTTTGCATCAGTCTGCCTTGACGCTTTCCGGCGGACAGCAACAACGGTTGTGCATTGCCAGAGCCATTGCCGTGAAACCGAAAATCCTCTTGCTGGATGAGCCTACCTCCGCGCTGGACCCGGTATCCACTGCCAAAATCGAGGAGTTGGTCCGGGAATTAAAAGAAGAGTTCACCATTGTCATGGTGACCCACAACATGCAGCAGGCTGCCCGGGTTTCCGATTATACGGCTTATTTTTACATGGGGCGTTTGATTGAATGGAATGAGACCCGGGAGCTGTTTACCCGGCCCGGGAAGAAAGAGACCGGGGATTATTTGACCGGACGATTTGGTTGAAGGAAGGGGAGTCAAATGGCGGACAAAATCTCCATTAAACAATTCAATCTCTTTTATGGGGAGAAGCAAGCGTTGAAAAACATTCAATTCAATATCAGGAAAAACAAAGTCACAGCATTGATCGGTCCCTCCGGGTGCGGGAAGTCCACCTTGCTCCGGAGCATCAACCGGATGAACGACATGATTCCGGGGGTGAAGACTTACGGCCGGATTTTGATTGACGGGAAAAACATTTATGAACCGGAAGTGGACTTGGTGCAACTCCGGAAAAAAGTGGGGATGGTTTTTCAACAACCCAACCCTTTCCCCGTTTCCATTTACGATAATGTGGCGTACGGGCCCCGTGTTCACGGGGTGAAAGAAAAAAAGAAGCTGGATGAGATTGTGGAACGGACATTGACGCAAGCCCATTTATGGGAGGAAGTGAAGAACCGGCTTCACCAGTCGGCCATGGGGTTGTCGGGAGGACAGAAACAGCGTTTGGTGATTGCACGCGTGTTGGCGGTGGAGCCGGAAATCATTCTGATGGATGAACCGGCTTCCGCCCTGGATCCGGTTTCCACCGAACGCTTGGAAGAATTGGTTGTCCAGTTAAAGGAAAATTACACTGTTGTGATGGTCACTCACAATATGCAACAAGCCGCCCGGGTGTCGGATCAAACCGTGTTTTTCTTAAACGGAGAAGTGTTGGAAGAAAATGACACCTGGCAACTGTTTACCCGGCCCCGGGACCGCCGGACGGAAGAATATATTCAAGGCCGGTTTGGTTGAGGAAAGGAGAGGGTCCTTCTTGGCCCGTCCGTTGGATCATTCATTAAAAGAATTCCACTTCAGTAAAGCTTGTGCCCAACCTAACTTTAATTTCTTCTGGGATTATATGGATCTTGAAAAACTCGAACACCTGAAAATTTAATATACACAAAAACTGAAGCATATTGCTTGACCTGCAAAAGAGCAGGTTTATTTTTTTTGTTAAAAATTAGTTAGAAATTCAATTGTCTGTTACCGAATCATTGTCAAAGGTTGGAGATTGGTTCGGGGACAAAATTTCAGGGGCATGGGAATGGACCAAAGAGAAAGCGGCTGCCTTTTGGGATTGGCTCACCAAGATTTGCTCCAAAATGGCAGAAGTCGTGATTGATACGATGTCAACGGCTTGGGAATGGGTGAAAAAATATAAAGAATATATAGCTTTTGCCGGTGTTTTGATTTTGGGGATCGTCTTGTGCATCTTTGCCACACCGTTAGGGAGAGCCGTACTTAGTGGTATGTTGTCATTTGTGATCAGTATGGCCCTGAATGGTTGGGAAATTAACAAAATGACCTTCTTGGAAGTAGCCATTGGCGGCATCTTGGGATTGGTCGGCGGAGGCATCACGGCAGGAGCTTCCCGGGGATTGGCGAGCGGTATCGGACAAAAACTGATCATGGGTGCCAAGAATTCCAAAGTCTTGGGGCCTGTTCTTCGCGGAGGACAAAAACTGGTTTCCAAATTGCCGGCACCTCTTCAGAAAATGTTTGGTAAAGGCGGAGCCATCGGAGCCGTCGAGGGTGCCGGCACCAGTGTGGCAGACGATATTTTGCATGGACGGAAGATCAATTGGAAAAATGCCATTTTGGCAGGAATTTTTGGAGCCGGCTCCGTCGCCGTGGTTCACTTTGCCCAACCAGCGATTAATAAAGCCGTTGCATCACTGGAACCGGTACTGGCCAAAACCCCGATTGTCAAAAATGTTTTCAACAAAGTTGGCGATTGTGTTGCGGTTCGGCAAACGGGGAGATATCACGCTTTAATTGATATTCCATTTTCTAATTGTTTTCATGCTCCAGATGGAGTAACTTCAGGTGGAAATTCTTCATCTGCAAAGCCACTCTCTCTGGAACAAAGACGAGAAAATGTAAAACATATAGCAGAATATACAGATTTAAGTAAAGAAGGGTTAAAAGGAAAAGGATATAAACTAAAAAACGGTGCAATTATTAAAGGACAGAAAATAGTGAAGGTAAATTCAATAGAAAAATATAGAAAAGCGGAAGGAAAACTAAGCTTAGAATATGTTGCTAAATTAAGAAAAGAATTAGGAATCCCGTTTTTAAAAGAGGATAACTTGTTAATAGAAAATGATATATTGAAGAGTGGAAATACCGTCGCAGTACTTGAATCGGATGGAGTACAAATTTGGGGAAGAAGTGGATGGGGAATTGATGTAGGAGGGTATTCAGAATTGAGGAAGGAATGGGCAAAAGAAAAATAGGAAAACTAGGTACCCCCCGGGAGAAATTTGCTACAAATGGACAAACCTATACTCATGCAGAAGGCGATGTATTTTGGCATTTATATAAGTATAGAAAGAGCAAAAAGATACTAGGTGGGAAAGCCACATTAGTGGTAGACCGTCCATTTTGCGGACCATGTGGTGATGGTAGAGGTGTTCAAAATCTAGTTGAAGAAGTGGGACTAGATGAATTGATTGTTAAAACACCTGATGGAAAGGAAATAATTCGTCCAAGACCGGGATATAAAAGACAAAGTTGGTAGGTGGTATATATTGAAAAATTATGAATTAAGTATTCAAAATAAATCAAAAGTAATTTCAAATCCTACTTGGGAAAAAGTTTATGAAGTCTTGGAAAGTCTGGATGGCAAGAAAGTGAGTCAAGCAAGTCTAAAAATAGAAGATGTTGGATTTATGACAGTAGTGGGTGGAGAGTTTATTGAAGAGAAAGGACAAAGGCAGATCGTTTAAAACAATACCTATTGGAAAATTATCCGGCAGGCAGTGATAGGAAAATTAGGAGAGAAGAATTGTTGAACTTGATTGCATAAAGATTATGAAGTGGAACATTTCCGCTATATTTTGCGTGATATATGAAGGGGATTTCCCCTTTTAATCGTCCCAATTGCACAAAAGCAATTGAGTAAAAAGACTTTTTTGATGATTTCCAAAGCCAATACTCTGAAGTCTTTCACGACTTTCAAAGCCGAAGTTGAATGAATGAAGAATTTTTATTTTAACTCTTTTCTCTCTGGAGTCCATGTTGTTGAAGATGGGGGAGCAGGTGGAAATTTCGATTCACAAAGCGCTCAAGGCTTTTGAGAAAAGAGAAGTCACGGTGGCGCAAGAAGTGATCCGGGAAGACCACCATGTCGATGAGATGGAAGAAAAAATTGATGATACCGTGGTCAAACTGATTGCAACCCAACAACCGGTGGCCACCGATCTCAGAAAGATACTCATGGCGATGAAGATTGCATCCGACCTGGAAAGAATCGCGGACCATGCCACCAATATTGCCGAAAGTGTTGTATATATGGAAACCGGTAAACAAATGGATTTGAATTAACAGTTTTTTTCCGGTCCCCTTTGCGGGATTTTTCGAAGCCGGAAGGGACCGGAAAAAGCAAGAAGGACAGGCAGGGGACGGTGATGTTCCCTGTTTTTTCATTTGTGTTTTGCTCCCGTTGTCCCAAAAATGGTTCAAGGGGGATGTTTTGGAACATTTTGCAGTTTATAATGTCTCATGTCAACGATGAATGGAGGTCATGCATGATGCTTTTTTTAGACATCCCCGAGCCGATGGACGGGAAATTGAGGCAGAAGATTTTGAGAAGGCAAAAATGGAAAAGAGCCGTGAAATGGGGGATCGCCGCTTTTGTTGTCGTGCTCTTATTCATCAATTTCAAATTTTTTATTTCCCCCCATACCAAGGATTTTTTCAAATCCCTCGGGCTGGATCCGGAGGCTTTGAACAGTCCGGAGGTATATGGAGGAGCGATACAGAGTTTGGTGACAGCGCTCACGGTGGTCACAACCTTTTATATTTACAACCGGTCGAAAACGGCTGTCATGAGCCAGAAAGTGTATGATCAAAAGTTTGAGGCATACAGCCGGATTTGGGAGAAGGTGCAGAAGATTGAACAGGAGTTTGAGCGAACGGCCGTCCGGCCGGATTATCATGATGCACTGGCAAATTTGAAAAAGGAAATCGAGCATTTTTACCAGTTTTGCAGAAGCAAATACCTGGTCGTCTCCCCCACGGTGATGGACCTGTTGGGAAATTGGACGGCAAGTTGCTATTTGGAAGTGACAAGCAAAATCAATATGGGCAGGAGACACTATGGAAATGTCCCTTTGGAGCAGATCACGGAGTGGCATGAATACAGGAAAGCTTCCAAAGCAAGGAAAGTCAGCTTGGAACAGCTGGTGATTGCCATGAAAATGGATCTGGGCTTGTTGGTCTTGGAAGAGGAGATCGATGAGTCGTTTGGCAAGGTTTCCGAAGAAATTAAGGGAACGATCGATGAAATCGAGAAATTCTACCGGAAAACCGGACTGATCGATCCTGAGGAAACCAATCTTTTTGAGCTCAAAAACAAAGTGAAAGAGAAGAACCAAAGGCTTCTCAGGCAACGATTGATGGATGTGTTGAATCCCAGAAAGAGGGCGGAAAGAGGTGCCGGTGAGCGGATGAAAGAGTAGCCGCCGGTTTCAAAAGCATAAACTTGGCGAGGAGGAGATGGACGGATATGGATAAGAAAAAACAGATCGGAGTACTGGTGGACGGTTGTGTTTTTGCCAATGACCAAAATCAAAACGTGGATCTGGATGAGTTTGTGGATGCTTTTCTTGAATGGGTGGAGTCAAAAGGATGGCATTTTGGAGGAGGTGTGAGGCAGGTGGATGAGGATGGGGAGCCTGCAAGCTGCAGGAAAAGAGAGAGCTGAAAAGCCCTCTCTTTTTTTATGAAACTGTCAAGCTGATGATACAAAATAATCTAAAAATACATTGATTTCAAATATATTTGCAATTATACTAAAAGGTAAGAAAGCGTTTGCAAGAAAAGAAAGGGAGGGGATAAAGAGGAGGAAGGGAGTCGGATGGGGTTAACCTTTTCTTTTTTGTCTTTAAGTTAAGCGCTTTACTTATTGTAAATCAAGCGTTTTCTGTTTTTTTGTCCACACAACGGATCTTTTCAGGGGATGTTTTTGCAGATTGTGTCAAAAAACAAGCAGAGGAGAGAGACGACTTGTTTTATTTCTCTATTCTGTCTTTCATCTTGGTCATCGCAGCCATCTGGATTTTTGCCTACAAGAGAAGCCGCATCGTTGACAATACCAGCTCCGAAGGGTACTTTCTCGGCGGACGCAGTTTGACGGGAATCACCATCGCCGGTTCCATTCTCATGACCAATTTGTCCACGGAGCAGATTGTGGGGCAAAACGGACAGAGTTACATGGCGGGGATGGAAGTCATGGCTTGGGAAGTCACAGCGGCGGTTGCGATTGTTTTGCTCGCGTTGGTTTTTTTGCCGAAGTATTTGAAGTATGGAGTGGATACCGTATCCGATTTTATTGAGAAACGCTATGACACCACCACCAAACGAATCGTTTCCATCTTGTTTATTTTCACTTATATGATTTCGTTTTTGCCTGTCGTGTTGTATTCCGGCTCTCTGGTGTTTAACAAAATTTTTCGCGTGAATCAGTCCCTGGGCATCGATGCTTTGGCGTCGGTTGCTTTGGTTTCGGCAATGATCGGGATGATCGGTTTGGCCTATCTTTTGATGGGCGGATTATCATTGGGCGCATTCAGCGATTCCTTGTATGGTGTCGGGCTTTTGATCGGGGGCTTGTCCATTCCGGTGTTGGGATTGATCGTCCTGGGGAATGGAAGTTTCACGGACGGATTCCATGTGGTCCGCACCAATACGCCGGAAATGTTGAATGCCATCGGCGCAGTCGATTCAAAAATCGTTCCATGGCCGACGCTTTTTTTCGGGATGTTTTTCAACAATTTGTTTTATTGGTGCACAAACCAGATGATTGTCCAAAAAGCATTTGCCGGAAGAAACCTCAAAGAAGGACAAAAAGGGGTCTTGTATGTCGGTTTCTTTAAAATCATCGGCGCATTGTTCCTTGTTTTCCCGGGGATTATCGCATTTAACTTGTTTGGAAATTCCCTTTCCACCCCGGATGACGCCTATCCCAGTTTGGTGGCAGCGGTTTTGCCCGGGTGGGCCTACGGGATTTTCGGAGCCGTGATCTTCGGGGCGATTTTAAGTTCGTTTGTCGGCGCATTGAATGCCACGGCAACCCTTTTTACATTGGACTTTTACAAGCCGGTTTTCAACCCGAACGCAACGGATCGACAAGTGGCCAGAGCCGGAAAAGCCGTCACCGTCATCGTGGGATTGGTTGCCATCGTCATTGCTCCGTTGATTTCTTTTGCGCCCACCGGATTGTATAACGTCGTGCAACAATTTAACGGCTTGTACAGCATGCCGCTGTTGGCGGTCATTGTCCTGGGGTTTTACTCCAAAAATGTAACCGCTTTCGGAGCGAAAGTGACATTTGCTTTCCATGTTGTGACGTATGCCTTGGCCAGTTTGTTTTTGTCGCACATTCATTACTTGTATGTCTTAAGCGTCCTGTTTTTGGCCGATGTGTTGATCTTATGGTGGATCGGGAAAATCAAACCGGCGGACAAACATTTTGTGCTGCAGGAAGGCAAACACAAAGTGGATTTGACGCCATGGAAACATGCCGGTTGGGTCGGGGTATTGGCGGTGGTGGCGGTGCTGATGACATACTTGGTGTTTTCACCGCTGGGACTGGCCCGGTAAGGCCTTGGGTGTACCGGAGATGAAAGGGAGGACTGCATAATTTATGAGCAAAAAAATCACGGTTGGCGTGGTGGGAGCAGGACGGATCGGGAAGTTGCATGTCAACAATCTGAAAAAGATGGACAATGTCCGGTTAAAAACGGTTTCCGACCTCTTTGCCGACCAGCTGGAAGACTGGTTCCGGGAAAGCGGGGCAGAAAGATTGACAAAAAATTATAAAGAACTGATCCATGATCCGGAACTGGATGCGGTTTTCATCTGTTCCTCCACGGACACTCACGCTGAAATCATCAAAGAAGCTGCCGGTGCGGGCAAACACATTTTTTGCGAGAAACCCGTCAGTTTTTCCGATCAGGAAACATTGGAGGCTTATGAAGCGGTGAAGTCCGCGGGAGTGAAATTTCAGCTGGGATTTAACCGGCGGTATGACAGGAACTTTCGCAAGGTAAAGCAATGGGTGGAAAAGAAAGTCATCGGTGATTTGCATGTTTTGAAAATCACCTCCAGAGATCCCAATCCACCTTCTTTGGATTATGTATCGCGTTCCGGGGGCATCTTTATGGATATGACCATCCATGACTTTGATATGGCCCGCTTTATTTCCGGCACGGAAGTGGAAGAAGTTTTTGTGCATGGAGCGGCCTTGGTCAATCCAAAACTGGCCGAATGGGGGGATGTGGACACCGCCGTCATCACGTTGAAATTTGCAAACGGGGCCATGGGCGTGATTGACAACAGCCGCCGGACGGTTTATGGATATGACCAGAGGCTGGAAGCTTTTGGCTCCAAAGGGGCGGTACATGTGAACAACGAGACGGAATCCAAAGTGGAATGTTGGTCGGAGGAAGGGATAAAAAGTGACAATCCGCTTCACTTTTTCTTGGAGAGGTACAACGAAGCCTTTGACCGGGAAGTCAAAGAATTCATCCGGGCGATTGAAAACGACAGCGACATTCAAACCACATTTAAAGATGGAATCATGGCCCAACGTATCGCCGAGGCTGCAACAGCATCGCTTAAAAGCGGAAAACCTGTCAAAGTGCGAGGATTGGATGAGTGATTTTTTTCTGAATATATCTTGTATTTTCATCATTGTGTAAAAAATACGGATGCGATATACTCTATTTAGAATAGGTTAAGCGCTTTAATTTGTTATAAAGGAGGGGAAATCATGTCTCATTTGCTGCTGAAACCCCATGATCCGGATCAACAGGGCAGGATCCATTGTGTGTCACCGGAATCGGCAGGGTGGAAGTATGTGGGACTGGAGGTTTATCGGTTAAAAAAAGGGGACCGGCTGAAAAGAAAAACCGGCACCCATGAAGTTTGCCTGGTGTTGTTGTCAGGAAAAGCCAATGTGAAAACCGGGCAAAAGGAATTTCAGGGCATCGGCAAACGGATGAGTGTTTTTGAAAAAATCCCGCCTTATTCTGTTTATGTTCCCAGTGGAGACCACTATCAGGTGGAAGCATTGACGGATTTGGAATTGGCGGTGTGCTCGGCTCCCGGAAAGGGAACTTTCCCGGCCAGGCTGATTTCCCCGGAAGAGGTCAGGCAGTCCAACCGGGGATCCGGAAAGATGTTCCGCCAAATTCATGACATTCTTCCGGAGGACCGGGAGGCGGACAGCTTGCTTGTGGTGGAAGTGTTCACCCCGGACGGCAACACTTCAAGTTATCCGCCGCATAAACATGATACGGAAAATCTTCCGCATGAATCATACTTGGAGGAAACCTATTATCACAAAATTCATCCGGAAAATGGGTTTGCCTTTCAGCGGGTTTATAATGACGACCGTTCGCTGGATGAAACGATGTGCATCGAAAACGGGGATGTGGTTCTGGTGCCGGAGGGTTACCATCCGGTCACAACGGTGCCGGGGTATGAGTCTTATTACCTCAACGTGATGGCCGGACCGGTCCGGACCTGGAAATTTAAAAATGCTCCGGAACATGAGTGGTTGTTTGAGAAGTTTTAAAGAGGGAAATCATTATTTTTCAAAAGTTAAGCGCTTAAATAACAGTTTGCGGATGCAAGTCTGCTTTTTTCAAAATCGCGAGGTTAGGGGGATCGATGTGGATCAGTTGGGTTTCAAAGCCGGCCGTCCCTTGGATCTGATTGCTGTTGGCAGGCTGGCCATCGACTTGAATTCGGACCAGATCAATCAACCGATGGAAAATGTCCGGTCTTTTACCAAATATGTGGGCGGTTCGCCGGCAAATATTGCAATCGGCGCGGCGCAATTGGGATTGAATGTCGGGTTTGTCGGAAAAGTTTCCAATGACCAGATGGGAAGGTTCATCGTTCGTTTTTTGAAAGAGAAAAATCTGGATACTTCCGGTGTCGTTGTGGACAAGACGGGGGCGGTGACCGGCCTGACGTTTACAGAAATCAAAAGCCCGCAAGACTGCAGCATTTTGATGTACCGGGATAATGTTGCGGATTTGAAACTGGAACCGTCGGAAATATCGGAAGATTATATCCGAAGTGCCAAAGCGATGCTCATTTCCGGCACGGCCCTTGCCGCAAGCCCGTCGCGTGAGGCGGTGTTTATCGCATTGCATTATGCCCGCAAACACGGGGTGATCGTCTTTTTTGACCTGGACTACCGGCCGTATACCTGGAATTCGGAACAAGAGACGGCGATTTATTATCATTTGGCGGCGGAAAAAAGTGATGTCATCATCGGCACCCGGGACGAGTTTGACATCATGGAATCATTCGCCAAAGAGAAAAAAACGGATCAAGACACCGCCCGCAAGTGGTTTGATTATCATGCCAAAATCGTGGTCATCAAACACGGCTCCAAGGGATCCGTTGCTTATACAAAAAACGGCCATTCACATACGGGAGGAATTTTTAAAACCAAAGTGCTCAAAACGTTCGGTGCAGGGGACAGTTATGCAGCGGCCATGATCTACGGCCTGTTGAACGGATGGGATCTTCCGGAGGCGATGGAGTACGGGAGCGCTTCGGCATCGATTGTCATATCCCGGCACAGCTGTTCGGAAGCCATGCCGACGAAGGAAGAGTTGGATGCGTTTCTCCGGACGGCGGAAAAGCTGGATGATTGATCCGGCAAAGGGTCGTATCTGATGAAGTATTTTCATATTTTACTGGAGGTTTTCATATGGCAAATACTGTGGTGAGCACATTGAAAAACTATATCAATGGAGAATGGGTGGAATCCGGTTCGGGAAAACAGGAAGCCGTTTTCAATCCGGCCACGGGGGAAGTCATTGCGTATGTTCCTCTTTCCACCCGGGAAGAAGTTGACCGGGCAGTGAAAGCGGCAAAACAGGCCTTTGAAACTTGGAAAAACGTTGCTGTCCCCAAACGGGCCCGCATCCTGTTCAAATACCAGCAATTGATCGCCGATCATGCGGATGAGTTGGCGGCCTTGATCACGATGGAAAACGGGAAAAATTTGCGCGAAGCCAAAGGGGAAGTGCAGCGGGGGATGGAGAATGTCGAGTTTGCCGCGGGAGCTCCTTCCCTGATGATGGGCGAAAATCTCGCCACCATTGCCAGTGAACTGGAATCGTCGGTGTATCGTTATCCGGTCGGGGTGATCGGGGGGATCACGCCCTTCAATTTTCCGATGATGGTTCCGTGCTGGATGTTTCCGATCGCCATTGCACTCGGCAACACCTTTATTTTAAAGCCGTCCGAGCGGACGCCGCTTACCGCCAACCGTCTGGTGGAACTGGCGGAAGAAGCGGGGGTGCCCAAAGGCGTTCTCAATGTTGTGCACGGGGCACATGAGGTGGTGAACGGCTTGCTGGATCATCCCGATGTTCCCCGCATTTCCTTCGTGGGTTCCCAACCGGTGGCTGAATATGTTTACAAACGGGGGACAGCCAATTTAAAACGGGTTCAGGCGCTGGCCGGCGCCAAAAACCACTCGATCGTTTTAAAAGATGCCGACCTGGAAAATGCCGCCACGCAGATTATCAATGCCGCATTTGGTTCGGCCGGGGAACGATGCATGGCGGCAGCCGTGGTGGCGGTGGAAGAGGCGGTTGCGGACGAATTGATTCAAAAACTGGTGCAAAAGGCGGACGACATCAAGATCGGAAACGGGATGGATGAGAACAGTTTCCTGGGGCCGGTCATTCGTGAACAACACAAAGAACGGACACTGAAATACATTGAAGCAGGTGAAAAAGAAGGGGCCAAATTGATCCGCGACGGGCGGAAAGATCCAAAGGCCCGGGAAAAAGGTTATTTTTTGGGGCCCACCATTTTTGACCACGTCCGTACAGACATGAAGATCTGGAAAGAAGAAATTTTTGCCCCGGTGCTTTCCATTGTCCGTGTCCACGACTTGGATGAAGCCATAAAAATCGCCAACCGGTCGCGCTTTGCCAACGGGGCTTGCCTTTACACCCGGGATGGCGGCGCCGTGCGCAAATTTCGCGAATCGATTGATGCCGGGATGCTCGGCGTCAATATCGGCGTTCCGGCTCCGATGGCGTTTTTCCCGTTTTCCGGTTGGAAAGATTCTTTTTACGGGGATCTGCATGCCAACGGGAAAGACAGTGTGGAATTTTATACCCGCAAAAAAGTGGTGACCAGCCGTTGGGTCTGATCCATACGCAAGTAACGGCGATCAGGGGGGAGAGAAAATGAGACTGACCACGGCACAAGCGTTGGTTAAATTCCTGAACAGTCAATATGTGATGGTGGATGGAAAAGAGGAGAAATTGTTTCACGGGATTTTCACCATTTTTGGTCACGGAAACGTACTCGGTTTGGGACAAGCCCTCGAACAGGATCCGGGGGATTTAAAAGTTTACCAGGGAAGAAATGAGCAAGGAATGGCTCATGCAGCCATCGGGTTTGCGAAACAAAACCGCCGCAGAAAGTTAATCGCCTGTACTTCATCGGTGGGGCCGGGGTCGGCCAATATGGTGACGGCCGCGGCAACGGCCACCGCCAACAACATCCCGCTTCTTCTTTTGCCCGGTGACACCTTTGCCACCCGCCAACCGGATCCGGTCCTGCAGCAGATCGAGCAGCCTTATAATGCCGGTTTGACGACCAATGACGCTTTTCGCCCCGTCAGCAAGTACTGGGACCGGGTGACCCGGCCCGAGCAGCTGATGACCGCCATGCTCCATGCAGTCCGTGTGTTGACGGATCCGGCGGAAACCGGGGCTGTGACGATTGCTTTGCCGCAGGATGTCCAAGCTGAGGCTTATGACTATCCGGAATCTTTTTTCAAAAAGCGTGTTCATACCTTCATCAGGAGAAAACCGGACGAGTTGGAATTGAAACAAGTCGTGGCATTGTTCAAAAACAAGAAAAAGCCGTTGATCATTTGCGGCGGCGGGGTCCGGTACTCCGATGCCGGTGAGGCGCTGGACCGGTTCGCCCGGGCGTTTCGCATTCCCTTTGCCGAGACACAGGCCGGAAAAAGTGCCTTGCCGTCCACCCACCCGCTCAATCTGGGAGGGATCGGTGTCACGGGAAACCTGGCGGCCAACCGCATTGCTAAAGAGGCCGACTTGGTGATCGGGGTGGGAACCCGTTTCACCGATTTTACAACGGGCTCCAAACAGCTGTTCCAAAACCGCCACGTTGATTTTGTCACCCTCAACATTTCAGATTTTCATGCGTCCAAACTGGATGCCGTCAAAATGGTGGCGGATGCAAAGGCCGGGCTGGAAGAGCTTCGGATTACACTGGAAAAAGCCGGTTATCAATCCGGTTACGAGGGGGAAATCGAACAGGCGAAAAAAGATTGGGAGAAGGAGCTTCAACGTCTTTGGTCGACCGATTCTCATGCCGAAAACTACCGGCCGGAAATTTCAGGCCATCTGGATGACAAGCTGTCTGAATACGAAGAAGCTTTTCAATCGGGTTTGACACAGACGGCCGTGTTGGGAAAAGTGAATGAGCGGATCGATGAGGATGCGATCGTGGTCGGTGCATCCGGCAGCTTGCCCGGGGATCTGCAACGCATGTGGGTCAGCACCCGGCCGGACACTTACCACATGGAGTACGGTTATTCATGCATGGGGTATGAAATTGCTGCCGCTTTGGGAGTGAAAATGGCGAGACCGGATCAGGAAGTCTATGCCATGGTTGGCGACGGAAGTTACATGATGCTCCATTCCGAATTGATCACCAGTATACAGGAAGGGCTCAAAATCAATGTCATCCTGTTTGACAATGCGGGTTTTGGCTGCATTAACAATCTGCAAATGAGCAACGGGATGGGGAGTTTTTTGACGGAATTCCGTTTGCGGGACCAAAAATCGAAACGGCTGGACGGGCCTGTCATGAACGTGGATTTTGCCAAAAATGCCGAGGCGTACGGCGCGGTTACCTACACGGTGCGGACCATGGAAGATTTGGAACAGGCGCTGGAAGATTCCAAGCGTCAAAGCGTATCCACCTTGATCGATGTGAAGGTGCTTCCCAAAACCATGACAAAGGGTTATGGCAGTTGGTGGCATGTCGGAGTGGCCGAGGTGTCAAAAAAAGAATCCGTCCAAAAAGCTTATCAGGAGCGCCTGAGTGAGTTGGAAAAGGCCAGAAAGTACTGAAGAGACCGGGCATGGACGGACATCGCGGGAGGGATTTATGATGTTTGAGAATGACGCGGTGAAACTGGGGATTTCCCCCATCGGATGGAGCAATGATGACATGCCGGACCTCGGCCGGGAAAACACGTTTGAACAATGTATCAGTGAAATGGCGTTGGCAGGCTTTGCGGGCACCGAAGTGGGACATAAGTATCCGCGCGACACCACATTGCTGAAAAAAATGCTCGGGCTGAGGAATTTGGAAATTGCCGGAGCCTGGTTCAGCGCTTATCTGACCACAGCGCCATATGAACGGACGGAAAAAGCGTTTATCCAACACCGTGATTTTTTGCATGAAATGGGAGCCGAAGTCATCGTGGTTTCCGAACAGGGGCACAGCGTGCAGGGAAAGACCGGGCAACCTGTTTTTGCCGCGAAACCCCGTTTTACTGATGAAGAATGGGACAGGCTGGCTGAGGGACTTAACCGCCTTGGCCGGCTGGCCCGGGAAAAGGGAATGAAAATGGTGTATCATCCCCACATGGGGACAGGGGTGCAAACCACAGAGGAAATCGACCGGTTGATGAGCATGACCGATCAAAACCGGGTGTTCCTTCTCTATGATACCGGACACCTGTATCTTTCCGGCGAAGATCCGGTCGAAGTGTTGAAACGGTATTTGCCCCGGATTAAACATGTCCATTTGAAGGATGTCCGGGATCCGATTGCAGCCAAAGTAAAAGCAGAAAAATTAAGCTTCCTGGACGGGGTCCGCGAAGGGGTGTTTACCGTGCCGGGCGACGGCGGCATTGATTTTACGGATATTTTCAATATATTGGCTGAATCAAACTACCGGGGCTGGCTGCTTGTGGAAGCCGAACAGGATCCGTCCAAAGCAAATCCGTTGGAATATGCGCTGAAAGCCCGGAAGTTCATCAAACAAAAAACCGGTCTGTAAGTGGAGGGCGACCGGTATGGAAAAAACCATTTCGAAAGCGGGAATGCATCATGAAGAAAAGAAAAGTGAAAGTCGGGATCGTGGGGCTTGGCCGGCTGGGTTACCATCATGCGAAAAATCTGGCCTTCCGGATACCCGGTTGCGAACTGATCGCGGTTTGCAGCGTTGTGGAAGAAGAAGTGAAAGAAGTGCAAGAAAAATGGGGCATTCCTTATGGCTATACGGATTATGATGAAATGCTCGGAAACCGGGAAATGGAAGCGGTCTTTATCGCTTCCCCGTCGGCGTTTCATTGCGAACAGATCGAAAAGGCCCTGAAAGCCGGGTTCCACGTATTCAGCGAAAAGCCGATCGGCCTGTCTCCGGCGGAAGCCGAAAGAGTGGAAAAAGCCGTTTCCCGGTATCCGGATCAGGTCTTCATGCCGGGATTTATGCGGCGCTTTGACCGATCTTATTCCGATGCGAAAAAAATGATGGACAGAGGGGAGATTGGGGATCCGGTTTTGATTCGTTGTTACGGGTTGGATCCGGCCGGACAGATGGACAGCTTTTTGAAGTACGCCAAAAATCATGACAGCGGGGGCCTCTTTTTGGATATGGCCGTTCATGATTTTGATCTGGCTTGCTGGTTTTTGAATGCGGAGCCGGAAGAAGTCTGGGCCATCGGGGGGAGTTATGCACGGCCTGAATTCGCCGGATTGGGTGATGCGGAAACGGGAGCAGCGATGGTGCGCTTTTCCGGCAACCGGATGGGCATTTTTGTGGCCGGCCGTAACTGTGCACACGGCTATCATATTGAAACCGAAATCATCGGCACCAAGGGATCTCTCCGGATCGGTACGGTGCCAGAGAAAAATCAGGTGATGATTTTTAACGAAACCGGTGTGGTGAAACAATGCGTCGACGGATTTTTGGAGCGGTTTGAACAAGCTTATCTGAGCGAGGCGGAAGAATTTATCCGGTGCATTTTGGAACATCGCCGGCCGCCCGTTCGCGTTCAGGATGGCATCAAGCCCACTTTGCTTGGTTATGCTTGCAAAAAATCGTTTGAAACAGCTTCTTTGGTTCGGATGAAATCCATTGCACCCGCCAGGAAATAAAGCTTCCTGGATCCGGCCGGGAAAGGGAAAAGATCACGGCAAAAATACAGCCATGTCTTTGAAAAATTATGATATCTTATATCCAAAAGAGATTGTGAAGATTTGAAGTGGGGCAAAGGACATGAAAGTAACCATTTATGATGTGGCGAAAAGAGCCGGCGTTTCCATTGCAACGGTTTCAAAAGTGATCAACAACCAAACCGGCAATATGCGCGATTCAACAAAAAGACGGGTCCAAAAAGCGATGGAAGAGTTGAATTATCATCCGAACATCATGGCTTCGGCGCTCATGGGAAAAGGGACGAAAACCGTGGGGTTGTTGGTGCCGGATATATCCAATCCCTTTTTCTCGGAAATCGCCGGAATCATTGAAAACCGGGCGCATGAACGGGGCTACAGTGTGATTTTGTGCAGTACCGGTGAAAATGAAGAAAAAGAAAAGAAGTATGTGGAACTGTTACAAAACAAACTGATCGATGGTTTTATCATCGGTTCCACATTCCAAAATAAAAAAATCCTGGCCGAATTGATCCAAAACCGGTTGCCGGTGGTGTTGCTGACGCAGGATGACCCGTCCATCGATGCACCGAAAGTGATTGTGGATGATTTTAAAGGCGGCTATGAAGCAACCATGCACCATTTGCAAAACGGGCACCGGAAAATTGCCATCATCAGTGAGCAATGGGCCCTTTCCAGCGTGAAACGGACGGAAGGATATTTGCAAGCCCTTAAAACTTACGGCATTGAACCGAAACCGAAGTATATGATCAAAACCAGGGGTTCGATTCCCAACGGGATGAAAGCCTTGGACGACTTCTTCCGCTTGCCGGATCCGCCGACCGCCATTTTTGCCTGCAATGACCAGTTGGCCATCGGCGTGATTTTGGGGGCCAAAGAAAAAGGAATACGAATTCCTGATCAGCTGTCTTTGGTCGGCTTTGATGACACCATTCTGGCAAGGGCCACCTATCCGTGTCTGACCACGGTGGTCCAACCGATCTCCGAACTGGGAAATTCGGCGGTGGATTTGTTGATCGACAAAATCCAAACAGGCCGGTTTCAAAGCCAACGCATTTTGTATAACCCGGAATTGATCATCCGGGAAACAACGGGCAAAAACCCGGCGATGTGAAGCCGCCGGAGCCGGATCAGCACGGGGGCGTTGCCGGGCGGAATAGTTGATTAAAAGGGAAAAAGCCGGACAAACAAACGGAAAGGGGTGTTGCCGCCCCTTCTTTTTTGTGGAATCCTTTCCCAAAAGGCGCAGATCCAGATCGTTTGTTCGCATATTGTTACCAATTGACTGGAAGGAGGAATTTTGGACATGTTACAATAGGTTTATGTTTGAAAACGTGATGGGAAAAGGTGTGAAGATAGCGTGGGTAAATTGATTTTGATCGACGGCAACAGCATCGCGTACCGGGCTTACTATGCGTTGCCGCTTTTATCCAATGCCAGCGGGCAATATACCAATGCGGTGTACGGCTTTACCATGATGCTCATGAAAATCCTGGAAGACGAAAAGCCGACCCACATGCTGGTGGCGTTTGATGCCGGGAAAACCACATTCCGGCACAAAGATTTTCAGGAATACAAAGGAACGCGAAAAGAAACGCCGAACGAGCTGAGGGAGCAATTTCCCCTCATTAAAGAGGTTTTGGATGCTTTTCAAATTCCTTACTTCGAGGAAAGCGGCTATGAAGCGGATGACATTATCGGGACGCTTTCCAAAACGTGTGACCGCAAAGACCTGGATATCCGGATTGTCAGCGGGGATAAAGATTTGCTGCAACTGGTGAATGACCGGGTGCATGTGTTGTTGACCCGAAAAGGCATCACGGAAGTGGAGCACTATGACAGAAAGGCGATCGACGGGAAATACGGATTAAAACCGGAACAAATCATCGACCTCAAAGGCTTGATGGGGGATACTTCGGACAATATCCCGGGAATTCCGGGGGTCGGGGAAAAGACAGCTCTCAAATTGCTCCGTCTCTATCCGTCGGTGGAAGAAGTGATCGAACACGCCGATGAGTTGCCGGGGAAAAAATTGCGCGAAAAAGTGAAAGAACATCAAGCGCAGGCGCTGTTGAGCAAGAAGCTGGCCACCATCTTTACCAATGTTCCCTTGTCCCTGGAATTGGATGATCTGGCTTTGAAAGAGCGGGATGAAGAAAAAATCGTTTCGTTATTTAAGAAGCTGTCGTTTAACACGTTGCTTTCCCGCTTGTCCCCGCAAGAAGGACGGAAGGATGACCGGGATTTGAAAAGCATTTCTTATCACCGGATTGAAACCGGTGAAGCGCTCGGCCCGTGGGAGTCCTTTTTTTCCAAAGGGGATAAGGCGCTCGTGGTTGAAATGACCGAACCGCATCCGATCAAAGGGGAATTTCTGGCCATGGCGGTTTCCGACGGTGAAACCCAGCTGGTTTTGCCGGCCGGGTTGGTGAGGGAAAATCAAATGGTTCGCGATTGGCTTTCCGATTCAAAAAAGACGAAATTTGTCTACGATGCCAAAACGATTCAAACCGCCTTTCAACAACATGCCGGACTTCAGGTGGACGGGATGGCTTTTGATGTGCTGTTGGCGGCTTATTTGCTCGATCCGTCTGATTCGCATCCGGCTTTGTCTGATATCGTTGAGCGGCGTGGGGAAGGGTATTTGCCGCCGGATGAAGAGGTGTATGGAAAAGGAGTCAAACGCCGTCAATTGGAAGGGGATGAGCTGGCAGAACACCTATCGCGGAAAGCCCGGTTTGTTCACAGACTCACCCCGTTGTTGAAAGAGCAAGTGCAAGAAGCCAAACTGGATGCGCTTATGTATGAAATGGAACTGCCGCTTTCCTCCATTTTGTCTGACATGGAACAAAGGGGCGTCCGGGTGGACCATGAACGGTTGGATGAGCTGGGCCGGGAATTGAAGGCGTCAATGGACCGGTTGCAGGAAGAAATCCATGACATTGCAGGTGTGCCGTTTAATATCAATTCTCCCAAACAGCTGGGGGAAATCTTGTTTGAAAAATTGGGGCTTCCCGTGATCAAAAAAACGAAAACCGGCTATTCAACCAGTGCGGATGTTTTGGAAAAATTGGCTCCGCAACATGAAATTGTCGAGAAAATTTTACATTATCGCCAGGTTGGAAAATTGTATTCTACTTATATAGAAGGATTAAAAAAAGAGATTGGGCCGGATGGAAAAATCCATACCCAATTTCAACAAACGGTTACGGCCACCGGCCGGTTGAGTTCGACCGAGCCGAACCTGCAAAACATCCCGATCCGGATGGAGGAAGGCAGAAAAATCCGCCAGGTCTTTGTCCCTTCTCAAACAGGATGGTACATGCTGTCTGCGGATTATTCCCAGATTGAACTGAGAGTCCTTGCCCATTTGTCAGAAGACCAAAATTTGCAAAAAGCATTCAAAGAAGATAAAGATGTGCACGCCCAAACAGCCATGGATGTTTTCGGGGTCAGGGAAGATGAAGTGACGGATCAAATGCGGAGACAAGCCAAAGCCGTCAACTTTGGCATTGTGTACGGCATCAGCGGATACGGCCTGGCTCAAGGGCTGGATATTCCGCAAAAAGAGGCCAAGTTGTTTATTGAGCGTTATTTTGAAACGTATCCCGGTATCAAGCAGTATATGGACAGCACGATTGAAAAGGCCAAAAAAGAAGGTTATGTCACCACCATGTTGGGCCGGCGCCGTTATTTGCCCAAAATCAATGCCCGCAACTTCGGGGAAAGAAGTTTTGCCGAACGGACGGCCATGAACACTCCGATTCAGGGAACGGCGGCGGATATCATCAAGCATGCGATGGTGAAAGTGGACCGGTTGATGCGTGAAAAAGGGTTGAAAAGCCGGTTGCTTTTGCAAGTGCATGACGAATTGATCTTTGAAGTTCCCGAAGAAGAATTGACGGTCATGAAAGAATTGGTTCAGAATACGATGGAACAAGCTGTCCGGTTATCGGTTCCACTGAAAGTGCAAGTGAGTGTCGGGAGCAACTGGTACGAAGCAAAATAGGAGGAGAAACGATTGCCGGAATTACCTGAGGTTGAAACAGTCAGAAAAACTTTGCAAAAATTGGTCATCGGCAAACAGATCGAAGATGTGACGGTCCGTTTGCCCAGAATCATCAAACGTCCGGATGACACAGAGGCCTTTCGGCGCATGTTGGCCGGGACCACCATCATCGGGATCGGCCGGCGGGGAAAGTTTTTGAAAATCGTCTGCGATCCGCTGGTGCTGGTTTCTCATCTGCGCATGGAAGGAAAGTATCGTCTGGCGGAACAAGGGGAGCCTTGCGAGAAGCATACCCATGTCATCTTTCACTTTACGGACGGTACCGAGCTCCGCTACCGGGATGTGCGGCAATTTGGCACCATGCACTTGTTTCCATACGGGGAAGAAGATGAGCAGTTGCCGTTGAAGAAACTGGGGCCGGAGCCGCTTACGGATGAGTTTCAGCTTTCCTGGTTTCAGGCGTTGCTCGCCAAACGGAAAACCAATATCAAAGCGGTTCTTTTAAATCAGGAATATATCGCGGGGCTTGGAAATATTTATGTGGACGAGTCTTTGTTCCGGGCGGCGATTCATCCGACCCGGACGGCTTCGTCATTAAAGGAAGAAGAAGTGGAACGTTTGTACCACAGCATTCAACAAACCCTGAAAGAAGCCATTGAACTGGGAGGGTCTTCCGTCCGTTCTTATTTGAACGGGGAAGGCGAAATGGGAATGTTCCAGTTGAGAATCCAGGTTTATGGCCGGAAACATGAACCTTGTCCCAAATGCGGAAGGCCGATTGAACGGATGGTTGTGGCCGGGCGGGGAACGCATGTGTGTTCCCATTGCCAACGGTGACCTCATGGATGGTTCCTTCATAAGATAGGGTAACAAATGCCTATCTTATGAGGGGGATCAGTGATGTTGCATGGTTGGTTGATCATCGCGTTGGCTTTTGCGGTCAGTTTGGACAGTTTTGGAGTGGGAACAACCTATGGGCTGAGAAAAATTCGTATCCCCCTGGTATCTACCGTCATCATTGCCGGATGCTCAGGCGCCGTGCTATACATGGGGATGTGCATGGGGAAATTTTTTTCTGCTTTGTTTTCCCCCGTATTTACCCAAGCACTCGGAGCCGTTTTATTGATCGTCCTCGGCTTGTGGATCATTTTTCAGGGGGAAAAGAATTTAAAAGAAACGAATGAGGATGAAATCCGTTCGCAGAGTCCATCCTGTTTATCGATAAAAACCTGGACCTTTCAAATCAAACGCCTTGGCTTGGTGGTCAAGGTGTTAAAAACCCCCGTGATGGCAGATATGGATAATTCCGGATCGATTTCTTCCGCCGAAGCGTTTTTGTTGGGAACGGCTTTGTCCCTGGATGCTTTTGGCGCCGGCATCGGGGCGGCGATGATGGGGTTCCCGCCTGTTCCCACAGCCTTTTTGATTGCTTTGATGAGTGCCTTGTTTTTACGGTTGGGGATGTGGATCGGGTTTTCCTGTGCCAAGAACTTAAAAAATCGTTTCTGGGCATATATGCCGGGGGTTATTTTGATTTTGCTCGGAGTGATGCGATTCATGTGAAAAGGTGGTGAAGGACGTTGTTGGTGGGATTGACGGGAAGCATCGCAACCGGAAAAAGCACGGTTTCAGAGATGTTTCGCCGAAAGGGAGCGGAAATCATCGATGCAGACCAAATTGCCCGCGAAGTGGTTGAGCCGGGAACCGAAGGGTTGGAGCGGATTGCCCGGGAATTCGGCCCCGGAATACTGGATGATGAAGGGAAACTGAATCGCGAACGGTTGGGAGCAAGAATTTTTCATAACCCTGCCGAACGGGAAAAGTTGAATCGGTTGTTGCATCCGTTGATCGTGGATTCCATGCGTGACAAAACGGAAAAAATAAAAAAAGAGAAAGATCCGGATTTGTTGATTTGGGATGTCCCGTTGCTGATTGAAGGGAATTTGACGCAATGGGTGGAAGCCGTTATTTTAGTATATACACCGAAAGAAATCCAATTGGAACGATTAATGAAACGAAACGCACTTTCCAGAGAGGAAGCGGAAAAACGGATTCTCGCACAGATGGATATCGAAGAGAAAAAGAAGCATGCCGATTATGTGATTGACAATCGGGGAACTTTGTCAGAGACGGAAAGACAGGTTGATCAGTTATGGAAACAACTAATCTCAAAAAGTGGGTAAAGCCGGCAGTGGATGCACTGCCTCCCAAGCGCACGATCATGATCGCCTTAATCCTGTTGCTGGTGTTTGTCATCGTGGCCATCCCGCTTTTTAACATGATGATCTATCCGTTGAAATATGAAGAATATATTTTTAACAGTGCGATTGAAACCAACGCCGATCCCTTTTTGATCATGGCGATTATCCGGGTGGAAACCAAGTTTCAACCGAAAAGGGAATCGCATGTCGGGGCACAGGGTTTGATGCAAATTATGCCGGATACTGCGGATTTTATCATCAAAAACGGAAACTTTTCACCAGCGTTGAAAGATTACGTGTATGACCCGGCTATCAACATACAATTGGGAAGCTGGTATATTGCTTACTTGACCGAACGGTACAAAGGAAATAAAGTGGCGGTCATGGCCGCTTACAATGCCGGTCATGGCCGTGTCGACAAATGGTTGGAGCAAGGGGTTTGGGACGGCACACGGCAAAATGTCACACAAATTCCGGAGAATTTCGGGGAGACCCGCCATTATGTGACCAGGGTCAGTTATTATTATGAGAAGTACAAACAATTGTACCAAGGGGAATTCGAGGAATACAAAAGAAAACAAGAAAAATGAATACGGTTTGAAACCTGTTCCCGTACAGGAACAGGTTTTTTTGTTTCTGCTGGTTGCAAAATGTGACATACTTATTATAATAAAAGTGAATATTAGCGTGTGACAAATGGGAAGGGGTATACCATTATGGCAGTTCGTATCGCAATTAACGGATTTGGGCGCATTGGAAGAATGGTTTTCCGCAAAGCTATGGAAGTTCCGGGAATCGAAGTGGTTGCCGTGAATGCGAGTTATCCGGCTGAAACCTTGGCGCATTTGATTAAGTATGACACAATTCACGGGTTATATCATAAAGATGTGACGGTATCCGATCACGGTTTTCGTGTCGATGGACATGAAGTCCGTCTGGTTTCCAACCGCAATCCCGAAGAGTTGCCCTGGCGCGAATTGGATATTGACATTGTAGTAGAAGCGACGGGAAAATTCCGGGACCGCGAAGGGGCGCAAAAACATTTGAACGCCGGCGCCAAAAAAGTGGTGATCACCGCTCCCGGAAAAGATGAGGATATCACGGTTGTCATGGGAGTTAATGAAAGCGATTACGATCCGGACCGGCATCACATTATTTCGAATGCATCCTGCACCACCAACGGCTTGGCACCGGTGGCCAAAGTGTTGCATGAATCGTTCGGGATTGTCCACGGGTTGATGACCACGGTTCACGCGTACACCAATGACCAGAAGAACCTGGATAATCCGCATAAAGATTTGCGCAGGGCCCGTGCTTGTGCGCAATCCATCATTCCGACCAAAACCGGGGCGGCCAAAGCATTGGGGTTGGTGATTCCCGAACTGCAAGGGAAGTTGAACGGATTTGCCCTTCGGGTTCCCACGCCGAACGTTTCGGTCATTGATTTGGTGGTGGATACGGAAAAACCGGTGACCAAAGAAGAGGTCAACCAAGCGTTGAAACATGCAGCCCAAACCCGTTTCAAAGGGATTTTGGATGTTTGTGAAGCGCCGCTGGTTTCTTCCGATTTCAACGGAAACGAACATTCATCCATTGTGGATGCCTTGTCGACCATGGTCATGGGCAACCGGCAAGTGAAAATCCTGGCCTGGTATGACAATGAGTGGGGATATTCCTGCCGTGTCGTCGACTTGGCCAAATATGTCGGGGAAAAAATGAACACGAAAGTGACAGTGTGACGGGATGAAAAGCTTGTGGAAAATGATTCTGCAAGCTTTTTCCTTTTATAGGATGTTTTTGCCGGGCGTTCGACGGATTGTTTATTTAATGAAACAAATAGAATGTATGTTCTCTATTTAGGGTTTTTCACTTTTGGGAAAATAAATTTGTAACAGCTTACAAGGTCTGATGAACGCCGCTGAAGCTGTGACATGATCCTTGAAAGGAAGGTTGAACCATGAGTGTTTATGAATATACCGTTGTCACCAATCAAGGGAAGGAACAATCTCTTGGAGAATATGAAGGGAACGTCCTGTTGATCGTCAATACGGCGAGCCGGTGCGGATTTGCCCCGCAATTCAAAGAGTTGCAAGAACTGTATGAAAAATACCACAGCCGCGGCTTCTATGTGCTGGGCTTCCCGTGCAACCAATTTGGAAACCAAGAACCGGGAACGGACGAAGAAATCCGCAATTTTTGCGAAATAAACTACCGCGTCACCTTTCCCTTGTTTCAAAAAGTGGATGTGAAGGGGGAAAATCAACATCCGCTTTTCAAATACCTGACCCAATCGGCACAAGGATTGTTAAACAAAGAGATCAAATGGAACTTCACCAAATTCCTGGTTGACCGGCAAGGAAATGTGGTCAAACGCTTTGCTCCGACCACCTCGCCCAAGAAGATTGCCCCCCGGATCGAAGCCTTGTTGGATCAGAAGTGAGTCCGGACCGGTGACAAAATATGGGTTGAATCCTGTCAACAAATATTTAAAATGGAAATATGACATTTGCGCTCAGAATGAGGGTGGTTCGCACAGAGACGCAAAAGCAGACGAAGTCAGGAGGAGATGATGAAACGTTGAGATGCCCGTTTTGCGGAAATCATGGCAGCCGTGTCCTGGACTCCCGCCCGGTTCATGAAGGAAGGGCGATTCGCCGGCGCAGGGAATGCGAAAAGTGCGAACAGCGCTTCACCACTTTTGAAATGATTGAAGAACAACCGCTCATCGTGATCAAAAAAGACGGGAGCCGCGAAGAATTCAGCCGGGAAAAGCTGCTTCGCGGCCTGATTCGTGCCTGCGAAAAAAGGCCGGTTCCGTTGGCCAAGCTGGAAGACCTTGTCGTGGATATTGAAAGAAAGTTGCGTCAAGGCGGAGCGGCAGAAGTTCCGTCCAAAGAAATCGGTGAAATGGTGATGGAGCGGCTGGTTGACATTGATGAAGTTTCGTATGTGCGGTTTGCCTCGGTCTACCGGCAATTTAAAGACATCAACGTTTTTGTCAATGAATTGGAAGAACTGCTGCAACGGTCGCAAATGGCCTTTGATAAAGAAAAAAAACAAGGGTCTGAGTAAGAATTGGTGGTAAATGGGATTTGATGATCCGGCAGGCTCTTATGTTACAATGATATTCCAATGCTAGCGAATGCGAAGTGCAGAGGAGGCCAAACCATGGCTATGTTTTGGAAAGACGCGGGTTGGCGTTGCCGCACCCATCGTCCGATCCATCAAGCAGATCTCATTGGGCTGATTCATCTGTATCAACCCATTGTCGGAGCTTCTGCCATCTCATTATACATGACGCTGGCCTGTCAAGTTCCCCTTCACCGTGCCGGTGTTTCCAAGTTGTATGCTCATTCGTATTTATTGCAATTATGTTCTTTTACGTTTGATCAACTGTTGGAAGCCAGACATTTGCTGGAAGGTGTCGGACTGATCAATACGTATGAGATCGAAGAGGAAGAAGATCATGTTTATTATGAATACGAAATGCTTCCCCCACTGACGCCGGCAAAGTTTTTTCAAAGTGATATTTTAAGTGTCACGCTTTACAACTCATTGGGCAAAGAAAGGTACATTGCATTAAAAGACTGGCTGACCGGGGACACCCGTTTTCAACCTGGCCGGAAGGAAGAAAAAAAGAAAAACATCACCCGCTCGTTTCAGGATGTGTTTGACAGCATTTCGCCGGCAGAACTGGCCAAACAAGCTGAACGGGAAAAAGAAATGACCGTGCCGGTGGCCAAAATCGACGAAAGCCTGCATCAGGGAAAAAGGCCGGATTTTAAGCAGGACATTGATTTTTCCATGCTGGAGTTGCGCTTGGCGCATTTATTGGGAAAAGATGTTTGGACGGAGGATTTAAAACAAGAAATCAGAGAGCTTGGTTTTTTGTATCAGCTGGATGAATGGGCGATTTTAAAAGCGTTGCAGAATCCTTATGTGACCAGTCACGGGCAAATCCGTCTGGACCGCTTGCGTTCTTTTGTCCGAAGTGAATATTGCATGCAGTTTGGCAGCACGCCCGTGGTGGCCAAGAAGGCGGATGCGGAACAGGCAAAAGAGGAGAAAAAGATGCCGACGGATCCGGATAAGCCGCTTTCCGAAGAAGAAAAGCACATTCGGCAGTTGGCGCAAATTTCCCCCATGCAACTTTTGGCATTTTACCAGAAAGGCGGGCGAATCCCGGCCAGCGATGTGGAAATCGTGGAGTCGTTGATTCGCCATTACGGATTGCCGCCGGGGGTTGTCAATGTGCTCTTGGAATATGTCTTGTTGAAATATGATTATAAACTGCCGCGGAATTTGGTGGAAAAAATTGCGGGCCATTGGAAGCGGCTGGGGATTTCCACGGTGGAAGAGGCCGTGGAGCAGGCGAAAAAAGAAGAATGGGAAACGAAAAGGAAAAAGCAGCAGCCGCGTTCTTTCCATCCGAAAAGTCCCCGCAACAAGCCGGAAGCATTGCCCCGGACGTTGCAAATGCAAATGGAACAATCCAAACGGTCAAAATCCGAACAAGAGGCAAAAGATGAATGGGCTGACCAGCAGGAACAGATTCGCGCGAAACTTCGGTTGATGAATGAGCGCTTTGTGGCCGGCAACAAGGAGAAAAAAAACACCCCCTGAATCAACGAATGGTTGCAGGGGGTGTCAGAAGAAAAAAATTTCCTGATTCATCTTGCATGTTTGATGCTTGCATGATATAATATCATTTGTCGCCAACAATTTGTTACATAAGGTTCGGTAGCTCAGTCGGTAGAGCAGAGGACTGAAAATCCTCGTGTCGGCGGTTCGATTCCGTCCCGAACCACCATTTTTTTGCCGGGGTGGCGGAATTGGCAGACGCACAGGACTTAAAATCCTGCGGTGGGTGTACCACCGTGTCGGTTCGAGTCCGACCCTCGGCACCACAACAAAAAAAATCCTCCTGTTTTCAATGGGTGAATTCACATCGCCTGAAAACAGGAGGATTTTTTGTGCAGTATTCCCGCCCCATCCGTTTTGATTTGTGATACGATGGACATGATTGGGTTGGCGGTCGATCTGACTCTTTAGGAGGTTGAATAGATATGTCGAAGATTGATTCCATAATCGAAAGGGCGCTTGCCGGAGAACGCCTGGGGTTTGAAGACGGGCTGGCTCTGTGGGAAAGTGATGAGATAGAAAAAATGGGATGGGCAGCGGACCAGATCATGAAAAAATGGCATCCGGAGCCGATCACAACGTTTGTCATCGGTCGCAATATCAATTATACCAATATCTGTGATACGTATTGCCGGTTTTGTGCGTTTTACCGCCGGCCGGGGTCGGAAGAAGGATATGTCCTGCCGAATGAAGTGATCTTCCAAAAAATCCAGGAAACCGTGGATGTGGGCGGGACGGAAATTCTGATGCAAGGCGGCACCAATCCGGATTTGCCGTTTGAATATTATACGAATCTGTTACGGGAAATTAAAAAACGCTTTCCCGATATCACCATGCATTCTTTTTCGCCCGCTGAAATCCTGAAAATGAAAGTAGTTTCCGGCCTTTCCCTGGAAGAGGTGGTCCGCCGGTTGCATGAAGCGGGGTTGGATTCCCTGCCTGGTGGCGGAGCGGAAATCCTGGATGATGAAATTCGCCGGAAAATCAGCCGGTTGAAAGGTTCTTGGCGGGACTGGATGGATGTCATGCAAACGGCCCATCGCGTGGGGATGCATACCACGGCAACCATGGTGATCGGTTTTGGCGAAACGAATGAACACCGGGTGAATCATTTGCTCCGGATCCGGCAGGCCCAAGACGAGACGAAAGGTTTCCTCGCTTTCATCGTATGGACGTTCCAGCCGGACAACACCAATTTGAAACGGGAAAAATTGCCGCCTGAAGAATATTTGAAAGCGGTGGCGATCGCCCGTTTGATGCTGGATAATATCCCCAATCTCCAATCCTCCTGGGTAACCATGGGACCGGAAATCGGGAAAAAATCACTGCACTTCGGCTGCAATGACTTTGGAAGCACCATGATCGAAGAAAATGTGGTTTCGGCTGCCGGCACCACTCATAAAGTAAACAACCATCTCATTTTGCGCCTGATCCGGGAAGCCGGGAAAATTCCGGCGCAACGGAACACGAAATATGAGATCTTGCGTGTTTTTCAAGAGGGAGAGTATACCGAAAAGGATTTCGTGATGCAAAACTGATTGGGGTTTTGGATGCAATGGCACTCCGGTACCGGGGTGTCATTTTATAATTTAAGAAAATAAATAGATTTTACTTTATATATTTGCTATTTTAAATATGTGATCAAAAAGGTTTTCTTATGGCAAATCCTTCATTTGCCCTCAGATACAGAGAGATAGGAGGAGAGGGTTTGACAGGAAAAACACATTTTGCCATCGGCGTGGCATCGGGTGTCGGACTGGCCGTGGCCTCCGGAAATACGGATGATGTAGGAGAACTTGCTTTAACCATTGTTTTGGCGGGAATTGCTTCTTTGCTCCCGGACATCGATGAAGACGGCAGCCTGATCAACAACTTTTTGTTTCCTTCGCTGAGCAGGACCTACCGGTCATTTGCGCTGGCGGCTTTGGGATTGGTCATGATTCTGTTGTTTTTCATCAAAAGCCTGCCTCTTTGGGTGTTACTGATGGGGGTTTTTGCCGCCGGCGTCGCTTATGCCCCTCACCGGTCGGTTACCCATTCGATTCTTACCTGCGCTTATGTTACTTGGATGTTTTACACGATTCAACCGTGGATGTCCGTACCGGTGTTGGTCGGTTATTTGTCCCATCTTTTTGCAGATACGTTAACCAGTGCGGGTGTTCCTTATTTGTGGCCTTATAAAAAGAAATTTTCAATGAAAGCTTTTGGAATCAAAGTGAAAACGGGCGGGAGCGAAGAAAAATTGATCGGAAGGCTGTCCATTTTGTTGGCTGCGCTGGGGTTTGTTTATTTGATCGGACTGATTCTTTATAACGAAGTAAAAATGGCCGGATGGTTCTGAAGAGAAGGCTTGGTTTTTTGACCAAGTCTTTTTTATTTCTTGTGGGTCCTTTTGTTTTTTTGTATACCGTTATTGGTTGCAACATATATTGGTATGGAAAGTGGTTCTGAGAATATCCGTGGATGGGAGGGGAGACGGTTGAAATATCTGATTTCGTTTGATCAGAGAGATGAGCCATTTCGTTCCTGTTTGCAAGACTTGCGGGAGGGCATCCGCTCCGTCTGCCCGGTTTTTGACATGAAAGAGATGGGGATGGGAGAACGTTTTGTCATCCTCATCCGGTTGAGAAAGTGGATGGATGAGAAACAAAGGGATCGGATTGTATGGCAAGTGGGCAAAATCCTGACCCGTTACATTTGTGACCATCTGGAACCGAAATGGATCAGCAAAATGATTCAATCCAGTCACCATTATTTCACAAAGCAGGAAATCAGGCAGATTCAGCAGCAGGTGTTGGAGCAATTGGAGACCAGCGCATGGGAATGCCAACAGGTGATATACCGCAGCCGGCGGGAGAAATTGGAGAAACAAATCACCGGATTTTTGAAAGAAAATCATCACATTGCTTTGGACGGTTTTGTTTCCTTTCGCTTGAAGGCATACCGGAAAACGCTGATGGCTTGTGTGGAGGAAGCCATTCGAGCTTACCGTTTGAAAAGGCAATACCATGAATTTATTGAATTGTTGCGCATGTTCATCGAGTCCCGGCCCCCGAAAATCGGGCTGGTGCATGTCATCCATGACAACCAACAATTTCATGTGCTGAAATCGGACGGCACCCCGGTTTTGGACAAAGACCTGGAGCCGGTTTTTATGGAAATGGCCGATCAAACGGCATCCCAAAAAGATCACCTGATGAGCATTTTGTTAAGCATGACGCCGGAGCGAATCATCATTCATACCACCTGTCCGGATGAAAATGTGATCAAGACCCTGATGCAAATTTTTGAAGGAAGAGTGATGACTTGTGACGGCTGCAGCCAATGTCAGCCTTCCGCCCGGCCGTTTTTGGAAGATGCTTGACGAACCCGTGACGGAATGAGTATAATACATAACAAATTTTATCCGAAAGCAATGATGAGGACACGGGCATCTCCGACGGTTTCAGAGAGTGGGGGTCAGCGGCTGGAAGCCTCCATAACCCAATCGGAAAATGCTTACCACCTCAGAGCTGCAACAAGGAACGCATCTTGGATGCCAGTAATTGTTGCCGGGACTCGCCGTTATTGAGATGAGAGAACCTTGAACAGCCTGGTCCGGCTGTTTCAGGTTGAAAAAGGGTGGAACCGCGACGACCAGCTCGTCCCTTTATGGGAGGGGCTTTTTTTATTGAAGATGAAAAAAGGAGAGATGGAAATGAGCATCAGTGTCAAATTCCCGGACGGTTCCGTTCGTGAGTATAAATCGTCCGTCACGGTTGGGGAGATTGCCGACTCCATCAGCCGGAGCTTGTCCAAAAAGGCTGTTGCCGGCAAAATCAACGGCCAAGTGGTGGATTTGTCCAGAGAAGTGCCGGACGGTGCCGAAATCCAAGTTCTGACGTTGGAAGATGAGGAAGGCTTGGAAGTTTACCGCCACAGCACCGCTCACTTGATGGCGCAGGCGTTGAAACGATTGTATCCGGATGTGAAACTGGGGATCGGCCCGGTGATTGAAGACGGATTTTATTATGACGTGGATTTGCCGGTTCGTTTGACGCCGGAGGACCTGCCCAAGATCGAAGAAGAGATGAGAAAAATCGTCAAAGAAAATTTGCCGATTGAGCGAAAAGTCGTTTCCCGGGAGGAAGCCATCCGGATTTATGAAGAAACCGGGGATCATCTGAAATTGGAGATCATTCGTGACCTGCCGGAAGATGCAGTGATCACCATGTATCATCAAGGCGAGTTTTTTGATCTGTGCCGCGGTCCCCATTTGCCGTCCACCGGAAAGATCAAAGCGTTTAAATTATTAAGCATTGCCGGAGCTTATTGGCGCGGGGATTCGGACAACCAGATGTTGCAGAGGATTTACGGGACGGCCTGGCCGAAACAATCCCAGTTGGAGGAACATCTGAACTTCCTGGAAGAAGCGAAAAAGCGGGATCACCGGAAACTGGGAAGAGAACTCGGCTTATACATGTTTTCGGAGGAAGCCCCCGGCATGCCGTTTTATTTGCCGAACGGGATGATTTTGCGCAATGAATTGGAACAATACTCGCGTGATTTGCAAATCAAAGCCGGTTACAAAGAAGTCAGCACTCCGCTCATCATGAACCAGCGCTTGTGGGAACAATCGGGACACTGGGACCATTACAAGGAAAACATGTACTTCACCAATGTGGATGAATCCGCTTTTGCCGTCAAACCGATGAACTGTCCCGGACATATGCTGATATTTAAACATGATATCCGCTCATACCGGGATTTGCCGCTTCGCCTGGCTGAATTCGGGCAAGTGCATCGCCACGAGTTGTCGGGAGCCTTAAACGGCATGCTCCGGGTCCGGACTTTCACCCAGGATGATGCACATATCTTTGTGCGGCCGGATCAGATCGAAGAAGAAGTGACCGCCGCGCTTCAACTGGTGGATCAGATTTACAGCACTTTTGGTTTCCCCTATTCCATCGAGCTTTCCACCCGTCCCGAAGATTCAATGGGTTCGGACGAACTGTGGGAAAAAGCCGAATCCGCGCTGCAGAACGTGTTGGATAAGTCCGGCATCAAATACCGGATCAATGAGGGGGACGGTGCGTTTTACGGTCCGAAGATCGATTTCCATATCCGGGATGCTTTGAAGCGGAGCCATCAATGCGCCACCATCCAATTGGATTTCCAAATGCCCGAGAAATTTGATCTCTCCTATGTCGGGGAAGACAATGAGCGGCATCGCCCGGTGGTGATTCACCGAGCCATTTACGGATCAATTGACCGCTTTATCGGGATATTGGTCGAGCACTATGGCGGTGCTTTCCCGTTATGGCTGGCTCCGGTTCAAGCCAAGGTGATTCCGATTTCCCGCGCGTTCAATGACTACGCTGAACAAGTGACGGCCCGGTTACGGGATGCGGGAATTCGCGCGGAACTGGACGGCCGTGATGAAAAAGTGGGTTATAAAATCCGGGAAGCCCAGGTGCAAAAAGTTCCCTACATGCTGGTGATCGGTGAAAAAGAAATGAATGCCGACGCCGTGGCTGTCCGGAAGCGGACCGAAGGAGACCTCGGGGCCAAGCTGCTGGATGAAGTGATAGAACAATTGGTGTCCGAAATCAAAGAGAAAAAATGACAATGAAAAAAGCACCCCGTTTGGTGAAGGGGTGCTTTTTTTAATAATAAGGGGAAATCATCAAATACACCAGCACGCCGGTGATGCTGACATACAGCCAAATCGGCATGGTCCAGCGTGCGATTTTCCGGTGCCTTTCCACCTGCATCTTCAGGCCGCGAACCATCGTGAAAAGGGCCAGAAACACGGTGGGGGCGGCCAGAACGATATGGGTGATCAAGATGAAGTAATATATAATTTTGATCCACCCTTCGCCGCCGTAAGAAGTGGAAGGCGCCAACGAATGATAAACCAGATAAGTGATCAAAAAAAGAGCAGTCGAACCAAAGGCGGCAAAGATAAAACGACGGTGCATGCGTATATTTTTTTTCTTGATGAAATATAATGCGGTAATGAGGAACACCGTCGTAAAGCTGTTGAAAATCGCGTTTAACATGGGCAAAAACGTTAAATCCACATGATCGAACCCTTGGTATTTCGGCATGAAAAAGAGGACGACGATGATGGCATTGATGATGATGGTCAATGCGACGATCCATGCTGTGGTCTTCTTTTCGTCCGCCGGAATTTGCCTGGTTTGGTCAGCCATGGTTTCACCCTTTCATTGCAATGAACTCAACTTCAGTATACATTTTTTTACTGACAAACTCCTGTAAAAAAGGTGACAAAACGGACAAAACTTTTCCCTTTATTTTCCGTTTGACGGATCCCGGAGAAAAGAATATATTCAAAGTGGCCGTTTTGAAATCGTGCGTCACGTTTGACACGGGTTTTATTTCTGTGATAGTATATTTTTGTCATGCAAGAAGAAGCGCCCGCTTCTCACCTGGTCAACGCGGAGTTGGCAGGTTCTGATGCAACTGATTTTCCTGTTGGATATTGGAAGCAAAGTGTGGGCGTTTTCTGCGCTTACACTTTTTTATTTTTCAATTTTTTTCCGGAGGTGGCAGGTATCAGCAAGGAACATCAGCACCAAGTCAATGAGTCGATTCGTGCTCGGGAAGTTCGCCTGATCGGTGTTGACGGTACGCAATTGGGAATCAAACCCATCCGTGAGGCTTTGCAGCTTGCACAAGAAGCCAATCTCGATCTCGTGAATGTTGCCCCGCAGGCAAAACCGCCGGTTTGCCGTATCATGGATTACGGAAAGTACCGTTACGAACAAAGCAAACGCGAAAAAGAAGCACGCAAGAATCAAAAAACGATTCAAATCAAAGAGGTGCGCCTCAGCCCGACGATTGAAGAGAACGACATCAAAACCAAATTAAGCAATGTGAAAAAATTCCTTAAAAAAGGAAACAAAGTGAAGTTGACCATTCGATTCCGCGGCCGGGAAATCACTCACCAGGAATTGGGACGCAGTATTTTGGACCGGATGGCAAAGGAAGTGGAAGACCTTTCGGAAATCGAACGGGCTCCGAAATTGGAAGGCCGTCAGATGATCATGATTTTAGCACCGAAACAGTAGAAGGAGGACAATGTTATGCCAAAAATGAAAACCAAAAAAGCTGCGGCAAAGCGCTTTAAGAAAACCGGAACCGGCAAAGTGAAACGCTCCCATGCGTATACAAGCCACTTGTTTGAGGCAAAAAGCCCGAAGCGCAAACGCAAATTGCGTAAAAGTGCAATCATGCACTCCGGTGATGAAAAACGGATCAGACAGTTGATTTCCTATCTGTAAGAAACGCCTAAAGAAAGAGACTTCAGGAGGGATTTATTGTGGCAAGAGTGAAAGGTGGTACCGTGACGCGTGCACGTCGCAAAAAGGTACTGAAATTGGCTAGAGGTTATTTTGGTTCCAAACATGCGTTGTTCCGTACGGCAAAACAACAAGTCATGAAATCGTTGATGTATGCATACCGTGACCGCCGTCAACGTAAGCGTGACTTCCGTAAATTGTGGATTACACGCATTAATGCGGCCGCACGCATGAACGGCATTTCTTATAACAAATTTATCCATGGCCTGAAAGTGGCAGGCGTGGACATCAACCGAAAAGTTCTTGCGGAATTGGCCGTGACAGACCAAAAAGCGTTTGCTGAATTGGTCAATGTTGCCAAAAACGCAAAATAACGGACTGATCGATGGAGAAACCCCCGGATGCCGGGGGTTTTTTTAAATGACTTTATGCAACAGGGAAAGCAAGGTTTTCAACTCTTCCGTGGACAAGTTTTCAAACTTTTTCCGAAAGTATTCTGATTTTTGGTCGGCAAGTTTTTGAATCATCTCCTTGCCTTGATCCGTCAGGTGAAGTTCGACCACGCGTTTGTCCAATTGCGACCGTTGCCGGTACACCAGATTTTTTTTCTCCAACTGATCCGCCACATGGGTGATGTGGCTGACGGACACATCAAATTCCTGGGCCAGTGCTGTGATGATTTGAGGGCTTTTATGGAGCTTTTTGAGCACGCCGAATTCAGCCCCGTTAATTTGATCTCCCCAAATTTCCGTTAAATCTTTACGGATTTGTCGTAAAATGAGGCGAAACACTTGTTCCAATTCCATTGACATTTCAATTCTGTCCAACATCACTTTCTCCTTCATGGGATTCCCCATTTTGTTTTATGAAGTGAAATATTAGTCATGATTATAAACCATTCTCTTTCAATTTTACAACATAAATTTCTGTTGTTTTTGTTTTTTGGTCCCTTTTTTAGTCGTGACATCCGTCCCGTTTTGTTATAAACTGATATGAAAAATCAAAAAAGGGGGAGAACAATGCGAAGTGACAAAATTAAAAAAGGGATCGACCGGGCGCCGCACCGCGCATTGTTGCGGGCAGCCGGATTGAAAGATGAAGATTTTGACAAGCCTTTTATCGGCATATGCAATTCATTTGTTGAAATCATTCCGGGGCATATGCATTTAAATAGATTTGCCGAAGTGGTGAAAGAAGCCGTCCGGGAGGCGGGCGGAGTTCCTTTTGAATTTAATGCGATCGGTGTGGACGATGGTATTGCCATGGGGCATATCGGCATGCGCTATTCGTTGCCCAGCCGGGAGATCATTGCCGATTCGGTGGAGACGGTGGCGTTGGCCCATTGGTTTGACGGGCTTATTTGTATTCCTAATTGTGACAAAATTACGCCCGGCATGATGATGGGGGCTTTGAGGGTGAATATCCCGACCATTTTCGTCAGCGGCGGACCGATGCGGGCCGGGGTGACACCGCAGGGAGAAAAAGTGGATCTGGTTTCGGTTTTTGAAGGAGTAGGGGCTTATCACGCCGGGAAAATGGACGAACGGGAATTGCAAACGTTGGAACAGTTTGGGTGTCCAAGCTGCGGGTCTTGTTCCGGTATGTTTACGGCCAATTCGATGAACTGTCTGGCGGAAGCACTGGGATTGGCTTTGCCGGGAAACGGAAGCATCCTTGCCGGTACGGAGGAACGAAATGAATTGGCGAGAAAAGCGGCCCGCCAAATTCTCCGTTTAATCGAAGCGGACCTGAAGCCGCGGGATATTGTTACCAAGGAATCGGTGGATAATGCACTGGTGTTGGATATGGCCATGGGAGGTTCCACCAATACGATTCTTCACACCATGGCGATTGCATACGAAGCAGGAATCGATTATCCACTGGAGTCCATCAATGAACTTTCGAAAAAAGTCCCATACTTATGTAAAGTCAGCCCGGCGGGAAATTGGCACATGGAAGATGTGGACCGGGCGGGAGGCATTTCGGCCATTCTCCATGAGTTGAGTAAAATCGGGGGGTTGCTGAATCTGGATCGACCGACGGTGACCTTGAAAACACTGGGTGAAAATATTGCAGAAACGGAAGTGAAAGACCGCGCGGTCATCAAATCGGTTGACAAGCCATACAGTGAAACGGGAGGACTGCAGATTTTATACGGGAACCTCGCCCCCGACGGTGCAGTGATTAAAACCGGGGCGGTGGATCCTTCGATTCGCCGGTTTAAGGGAAAAGCCATTGTGTTTGATTCCCAGGATTCGGCCATTGCCGGAATTGCCATGGGAAAAGTGAAGTCCGGACATGTTGTCGTCATCCGGTATGAAGGCCCCAAAGGCGGCCCGGGAATGCCGGAAATGTTGTCGCCGACTTCCGCCATCATGGGAATGGGGCTCGGAAAAGAGGTGGCGTTGATCACCGACGGCCGTTTTTCCGGGGCGACGAGAGGAATTTGCATCGGTCATATTTCTCCCGAGGCGGCAGAAGGAGGCCCCATTGGATGGGTCGAGCCGGGAGACGAAATTGAAATCGATTTGGATAAGGGAACGCTTCAGCTTTTGGTTTCCGATGAGGAGATGAAAAAAAGGAAAGCGGCATGGAAAGCACCTTCCATCGAAGTGGAGGGACGTTTTTTAAGACGTTATGCCCATATGGTGACTTCCGCCAATACCGGGGCTGTTTTAAAAAAAGTATAGGAATTTTTAAACGGTTGAATCACTTTCTGAAAAAAGAGGTGATTCAACTTATTTAAAAAATTTGCAAACGATTACAAATTTGTAATGAATTTTCCCGGAAAAACCGGTTGACACCCTGTGAAGAGGGTGATTATAATAGCATCTAAATAGTCGAAATTGTAATTCTTAAAAAACTTCACCGCTGATGTCTCCTAAATTTCTGCCGTTTTTCAAGCGGCTGTTTTAAAACAACAACAAGCCTGATAATTCAGTATATTGAGACGATGAAGAGGAATGAACATAAGCGAGTGCGTTACAGAGAGTCCGGATTTTGCTGAGACCGGAACCATGAGCTTATGATTCTCTCACCTCGGAGTCGGGTGGCCAAAGATGCAATGTGCTTGCATCGAGTAGTACATTCCCGGTTGTCCCGTTATCGACAGGGTACAGGTCATGGTGTTTTGTCTGTACCCATTGAGACCGGCTTTGCGAAAAGTCGGTAAAATTGGGTGGTACCACGAACCTGATTCGTCCCAATGACGGCATGCACTTGTCGTGTGGGGTGAATCGGGTTTTTTTATTTACATCCGAAAAGGAGGAACAAGCGTTGGCTCCCCAAGTGGAAACCAGAACGACGGAGGCAGTTGAGTCAGAAGCAGAGAAGAGGGAGGAACTGACTGGATCCGAGATTTTGCTTCGCAGTTTGATCCGGGAAGGAGTAGAGGTGATATTCGGTTATCCGGGCGGAGCAGTACTGCCGATCTATGACACGTTATATCACGAAAAAGTTCAACATCTGCTCGCTCGCCACGAGCAAGGAGCCATTCATGCCGCGGACGGATACGCGCGAGCAACCGGAAAGCCCGGGGTGGTCATTGCCACTTCGGGACCGGGAGCAACCAACCTTGTCACAGGCATTGCAACAGCCATGATGGATTCCGTCCCTTTGGTTTGTATCACAGGGAATGTGGCCCAGGATTTGCTGGGGACGGATGCTTTCCAAGAAGCAGACATCACGGGAATCACGATGCCGATCACCAAGCATAACTATTTGGTCCGGGATGTTTCCCAGTTGCCGAGGATTGTGAAAGAGGCGTTCAAAATTGCCACAACGGGGCGTCCCGGACCGGTGTTGATTGACATTCCGAAGGATGTTTCCAATGCGAAAACAACGCTTTCCTATCCGGAAGAAGTCCACATCCCCGGGTTAAAAATTCCGGAAGAGCCTGAGCAAGCCCGGATTGAACAACTTTACGACGCCATTTCCAAAGCCGAAAAACCATTGATTTTGGCAGGAGGAGGCGTGGTCACATCCGGTGCGGCCGACGAGCTGAGGGAGTTAGCCGAGCAATCGGAGATCCCGGTGACCACAACCTTGATGGGAATCGGGGGATTTCCCGGCACCCATCCGTATTGGCTGGGGATGCCGGGGATGCATGGAACGTACACCGCCAATCACGCTTTGTTGGAGTGTGATTTGCTGATCGGCATCGGCGTCCGTTTTGATGACCGGGTCACCATGGGGCGCATCGACACATTTGCAAAACGGGCCAAAATCGTGCATATCGACATCGATCCGGCGGAGATCGGAAAAAATGTGGAGACTTGGATCCCGCTGGTCGGAGATGTCAAAACCGTTTTGCAAAAGGTGAACCGAAACGTGCCGCGGAGCAATTCAAAAGCGTGGATGGAGAAGTTGGATTTTTGGAAGAAAGAATATCCGTTAACTTACCGCGACGACGGCTGTTCATTAAAGCCCCAGTGGGTGATTGAAGAAATCTACCGCTCGACCAAAGGGGAAGCGATCATAACCACGGATGTGGGACAACACCAAATGTGGGTCGCACAGTTTTACCGGTTCCACCATCCCCGCTCGCTGTTAAGTTCCGGCGGTCTTGGCACGATGGGATTCGGTTTTCCGGCAGCCATCGGGGCCCAATTGGGAGTGCCGGACCGCCCGGTGATCGCCGTGACAGGGGACGGGGGATTTCAAATGACCGCCCAAGAACTGGCGCTTCTTCCTCTTTTGAATCTTCCGGTGAAAATCGCCATCATCAACAACCAGTGTTTGGGGATGGTCCGGCAATGGCAGGAAGTGTTTTATGAGCAACGTTATTGTGACGTTGATCTTTCAGGCGGTCCGGATTTTGTCAAACTGGCGGATGCCTACGGAGTCAAGGCCTGGCGGGCTAAAAACAGGGAAGAAGCCGTCTCCGCCTGGAATGAGGCCCTGAATCATCCCGGACCGGCGTTGGTCGATTTCTGGGTCGAACCGGATGAAAATGTTTATCCGATGGTGGCTCCGGGATCGAGTCTGGATGAGATGGTGATGGGAGATGAGTTGAGATGAGAAGAGTTTTATCCGTGTTGGTCAACAATCAACCCAGGGTCTTGGCGCGGGTGGCCAGTATGATCGGGCAGAGGAACTTCAACATTGAAAGCATCAGTGTGGGGGAGACTGAGAATCCGGCCTACTCCCGCATGGTGATCGTCACCAGGGGAAACCCGTCGACCATCGCGCAAATTTCAAAACAATTAAACAAATTGATCGACGTGATCCAGGTGGAACAGTTGGAAAAAGACCAGTCGGTTGAACGGGAGCTTCTCCTGATCAAGGTGGCGGCACCGCCGTCGGTCAGAGCCGAGATCACCGGAGTGATCGAACCCTTTCGGGCAAACATCGTGGATGTCGGTCAAAAATCGCTGGTGATCCAGGTGACGGGTGACCCGCTCAAACTGGAAGCCATGATTGAACTGCTTCGTCCCTACGGGATTCAGGAAGTGGCCCGAACCGGAGTGACGGCGATTTCCAGAGGCAGTGTGTCTGAAAACAAAATGGTTTCACTTTAATTAAGGAGGAATGGAACAATGGCGAAAATGTATTATGAGCAAGATGCGGATTTGTCTTTGTTGCAAGGGAAAACGGTTGCGGTGATTGGATACGGAAGCCAAGGGCATGCCCAGGCACAAAACTTGCGGGACAGCGGAGTGAACGTGGTGATCGGACTCCGGAAGGGGAAATCTTGGGAACAGGCGGCCGCGGACGGATTTGAAGTGCTGGAGGTGGATGAAGCCGTCAAACGTGCCGATGTTGTGCAAGTGCTGATTCCCGACGAGCTTCAGAAAAAGGTGTATGAAGAACAGATTGCCCCTTATTTGCAACCGGGAAATGTATTGATGTTCTCACACGGATTCAATATTCATTTTAAACAAATTGTTCCGCCCGAAAAGGTGGATGTCATCCTGGTTGCCCCCAAATCGCCGGGCCATCTGTTAAGAAGAGTTTTTGAAGAAGGATTTGGTGTTCCGTCCCTGATCGCGGTTTATCAGGATGCAAGCGGAAGAGCCAAAGACATGGCCTTGGCTTACTGTAAAGGCATCGGTTCCACCAAAGCCGGCGTGATTGAAACCACCTTCAAGGAAGAAACCGAAACCGACCTGTTCGGGGAACAAGCCGTTTTGTGCGGCGGGGTCAGCCGCCTGGTCCAAAGCGGGTTCGAAACCCTGGTGGAAGCCGGATACCAACCGGAAATCGCCTATTTCGAATGTTTGCATGAATTGAAATTGATTGTCGATTTGATGTATGAAGGCGGCTTGAGCCAGATGCGCTACTCGGTCAGTGACACGGCTGAGTTCGGCGATTATGTCAGCGGAAAACGGGTGGTTGCAGAATCCAGCCGGGAAGCCATGAAAGAAATTTTAAAAGAAATTCAAGACGGTTCCTTTGCCCGCCGGTGGATCCAAGAGAACGAGAATGGACGAAAAGAGTTTGCAGAGTTGAGAAGAGCTGGGAAAGAGCATCCGATTGAGCAAGTGGGGAGTCAGTTGAGAAAGTTGATGGTCTGGACGAAAGCTGAGCCTGTGAAACAATAGAGTTTAAAGGAGAGGAAGCGGGTATGCGTACAGTCATGATTTTTGACACGACATTGCGCGATGGAGAACAGTCACCGGGTGTCAATTTGAGCACCCGGGAGAAAGTGGAGATTGCGATTCAGTTGGAAAAGTTAGGGGTGAATGTGATTGAAGCCGGATTTGCCGCTTCCTCCAAAGGAGATCTGAATGCTGTCAAAGAAGTGGCACAAGTGGTGAAAAATGCGTCTGTCTGCAGTTTGTCCCGGGCGGTGAAAAGGGACATCGACTTTGCAAAGGAAGCGTTACAAGCGGCGGAATCCCCATATCTCCATCTATTTCTGGCAACCTCTCCAATCCATCGGGAATACAAGTTGCAGATGGATAAAGAACAGGTGAAAACCAGGATCCGTGAAGCGATCACCTATGCAAAAAAGTATTTTTCACAGATTGAGTTCTCGGCAGAAGATGCGGGAAGAACCGAAATCGACTTTTTGTGCGAAGTGGTTGACACTGCCATCTCAGCCGGGGCCACGGTGATTAACCTGCCGGACACGGTCGGTTATCTGACGCCGCAAGAATATGCGGATATGTTCCGCGAAGTGATCAACCGGGTGCCGCGGGTGGATCAAGTGCGGTTGAGCGCGCACTGCCATGATGATTTGGGGATGGCGGTGGCCAACAGTCTGGCAGCGATTGAGGCCGGTGTGTCCCAAGTGGAATGCACCATCAACGGGATCGGTGAAAGGGCGGGAAATGCAGCTTTGGAGGAAATCGCCATGGCTGTGAAAACAAGAGAAGCTTATTACCGCGTGCAAACGACACTCAATTTAAAAGAAATTCACCGCACCAGCCGGATGGTAAGCAAATTGACCGGCATGCCGGTTCCGGGAAACAAAGCGGTGGTGGGAACCAATGCGTTTGCCCATGAGTCGGGCATTCATCAGGATGGCATGCTGAAACACCGCGAAACTTATGAAATCATGACTCCGGAAAGCGTCGGGTTAAATGAAAGCCGTCTGGTGTTGGGCAAACATTCCGGCCGCCATGCCTTCAAAACGAAGATGGTGGAATTGGGGTTTGAGCTGAAAGAGGAGCAAGTCAACCCGTTGTTTGAACGCTTTAAAGAGTTGGCCGACCGCAAAAAAGAAATCACCGATGATGATTTGATTGCATTGGTGGAAGAAAAACTGGTGCATGCACAGGACTTTTATGTGATGGAATCATTGCAGGTCACCTGCGGCAATCCGTCTCTTCCGACGGCAAGCATTAAGATCAAAAGAGAAAGTGATGGCAAAACCTTCTTTGAAGCGGCCTGCGGGAACGGGTCGGTGGATGCCATCTTTAAAGCCATTGACCGGGTTGCACAGGAGAGAGTGTCTTTGGAGGATTATCGGATCCATTCAGTGACGCAAGGAAAAGATGCGCTGGGTGAAGTGAGTGTTCAGTTGAGACAAGGCGAGCTTTATGTCAGAGGCAGAGGTGTGAGCACAGACGTGCTGGAGGCCAGTGCCCGGGCGTACCTGGATGCGATCAACCGTCTGATTCGTCGCAAAGGAGATTATCCTGCCGAGAAAACAGCAGTGACGACAGTATAAAGGAGTGGACAGAGATGAGCGGAGCAAAGAAAAAAGTGGCTGTATTGCCGGGAGACGGAATCGGTCCGGAGATTGTGGAAGAGGCTGTGAAGGTTTTGTATCAAGTGGAACGGATGTATGGTTGCGCCTTTGAATTTCAATACAGCTTGGTGGGGGGGACGGCCATCGACCGGGTGGGCACTCCCCTCCCCGATGAAACGTTGCAATTATGCAAAGCATCAGATGCGGTTTTGCTCGGGGCGGTCGGGGGACCCCAATGGGACCGGTATCCGGCTGAACTGCGTCCGGAAAAGGCTTTGCTGGCACTGAGAAAAGAACTCGGTTTGTTTTCCAATTTGCGTCCGGTCATGGCGTTTGAAGGATTAAACACAAATTCCTCTTTGCGGTTCGATGTGGTGAAAGACGTGGATCTCATTGTGGTTCGCGAATTGACCGGCGGCATTTATTTTGGAGAGAAGACCCGTTCGCAAACGTTACAGGGCGAAGTGGCCACTGACCTGCTGGTGTATCATGAATACGAAATTGAACGAATTGTACGGCAAGCATTTGAAATTGCCAGAAAGCGGGGGAAAAAAGTGACATCCGTGGATAAAGCCAATGTGTTGGAAAGTTCCCGGTTATGGCGGGAGGTGACCGAAAAAGTGGCGGAAGAATACCCGGATGTCACCTTGGAACACATGCTGGTGGACAATTGCGCCATGCAATTAATTCTGCGCCCGTCTTCTTTTGATGTGCTGGTGACTGAAAACATGTTTGGCGATATTTTAAGTGATGAATCCGCCATTCTTTCCGGTTCCATCGGTTTGTTGCCGTCGGCCAGCCTGGGTGAAGATTCCTTTGGTTTGTATGAACCGGTTCATGGTTCCGCCCCCGACATTGCCGGACAGGGAGTGGCCAATCCGGCGGCGACGATATTGTCTGCTGCATTGATGTTGAAATTTTCATTTGGTTTCCACCAAGCGGCTGAGGCAGTGGAGCAGGCCGTGCGAACGGTTTTTGCTAACGGGTACCTGACGCCGGATTTGGCAAAACCGGATACGATGGCGGTGGATACGGAGGAATTTGGAGATTTGGTCGTGGAAGAACTGAAGCGGTGTTCTCCGGTGTTGTCCCAAGCGAATTAAAGAAGATGAAAGTGAAAAAAGCCGGCATTGCCGGCTTTTTTGAAAGGAATTTAAATCATTTCGATGTGCTGTCCAACCAGGGCATGGACGGGATCCCGGCTGGTTCCCGGTACAGATCGTTTGCCAGGCGGTCCTTGATGCCGAGACGATTGGCATTTAAGTCTTTGTAACTGAAAAAAATGCTTCCTTTTGCAAACGCGTTTTGCCGGATCATTTTGATCTGGTTGGGGATTTCTTCCGGGTTGTCCCAGGCTTCGTTATCATTGCCGATCTTGTAGGCGGCATGTCCAATATATAAATGAGTGTTTCTTCCCGCCACTTCACCGGACCACCATGCAAGCAACTTGGCATAGTCGGCGGCCGGATGGCCGATGTTCCAGTAAATTTGCGGGGCGATGTAATCAAGCCATCCTTGCCGGATCCATGTGCGCGAATCGGCATAAACCGTGAAATAGCTTTCGGATCCGTTCGTGTCGGAGCCGGTCGGATCACTTGATTTGTTTTTCCAGATGCCAAACGGAGAGATGCCGAACTTCACACCCGGTTTTTCGCTTTTGATGGCCTGGCTGACGCACTGGACGAGGGTGTTGACATTATGCCGCCGCCAGTCTCCTTTGTCCGGAAAATTTTGTCCGTAAGTTTGGTAGGTTTCATCATCCGGGAAGTCTTGTCCTTGCACAGGATACGGGTAAAAATAATCATCGAAATGAACGGCATCAATGTCATAATTGCGGACCACTTCCATGATGCTGTCCACAATATGATCTTGGACAGCGGGGATACCCGGATCGAACCAAAGTTTTCCCCCGTAAGAAACCACCCAATTCGGGTTTTTTCGCGCCGGGTGATCCGGAACCAGTTGATCCAGTCGGGTGTCCATGCTCACCCGGTAGGGATTGAACCAGGCATGAAACTCCAGATTTCGTGCATGGGCCTCTTCAATCATAAAGGCCAGCGGGTCATAGCCGGGGGATTTTCCTTGTTCCCCGGTCAGATATTTTGACCACGGATTCCATTGGGAGGGATAAAAAGCGTCCGCTGTCGGACGGATTTGCACCACCACCGCGTTTAACCCCATTTTTTTGGACTCTTCCAGAATCGTGATGAACTCGTTCTTTTGTTCTTCCGCACTCAGATATGGATTGGACGGCCAGTCGATGTTTGTGACACTGGCGATCCAAACCCCCCGGAATTCACTTTGACTGGAAGTGCGGGCTTCAGCCATCGGATACCATGTGAAAGCGATCATCAAAGATGAAAGCAATAACAGAACCAATCGCTTCACAATCCATCTCCTCTCAATTGTTTGATAATGTTTCGCAAATTTATTATATCAAAATATTTCGACGTCTCGTCTTGAAATCTCTGAAAGACAAAATAAAAAAAACAAGCGAGTGTCACGTTCGCTTGTCCAAAATCAATCCAATAAGCCTTTTTGCCCTCAGGGTGCTTATTTATTTCGGGTTTGATTCCAAACGGATCAAATCAAAGAGGGAAGATAAAGGTTTACCTGTGATTTGATCATGATAATCGGACGGAAAACCGTCAATGTTGATATGGAAGATTTGATCTTGCGTTTCCACTCGTTGTTTTTGCAGTTTCATGGAAGGCATGACCAAATGGGCAATATTTTTTTTGTCCAATTTAATGGAATGCGGTGTAAACCGAAACGTGTGGTACCGGGTGTACGTGTCCGGGTGATTCAGAAATAAAATGTATTTTTGGTTATTCTCCGGTTGGGTGTAAAGAGGATGGATGATTTCAATTTTTTGGTCATCATTGGTTTGCAGTTGAAGCTTGTGGGCAATGCCGACTTCGATGTTCTTTTGCTCCAGTTTTCCTTTGAGCACCCGATCGACTTGAAATTTGTACACTTGCACTTCATGATAGGTGTTTTCGGAAGGGAGTGCCGGATTTTTCGGATTCCGTGCCCCGTTTTCCACCCGGTCCATTCCCTTGTACTCGCCGAGGACGATGACGGGGGCTTGATCAATCATGGCCGGCAAATTGTTTGCCATAGCCAAATCGACATGCATGCCCATGTTCACTTCTTCTTTTTTGTCACCGGGCATACAGCCGGCAGCCAAGAGAAGAAAGACGGTTGTAAACAGAAAAGAGATTTTTTTCCACTTCAATGAAAATCCTCCTTTAAGCCAGGAAGTTTCACTCATATAAATTGTTTACCCCGTTGATGTCGTCGGTCTGCGGGGTATATGTATGAAACCGGTCACGTTCCGTATTCATCAGGGATGTCCAATTGGTATGCGCCAAACCGAGAATGTGCCCGATTTCATGGCCCAGGACGCTTTGCCCAAATTGGGAGTCGTTATTGGACTCATAGTATGTATTCATTTTTGCCACCCAGGAATTGATGCAGGAACCCACGCCGGTTTGCCAGTAAGAATAGCCAAAATAACCATCTGTGCTGGAGTAATAAGAATCGACCACTCCGGTTGCGGAGGAATCGCCTTGCACAAAACGGCGTTTGTCCTGTGCTTCATTCCAGCTTTGAATCGCTTTTTTGGAAGCTTCCTGATGTTCATTCGTGATGTGTCCGCCCCAGCGATAGTATACATAATAATAATCACATAATTTGTCACCCGTAAAGCTGTATGCGAAAGTCATGGAAGGAAATATCCACACACATAAAGGGGTGATGAGGAAGAGAATGAGTGCTTTCTTTTTCAACTTGTTTCCCTCCTAATGTGGAATGCCCAGCTGCTGTAATCATCTACTAAGTTATAATACTTTTATATTTTTGTCTAACGCATGTATTTTTTATCAAAAGTATTTCTATTAAAAGAAAACCCAGCCCTGAAGGACTGGCCATGGGAGGATTTGTTATTTTTTACAGTCGCAATCCGGGCATTTGCAATCCGGAGTTCCGCATTTGTCGCATTTCGAGAGGATGAGCGAAGGCATTGGCGCACCTCCTTCACGGAAAGTGGAAGTGAGATTGGAAGAGATTTGAGCGTTCTCTACCCAATTATATAATAATATTATTATATGTGTAAATATAATTTTTAGAAATATAAGAATAATATCTTGTGTTTTTTTAATATTGTTGGTTTATCCGTTTTTCAAGTCTTCCGCGGCCTGTTGGGGTGACCGGCTTTGTGCAATGGCGGAGATGACGGCGACCCCGTCTGCTCCTGCTTCCCGGACCTGCCGCGCATTTTGCCGGTTAATGCCGCCGATTCCCACAATGGGAAAGGTTTTCCCGACGACACGGCGGATGCGGGTAATCGTTTCAGGCCCGACGGGATGTCCGGCATCGGATTTGCTTTTTGTGGCAAACATGGGCCCGACGCCGATATAATCGGCTCCGTTTTGTACAGCTTCCAGTGCTTCGGTTTCGGTTTTGGCGGAAACCCCGAGAATCCGCTCTTTGCCGATCAACTTTCTGACATGGAAAGCAGGCAGGTCTTCCTGGCCGATGTGCACTCCGTCCGCTTCCAGGATGAGGGCCAAATCGACACGGTCATTCACAATAAAAGGAATTTGGTGTTTTTGGCAAATGGCGCGCAGGCGAAATCCCAAATCCACGACTTGGTGCATGTGAAGATCCGGATGTTTTTCCCGGAACTGAAAGCAAGTGATGCCGCCTTGAATAGCCTCCTCCAGAATGCTTTCCGGTGAACGGCCGGAGCAATCCTGGCTGCCCATGATGAAATAAACCGACAGAACGTCGCCAGACCATTTCATTGGTATTCCTCCTTCAGGCGGTGTGCAAAGTGGTTGGTTGGGCCGTTTCCTTTTCCGAGCATCAAAGGATTTCCGACTGCAGCAGTGATAAAATTCTTGGCTTGACGGACGGCTTCATGCAAAGACTCTCCTTTTGCCAAATAAGCGGTGATGGCTGCCGAAAAGGTGCAACCCGTTCCATGGGTGTTATTGGTCTTGAAGCGAGGCGATGAAAAGGAGACAAAGTCTTTTCCGTCATACAACAAATCGATCGCCTCTTCTTCTTTGCCGTGTCCACCCTTGATGATCACTGCTTTGGCGCCTTCATCCACCAATTTCCGGGCTGCTTGTTTCCGGTCTTCCCAGCCGGTGATCCGTTGGCCTGCAAGAATTTCCGCTTCATGCAAATTGGGAGTGACAAGGGTTGCCAGCGGCAATAATTTTTTCTTCATCGCCACCCGGGCGTCTTCGGTGAGCAGTTGGTGTCCGCTGGTGGAAACCATCACGGGGTCGATGACCAAGGGACCGATTTGGTGTTCTTTGACTTTGGCCGCAACCACTTCGATGATTTCCGCATTGGCGAGCATGCCAGTCTTGGCTGCATCCACTCCGAGGTCTGTGACAACGGAGTCGATCTGTTTGGCAACCAGATCGGGATCCACCACACCCACCTTTTGAACCCCGAGGGTGTTTTGGGCTGTGATGGCCGTAATTGAGCTCATCCCAAATACATAAAGCTCTTGAAATGTTTTTAAATCTGCTTGAATTCCGGCGCCCCCGCCGCTGTCGGAGCCGGCGATGGTGAGTGCGCGTGCAATCTGTTTCATGGTGCTTCTCCTTCTGTCCTGATCTTTCCCATCGCATTGTAACACAAGGGAAACAAAAGAATAAAGCTGCAAAACCTGCCGGAAAGAGGGAGGGTTGCCCGTCCAAGAAAACGGAATGAACTTTCTTTCTTTTTATTGTAAAATCGATGAGGGAGGTGACTTGATTTATGGCCAATGCGCATAAAAAAAAGAAAAAGACCCGGATGAGCACCATTACCATGGTGACGGTTTTGGTTGTTTTTATCGGATTGGGTGTTTTTGCCATCATCAATTCTTTCGCGGGGAAGGATAATCCCGGCGAAGAGACGGCCCGTGTGCTTCCGGTTGAATACGACGGCCAGCCGGCGATTGGCGATGACAATGCCCCTGTCAAGTTGATGGAGTTTGGCGATTATAAGTGCCCGGTGTGCAAAGTGTTTCATGACACCGTTTATCCCAAATTGAAAAAAGAATATATCGATACCGGCAAAGTGCAGATGTATTTCACCAATTACCAGTTTATCGGGGAAGATTCGATCACAGCGGGAATGGCCGGAGAAGCCGTCTATCAACAAGATCCCGCAGCTTATTGGAAGTTTTATGACGCTATTTACAACCATCAGAAAGATGAATCCGTGAAATGGGCCACTCCGGACTTTTTGGAACAATTGATTGAACAAAACATTCCCGAAGTGGATGCAAAAAAAGTGCGGGAAGACTTGGATAACAAAACGTATTTAAATGAAGTGACGGCAGACAACAACAAAGCAAAAAAATTAAACATTGAATCGGTGCCGGCGGTTTTCGTCAACGGAAAAAAAGTGGAAAATGCACTGGATTATGAAGCCCTCAAAAAAATGATCGACAGCGAGCTGGCAAACAAGGAGAAGTGAAGGATGCGTCTGGTGAGAACGTACGGGATTTATTTTGCTTGGCTCGTTTCACTCATCGCGACATTGGGAAGCCTCTATTTCAGTGAAATATTGGGATTTATTCCCTGTACGTTGTGTTGGGTGCAACGGATTTTGATGTATCCGCTGGTGATCCTTCTCGGCATTGCCTCCTACCGGAATGACCGGGGCATCATTCCTTATGTGTTGCCGCTTACCGTATTGGGGGCGGGCATTTCGCTTTTCCATTATCTCAAACAAAAAGTTCCGTTTCTCTCCGAAGTTGCTGCTTGTCGGGTTGGCGTTCCTTGTGAGCAAATGTATATCAATTGGTTTGGTTTCGTCACCATTCCATTTTTGGCCTTGGTGGCTTTTCTGCTCATCACCGGGTTCCTGTGGGGGGCACGGAACCATTTTGAGTAAATTAGGCTGTTTTTTTAGGGATTTGTCCATTTCTTTCCTGTCTTTTGATACATAAAGTAGTGAGAGATAGGCAAATGAAAGGAGACAGCCTATGAAACGGAAATTGGCGAGTGGTCCCTACGATCACTATGACGGTTTGGGATCGAAGTGGTTTTTGATCGCGATCTTGGTGATTCTGTTCATCCTCTTTGTTTGCTTTTGGGGATTCTACGGATTCGGCGGTTTTGGCGGATTCGGCGGATATGGCGGCGGTTTCTTCTGGTGAGGAACAATGCAGAAGCCTGCTCTTTTTTTAAAGAACAGGCTTTTTTTTATTTTGGGGCATTATTGTTTGGAAAGGGATTCACGCAGGGTTTCAATCATTTCCTGGCGTTCTTCTTCCGTGCTGTTTTTCCAGATGACTTCAAATAAAACCCCCAGACCCGGAAGCAACTTTTCTTCACGTTGTTGAATGGAGTCAACAACCAATTCTTGCAGTTCTTCTTCATTCATGTTATGAATGTTGTGAATCACTGCACCACGGATGTCAAAATTCATGTGTATAATCCTCCTTTTTGAATATAGATTGTGCGGATTATGGAACATTATCCAACAATGGATGAAAAAGTTGCGGCGCCAGCTTTTATGGGAGAAAGAGGTGGACAAACGATTGGAAATCAAAACTTTTGCTGTCATCGGGCTGGGGAGGTTTGGAGGGACGATGGCGCGTACTTTGCACGAGATGGGATACGAAGTTTTGGCCATCGATAAAGATGCTTCCCGTGTCCAAGAGATGTCGCAAATCGTCACCCATGCCGTCGAGGCGGACACCACCGATGAAAATGCACTCAAATCCTTGGGGATTCGCAATTTTGACGTGGTCATCGTGGCCATTGGAAACGATATTCAGTCAAGCATCTTAACGACTTTGCTGCTCAAAGAAATCGGCTGTAAACAGGTGGTGGTCAAAGCCATCAACGAATTGCATTGGAAGGTGTTGGACAAAATCGGGGCCGACCGGGTGGTCTTTCCGGAGAGAGACATGGGCGTTCGGGTGGTGCACAGTTTAATCTCCCCGAATATCCTGGATTATATTGAGTTATCCAATGACTACAGCATCATTGAAATTATCGCCCGGGACTTTTTTTCCGGGAAGACGTTGCAAGAATTGGATATCCGGGCCCGGTTTGGTTGCAACGTGATGGCCATCAAAAAGGGAAACACCTTTAACATTGCGCCTTCGGCCACCGATGCGATTCATGAAGGAGACGTTCTGGTCGTGATCGGACACAACAAAGATTTGCAAAAATTACAGGAGCATGCCAAATGAAAAAGATAGAACGGATTACATCTTCGGAAAACCGACAGTGGAAACAATGGAAAAAGCTGAAAACCAAAAAAGGAAGAAAGCAGCAAGACGCATTACTGATCGAAGGGGAACATTTGCTTGAAGAAGCGTTGCGGGCAAAAATGGCTTTTCAAGCCGTGATTTTTTCCGAAGCTGCGAAGGACAAAACGGCAGATTGGTTGAAAAAGATCCCTGAGAATGTTCCGGTGTTTGAATTGCCTTCGTCTTTGTTTCAACAGCTGGCAGAGACCACGACTCCCCAGGGAATCATGGCGGTGGTCCGTTGCCCCCGTTGGTCGCTGGATGAAGTGTGGAAACAAACCAAAGGCGGGAACACTTTCTTGCTTTTGGATTCCATTCAGGATCCGGGAAACTTGGGCACATTGATCCGGACTGCCAAAGCAACGGGCATGGACGGGATCTTTTTGGGCAAAGGGACCGTGGATCCTTTCAATGGCAAAGTGATCCGGGCTTCGATGGGGGCCATTTTCAAAGTGCCGTTATGGCAGGAAGATTTAAGTGCGGTCATCCCCGTTTTAAAGGATCGGAACGTGACGGTTGTGAACGCTTCTCCGCATGCAACCCGCTCTTATTTTCATTATCCGTTTCCGTCCCGGGTTGCCATCTTGTTGGGAAATGAAGGGCGGGGGGTGGATCGCCGCTTGGAGGAATTTGTGGATGACCATGTGACCATCCCCATGCCCGGCGGAACGGAATCACTGAATGTTTCCGTCACCGGCGCTTTACTCATGTATGAACGAATTCGCCAAGGCTCCTTGCGGGGAAATGGAGAGTTCGATTATAATATAAAATAATTTTTCCGCAGAAAAATCATATCCATAAACGGCTGTGAAGGAGACAAGTAGGCAGTACGACCTTTCAGGGAGGAAATGCCGTGACTGAAAGCATTTCTAAGGAACCGGCTGTTGAAATTCACTCCGGAGCTGACCCCTGAACGATGGAGTAGGGGGGACCGGTTGATGACCGTTATTGCAAAGAAGCGGAGAAGGATGTTTCCTTCTCAAAAAAGGGTGGTACCGCGGATCTCTCGTCCCTTTGGGCGTGAGGTCTTTTTTGTTTATGGAATAATTTTCTATTTTATCTTTTCATTTGATACCATTTGTGGTGCCATTGACGACAGTTTTTACCGAAAGGAGATCGAACAATGCGTGAGCGATTGGAAGTCTTGAAAGAAGAGGCGACTTCGGTCATTCATCAGGCGCAAAGCTTGGATGAATTACGTGAATTGAAAGTGAGGTATCTCGGAAAAAAGGGCGAATTGACCGGAGTGCTCCGGGGCATGAAAGATCTTCCCCCCGAAGAGCGTCCGGTGATTGGAAGCATGGCCAATGAAGTCCGTGGATATCTGGAAGAGTTGATTGCGGGAAAAGAGAAAGAATTGGAAGAAGCGGTTCTTCAGGAACAAATCAACCGGGAAGTGATTGATGTTTCTTTGCCCGGGATCAAACCCGAACCGGGGACGTTGCATCCTTTGCAACTGATCATTGAACAAATGGAAGACATTTTTGTCGGAATGGGCTTTGAAATTGCGGAGGGCCCTGAAGTGGAAACTGATCAATTTAACTTTGAAATGTTGAACTTGCCGAAAGGGCATCCGGCCCGGGACATGCAGGACTCTTTTTACATCACTCCGGAAATTCTGCTTCGGACCCATACATCCGCGGTACAGGTTCGAACCCTTTTGGAAAAAGAAGGACGGGTTCCGGTGCGGATTATTGCTCCTGGAAAGGTGTACCGGCGCGATGACGACGATGCCACGCATTCGCATCAGTTTACGCAAATAGAGGGGCTTGTGGTGGACAGCGGGGTGTCCATGAGCGAATTAAACGGCGTGCTGTTGACCATTATCGAGAAAATGTTTGGCGAGGAAACCGAGATCCGTTTGCGTCCCAGCTACTTCCCGTTCACCGAACCGAGTGTCGAAGTGGACATTTATCATCCTGAAAAAGGGTGGGTTGAAATTTTGGGGGCCGGAATGGTTCATCCCTACGTGCTGGAAAAAGCGGGTTACAATCCGGAACGTTATTCCGGCTTTGCGTTTGGGATCGGTGTGGAACGGATTGCGATGTTGAAATATGACATTGACGACATTCGCCATTTCTACAACAACGATTTGCGTTTTTTGCGGCAATTTAAGAACGTCTGAAGAGGTGAATTGGAAGGATGTTAGTATCTTATGAATGGTTGTCTCAATATGTTGACCTGGAAGGAATTTCGCCGGAAGATATCGCGGAGGAGATGAACCGGACCGGGATTGAGGTGGAAGTCATTTACACCCGGGATCCGGGAGTAAACGGCGTGGTTGTCGGTGAAGTGTTGGCGGTGGAGCCCCATCCGGAAGCAGACCGGTTGAATATTTGCACGGTGAATGTGGGGAAAGGGCAACTGTTGCAAATTGTTTGCGGGGCCAAAAACGTGGCGGCAGGCCAACGGATTCCGGTTGCTTTGATCGGTGCCAAACTGCCGGGCGGAGTCCATATTAAAAAAGCCAAACTGCGCGGCGTGGAATCGCACGGGATGATTTGCTCGGCCAAAGAACTGGGATTTCCCGACAAAGTGCTGATGAAGGAGCAAACCGAAGGGATTTTTGTATTGGAACCGGATGCTCCGGTCGGGATGGATATTAAAGAATACTTGAGCATGGATGACCAAGTGATTGAATTGCAGTTGACCCCGAACCGTTCCGATTGTTTGGGAATGTGGGGAGTGGCCCATGAAGTGGCGGCGATTTTTGACCGGGAATTGCGCCTGCCGGTCATCTCCGAACAAGTTCCGAGCGAAGCAGGAACCGGGGTGGAAGTTGTCGTAGAATCTGTTGAGGACTGTCCTTTTTATGCCGCGCAAGTGGTGGGCAATCTGGAAGTGGGACCCTCCCCGCAATGGATGCAAAACCGCTTGATTTCCGCCGGGATCCGGCCGATCAATAACATTGTCGACATTACCAACTATGTGATGTTGGAGACGGGACAGCCTTTGCATGCTTTTGATTTTGACAAAATCGCAAACGGCCAAATCCTGGTCCGTCGCGCCAACGATGGGGAAAAGATTGTGACGTTGGACGATGTGGAGCGTGAATGTGACCCCGAAATGTTGTTGGTGACGGACGGACAAGAGCCGCTGGCGGTTGCGGGCGTGATGGGGGGAGCTTCTTCGGAGGTAACGAAAGAAACCAAAACCGTATTGCTGGAGGCTGCGTTCTTCAACCCGCTGACCGTCCGCCAAACTTCCAAAAATCTGGGGCTCCGGTCGGAAGCGAGCACCCGTTTCGAAAAAGGGGTGGATCCGGAACAAATTCTTCCCGCGCTTTACCGGGCGGTACAATTGTTGCGCCAACTTTGCGGAGGGGTCGTTTCTTCGGATGCGTCTGTGCATAAGGCGGGAGATGTTGAAGAAGTCACTATTTCCCTGCGCCATGAACGACTTGTCAATTTGTTGGGCGTGCAAATCAGTCCGGATGAAGTCATGGACATCTTCCGTCGGCTGAGATTGCCGGCTGCATTTGAAAACGATGTTTACCAGGTGCAAATTCCGACGCGGCGGCCCGATCTCATGATGGAAGTGGATTTGGTCGAAGAAGTGGCCCGATTGTACGGCTATGACCGGATTCCCGCGACATTGCCCTGGGGCCAGCAATTGCCGGGCGCCCTGACAAAGGAACAAAAACTGCGCCGCGATGCCCGGCATATGTTGCGGGAACTCGGGTTAAACGAAGTGGTGACTTACAGTTTGACATCGGATGAGGCCGAGCAGGAAATCGCTTCGTTGTATGATCTTCAACCCATCCGTGTGGCCATGCCGATGAGTAAGGAACATGCGGTGCTGAGGACGACATTGTTGCCCCAATTGATCAAAGTGGCGGCATACAACGTCCATCGTGGAAATGAACGGGTTCAACTGTTTGAAGTGGGGAAAGTTTATTTGACGCAAGAAGAAACATTGACCGATTTGCCGGAAGAACGGCTGCAACTGGCCGCGCTCATTGCCGGGCCGAAAGCCGCGTCCATCTGGAAAACCCCGCAAGTGGATGCGCAGAATTTTTATGAACTGAAAGGAATTTTGGAAAGCGTATTGGAACGGTTCGGAGTGCGGGATGCCGAGTATCAAGCGGCCGATTTGAACGGATTCCACCCGGGACGGACCGCACTGTGTGTGGTGGAGGATGAAGTGATCGGCGTATTGGGGCAACTGCATCCGAAATTGTCCAAGGAATATGATTTAAGTGAACCGGTTGTGCTCCAGCTGGATCTTGAAAAACTTCTTAAAAAGGATCTGCAAGTGATTTATGAACCGATTCCCCGCTATCCGGCCGTAACCCGTGACCTGGCCGTGACGGTGGATGAAAATGTGCCGGCCGGCCGGATCGAAGCAGGGATCCGGAAAGTGGCCGGAGAATTGCTTGAATCTGTAACCCTGTTTGATGTGTTTACCGGGGAGCAGATTGGGGAAGGTAAAAAAAGTGTGGCGTATTCTTTGGTTTTCCGGACGAATGAACGGACCTTGACCGATGAAGAAGTTCATCAAATCCATGAGCGAATTGTCCATTATCTGACCGAGCAATTTGGCGCACAGCTCAGACAATGAGCATGGATCAACGAGGAAACCTTCACAGTGTGAAGGAGGACGGTGCAGTGAGAAATAAATTAAGTGTGGAAATCTACGGAACCCAATATCAGCTGACGGGAAAAGCCAGTCCCAGCCATATGCGTCAGGTGGCAAGCCACGTCGATGAAAAAATGCGGCAAATCGCCGACAATAACCCGCGTTTGGACGTGGCCCGCCTGGCCGTCTTGTCGGCGGTCAATATTGCGGATGATTATTTAAAACTGAAACAGGAATACGATGAGATCATGCACTTGATTGAAGACGAAGAGCCATGAGGTGAAAAAACAGCATGAATGGTTTTGACATGATTGTCCTTCTTCTTCTTGCCGGTGCATTGATCCAAGGATACCGGCAGGGGTTTGTCATGCAAGTGACTTCGTTGCTCAGTTACATTTTGTCCCTCTGGATTGCTTTTCATTTTACCGATGAGCTCGCGCCGGTGCTGAGCAACTTGTGGAAACTGCCGGATTCCACGCAACAAGGATGGATGACATTGGTGCCGGTGGATAAAATGATCTACTCGGCAATGGCTTTCTTCATCCTGTTGATCGGTGCACGCTGGGTATTGTCCATCTTCGCATCCCTTTTGAATCAGGTGGCCAGCTTTCCCGTTCTTCATTCCATCAATAAAGCGGGAGGGGCCATCCTCGGGCTGGCCAAGGTGATGCTGATCACGTTTATTATGGTCAACGTGCTTGCGGTTCTTCCCTGGAGCACCGGGCAGGAAGCGGTGGAGGGGTCGAAAGTGGCTCATGCGATCACCGGCTGGACGCCGGATTTGACCCGGGAACTGGATCGGTTGTTTCAAGGAAAGGCATTATAATATGTTTAGTATGCAACAGCTGTCGGGGAGGGACGCCTGACAGCTGCTTTTTTTGAAAGAAGGCAGAACGGGAGGGAATGCTTTGAACAATAAACAAATCGCCGGCACCTTGCATGCGTTGGCTGATTACATGGAGATCAAAGGGGAAAATGTTTTTAAGGTAAACGCCTTCCGCCGGGCAGCGCGAACGATTGAAAACAGCCGTTTTCAGATTGCGGAGGCGTTGGATCGTTTGCCTGAACTTCCCGGAATCGGCAAAGGAACGGCGGAAGTGATCCGTGAAATTGTCGCCACCGGCACTTCCCGTTATCTGGAAGAATTAAAAGCCGAATTGCCCCCGGAATTGCCGTTGTTGCTGAAATTGCCCGGATTGGGGCCGAAATCCATCCATACGTTGTATCACAAACTTTCGGTCACCAATTTGGACGAGTTGAAACAAGCGGCAGAGAAAAAACAAATCCAAACCCTTGCGGGATTCGGACCCAAAAAAGAAAAAAAGATCCTGGAAGCCATCGAACAATTTCAAAAGCGGCCCGAGCGTTTTCTGCTGCATGAAGCCATGGCGGTGGCCGCCGTCATCCAACAACGTTTGCAAGCCATTCCCGGGGTGGAGAAGGTGGAATTGGCCGGCAGCATCCGACGGTTTAAGGAAACGATCAAAGACATTGATTTTGTTTTGGCGACGAATCAACCCGCCGAAGTGGCGGAGCGGATTGCACAATTGCCTGAAGTGACACAAGTTGTCGGGCAAGGGGAAACCAAAGTCAGTATTGTCGTGGATACAGAAGGCCTGGTGATGGGAGTCGACGTGCGCCTGGTGTCCCCGGACCAATTTGGCAGTGCCCTCAGTCACTTCACCGGATCGAAAGAATTTAACATCCGCATCCGTCAGCGGGCGAAACAATATGGTTGGAAAGTGAGCGAATACGGCATTTATGATGCCGAAACCGGCCAAACGGCAAAATTTGAAAAGGAATCCGATTTTTTTACCCACCTGCATCTTCCTTTCATTCCGCCGGAGTTGCGCGAAGATCGCGGGGAAATGGAAAGAGCGGATCAGTCCTTGCTCCCTTCGCTCATCCGATTGGAGGATTATCGCGGGGATTTACATGCGCACACCCTGTACAGCGACGGGGCGCATTCCATTAAAGACATGGCACTGGCTGCCAAAGCCAAAGGGTACGAATACATGGCGGTGACGGATCATTCCCGGTCTTTGAAGGTTGCCGGCGGTTTGACAGTGGATGAAGTGTATGAGCAATGGGAGGAAATCGACCGGCTGAACCGGGAGGGATTGGGAATTCAGATTTTAAAAGGGGCGGAAGTCGACATCCTGGCAGACGGAACCCTGGATTATCCGGATGATTTGCTGAAACAGATGGATCTGGTGATTGCATCGGTGCACACACAATTCCGGCAGGATGAAGCGACCATGACCCGCCGCATCATCCAGGCGATGGAAAATCCTTATGTCAATATCATTGCGCATCCGACCGGACGGTTGTTACTGCGGAGGGATGCTTATGACGTGGATGTGGACCGGTTGTTTCAAGCCGCCCGGGAGACCGGCACCATTTTGGAGTTAAACGCCAATCCGCATCGCTTGGATTTAAATGACCGGTTGTTAAAGAAAGCCAAAGAAGAATACGGATTAAAATTTACGATCAACACTGATGCGCACGCCACCGCGGAGTATGATTCCATCATTTACGGAATTGCCACCGCCCGCCGGGGTTGGTTGGAAAAAGAAGATGTCATCAATGCATACCCGTTGGACCGGTTGAAAGCCGTGCTTAACAAGAATTAACGGCCGGACGTGATTCGTCAACCGGATTTTTTCGTTGAAAGCCGGACGGAAAAGATCCGGCTTTTTTTGTTTTGTGGATGTGGATGGAATCTGCATGATTTTGAACGGGACTTGGCATAATAACCAGTAAATATCAACCAGAAAAAGGGTTGTGAGCTTGTATGGTCAATCGTGTAACTTTGAAATGGTTTGCGTCTTGCTTGATCGTCAGTCTCTGTGTGAGTGCATGGTTGGCTCCGGTTTTTGCGGCGGATCAACAAAAGATTTCAGCGTCGTCGGCAACAGCATTTGGTGACACCATTCTCAAAAAAGGTGCCAGAGGCGGCGATGTTTATGAATTGCAGGGACGTTTAAAACTTTTGGGGTTTTACACCGGAGATGTGGATGGAGTATTTGGCCATCGCACTTATTTGGCCGTCCGGTTGTTCCAATATGAATTCGGCTTGAAGATTGACGGAGTGGTCGGTCCGAAGACAAAATTGAAACTTTGGCAATCGACAAAGCATTGGCGACCGGAAATGACCAATAAGAAAGGACCGGTGCTAAAACGCGGGAACCGGGGCGGCGGTGTCTGGGAGTTGCAGGGACGTCTCAAGCATATCGGTTTTTACACCGGAAAATGGGATGGCAATTTTGGAGAAAGAACGTATCGCGCCGTCCGGTTGTTCCAATATGAATTCGGCCTGAAAGTGGATGGCGTGGCGGGACCGAAGACAATGCAAAAACTCAGGAAAGCAACCAAAAATTACGCCCCCGAAACCAAGTGGCAACAGCCGCAAGAGAGCAAGCAGGTTTCCATTCCAAAAAGCAGTTACGGTTTGTCAGAAAATGATATTCATCTGTTGGCGCAAGCCGTTTATGCGGAAGGGCGGGGCGAATCTTACATCGGACAGGTTGCCATTGCCGCGGTGATCTTGAACCGGCTGGAAAGCAGAGAATTTCCGGATACCATTTCCGGGATTATCTTTCAACCTTTGGCATTTGAAGCGGTGGCCGACGGGCAAATCTGGATGCAGCCGGATGAAACGGCCAAAAAAGCAGTCAGGGATGCTTTAAATGGTTGGGATCCGACCGGAGGCGCATTGTATTACTTCAACCCGGAACGGGCAACTTCCAAATGGATTTGGAACCGTCCGCAAATCAAAAAAATCGGGAAACATATTTTCACACGCTGAAAAACCATCGGGCTGATTTCGATCGGCTCGATGGTTTTTCGTTAACAGGAAATGCTATAATAAAGAATGATTTTGAAAAGAAAGAGGAGTTGTCCGGCGTGGAGCAGTGGACGCTGAAATCGTTGGAATATGACCAAGTTAAAGAGATGGTGAAAAGCGAGGCCGCAACGGTCTTGGGAAAAGAGAAAGTCAGCCAATTAACCCCTTCCGGCCAAAGGGATCAGGTGAAACACCGCCTGCAAGCCACACAAGAAGGCATGGACTTGATCCGGCTGAAAGGGGACCTTCCGCTGGGAGGGGTCCGGGATATACGCGCAGCGGTCCGGCGGGCTGAAAAGAGCGGTGTCTTGACCGAATCGGAATGTCTGGACATCGCCGGTACCATTTCGGCCGGACGCAAGGTGAAGTCCTTTTTGCGGCAAGTGGAAGATGAAGAGGCGCCGCTTCCCATTCTGCGTGGTTTGACCGAGCAGGTTGAAAGTTTGGAATGGGTCGAAGAAGAAATCCTGAAAAGCATTGATGAACAGGGAGTTGTCAAAGACCAGGCCAGTCCCGGATTGGGGAAAATCCGGAGCCGCATCGGGGAAGCGAAAAAGCAAATTCAACAAACATTACAAGAAATCTTGCGCAATCCGCATTATACGAAGATGATGCAGGAAGCCATCATCACCCAGCGGTTCGACCGGTATGTCATCCCCGTCAAGCAGGAGTACCGTTCCCGGTTCCCGGGAATTGTCCATGACCAATCCTCATCGGGGGCGACGTTATTTATCGAACCGGAAGCGGTGGTGTCATGGAACAACCGGTTGCGTCAGCTCGAGTTGCAAGAGAAACAGGAAGTTGAAAAAGTATTGAAAAAGCTGACGGAGAAAATTGCCCCCGAAGTGGAGAGCTTAAAAAGAAATCTGGAAATTTTGGCCAGCCTGGATTGTATCATGGCTTGTGCCCGGTTCGGATATCGGGTGAAGGGAATTTGCCCGGAGATTTCCGAATCGTTACTGCACCTGAAAAAAGCCCGCCATCCCTTGATTAAAGGAGAAGATGTGGTTCCCATCGAAGTTTCGATCGGGGATGATTACCATGCCATTATTATTACCGGCCCCAACACCGGAGGAAAAACGGTGACACTGAAAACGGTCGGTTTGTTTGCTTTAATGACACAATCCGGAATTCCCGTTCCCGCTGAAGAAGACAGCATCATGCCGGTGTTTGGCGGGGTGTATGCCGATATCGGGGATGAACAGAGCATTGAACAAAATTTGAGTACCTTTTCCGGACACCTCACCAAGATTATCCGCATTTTAAAACAGGTGGATGAAAAAAGCCTTGTATTGTTCGATGAATTGGGCGCAGGAACCGACCCGACAGAAGGGGCGGCGCTGGCCATTTCCATTTTGGAATATGTGATCCAAAAAGGGTCGTTTGTCATGGCGACCACCCACTACAGTGAATTAAAACTGTTTGCCCATCATCATCCGAAAACCGTCAATGCCAGCATGGAATTTGATGTGGAGACATTGAAACCGACCTACCGCTTGTTGATCGGGGTTCCCGGCCGCAGCAACGCGTTTAACATCTCCCGCCGTTTGGGATTGCCGGAAGAAATCATTGAGCGGGCCAAAGCACATCTGTCCAGTGATGAAAAAAGCTTGGAAGAAATGATTTCTTCTTTGACCACTGAGCAGAAGCTGGCTCGGGAAAAGCACAAGGAAGCGGATGCATTGCAGAAAGAAGCAGAAGCTTTGTATGCGGATATCCGGGAAAAATGGGAACAGTTTGAGGAAGAAAAAGCCGCTCTCAAGGAAAAAGCGCGTCGAGAGGCGCAAAGGATCATTGCCGATGCCGAGCGAGAAGCGGAAGAGGTCTTGAAGCAATTGCGGGCATGGGCCAAAGCCCGGCCGGGGGATTTAAAAGAGCATGAATTGAATGAAGCAAAAGCCAGGCTGAAAAATGCCGTGCCGGATTGGGAATTGCCGCAAAAGCCGAGGAAAAACACCGGCAAAGCCGAGAAACTGAACGTGGGGGATGAAGTTCGCGTTTTGTCTGTGAATCAGAACGGAACCATCACCGAGGATATGGGCGACGGATATTATCAAGTGCAAGTCGGCTTTTTGAAGATGAAAATGCATCGAGACCAGCTGGAAAAGCGTTCTTCGCCAAAACCGGCTGACGTGAAAATAAAGCCGACGGTCAACCGGATGTCTGCCAATGTGAAACCCGAGTGCGATTTGCGGGGCAAGCTGGTGGAAGAGGCATTGCTGGAAATCGACAATTATTTGGATAAAGCCCTGTTGGCGGGCTATAAAGAAATTCATCTCATTCACGGCAAGGGGACAGGTGCACTTCGCCAAGGAGTGCAAAAGTTTTTGCGCAGCCACCGGCATGTGAAAAGTTTTCGTTTGGGCAACCATAATGAAGGCGGATCCGGCGTGACGGTGGTCGAATTGAAGTAAAGATTGCATATGGAGGAAACCGATGAAACACTTGCCATGGATCTTGGGAACCATTTCTTTGCTTTTTTTCATAGCAGGGGTTATTTTCTTTATGTTTTATGCATGAAAAGAAGGAGGGAATCCCCTCCTTCTTTATTAATAATTGACGGCTTTGTAAGCATTGATTCTTCCGTGTTGGAAGTAAGTTCCGGTGCCGCTGATTTTATCGGCTGTATTTTCAATGGCAGCCCGGATTTGCGAGTTGCTGCGGCCCTGGCTGGCCAACAAAGCGGCAAGTCCTGCCACATGCGGTGTGGCCATGGAGGTTCCGCTCAAGGATGCATAACTGCTGTTGAGGTAGGTGGAGTAGATGTTGGAACCCGGAGCGGCTACATCCACCCAGCTTCCGTAGTTGGAGAAGTAAGACAGGCTGTCATTGGAATCGGTGGAAGCGACAGCAATGGCTTGAGAGTAATAAGCCGGATAGTTGGGAGTGGAGCTGCTGCTGTTTCCTGCAGCGGCAACGACGACAGCTCCGCTGTTCCAAGCTTGTTGAACGGCGCTTTGCAAGGCCGAGCTTCCGGAAGTGCCACCCAAGCTCAAGCTGATGACATCTGCCCCGTTTTGGGCGGCATAAGCGATTCCGTTGGCAACGGCTGCCATGGTTCCGCTTCCGCTGTTATTCAGCACGCGAACCGGCATGATGGAGGCGTTGGGAGCCATTCCTGCAATTCCCGTTCCGTTATTGGTCACGGCAGCGGCAATTCCTGCGCAGTGGGTTCCATGTCCGTTCCCGTCTTGGGGATTGCTGTCGTTATCGACAAAGTCATACCCTTGGACGATTTTTCCCTGCAAATCCGGATGATTGGTTTGGACTCCGGTGTCCACGATGGCAATCACCGTGCTGCTGCTGCTGCGGGTGACATCCCAAGCTTGGGGAGCTTGGACTTTTTGCGGTCCCCATTGGCGACTGGTAAGGTCATTGGGTGTCCACATGATGTGAACGTAATGGTTGGGTTCAACATATTCCACATTGGGATTGTTTTTGTATTTTTCGATCATTTTTTCAACCGAACCATCAAACTTAACCACTTCAAAACCCAAATATTTGGATTTTTCGATCGACTTGGCCCCGTATTGTGCGTGAATCGATTGGGTGGATTGGGCGGAGATGCCATCTTTAAACTTCACAATCAACTCACCCGGCACATAGTCATCGGTTGAGGCAGGGCTGGCGGCAAACATGGTTCCGGGCACTGCAAGAAGGACAACCAATAACAGTGCCGTGGCAACACTCAGGAAACGTTTCATTTTTTCTCCTCCTGTTTCTTGATGAGATCCCCTTATCTGATTTTTCAGCAAAACAACAAAACAAAAAGGTAAGTGGTGGCAACCCTCCTTTTTATTTTATCCATAAATAATTTTCTACAAAAAAGTAATATATCCTCCTTTAATTTTTAACAATTTGGAATTTAAAAAAAGAGCTGACCATCATCGCATCATCAGCTCCTGAAACGGGTTGTCGGTTCACGGCTCCCTTCCGGGATGGCTGGTTACCGCTTTTTCGTGATCTTCCGCAAACTGTTGTATCTCTTTTTGTAATTGATGTAAATACGCCATGGTATCCCGTTGTCTCACCGGATCTGTTTCCGTTTGGGAAAGCAGATGTAAAGCCCGTTGGTAACTGGATGCCAATAAGTGATAATAAGTTTTTTTGGGTGAAATGTTTTTGATGACGGATGTATTCATTGAAACCTTCTCCTTGCCGTAAAATCCCCGACATTCATATCATACCAGATTTGAAAATGAACCACTGATTTCCTGGGAAATTACAAAATTGAAAAAAGATCGGTTTCCCCGAACCGAAAAAAGTGATTTTCTCCTGCATGTATTTATCCAGACAGTTGAGTTTTCCGGAGAAACATGGTCCGTATCGTTGATGTTTTTGTCACAAAGTGGCGTCTGCCGGCTTCGAACTGTTCAGCGCATTTTTGATTGCCGGTTTTGCTTGCACCTTGGGCACTGCCGTCATATGATGGTATATAGTGATTCAAGATCAGAAAAATAAAAGAGTGAGTGTGCATGATAATCGGATACCGAACCATTAAAACGGCGATCGGCATTGCGTTATCCATTTCCATTGCGCAATGGATGGGACTGCAATATTATACGGCAGCCGGAATCATTACGATGATTTGCATTAAAACGACAAAGAAGCAATCTTATCAAACGGCATGGGAACGTTTTTTCGGCTCTTTGGCGGGATTGGGGATTTCAGCCGTCTTTTTTGAATGGATTGGTTATCATACCTGGACGTTGACCTTATTGTTGCTCGTGTTGATTCCGATGAATGTTTATTTAAATATTAAAGACGGGATTGTATCCAGTGCGGTGGTTATCCTGCATCTTTATTTGTTGAAAGATGTCAATGTGGAGATCATCGTCAATGAAATCATGTTATTGGTGATCGGAATCGGCATGGCGGTTCTGCTCAATGCATACATTCCCAGTGCGGAAAAAGAGCTGAAAGCGTACCGGCACAAAATCGAAGAAAATTTTAAGATTATCTTGCGGGAATTTGCCGCTTATCTCCGTGAACCCGAGCGGTATTGGGACGGGAAACAAATCACGGAGACGGCGCAATGGTTAAAGGAAGCCAAAGAGCTGGCTGTCAGGGATATCGAAAATCAATTCAACGGATCAGCTCTTGATTATTACCAGTATTTTGAAATGAGAGAGCGACAGTTTGAAGTTTTGGAACGGATTGCGCTGACCGTTTCCACTTTAAACAACAGCAGTGAACAGGGGCAAATGATTGCCGGATTTCTGGAGGATGTAGCGGATGCCATTCATTACGGCGATTCCTCACAAGTGTTCCTAGACCGGTTGCAAGAGATCAGGGAAAGTTTTCATAATTCTCCTTTGCCTGCGACAAAAGAAGAATTTGAAACGCATGCCGCTTATCTGTATTTTATCAATGAAATGCGCCGCTACTTGATGATTAAGAAGAAATTATGGAAGGAAAAAGGAGAGAAAAAACAAAAAGAAAAAAGGCCTTTTCGCCTGTTCCCGGTGGTCAGGTGGAAGAAAAAGTCACAAGGCTAGCGTCTGCGGGGACGGATATTGATCCGGATGTTGCGGGGTTTGACAGCCGGAGGTGGCGGTTCTTGCTCTTCCTCTTCTTCCGGGTCCTCAAAAAAATGTGACATAAACAACCATTCAGGTTGAATCATTCCCATGGCCACCTGGGTGTAGGGAAGATATTTCGGCCAGGTATCGGACGGCTTTTTTTCCACCGGGGCAACCCCTCCCTGGGTTCTGTCTCTTTAAAATGATTCATCTACCGTAACCTATGTGAGACAAAAGGGGATTTATGATTAAAAATAAAAAAAGACGGGGGATATCTCCCGTCTTTTTTTATTTCAATGTGCGATCCCAGCGTAACCATTTGGGATAATGGTTTTTCAATAAACGGCCGGAAACTTTTCCCCAGCCCAGCGGATATCCGTCCACCGTGACCAGCGTCCAGCCTTTGGCCAGATCGCTCGGCAAGGCTTCTCCCTGCAAATACAGAAGAAGATCGGGATCATCCGCTTGAAAATCACAGGTTTGTTTCACCTGTTCCGGAAGGCTGGAGAGTGCCAAGGCGTGGGAAGGCACAAAATGGCTGCGTTTGGCCTGCCCCAGGTATCTGCCGGGCCTTTCCACCCGCAAACCTTTTAATGAAGGGAGATCCGGGTGTACTTGATAAAGATGATCGCCGTACATGGTGAAAGTCCCTTCTGAAAGATCCGTTTGGTTGTAAGTTTCCTGAATGAAGGATTTCCACACTTTTGCCGCCGGTTGTGGAACGGGCGGGTATTTGCCGGGCCGGGCTTTTCTGCTTTCCTGATCTTCTTTTTTTTCCAAAAGCACGACAAAGTGGCCTTCTCCTTTCAAGTGATGAGGCCAAAGGCGGCATGCTTGATTTAATGCGGGTACCCGGTTGCCTGCCCAATCGGGACGTGCCGGTTGATAGTGGGGAGCCGCTTGGATCGATTTGATCTCAAAACCTGGATGATTTTCTAAAAAGGATGCGATGACTTGCTCATTCTCCGTCGGGTTGAACGTACATGTCGAATAGACCAACCGGCCGCCCGGACGCAACATCGGGGCAGCGGCAGTGAGAATTTCATATTGTAATTCCGCGCATTTCTCAACCGCTTTCAGGCTCCAGCGGGTGGCGGTTTCAGGGTCTTTCCGGAACATGCCTTCTCCAGAACAAGGGGCATCAATCAAAATGCCGTCGAAATATTGGGGGAAACGGGCTGCCAGATGGGCGGGGGTTTCATTCAGAATGACGGCATTGGTAACTCCGCAGCGTTCCAGGTTTTCCACCAAGGCTTTGATCCGTTTGCCGTCAATTTCATTGGCAACCAGGACCCCTTCTCCTTGCATCTGGGAGGCCAGCTGTGTGGTTTTTCCTCCCGGAGCGGCGCACAAATCCAAAATTTTTTCTCCCGGCTTGGCGGAAAGGGCTTCTGCCGGAGCCATCGCGCTGGCATCTTGAATGTAGTATAAACCGGCTGCATGGTAAACGTGTTTCCCCGGACGGTCCCGTTCGTGGTCATAATAAAAAGCCGGCGGGCACCATGGAACCGGTTCCAGCCGGAAAGGAACTTTTTCCGGGAAGGAGAGGTGTCCGGTTTTCAACGTGTTGACACGTAAACTGCGAACCGGAGCTGATTCATAAGTTTTGAGGAATGCCGGATATTCATCGTCCAACAGGGATTTCATCAGTTCCAAGAAGTCTTGCGGAAGAGATTGCACAGTATTTCCTCCTTAAAGTTAAGCTCCATCCAAAAAATCAGGCACTATTATACCACAGATGAAAAATCCGGTGATGAAAATAGCATCCCCCGGTAAAGGAAACTCATTCTTCCAAAGGGGGGATGCCGCAGTGAAGGAAATTGCATTTACACTTCCATGACTTCCAGATCCCGTAACCGGAGTTGTTGCAATTCACCCAGCATTTTTATGTATTTTTCTTTTTCTCCCAATTTATTCCAGCATTCGGATAAATTGAGCAAGGCCTTTTCCATGAGCCGGGTAAAGTTGCAGGAACTGGCGATGTGCAAGGCTTCTTCGTAAGGATCGACGGCTTTCGGATATTGTCCGTTTTCAATGTAATAATCGCCCAAAGCCATTAACGATTCACAGTAGCGATGGGAGTCATTATATTTTTTTCCGCGTTCCACAGCCGTTGACAAGCTGAGGTATGCTTCGCGGCTTTTGTTCATCTTGCTGTATAATTTCCCAAGCCGGGTCAGGGTTGACACGAGTAAAACTTTTTTGTCTTTCAGCTTGTTTTCCAAGCGGAGAGCCAGTTGATAACAATTTTCGGCAGTCTGGTAGTCATTGGCGTTTTGCAGGATGTTTCCCCAAACAGTCAACAATTCGACCGCCTGTTCGTGTGCGCCGTTTGTACGCGCGATATGTAGTCCTTCCCGGGCGTATTTTAAGGCTTCATCATATTTTTTCTTTTTATTTAACAAAGCAGCTTTTAATTCATACATATATAGTTTGACTTTCAGGCTGTTGATTTGTCCGATTCTTTCCCATAATTCATTCAATATTTGCAAAGCTTCATCAGTCCGGTACAGTTTTTCCAGATATGTGGCTTTGGCAATCATTAAATAATCATAAAGATCGGAAGGGTTTTCTCCCGGTTGAAAGGCGTTCAGCCCTTGTTCGTTATAATCCAGCGCTTTATATAAATGATCCCGGAGGTAATATATTTGCCCCAGTTCATACAGGCAAGCCGATTTGATATGGGAGTCGGAGGCGTGATTTTTCTTTTCGATGGCATGGATGGATTGGAGAAAAAAATGTTCCGCTTTTTTTAGTTTATTTTTCTTCACATAGCACAAGCCTTTTAAATAATAAATCTTGTCTAAATAATATTCTTTTCCTTGGGATTGCAATTTGCGGAGCTGTTCCAAAGCTGCATCGCAATCCAAACGTATACAGGTTTCAATTAAAAAGAGCAAGTTTTCCGTTTTATTGCGCTCGCCGTTTTCCTGATGAATCAGGGAGGGAAGTTGGGAAACGTCAAATCCGAGTTTTTGGCAATAATAAAGCCGGTTCTGCGGTTTGACGGTGGGAACGCCGCGCTCAATGCTGGAGATGGTGGCGAATGAAATTTGATCATCCTCCAAATCCACCAGTCTGAGTCCCCGCTTTTTGCGGACTTTTCGCAAAGCTTCTCCCAAAACTTTTAAATCAAGTTCGTTCAAAAAGATCACCTCTTGCCTCTATCATATTTTGAAATATCATATTTGTCTATATATTTTCTTCGCAGGGGTATAAATTTTTAAGGTTTAATCAATGGCTTTTTTATTCGATGGAGGAGTTCATGCGGTTTTTGCGGGATGGCACTCATTTAAAAATCATGGAACTTTAATGAAATAAACGATGTTGTAACGAATCCGGGCTTCATCCGTGATGTGCCGGAAAGACCGCTTGTCACCCGGACAGATGAAAGCCCCGCAAGATGGAATCCTTGGTTTCCTCGCTCAGGAGGTAATGTTGGACTTCCCCTTCGGAGATCCACTGATAAGCTGAATGAGCTTCGCTTAATCGGATGCGGGACGGATCATCGTGCAGCTCAAACGCTCCGTATCGGTTGATTTTTAGATCCGGGAATCCAGTCATCCGGGTTAAAAAATCTTTGGATTCCGCCGGGGTCTAACTCTTTCGGAGCCGGGCAATAATGGAGACTGGATGCAGACAATCGAAAAGGTGGATTTCGGATGAGTGAGCTCAAAACCCAGTGGTGGGAGCATGCATCGCTTCATAAGGATTTGGAACGAAACACCGAAATGTTGAATGAGATTTTGGGAGTCGGTCAAAGTTTTGATATGATTTGCCGTCCGATGACTTATGGAAAAAAAGCATGCGCCTTCTATTTTGTGGACGGTTTTGTGAAGGATGAAATCATGAATTACATCATGGACCGCCTCGCCGATTTGAGGGCGGAAGATTTGAAGACCGATGCTTTGCAACGGCTGTTGAAGAGGGAAATCGCCTATGTGGAAGCGGAATTGACCGATCAGGTGAAGCAAATCGTCACTTCGGTGTTGTCCGGTGCCACCGCCATGTTGATTGAAGGCGAATCGTCAGCCGTCATCATTGATGCCCGGACTTATCCGGCACGCGGTCCCGAGGAGCCGGATATTGAGAGAGTGGTCAGGGGCGCCAGAGACGGGTTTGTCGAAACGCTGATTTTTAACACGGCTTTGACACGCCGGCATGTGCGGGATCCCGGATTGCGGATGGAACACATGCAAGTCGGGCGACGGTCAAAAACCGATGTCTGCCTTTCGTATGTGGAAGATTTGGCGGATCCCCGCGTGGTGAATGAGTTGCGGGAGGCGATTCAAAAGATTGATACAGACAGTTTGCACATGGCGGAAAAAACATTGGAAGAGCATTTGTTTAAACGTTATTGGAATCCTTATCCGATGGTGCGCTTTACGGAGCGCCCCGATGTGGCGGCGGTTCACCTGATGGAAGGGCATGTGCTGATTTATGTGGATACGTCTCCCAGTGTGATGATCACCCCATCCACATTTTTTCATCATCTGCAGCATGCAGAGGAGTACCGGCAACAACCGGTGGTCGGTGCATTTTTACGCTTGATCCGGTTTCTGGCGATGGGTGTTTCGATTTTTTTGTTGCCGCTTTGGTATTTGCTTTCCACGCGTCCCGAATCCCTTCCTTCTTTTCTTCAATTTCTTGCCGTGCAAAACACCGCGGACATTCCGCTTTTTGTTCAAATTCTCATTGCGGAGACCGGGGTGGAAATTTTGCGGATGGCTTCCATCCACACCCCTTCTCCGCTGGCGACGGCGATGGGATTGATAGCCGGCGTTTTATTGGGAGAGATCGGGATCAAAATCGGATGGTTCATTCCGGAAGTGGTTCTGTATGTTTCATTGGCAGTGATCGGAACGTTTGCGTCCCCCAGTTATGAGATGGGGATGGCAAACAAAATGGTCCGCTTCGGATTGTTGGTCGCAGCGGCACTCTTTGGATGGGCCGGATTTATCATTGCCTGCATCGCCTGGATTGTCTGGCTGGCACGGATTGAAGTATTGGTAACCCCTTATTTATGGCCGTTGATTCCGTTTAACGGAAAGGCCATGCTGGATATTTTGATCCGGACACCCATGCCCAACAAAACGAAAAGACCCAGCGGCATTGCTCCGCAAGATCCGGATCGGCAGGCAAAGCCGGAAACATGACGGGGGTTTTGGCTCAAACACAAAGAAATTTTGCAAGGCAGGGAGACGCCTTGCCTTTTTTATGGCAAAAAAACACACAGATATCGAATATTTCCAAAAAACTAATCTTTAAAAATAACGTGAAATTAGATAAAATAACTTTTAGTTAATTATTTTTTATTATAAAAATATATAAAATTATGAATGACTATTCAGTCGAAAAAGGAGGAGTTCAGATGGCTGAAAAAGAAAAAATATGGCTTCGTCATTATCCTCCGGAAGTTCCAGCAACTTTGGACTATCCTGAAGTTCCGTTAACACAGTTTCTGCTTGATGCCGCAAAAGATTATCCAGAGCGGGATGCCTTTGATTTTATGGGGAAAAGTATGACGTTTCGGGAGTTGTTGGATGAAGTTTATCGGTTTGCCGCCGCTTTGAAAGAATTGGGAGTGCAAAAAGGGGAATGTGTGGGCATCATGCTCCCAAACACGCCTCAGGGAATCATTGCTTATTATGCGGTCTTGATGGTCGGCGGCATTGTGGTTCAAATTAATCCGTTATATATGAAAACAGAACTGAAGCACCAATTGGCTGACTCCGGGGCCACAACGATTGTCTGCCTGGATTTGGTGTGGCCGAGGGTGCAGGAAGTAAAACCGGAAACAAAACTGAAACGGGTGATCGTAACCCGGTTGTGCGATTATCTGCCTGTTCCGAAAAACTGGCTGTTTCAGCTTAAATCCAAACTTGCGGGCGAAAGTGTAAGCGTTAACTATGGCGGGGACACGTATTCTTTTGTTTCTCTTTTGAAAAAGTCGGATCCCGAGCCGATGGAGCCGGTTTTTGAGTCAGTGGATGACATTGCGTTGCTCCAATATACCGGAGGGACGACAGGGTTTGCGAAAGGGGCGATGTTGACCCATCGCAATCTGGTGGCAAACTGTTGCCAGGCCGAAGCGTGGTTGTATAAGACCAAACGAACCGAGCCGCAATCCTTTGTCGGGGCTTTGCCGTTTTTTCATGTGTATGGCATGACCACCGTGATGAACCTGGGAATGAAAATGGCAGCAAAAATCATTTTGATTCCTAAGTTTGACACGGATCTCGTGTTGAAAAAGATTCAAGAACACAAACCCACCTTTTTCCCCGGGGCTCCCACGATGTATGTGGGGCTGATCAATCATCCCAAGATCAGTCAATACGATTTGTCCTCGGTGGATGCTTGCTTGAGCGGTTCGGCACCGCTTCCGCTGGAGGTTCAGGAAAAGTTTGAAGAGTTGTCCGGTGGCTTGTTGGTGGAAGGATACGGAATGACGGAAACTTCCCCGGTAACCCATGCCAATTTGTTGTGGGACCGCAAAAAAAGCGGAACCATCGGTTTGCCTTGGCCGGATACCGATGCGAGAATTGTTGACATTGAAACAGGAGAAGTGCTTCCTCCCGGACATGAGGGGGAATTGCAAGTCAAAGGTCCGCAAGTGATGAAAGGGTATTGGAACCGTCCGGATGAAACGGAGAAAGTGTTGAAAGACGGATGGATGTGTACAGGGGATATTGCCAAAATGGATGAAGACGGTTATTTCTATATTCTTGACCGGAAGAAAGATGTCATCATTGCAGGCGGGTTTAACATTTATCCCCGGGAAGTCGAAGATATCCTGTACGAACATGAAGCGGTCAAAGAAGCAGCGGTCATCGGCGTGAAAGATGATTACCGGGGCGAGACGGTGAAAGCATTCATCGTTTTAAAAGAAGGGTATTCGGTGACCGAAAAGGAATTGGACCGGTTCTGCCGCGAACGGCTGGCCAAATTTAAAGTCCCCCGCTTGTATGAGTTCCGCAAGGAATTGCCCAAAAGCTCCATCGGAAAAGTGTTGCGGCGGGTGTTGATGGATGAAGAAAAAGAACGGTCTTCCCAATTAACCAAGAAAAATGCATAAATTTATCTTGAAAATTTCTATAATAGGATTAATTTGATATAATAAAATCTGTTCAAATCAATTGACAATTGAAAGCGGTTATCCTAAACTAAAAATTGAATGAATAGTCATTCATAAAAGCCGGAGAGGATATGGAAAGATGGCAAAAAGAACCGGGGAAAAATATGAAGCAATCATTGATGCTGCAGTAAGAGTGATTGCCGAATATGGTTATCATAATGCCCAGATATCTAAAATTGCCCGTGAAGCCAAGGTGGCTGACGGTACCATCTATCTTTATTTTGAAAACAAGGATGATGTCTTGGTTTCACTGTTTGATGAAAAAATGGGTTCTTTTATCAGCCAGGCCGAAAAAGAATTGAGCCAAATCACATCCCCTGAAGAGCAACTGTACCATTTGATCAAACTCCATTTCGAAAACTTGGAAAAAGACCGCAAATTGGCACTGGTTACCCAAATCGAACTGAGGCAGTCCAATCCGGAAGTGCGAAAAGGAATCAACAATATTTTAAAAAGGTACTTGGATATCATTGACAATGTCATTTTAAACGGTAAAAAGACAGGTGTGTTTCACGAAGATCTGGATGTGCGGATTGCCCGCAGAATGGTGTTTGGAACCTTGGATGAAACGGTGACATCTTGGATTATGAATGGTTTTAAATACAGCCTGTTGGACCAGATCAACGAGATTCACCGTTTATTCATTCATGGGATGAAGAAATAAAAAACAGCCGACAACAAGGGGGAGTGGAAGATGAACATTCTCGTTTGTCTCAAGCAGACGTTTGACACCGAAGAAAAAATCACAATTGAAAATGGTCAGATCAGTGAGGATGGCGTCGAGTTTGTGATCAACCCTTATGATGAATATGCGGTGGAAGAAGCCGTCCGCCTGAAAGAAGAACACGGCGGGGAAGTGACGGTCATCACCATTGGTCCGGAACGGGCTGAACAAGCACTTCGCACCGCCATGGCCATGGGGGCGGACAAAGGAGTCATTGTCGATACCGAAGATCTGGATGTAGAACTGGATGAACATTCCGTTGCTCAAATCCTGGCTGCGACGATCGAAGAAGAAGACCTGGAATATGACCTTATTTTGTGTGGATACATGGCTGTGGATGACGGGTCTGCCCAAGTGGGGCCCAGACTGGCTGAATTGCTCGGGATTCCCCATATTTCCACCATTACCAAATTGGAAATTGAGGGCGAAAAAGTTTCAGTGGAAAAAGACGTGGAAGGGGATGTTGAATACATCGAATCAACCCTCCCGATTTTGGTGACGGCACAGCAAGGATTGAATGATCCTCGTTATCCTTCGCTTCCCGGAATCATGAAAGCCAAAAAGAAACCGCTTTCCCGTTTGGATTTGGATGATTTGGACCTGGAAGAAGAAGAAATTCAGGCCAAAACCGAAACGACGGAAGTATTCCTGCCGCCCAAAAAACAAGCAGGAAAAATTTTGGAAGGCGAGTTGGAAGATCAGGTAAAAGAATTGGTTCAATTGTTGCACTCTGAAGCAAAGGTGATTTAACAGCGAGGAGGAGCGAATCATGAGCAAACATGTATTGGTTCTTGCAGACGTGCGTGAGGGGAAACTCAGAAATGTGACATTTGAATCGCTGGCAGCGGCAAAACAGGTGGCAGAAGGCGGGACGGTAACCGCCACGGTATTCGGAAGTTTTGCCAAAGATTTGGCCGAACCGCTGGCTCATCATGGCGCCGATAAAGTGATCGTTGTGGAAAACGGCGAATTGGATCAATATACTACAGATGCATATTTCCAAGCCTTTAAAAAAGTGATTGAGCATGTCAACCCGGATGTGATTTTTACCGGCCACACGGCGGTGGGAAAAGATTTGTGCCCGCGGATTGCGGCCCGTTTGGGTTACGGGTTGATCAGCGATTGCACCAATATTGAGGTGGAAGATGGAAACATTGTCTTCACCCGCCCCATCTACGCTGGGAAAGCGTTTGTGAAAAAAGTGGTGAAAGACGGCGTGATCTTTGCAACATTCCGTCCCAACAATATTCCTCAGGAAGAGCCGGATACCAGCCGCACGCCGGATGTTGAGGCGCTCAGCGTGGATCTGGATAAAGATTTATTGCGGACCATTGTTAAAAATGTGGTTAAAAAAGCTTCGGATGGCGTGGATTTGACCGAAGCACGCGTGGTCGTCTCCGGCGGTCGCGGGGTGAAAAGCGAGGAAGGATTCAAACCCTTGTACGAGCTGGCGGATGTATTGGGAGGAGCCGTCGGCGCTTCCCGGGGGGCTTGCGATTCCGGATATTGTGACTATGCGTTGCAAATCGGCCAAACCGGTAAAGTGGTGACCCCCGATTTGTACATTGCCTGCGGAATTTCAGGAGCGATCCAGCACCTGGCAGGGATGTCCAACTCCAAAGTCATCGTTGCAATCAACAAAGACCCGGAAGCTCCGATTTTCCAAGTGGCGGATTACGGCATCGTCGGCGACTTGTTTGAAGTGGTTCCGATGCTGACGGAAGAGTTTAAAAAGTTGTTGGGTGAACAACAATAAGAAAAGATTGGTTTTAAAAAGAAGAGCACACGGGTGGTGCTCTTCTTTTTTGGTTTACTTACAAAATGACTTGGTACTTTTTTTTCTAAAGTGGTATACTACACTGTGAAAGCCAAAGATATTTTTGGTTTGGATCATGATGCGCAAGCAAAATAAGGAGGCAGTAACTTATGGCAATCGTGGAAATTACCGATGAAAATTTTGATAAAGAAGTACAAAGCAAAGAAGCCGGGACCGTTTTGGTTGACTTTTGGGCTCCGTGGTGCGGTCCGTGCCGCATGTTGGCACCCGAATTGGAAAAAGTGGATGAAGAAATGGGCGACCAATTGAAAATTGCCAAAGTGAATGTGGACAACAGCCCTGAAACGGCCGGGAAGTTTGGAGTCATGAGTGTGCCGACTTTGATGGTGTTCAAAGACGGGGAAATGGTTTCCAAAATGGTCGGGGCTCAACCGAAAGAACAATTGGTAGCCTGGTTGAAAGAATATGTTTGATGGATGTTCATCAGGCGATGCCGGTTGGCATCGCCTTTTGTTTTTATGATCTTAAACGGCCTCTCAATCAGCCGGATTGAATTCCGGTTCAATTTTGTCTTTGTATCTTTTGACATAAACGGATAAAGCAAACAGTGACGGGAAGGTGATTGTAAGTTGTGCTACCAAACTTGCAATCCATAAGATAACAGGATGTGAGTCCGAAAATCCAAACACCATGTAAATGGCGATGATGAGCAAAGATCCCGCCAACCAGAAAATAATTGAAAGAGCAAGGTAGGACCCAAATGCAGTCAGAAGAGAAAGAAAAATTTTTGTGAAAGCTTTTTTCAGCATAACAAAGGCATGTTTAATCGATTGCCAGCTCTTTATTCCGTCTTTTAAAACCAGAACCGAAGATTGAACAGACAAATAAGACAACAAAGCAATCAAGCCAATTGAAAGCAATATGGCTGCCAAAACTGCCAACGGAGGAAAAAATAAAAAGAGAAAAACCGCTAAAAAAGTAACCAGCACAGCCGGAATGGACAATAAATAAATACATAAACCGAGTCTTAAAATTTTCCAGTAATTCGGCAACATTTCCTGAAGCAAAACTTGAACGGAAGCTTCACTTTTATAGTGAGCGGAAATGGTCACCGACATAATTCCCCCGCTAAGGGCAGGAGTTAATATGATTAAAATGATGATAAATACAAAGGCCCAGGCTGTTGGTTCTTTGGTTACCGGATCGATATTCACATTGATAAAAAATGTAAAGACCGCTAAGAGCAAGGAGACAATCAGATAAGACAGATAAAGGTTTTTTTGGACTTGGTCTTTTAAAAACATATCAAATCACCTACATAAATTTATGTATTTATTGAGACAGTACAGATCTTTATACTAAAATATGTTGTGTATTTTTTCAAGTTTTATTTCGAATTTTATGAATGATCTGTGCGGAAGATGCGCAATCTTTTTTCGTGAGGAGCGAATGGTAATATGCTAAACTATAAATAGTTAACTTGGCAAACAGAAAAATGTTTATGGATATAAATGAAATTAAATCCAGGAGGGGGGACTTGTTTGGAGATAAAAGACAAACTGTCTCTGTTGCCGGAAAAACCCGGTTGTTACTTGATGTTAAATCAAGACCAGGAAGTGATTTACGTCGGCAAGGCGAAAAATTTGCGAAACCGGGTTCGTTCTTATTTTACGGGGAGCCATGACGGAAAAACCCAACGCTTGGTGATGGATATCGCCGATTTTGAGTACATTGTCACGTCCAATCACGTGGAGGCTTTGATTCTGGAGTTGAATTTGATCAAAAAACACCGCCCGAAATATAACGTGATGTTAAAAGATGACAAATCGTACCCTTACATCCGGCTGACCAAAGAAAAACATCCCCGCCTGGAAGTGACCCGGAACTTAAAAAAGGATGGTTCCAAATACTTCGGACCTTATCCCCATGCCGGAGCGGCTCAACACACCAAAAAGTTATTGGACCGCTTGTTTCCGCTGCGCAAGTGCAAAACAATCCCCAAACGGGTATGCCTGTATTACCATATGGGACAATGTCTGGCTCCTTGTGAAATGGATGTGGATCCGGACGATTACGAGAAAATAACGAAGGAAATCGTCCGCTTTTTAAACGGGGGAGTTACGGAACTGAAAAAAGAATTGCAAAGAAAAATGGAAGAAGCAGCGGAAAACTTGGAGTTCGAACAAGCCAAAGAGTACCGGGACCTGCTCTTGGATATTGACTCAACCATTGAAAAACAAAACATTGTCCTTCCCGCTCAACAGAATTTGGACATCTTCGGCTATGCGGCGGAAAAGGGCTGGATGTGTGTCCAGGTGTTTTTTGTGCGCCAGGGAAAATTGATTGAACGGGAAGTATCGGTGTTTCCGCACTACCACGAGGCAGAAGAAGATTTTGTTTCTTTTGTCGCCCAGTTTTATCACGAAATGCCTACACTCCCGAAAGAAATTCATTTGCCCCGAGGAGTGGATCCGGATATTCTCACAAAAATGCTTCCGGAAGTTCACATTCATGTTCCCCGGCGCGGCAACAAAAAGAATCTGGTGAACATGGCCACCGAAAATGCGGAGATTGCCTTGAAAGAACGTTTCCAATTGTTGGAGCGGGACGAGCAAAAAACGTGGAATGCGTTGGAAGGTTTGAGCCGGGCGCTTGGCATCGGGTTGCCCCGCCGGATTGAAGCATTTGACAACTCCAATATCCAAGGGACCGATCCGGTGTCGGCGATGGTATGTTTTATCGATGGAAAACCGGCCAAAAAAGAATACCGCAAATACCGGATCCGGACCGTTTCCGGCCCCAATGACGTGGAAACCATGCGGGAAGTGATCCGGCGCCGTTATACGCGCGTTTTGAAAGAAAACCGTCCGTTGCCGGATTTGGTCTTGGTGGACGGCGGAAAAGCGCAAATCCATGCGGCCGTGGATGTGTTGGAAAACGAATTGGGATTGTTTATCCCGGTCGGCGGCATGGTGAAAGATGACAAACACCAAACAGCCAAACTGATGGCCGGGGATCCGGTGGAGGAAGTGAAGCTGGAGCGGGGAAGCGACACTTTTTTCCTGATCCAGCGCATTCAGGAAGAAGTACACCGCTTTGCCATCACGTTTCACCGGCAGGTTCGCGGCAAAAGCATGTTCCAATCCGAATTGGATAAAATCCAGGGAGTCGGGCCGAAACGAAAGCAACTGCTTTATCAACATTTTGGATCCATTGAAAACATGAAAAAAGCTTCCATTGAAGAGTTTCGGAAGGCGGGTATTGGCGATCAGCTGGCCCGGACCATTCTGAAGGAGTTAAACCAATAAGATCCTCGCCGTCGGGAGGGTGAGGATCTTTTTTACCAATCGATCATTTGATGATGTAAGGGGGACTTCTTGGTGCGTGACATTCATGAGAAAATTGAAGCCATGGATCCTGTTTATTTTCTTCGTCAATATTCAAGGGGACAAGCTGTTTCGAAACAAATGGTGCAGTTGATTTATGAATTAAAAGAAAGGTATTCTTTTTCCAACGGGGTCATCAACGTTTTACTCGAATTTTGCATGTTGGAAAATAACTATAAGATCATCCGTGCCGATGTGCTCAACCTGGCTGAAGACTTATTCCGGAGAAACATTTCCACGGGAAAAGAAGCATTGCATTATTTGAAAAGTTTGCAAAAGCGGAAACACCCGTCTTCATCCCCTGATGTTTCGCGCACCTCCAACCCGGAAAGCCGGGAATACAATATGGAATATGTGGAGACCAATATTGCTTTGCTTGCCAGACAGCTGCATGAGTTGCGGAAGGAAATCAAAGAATCCTTTTTGAACATGGATCAACAATTGGATCAAATTGAATCACATCTGAAACGATTGTCTAATCTGATGAAATAAAAAGGAAAAAGATGAAAAAGGCCTGCAGGGGTCTTTTTTCTTTTTGGGGTGAATCGGTTATAATCCTTGATTGGTCTGGTGCTTGGCAGGAAGTCTTCCCGGCCGAAAAGAACAAGAATTTACGAAGAAAGTATACAGGGCGTCATTTTCGATACAGATCCTTATGTTTGTTTCAGAAGAAAATCGGGGAAAGGAGAAATGCGTATGAGGGAAAAATCCGGGGAACAAAACCTCGTGGCCGATTGGGTTTGGCAGGTTTATTTGACAAGGAAATTAAAAAAACACTTTGCCCGTGTGTATGTCCGATGCAGCGAACAAATCAACGTTTCGATTCCTACATTATATATGGCCAATCATGCAAGCTGGTGGGATCTTTACCTGGCCATGTGGATCAGCCGGAATTACTTGCGGCAAAATGCTTATTTTTTGCTCAATGAACAGGAAACCGACACGTATGGATGGCTGGGGCAGGAAGAGGTGCTCTCTTTTGACGGGGATTCCTATCAACAAATTCAAGAAGCTTTGGAACACGGTGCAGAGATCCTGGATGGAAGATTTGGCTCGCTTTGGGTTTTCGGGCAGGGAGAAGTGAAACATCCGGATTTTCGCCCGCTTCGTTTTTTGCCGGGACTGGGCTCATTGCTTGAAAAGGTGAAACATGTGCAAGTGGTGCCGGTTGCGTTTTATTATTCCATGACCGGACCCTCTCCGGAAGCTTGCATCCAATTGTCTGCACCGATTGTGCCTTCCACTTTTGAACAGGGAAACCGCCGGGCATGGATTGCCGCCTGCAGCAAGGAACTCACCTATCATCTGGATATGGTCAAGGAACAGGTGATTTCCGAAAATCTTGGCGATTTTGAGTGTGTACTGGCAGGAACCATGGCCGGGGACCATCCGTGGCCGCCGGTAGAAGATTGGAAAAAGCAAATTGAACAATGGATACAGAAAATAAAGAAAGGGTGACACACTCCATGAAAAAGGGAATTGTCATTGGAGGCGGGATTGCCGGACTGGTGGCCGCGATCCGGCTGGCGGCATATGGCTATGAAATCACCTTGCTGGAAAAGCAAAAAGAGTTGGGAGGGCGATGTCGTTCTTTTCAGCTGAATTCTTACTTTTTTGATGGGGAATTCGTGCCGGTCATGATGCCGGAAGTGATCGGGGAAGTTTACCGGGAAGCAGGAGAGGAAATGGATCCCGACTTGCGTTTTATTCCGCTTCCGGTCAACAGCCGCCATTTTTTTTATAATAAAACGGTCATTGATTTGTCGGCCGATCCGGATTATATGATGGAACAATTGACAGCTTTTTCCCAGGAAGAGCAAAACCGTTTTTTTGATTATTTGTCCGAAGTGCAGCAGATGTATGAAGTGATTGAAGATTATGTGATACGAAAACCCAACCGCAGTTGGACCGATTTTTTCCGGAACAAAGCGATTTGGCGTGGTTTGAAAGCCCGCCCGTTTGAATCGCTGGATGCTTTTCACCGCCGCTACTTCAAGGACCACCGGCTGATCGCCATGATGAACCGGTATGCACTGTACGTGGGTTCTTCTCCTTATCAGGCGCCTGCAGCGTTGGCGATCTTAAGTTATCTGGAGATGGTGCACGGGTTAAGCTATGTCGAAGGCGGGAACCGGCGTTTGGTGGAAGCGTTGGTCCGGTTGGCCGAAAAGGTGGGGGTGATGATACATACCTCTTGCGAGGTGGAAGAGATCCTGGTCAAAGAAGGACAAGCGTCAGGGGTCAAGGCGGGCGGAGAAAAATGGGAAGCGGATTTTGTCATCAGCAATGTGGACGTGCAAGTAACGAAAAAATACTTCCTGGGAAGGAAAGAAGACAAACCGGAGCGGATGAGCAGTTCCGGGATTTTGTGGTTGCTCGGGGTAAAGCAAAGCTATCCGCAATTGTTGCACCACAACTATTTTTATCCGGATGATGTCGGCCGGCAGTATATCGATATTTTTGAACAACAAAGATGGCCGGAGTCTCCTCTTATCTATGTCGGAAATTCCAGTGTGTCCGAACCGGACCGCGCACCGGAAGGAGCCAGCAATCTCACGGTGATGGTGCCGGTGCCCTCAGGAAGCCGGGAGAATATGGAAACCTACCGGGAACGATTGTTGTTTTTGCTGGATAAAGTATGGGGATTGAAAGATTTGAAAGATCACATCGAAACGGAGCAAATCATGGGGCCGGCTGAGCTGGAGGAATTAACCGGTGCCAAGGGCGGAGCCTTAAACGGCCGGGCTTTTCACGGTTTCCGGTCTTTGATCCGTCCGCCCATGAAAGATAAAAAAGTGCAATGCCTGTATTACACGGGATCCACGACCTATCCGGGCCACGGAGGTGTTTCCGCCTCGGCTTTAAGCGGGCTCCATGTGGCACGGATTCTTCGCGATGATCATGAATACCTCATGGGATTGGAAGAAAAGCGGAAAGCAAAGCAATTAAAGAAAGAAGCCCGTCATGCTTCCAAAATAAAAACTGCTGACAAGGCACCGGTTTCCAGTCAGCAGAAAGGAATGAACGATTAATCCTTTTGAGAGTTTTTTTCTTCTTCTTTTTCCTTGCCGTTTAAGGCATCGCGGAAAGATTTCAATGTTTGTCCGGTGGCCCGTCCCAGCTCGGGCAGCTTTTTGGGCCCGAACAATAACAAGGCAACGACCAGAATAATGATCAGTCCGGGTAATCCGATGTTTGCCATGAAATTTCACCCCTTTATGTTGTTTATTATAATCTTTCAATCCGGTTTGTACCAGTGATGCTTTTTGTCAGTCGTTTCCCGTGAAGATTTTTCTTTGATTTAAAGAAAAAAAGTGTTTGAATGGATTGAATCCGGAACCCGGTTATGGTAAGATCGTAAAAAATCAGGACAATGAATAAATATTGCTCGCTGATCATGTGGACTAGAGGCGCGGCTTTTATGAGTACTTGTCCGGAGTGTCGGGACACGAGGATGGACAAGGAAAGGAAAATGCCGCCGAAGCTTGTGGGAAATCCCGATTGAACACAAGCTGGTGTTGTGCTCGAACAGGGGCAACACTGTCACAGAAGCCACGGCTTTTGTGGAGAGCTAATCCGCAGGGAATATGCGGGCTGGAGCGTTGGAAACCAAGGCGACAGCAAGCTATCTCTGCTGTGGCCTTCTGTTTTTTCTGAGCGAGTTTAGTCCAGCTGAGGAAAGAGGAGAGGAACCATGGGGATCGTTGTGCAAAAGTTTGGCGGTACTTCGGTGGGCGATGTCGCCAGGATTCATAAAGTGGCAGACCGGATCGCTGAAACCGCAAGGCAGGGACATCAGTGTGTCATCGTGGTGTCAGCGATGGGAAAATCCACAGATGAGCTGGTTCATCTGGCCAATGAGATCAGTCCGCATCCGGAACCGAGAGAGATGGATATGCTCTTGGCCACTGGAGAACAAGTCAGCATCGCTTTGTTGACGATGGCGCTCAAAGAACGGGGATTGAAAGCAAGATCCATGACGGGGTGGCAAGCCGGAATCCAAACCGATCATGCGCATGGAAAAGCAAGGGTGACAAAAGTCCGCACCGAAGCCGTGCTTGAATGCCTGAAACAGGGTGAAGTCGTTGTGGTTGCAGGATTTCAGGGGATTTCCCCGGAGAATGAGATCACCACTTTGGGACGCGGAGGTTCCGATACAACGGCGGTTGTTTTGGCGGCAGCCCTGGGGGCGGATTGTTGTGAAATTTACACGGATGTGACCGGGGTCTTTACAGCTGACCCGCGCGTGGTGCCCGCCGCCCGGAAAATGGATGAAATCACTTATGAAGAAATGCTCGAACTGGCACACTTGGGAGCCGGCGTTCTTCATCCGCGTTCGGTGGAAACGGCGCTCCATCATCAAGTCCGGTTGGTGGTCCGTTCCAGCTTTGTGGATGAACCCGGAACATGGGTGAAAGGGGAGAAAACCGTGGAAAACGAATTAAACGTACGGGGCATCGCTCATGATCTCGATGTAGCAAGAATCAAAGTGCTGGGCCTGCCCAACCGCGAAAATATGTTGTCGCAATTATTCGGACTCATCGGTGAAGCGAATATCAATGTAGATATTATTGTGCAAAGTGAACATGACCATAAGGAGATCGATGTGGCTTTCAGTGTGCAAGAATCTGAAAAGGATGCAACGATTGAATTATTAGAATCGGCAAAAGATTCCCTGGGTTATGCCCAGTTGATTTCCGAGTCCGGTCTTGCCAAGGTGTCTGCAGTGGGGATGGGCATGATGACGAAGCCGGGGGTGGCCGCGAAAATGTTTGCCACGCTGAGTGAAGCCGGAATCCGGGTGAAAATGGTTTCGACATCTGAAATCAAAATTTCTTGTGTGGTGGACAGGGAAGTGGCATTAAAAGCCGTGCGCCGGCTTCATACGGCTTTCGGGTTGGATCAAACCGAAGGGAAAGAACCCGTTCTGCAGGGAGTGGCCAAAGAGAGCTGATCTTGATCGGCTCTCTTTTTTCATGAACGGATGACCCGTGCAAAGGGTTACTCTGTTTTTTATAGAATAATATTTAATATGCAGTTTTTTCTTCATCATGAAATAAGAACACAGCGGAAGAGGATGGGTTTGCGCTGTGACCGGAAATTGACTTTGTTTTCCGAAAAATAGCAATTGAAAAAGAGATGAAAACGTTTCAGTTTGTTCAGGTTGGGGGGAGAGGATTGCTGAAATACATTCTTCAGCGCTTCATGCAGATGATCATTACGCTCTGGGTGATTGCAACGGTCACTTTTTTTATGATGAAAGCAATTCCCGGAGATCCGTTTTCGGATGAAAAGAAACTGCCGGAGCAGGTATTGGCCAATTTGCGCGCCCATTACCAGTTGGATGATCCCATACCGGTTCAATATTTGAACTATATGAAGCGATTATTGCAATTGGACTTGGGACCTTCCATCAAATTTGAAACCCGTTCGGTCAATGACATGATTCAGGAAGGGTTTCCGGTATCCTTCCAATTGGGAATCCAGGCATTGGTCTGCGCAATCATTGCCGGTTTGTTTCTGGGGGTTGTTGCCGCGCTCAAACAGAACCGGACGGCGGACTATCTGGCCATGGTGCTTGCCGTGCTCGGCATTTCCATCCCAAGTTTTGTGCTGGGGCCTTTATTGCAAAAGTATCTTGCCGTGGAATGGGAACTGTTGCCGGTGGCCACGTGGGAAGGGTTTGCCTCGACGATCATGCCGACACTGGCGCTGGCGGCTTTGCCGCTTGCCACCATTACAAGGCTGATGCGCTCCAGCATGGTGGAAGTGTTGACGCAAGATTACATACGTACCGCCCGGGCCAAAGGATTGCCACCCGTTTATGTGATTTCCCGTCACACGATCCGAAATGCCATTTTGCCCGTGGTGACCGTGATCGGTCCTCTTGCGGTCGGCATTTTGACGGGAAGTTTTGTGATCGAAAATATTTTTTCCATTCCGGGGATCGGCAAATATTTTGTGGAAAGCATTCATAATCGCGATTATCCGTTGATCATGGGGGTTACGTTGTTTTATTCCGTTTTGCTGGTGGGAATCAATTTTCTTGTCGATTTGGCCTACGGACTGATTGATCCGCGCATCCAACTGGGCAAAAAGGAGGGGAAATAACATGGAACCATCAGTAAATCCCCGGTTTCAGCCGGCCAGGCGCCATCCGGCATCCATCGAAAAAATCAAGCGTCCCACCCAAACTTATTGGCAGGATGTATGGGGGCGCCTCCGTAGAAATTATCTGGCCGTCACCGGACTGGCCGTCATATTGCTGATTGCACTGATTGCCGTCATCGGCCCGGTTGTTTCCCCTTATGATGTTCACCAACAGGATTTGGAACACGGGCGGAACCTTCCTCCTTCCAAAGAACACTGGTTTGGAACCGATGATCTGGGACGGGATGTGTTTGTGCGGGTGTGCGAAGGGGGGAAAATCTCCCTGACCATCGGCCTGGCCGCGGCGCTCATTGATTTGGTGATCGGTGTGATTTACGGAGGAATTGCCGGTTATCGCGGGGGACGCACGGATGAAATCATGATGCGGGTGGTGGATGTTTTATGGGGACTGCCCCATCTGTTGACGGTGATTTTATTGATGGTGGTGATGCCGCCGGGTGTGACAACCATTATTATTGCATTGACGGTGACCGGTTGGCTCAATATGGCGCGTTTGGTGCGGGGGCAGATATTGCAGTTGAAGGAGCAGGAATTCGTGCTTGCCGCAAAAACCCTGGGGGCCAACACGCCGAGACTGCTTTTTAAGCATCTGATCCCCAATGCGCTCGGCCCTATCATCATCATGTTGACTTTGACGGTTCCCTCTGCCATTTTTTCAGAAGCTTTTTTAAGTTTTCTCGGTTTGGGGGTCCAATCTCCGGTTGCCAGCTGGGGGACGATGATTGATGACTCGCTGATTACGATTCTGTCCGGAGAATGGTGGCGCCTTCTGTTCCCGGCACTGTTTCTTTGTTTGACCATGCTGGCTTTTAATGTTTTCGGAGACGGATTGCGTGATGCCCTTGATCCGAAAATGAGGAAGTAAGGAAGCAGCAAAGGACAAAGGAGGGGTTGTTTTGGAAACCATCTTGAAAGTCGAGGATCTCCATGTATCTTTCCGGATTCCCGGAGGGGAAGTGCAGGCCGTCAGGGGAGTGAGTTTCTCATTAAATCAAAAAGAAACGCTGGCCATCGTCGGTGAATCCGGAAGCGGAAAAAGCGTGACGGCCTTATCCATCATGCGGTTGATCCCGTCTCCGCCCGGAAGGATCAAGCAGGGAAAAATCTTTTTGGGGCCGAAGGAATTGACGAATTTGCCGGAGGAAGAATGGTATCAGATTCGCGGTTCCCGGATTGCGATGATTTTTCAGGATCCGATGACCTCATTGAATCCGACCATGACCATCGGGTATCAGATCATGGAAGGCATTCGCTGGCATGAGCAGTGCGGTTATCACGAAGCCCGTCAGAAAGCCTTGGAAATTTTGGAGTGGGTGGGGATTTCCCATCCGGAAAGAAGAATGAAGCAATATCCGCACGAATTCAGCGGCGGGATGCGGCAGCGGGTCATGATTGCCATCGCCCTGTCATGTTCTCCGGAAATTTTGATTGCCGATGAACCGACCACGGCGTTGGATGTCACCATTCAGGCGCAAATATTGGATTTGATGAAAAACATCCAGCAACAGACCGGCACCTCCATTTTGTTGATTACCCATGATTTGGGGATTGTTGCGGAAACGGCGGACCGGGTTGCGGTGATGTACGGGGGACAGATCGTGGAGACCGGAACTGTGCGGGAAATATTCCATCAACCGCATCATCCGTATACCTGGGGACTCATTCAATCCATGCCCCGGTTAGACCGGTCCAAAGAACAAGCACTCCGGCCGGTTCCCGGGTCCCCTCCGGATTTGTTCCTTCCTCCCCAGGGATGTCCGTTTGCGGATCGTTGCCTGTATGCGATGAATATCTGTTTTGAAGAAATGCCGGAAGTCACTCCGGTCACCCATACGCACCAAGTGCGCTGTTGGTTGGAAGACCCCCAGGCGCCGCCGGCAGATTTTTCCAAGGCGGTTGACAATTTATAGAATTATCTTTATAATTGATTAGAAAAATTATATAAGAAACTGCTTCTTATCCAGAGTGGTGGAGGGACTGGCCCGATGAAACCCGGCAACCTCGCTAGTTATTAGCGGTTGGTGCCAATTCCTGCAGGATTTGATTCCTGAGAGATGAGAAGAGGTTGACGGAACGTGTGACGGATCGTGAAGCCCTCTTCGCTCAAGGAGAGGGCTTCATGTTTTTATCCAGGAGCTTTTGGGGGAATGCAAAATGACTTTACAGTTGGTCGAGATAAAAGATACGGTGTCCATCGGATCTTTTGAATTGGAATGCGGGGAGATTTTGCCGGATGTGACACTGGCTTATGAGAAAGTGGGCCGGGTCGGCACAGACCAGGTGATTTTGGTTTGCCATGCATTGACCGGGGATGCCCATGCGGTGGGCAATGAGTCGGATCCGGGATGGTGGGACGGGCTGATTGGCACAGGCAAATATATTGACTTGACCGAATACACCGTGATCACGATGAATGTGCTCGGGGGATGCGGAGGAAGCACCGGTCCCGCTTCGACGGACCCGCGCACCGGAAAACCATATGGAAGCCGGTTTCCCAAGGTGACCATTCGCGACATGGTGCGGGCGCAATATGAAGCGCTTTTGAAGCTGGGCATCCACCGCCTGAAAGCAGTGATCGGGGGATCGATGGGCGGGATGCTTGCTTTGGAGTTTGCCGTGATGTACCCGGATTTCATGGAAAAGTGCATCCCGATTGCAACTGCCGCCTCGCTGTCGGCCATGTCCATAGCTTATAATACGATCGGGCGCAGAGCGATTGTCAGTGATCCGGATTGGCAGGGAGGGGATTATTATCCGTCAAAAGGCCCGGTTCGGGGATTGTCCATCGCCCGGATGATCGGAATGGTGACATACCGTACGGATCTTTTGTTTGAAGAACGTTTTTCCCGGCAGAATCCGGAAAATGCGCGGGAAATGGTGGACAGTTATTTGCATTATCAAGGCCGCAAGCTGGTCAACCGGTTTGATGCCAATACGTATCTCAGGTTTCTCGATGCCATGGATCATCATGATTTGGGACGCGGACGGGGCGGTGTGGAAGAAGCGGTCAGGAAGATTCATGCCGAAGTTTTGACCATCGGAATTGAGGAAGACATTTATTTTCCCGTCTGGCAACAGCGCGATTTCCACCAAATTTGTCTGAAAAAAGGGGTCAAGTCGGTTTATCATGAGTTTTCTTCTGATTACGGGCATGATGCTTTCCTTGTCGAGTTCAACCGGTTCGGTCCGCAGATTCACCGGTTTTTAAACGGAGGATAAAATTTGACCGTTCCTTGACGGCGGAAACAATATGGGAGTAAAATATATAGCGAGTTGAAACCCTTTTCTATTTTCTTAAAAATTATTGATAGACTTTTCAATTCATTCACTGATCGCGATTATGTCCTAGATTGGAGGCAAATGATGAGCACACAACGCAGCTTTTTCAACCGTCGGATTCACTCGTTGTTGGGCGTAATACCGGTGGGCTTTTTTTTAGTTGAGCATTTATTCACCAACTACTACGCCACACGAGGGGCAGATGCGTTTGTGGAAAAAGTCGAATGGCTTTGGGGTTTACCGTTTTTGCTTGTACTTGAAATTTTCTTTATTTTTCTGCCTCTCTTATATCACGGTATTTACGGATTGTACATTGCGTTCCAGGCGAAAAACAACGTGGGAAATTTCGGTACTTTCCGTAACTGGATGTTCGTTTTGCAACGGGTAACCGGTGTTGTGACATTGGTTTATGTCATCTGGCATGTGTGGGAAACCAGGGTACAGGTTGCTTTGTATGACCTGACGTCGGAACAATTGGCTCAGCTCATGGCAGACACTGTGCAAAATCCGGTTGTTTTCGCTCTGTATATCATCGGGGTCCTTTGTGCCGTTTTCCATTTCAGCAATGGAATGTGGTCATTCCTTGTCAGCTGGGGTGTGACGGTGGGACCGCGTGCCCAGCTTGTTTCCACATGGGTGTGGAGCGCGGTTTTTGTGATTGTTTCTTATTTGGGAATTTCAGCACTATTCGCGTTTGCCAGACCTGAATTTATTCAACAATTGGCACAGCATTAGAAGGGAGCACTTGCCAATGAATGAAAAAATAATCGTTGTGGGCGGTGGTTTGGCTGGTTTGATGGCAACCATCAAAGCGGCTGAAGCCGGTGCCAATGTACAACTCTTTTCGCTTGTTCCTGTGAAACGCTCTCACTCTGTATGTGCACAAGGCGGTATCAACGGTGCTGTCAATACCAAGGGTGAAGGAGACTCCCCATGGGAACATTTTGACGACACGGTTTACGGCGGAGACTTCCTGGCCAACCAGCCGCCGGTAAAAGCAATGTGTGAAGCAGCTCCGGGAATCATTTATATGATGGACCGCATGGGTGTTCCGTTTAACCGGACCCCGGAAGGATTGATCGACTTCCGCCGGTTCGGGGGAACCAAACACCACCGGACGGCTTATGCCGGAGCCACCACCGGACAACAGTTGCTTTATGCCTTGGATGAGCAAGTACGCCGGTTTGAGGTGGAAGGGAAAGTCACCAAGTTTGAGCATTGGGAATTTGTCCGGATTGTTCAGGATGATGAAGGGCGTTGCCGGGGGATTGTCGCACAAAACCTGAGAAGCAGCGAATTTGTCACCTTCCTGGCCGATGCAGTGATCTTGGCAACGGGCGGTCCGGGAATCATCTTCGGGAAATCGACCAACTCGATGATCAATACCGGAACGGCTGCCAGTGCGGTATATCAACAAGGGGCTTATTATGCCAACGGTGAATTTATTCAAATTCATCCCACGGCCATTCCGGGAGACGACAAGTTGCGTTTGATGTCGGAATCGGCAAGGGGTGAAGGCGGACGGGTCTGGACTTATAAAGACGGGAAACCATGGTACTTCCTGGAAGAATGGTATCCCGCTTACGGAAACCTGGTTCCGAGGGACATCGCGACACGTGCCATCTTTAAAGTCTGTGTCGATATGAAATTGGGCATCAACGGCGAAAACATGGTTTACTTGGATCTGTCTCACAAAGACCCGCGCGAGTTGGACATCAAACTCGGTGGAATCATTGAGATCTACGAAAAATTCGTCGGAGAAGACCCGAGAAAAGTTCCCATGAAAATTTTCCCTGCCGTTCACTACTCCATGGGCGGCTTGTGGGTTGATTATGATCAAATGACCAATATCCCCGGACTGTTTGCCGCCGGAGAGTGTGATTACCAATATCACGGAGCCAACCGCCTGGGTGCAAACTCCTTGCTTTCCAGCATCTACGGCGGAATGGTGGCCGGACCGAAAGCCATTGAATATGTGCGCGGATTGAATCACAGCATTGAAGACATGTCCGTGGATCAGTTCGAATCGCAACGCAAAGCGGAAGAAGAAAAATATGAAAGCATCCTGAAAATGGACAGCGGCAATGAAAATGCCTATCTCTTGCACAAAGAGTTGGGTGAATGGATGACGGATAATGTCACGGTTGTCCGGTACAATGACCGCCTGAAGAAAACCGACGAGAAAATTCAGGAACTGATGGAGCGTTATCAAAACATCAATATGGTGGATACCAGCAAATGGAGCAATCAGGCCGGACCGTTCACCCGCCATTTGTGGAACATGTTGCAATTGGCCCGTGTGATCACGCTGGGTGCCTACAACCGGAATGAGAGCCGCGGTGCCCATTATAAACCGGAATTCCCCGACCGGAACGACGAAGAATGGTTGAAAACCACCAAAGCGAAATTTACACCGGAAGGCCCTGTGTTTGAATATGAACCGGTTGATGTTTCTTTGATTAAGCCTCGCCCGCGTCGTTATGATGTGGATAAAGGAGGTGCGAAAAAATGAGTGAACAAAAAACAGTGCACCTCATCATAACACGCCAAGACGGACCTGATGATAAACCTTATGAAGAAGAGTTTAAAATTCCTTATCGCAAGAACATGAATATCATTTCCGCATTGATGGAAATCCAACGAAATCCCGTAAACAGCGAAGGAAAAACCGTTTCTCCGGTCCAATGGGAGTCCAACTGTCTGGAAGAAGTGTGCGGAGCTTGTTCGATGGTGATTAACGGAAAGCCGCGCCAAGCTTGTACCGCACTCATTGACAAATTGGAACAACCCATCCGGGTTCAACCGATGAAAACTTTCCCGGTGATTCGGGACTTGATTGTGGACCGCAGCCGGATGTTTAATGCATTGAAAAAAGTGAAAGCATGGATTCCGATTGACGGAACCCACGATCTCGGCCCGGGACCGCGGATGAGCGAAAATGAACAGCAATGGCGTTATGAATTGTCAAAATGCATGACCTGCGGGGTTTGTCTGGAAGCCTGCCCGAATGTCAACAGCCATTCGGATTTCATGGGACCCTTTGTGGTGGGACAAGTTCAATTATTTAACTCACATCCGACAGGGGCCATGAACAAAGAAGAACGTCTCGAAGCCCTCTTGGACAAAGGCGGCTTGCAAGAGTGCGGAAACTCACAAAACTGTGTGCAAGCTTGTCCGAAAGGCATACCGCTGACAACGGCGATTGCCAAATCAAACCGGGATGCTACAAAACATCTGTTTAAAAAGTGGTTGTCCGTTTAAACAAAAAAGAACCGCTGGAAAGATTCCAGCGGTTCTTTTTTAGAAATTATTGCCGTGAAGATGCAGAGGTGAATAATTCACCGATTGCTTTAAAGAGATCGCCCAACCATTCAAAAATGGTGTCGATGATTCCTTGAGTGGTTTCCGAATTTAAAATGTCTTTGATATCTCCACGCAAGCTTTCAAATTGCTGGCTCAATTGATCCCAGTCAATGCCCAATTTGTCGAAGTTTTGGGCGTATTGAACCAGATTGTTTATGGTTTCCTGATTCAAGTTGATATCAAAATCATTGGAAACGTTGATGATGATGTCCCGGAATTCTTCCGGAGTTTTCGGTTTTTCTTCAGAGACTTGCTTTTTCACTTCGTTGATGAATTGAACAGCTTTGTTTGGATCGCCGATTTCTTGGGAGAGCTCTTGCGTCCGGACAATTTCTTCGTTAGCCACTTGTTTTTTATTTTCATCAATTTTTTCTCCGGTTGCTGTTTCAAAAGCTTTGATAATCCCGGTCAAACCTGCGGTGCCGGATACTTCAAACGGAGCGGTGACATAAATGTCCGCATCTTTGATTCCGGCTGTAATGGCAGCGTTGGCATACATGCTGGGTGTAATGGTGGTGATTTTGTTGGTTTTCACCGAGATTCCTTCTCCGGAAGAAGTAAGTACAATTTTTGCGGAGGAGATGGCCCGGCGTCCGATGACATCCGCCCCCAAATATTTTCCAAGGTATTGATGTTCTTCTTCGTTGGTTACATCAATGATGGTGACATTATCCGCGTTTTCACTGACACCCATTTCTTTCAAAATTTGATCACGTTGGGTTCCGGTCAAATCTTTTCCCAAGGTGACCACGGTTTCTCCTTTAATGGCATCGGCGGAAGCCGATTGCGGCACGATCAAGGAGAAAGCCGTCATTGCCACAAGGGCAAGGATGCTCCACAACTTAATATTTTTCATTCGTAATGAAATCCCCCTTTTCATGAAAAGAAACATGTGACAATCCAAACGTTTCCTTCATTTCCCATTGAGGTAAAGTGGCTCAAGCTTATTGTAACTTGTTCCGTGGATTCTGTGAACAGTAAAAAGCAGGGAGTCAACCAAAATTTATCATTTATTTTGCGGAAAAATCAGAAAACTGACGCGGGATGGGAGGAAGTGTTTGCCAAAAGGACGGGCATCCTTTTTAAAACAGCAAACGCTTCCCCGTGGCAACCATCCGTTAAAAGACCGGATCTTTCAGTTCAGCCAGTTTTTCCAGAGAAGTTTTATCCACGTCTTCATGCAAACTGTTGCCATGGGCATCCATGGTGACGATGGCGGCAAAGCCTTTCACTTGAAGATGCCACATAGCTTCCGGAACGCCAAATTCCATGAAGTCGACGCCGTCCACGCTGGTGATGCAGTCGGCATAATATTGGGCTGCTCCGCCGATGGCATTGAGGTAAACCGCCCCGTGTTCTTTTAAGGCTTGCAAGGTTTTCTTGCCCATGCCGCCTTTTCCGATGATGGCGCGAATGCCGAATTTCTTGATGATATCCCCTTGATACGGTTCTTCGCGGATGCTGGTGGTGGGGCCGGCGGCTTTGACATGCCATTTGCCGTCCTGATCTTTGAGCATGACCGGACCGCAGTGGTAGATGACGCCCCCGTTTAAATCGACCGGAGCGTCGTGATCCATCAAGTGTTTGTGGATGGCGTCACGGCCGGTGTAAATAGGACCGTTGATGATGACGATGTCCCCCACTTTCAGCTGACGGACTTGCTCTTCGGTGATCGGGGTGTGAAGTTCCACGGTGCGGGTGTTTTCAGAAGAACCGGCATGGTTTTCTTCTTTCACTTGGAGATCCACTTTTTCATCGGATTGGTACAGCCAGCGGGTGATTTTTCCGGTTTTGGGATCGATGGTGACACCCTGGCGGCGGAAAGCCCAACAGTTATATGCGACCGATACATAAAAGCTGGCCGGAATCCGGTGCATGGCGCCGATTTTACAGCCCAACAAAGTCACCTCGCCGCCGAAGCCCATGGTTCCGATGGACAACGTGTTGGCTTTTTCGAGAATATATTCTTCCAATTCAGCCAGTTTTGGATTCGGGTTGGTGTCATCCAAATGACGGAACAATTGTTTTTTGGCCAACTCATAGCCGGTGGTCCGGTCGCCGCCGATTCCGACACCGATAAAGCCGGCACTGCATCCTTGCCCTTGGGCTTGGTAAACCGAATGCAAAATGCATTTGCGGATTCCGTCCAAATCGCGTCCGGCCCGTCCCAAACCTTCCAATTCACAAGGCAGACTATATTGAATATTCTTGTTTTCACAGCCGCCGCCTTTTAATATCAGGCGTACTTCCACCTCGTCTTTTTCCCATTGCTCATAGTGAATGACCGGAACGCCTTCTCCCAGGTTGTTTCCGCTGTTTTCCCCGGTGAGGGAATCCACGGAGTTCGGGCGCAAGATCCCTTTTTGCGTGGCTTCGACAATCGCTTCCCGGATGGCTTTGCTCATTTCGATCTGATTGGCGCCGACGGGAACTTTGATTTTAAAAGTCGGCATGCCGGTGTCCTGGCAAATCGGGGAAACGTTTTCTTCGGCCATTTGAATGTTGTCGCAAATGGTGGATAAAGCCAAAGCGGAACGGGTTCCCGCATTTTCCAGTTCTCTGGATTTTTTGATGGCTTTGCGCACATCTGCCGGCAGATTGGTGGATGTTTCGGTGATCAGTTGTAATATGGACTCTTTGAACGCTTGCATGTAAACCCCTTCTTCTTTCATGAATTGGTAACGCATGATCTGAATGATGAAAGCGCTGTGAGAACAAAGCGCAGAATCATAAGGCATAAGAACAGAATCTTCTATTCAATATCTATTATAACGATATTTAAAACATTTCTCAGCATGATAAAAGCGAGGGTTTTTTTCCATAAAAAATGCCGAGGGGAAGTCCCTCCGGCATTCGTAAACAGAAAATTCAGTTTGCCGGGTCCAATGCGTTTTGCGCCGATTTGACAAACCGTTCTTCTTTGTCGATCATTCCGCACACACCGCATTGGACACGGTATTTTTCGCCGCGGTACCGAATTTGAAAAGGATCGTCTTCCGGCACGGTCTCGACGATTTCACCGGTCAGCCGATCCTTTTTGACGGAATGCACCACTTGTTCAATGATATTAAAACGAGTCCGGTTTGTGCCGCAAGCCGGACATCGATATGGAAATGACATCGTTGGACACCTCCGGTGCCATTAATGTCCCCCGCATTTTTAAAAATTATTCGTCACAGTCGATCCATTCGTCCGCCCATTTTTGAATGGCGTCAATGACAGGGGTGAGTGCTTTTCCTTTTTCGGTCAAAGCATACTCGATCCGCACCGGCGTTTCCGCATAAACTCTCCGTTCCACCAATCCTTTGGCCTCAAGTTCTTTCAATCGTTCGGCAAGCATCCGCTCGCTCATCAAAGGAATTTGCTCACGAATATCCCGAAAGCGGCTTGTTTTTTCAATCAAAACACGAATGATAAGGCCTGTCCATTTTTTGGAAATAATTTCAACAGCCATTTCAAATTTCGGACAAATACAGCGGTCCATAGCTTTTCACCTCTCTTATTATCTTAGCAAATGATCAGGATGTTGGCACCTTTCTCAAGAAAATAGATTGGTCTTGCCGACCAATCTATGTGCCGCCCAAATGATAAACCGATTGAATTCTTTCTTTTTCTTTTTGGAAAGATTCGCGGATTTGCCCAAAGCTCCATCCTTTTTCTTTGAAATAAAGCAAATAATCCAGTAACAGAGGGGACCAGTTGAGGTCAAACACTTGTTGGACAAACGCATGGGCGGCGATTTCCCGCAACCGGCTCAATCGTTTGCGAATGGCGAAAGGGCCTTTCTGCTTGATGGTAACACGGGGCAATTCATCATCGGTCCGCCCGATTTTGGTTTCTTCCAAGTGATGAAACCATTCATGGTATAAATGCAGCAAGAAAAGATCTTCTTCCGTTACCGGGATGTTGAGTTCTTCGAAGAACCGCTGGATTTGATGCATGGATTTGCGGTAAATGCGGATGGTTTTGGTTTTCTTGTTATATTCGGCGCGAATGGCGGGTTTTTCCGGATGCCGGTCCAAAAAGCGCACGGTGATTCCTTGTCTTATGAGCAGATTGATCATATCCTTGAGCGATTGTTTTTGTTCCGCCCATTTGCCGGATGCAAGGATTCCTTTTTGAATGGCCTGGTCAATCAACAAAGGAACTTCGGATGGAGACAGATGGGGAAAATACTCATCTTGCTCCAGTTCCAAAACAAATAAACATTTCGGAGGCAGTGTCGGACACCGCTCATCCAAATTCATCAAGGTTTTGTCCGGATTCGCCACGCGGCTCATATTGGTTTCTCCCCGATATTTTTATTTTACAGTTACTTTTATGCGATACCGGGCTTGACTCATTCCAACCAATCAGAGATTTGTTTCTTTCGAGATTAATTGAAGGATCCAGTCTTTGATGTCGATCAAGCGCAGCGTTTTGGGCCTGGTGTTTGTGCCGCAAATAATCATCGGCACTTCCGAATCCAGATAATGCAGGGAACCGTGAGATCCGCCTTTATGTGTCGGAGAGCCTTCCCCCGTCAACTCATATCCCGGCGAAGCAGTGACTATGATCACCCGGTCCCACGTATTCATGACACCGGATAAACGGAATAACACATCAGGAAAAATGCCGTAGCGGATCCGGTTTGATTCATCCGGTTTCAGGTCCAGGACGGACAGGTCTCCCTCCAGCTTCCAGGTTTGGCCGTATTCGTCCGCATACGGGCCTTCTTTTTGAAACCGGCAACGGGCTTCCGGGACATTACCGCTGATGACGTGAATCCAATCTTTTTCTTGCCAGGCAATCAGGTCCAGTTTGGGTTCCTTTTTCAATGCCTGAACCACTTCGTTCATCTTAAGATCAGGGTCTGTTAAATAAATGTAAGCCATCCGTTCATTGACGCATAACACCAGTTGGTCTTCTTTTCGCGGCGTTTTTTGCCGGATGGGCATGATTTTGTAGTCACTGAGAAGTTTTCGCAAATCGATGTAAGCGGCTTGATGATTGGGAAGAATCGGGGTTTGTCCGCTGTCGCCCATGACAATCCAAGTGACTTGCCGGATGGCTTCTTCCCAGGAACCGAAGGCATCCAAAACCTTTTGCAGTTCTTTGTCCGCTTTTTCAATCCCCTTGATTTGCGACGGGCCTTCCCGATGAACCGCATCGTCATTGGTGGGGAAATAGGCAATGGTAAACGCCGGCAAATTGCCCTTTTTAATAAGCGAAGCCAGTTCCTTTCGCGAAAAGGAGTCATTAAACCCGAAACGTCTCCAAAGCGAATCATATTTACCAGACTTCGAGATTTTGGACATGGCACCAAATGAAAAAAGAAACGGGGCTTTGGTCTGAATGCGCTTGGGCAAAAGGGCGGTCCATCGCGCCAACAAAGGAGGAAACAACGTTCTTTGATAATTACCCCGGTAAATCAATCCGTTGATGGATGCGGTGGGCAAGTCCGTTTCTTCATGAATGGTTTTCACCTTTTGGCTGATGTATTTTTGGTTCAGATTCAAGAGGCTGTCTTGCAACACGGTTTTCAAGCCGAAAATAAACGTTTCTTTGAAACCCGTGCCAAAGTTGACGATGCGGTTTTCTTTTTTGTGAAAATAAACCAGGCCGTAAATATGATGTTCATTGGGGGTTGCTCCCGTGAGCAAGGTTGTGTCGATGCTCACGGACATGGTTGGAAAGCTGGTCACCACCTTGGGATGATATTGCCCGTTTTCCACCAAATATTTCATTGCCGGTGCTTTGCCAAAATCCAGCACTTCTTTCAATGGAATGTGCATCAAAGAATCAATGATGATCAAAACCACCGGCTTTTGCGCCGGGGAATATTTCAAGGATTGCATTTCCTGCTGTTGCTTACGACGCTCTTTGGAACCGGAAAGCCCCGATCCGACAGCCAGGATGACAATGAAAAGTGCAATGAGGATTATTCCCATGAGGATCATTCCGTGGTTTCCTTTCTCTTGGTTGTTTGCAAGTAGTTTGGCTCGGACTCGGGGCAATTATGCCCGGGTTTGACGGTGGGGAAAAAAACATTGTACCTTAAAAGAGTGAGGATTTTAACATTTCAGGCGTAAGTCAGAAAGGGGATCGCGCAAAAATGCATACGCTTTCAAAAGTGCCGGAAACGGAAATCAGGGAACGGATTGCCCGTTTTCAATCCATGCTTCAAGAGAAGGAAACAGACGGTGCTTTGATCACCCAGAACATCGATCTTTATTACTTGACCGGGACGATGCAAAACGGGGTCTTGTATGTGCCACAAAAAGGAGAACCCTGTTTTTATGTAAAAAAAAGTGTAACCCGAGCCGAATTTGAGACGGTTCTTCCTGTGCAACCTTTGGGAAGATTGCGCGAGTTGGGCGGGAAAATCGAATCGACCTTCGGACCGGTCAAAAGGTTGGGACTGGAATGGGATGTGCTTCCTTACGGCCTCGCCCAAAGATATATCGGTTTGTTTCCCGGGGCCGAACCGGTGGACATCTCCTTTGATTTAAGGCTCCAAAGAGCGGTCAAGTCCGAATATGAACTCCGGCAAATGCGCCAGGCGGCCTCCCATGTCAAAGAAATCGTGGAATCCCTTCCCCGTTTGATCCGGGAAGGCAAAACGGAGTTGGAGCTGTCGGCAGAAATTGAATACACCCTGCGGTTAAAAGGAAGCATCGGATTGTTCCGGATGCGGGGATATAACCAGGAACTTTGCCTGGGAATGGTGGCTTCCGGTTCCGCCGCGGCCACGCCCACGTATTTTGACGGGCCTGCCGGCGGATTGGGGGCGCAACTAGCCAGTCCGCAAGGGGCGAGTGCCAAACCGATCCAAGCCAATGAACCGATTCTGGTGGACATAGCCACGACGGTGGAAGGTTATCTGATTGATCAAACGCGGCTGGTGGTGATTGGGGAATTGGATGACGATTTAAAACAGGCTTACAAGGTGGCTGTTTCCATCATCAGAGAAGCCGAAGAGATGGGGAAACCCGGGGTTTCCTGGAAGTCATTGTATCTCCGTTCGCTGGAAATGGCAAAGGAAGCCGGTTTGGCGGAGCATTTCATGGGATACGGGCCCGATCAAGCCAAGTTCCTGGGGCATGGCGTCGGTCTGGAGATGGACGAGCTTCCCGTTTTGGCAAGGGGATTTGACCAGCCGCTGCAAGAAGGAATGGTGATCGCCATTGAACCGAAGTTTACCTTCCCGGGACGCGGGGTCGTCGGCATTGAAAACACATACCTGGTGACTAAAAACGGATTGGAATCGTTGACCACCGCTCCGGAAGAAATCATCCACATTCCGGAATAAAATTTTTTCTCTCCCGTTTTTCATCCCTTCCTTCCGAAGTTTCCGGAACCGTTACAGGGGATGTTGAATATGATGATGGAGAAAAGTGACGCAGCGCTTCGAAAATAACAGGATACGCGCCTAAATAGCGGATAAAAACTCACCATTAGCGGAGCCCCGACATAATATAACTTGACTGGTCCCTGACCCTTGTAAATCAAGTGCTCGAGCAAGGAAGGGTGGCATCATTTGAGTAACCGAAGAGGCAACTCCTTGTTGACCAACCGGGAGAGGGAAGTGTTTGAGCTTTTGGTGCAAGACAAGACAACCAAAGAAATCGCCCAACAACTGTTTATCAGCGAAAAAACCGTTCGTAACCATATCAGCAATGTGATGCAGAAGTTAAATGTAAAAGGGCGTTCCCAAGCTGTCGTCGAGTTGGTCCGGTTGGGCGAATTGAAAATTTAATTGGATGATCCCTGCCTGCATGCACGTGGCAGGGGTTTTTGTATGGGAAAATGTTTGTGGAAAAGGGGGACAATCTTTGAAGAGCAAAGAGTGCAGCTCTTTTCACGCTAAGTGTTTTATACTCTTTTGGAAAACGGATTTTGCTGGGGAAGTATGAGAACTAACAATAAAAAAGCGGCTTGCCATTACTTGTATAGTTTGCGAGTATAAATGTTAATGACCCTGTATTAATTACTTTTTCTTTTTCAACAACTAAGAACAACATAATGAAGAGGGTGAAGATGTGATCCCGGATTACCAAACATTGATGTTACCTGTTCTAAAATATCTGTCCGACGGAAAAGAGCATACAAAGAAAGACCTTCGGGAAGCGCTGGCAACGGAGTTTAAAATAACTGCCAAAGAAAGAAAACAACTGCTGTCCAGTGGAAGACAACCCGTTTTTGATAATAGAGTCAGTTGGGCATGTACATACCTTAAAAAAGCGAAATTAATTGAAAGCCCTAAACGTGGAGTCATAAAAATTACTCCTGCCGGACGAAAGGTCTTAAAGAGCAATCCAAGTGAAGTCAACAATCAATTTTTATTGCAGTTTGAAGAGTTCAGGGAATTTTTCACAAAAAGAAAAGCAGATCCGGCGGTTGATAAAACACAGACTAAAGAGCTTGTTAAACCCCCGAGAGAAACATTAAGTGAGAGTTATGAACTGATTAGAAAAGCATTGGCTGAAGAGCTGTTAGAACAAGTTATGAAATGTTCCCCGGATTTTTTTGAAGGTCTTGTTGTTAAGTTGTTGGTTGCGATGGGATATGGAGGATCTCTGGCAGAAGCGGGTCAAAGAGTCGGAGGAACAGGTGATGAGGGAATTGATGGTATTATTAAAGAAGATAAACTTGGATTGAGCCAGATCTATATTCAAGCCAAAAGATGGGAAAAACCGGTTGGTAGCCCGGAAATTCAACAGTTTGCCGGGGCCTTGGCGGCTAAAAACGCCGAAAAAGGAGTCTTTATCACTACCTCCAGATTTACTGCCAGCGCGATCAATTTTGCAGAAAAGGTTCCGAAAAACATTGTTTTAATTGACGGGGATGATCTGGCTGAACTGATGATCGACTATAATATAGGGGTATCTGAAGAGGAGCGCTATATTGTTAAACGAATTGACAGCGATTTTTTTGAACAATGATTTAAGAAAAAAACAGGTGGGCCGACTCAAAGGTGTGTGCAAATGACACACCTTTTTTATTTGATATTGACGTGAGAATCACAATACATTAAGGATAAACCGAAATTTAGTAATGTAATACTAAATTTGTTGTTGCAAATATCATGTGAATGGGTATATACTATTCTCAGGTGGAGGGGAACGGTGGAAAAAGGAGGCACAAAACATGGCAACGCTTTTTCATTTCCAAGAACTGCTCAGACAGAGAAATATCATTGACTGCGATCGAATCACTGTTGAGTTATTGCGCATCCACCTGACCCAAAAAGCATATGAACAAAAATACAACCACTTGCAGAATGTAGATGAAGCGTCTCTGTATGAATTGATGAAAGAAACAACCGAAAAACGGCTCGGTTATTTTCCGGGAGACCCGAGCTGGTTTTATGAGCTTTTTCAGGTCGGTAAAGAGATCGACTTCTTTCAGGCTCTAAAGGAAATATTCCAAAAAGACCGGTCTGGAGTAATGGTCAGCCCTGCCTATCTGGTGGATTATTTTTCGCGATCTTTGATGGCCGGGCATATTGAGACGGTATTGATTGCGGAAGCACATAAACATCTGAATGGTTTGACAGAGCTGATCGAAACCAACCTGGACAAAAACTTTGTCCTGACCGCTGAAAAAAAGTGGTTGGCAGAAGTGTTAAAGTTTCTTTTTGCCCACTGCAACCATGTGGAAGTGCTTCAGGTTTCCATCTACAGCCTCTTACCATTGGATCAAGAATTTGACCTGATTATCGCCATACCCGCATTTGGCTTTAAACCGGAAGTAAACACGGAACGGTTTATGACACGGGAATCAGAAGGGATTGCTACTGAAAACTTACTTGACTGGCTGAATGAATTCGGGGAGTTGCAAATCGTTGTCCCCGCGAGATTTACGTTTTCGGGCGGTTCCTTTGCGAAGTTGAGATCCTGGATTCTCCAACACTTCAATATAAAATCAATTTTTACATTGCCTGAAGGAACCCTGCGGCCCTATACGGGGATGAAAACATACCTGATCACGATCTCCCATCAACCAGTGGATTCCATCCAGCTGGGAAGCCTTGAGCTGAAAAAAGGCCAATTTCTTCCCCGTGTTCAAAAGGAAATTGATCAGGAAGAGCTTGAGGAACGGGAAGACTGGCGAATCGAACTTTTACTGGCGGATGACCAGGAAGATCTCCTTGGGGGACTGGCCGGGCCCAACCGGGAAGTGGTCAAGTTAAAAGAGATCGCCGAACTTTTTCGCGGAAAGTCGATTATGAAAAGCCATATCCAACCCGGGGAAATATCGGTTCTCAATATCTCCAATATCGAAGATGGGGAGATTATTTGGGAAGGGATGGACACGATCGATGAAGAGTACCGGAAAGTAAGGCGTTACGAATTGGAACCCGGAGATTTGGTCATGACCTGCCGGGGGACGGTCAACAAAGTGGCGGTCGTTCGGGAATTGCCCAAAAAAGTGATCGCTTCTGCGAATATTATCGTAGTCCGGTTTTCGAAAGAAGTGATGAGCGAATATGTAAAAATCTTTTTGGAAAGCCCGGTTGGCACCCAATTGGTGAAAACGTTCCAACGCGGAACCACCGTGATGAATATTAACCCGGCGGATCTGGGTGAGATGGAGATTCCGCTGCCGGATATAGAAGAACAACGGAAGATTGTCGAAGAGTACCGGAAAGAACATCAACTCTATCTCGAAACCGTCCGCAAAGCCAAAGAGCGGTGGGAGAAAAAGAGACAGCAGATTTACGATCAATTATTGGACTGAGGAGGCCTTAAGTGATGGCAGTATCCAACAACAACAGCGCCGAATTGGGATTTGAACAACGCCTGTGGAACATGGCGGACAAATTGAGAAACAACATGGACGCAGCCGAATACAAACACGTGGTGTTGGGCTTGCTGTTCCTGAAGTACATATCCGATGCGTTTGAGGAAGAATACGAACGCTTATCCAAAGATGAATGGGCAGACCCCGAAGATCCCGATGAATACCTTGCAAACAATATCTTCTGGGTTCCTCAAGAAGCCCGCTGGTCTCATATCAAAGCCAACGCCAAAAAACCGGAGATCGGGCAAATCATCGACAATGCGATGTTGGCCATCGAACGGGACAACAAGTCGTTAAAAGGTGTGCTTCCCAAAGATTACGCCCGCCCGGAATTAGACAAAACCAAATTGGGCGAGATTGTCGACTTATTCTCGTTCAAAGTGGGGGACAAAGACAGCCAGGCCCACGATGTGCTGGGACGGGTATACGAGTACTTCCTCAATAACTTTGCCAGTGCCGAAGGAAAAAACGGTGGGCAATTCTACACCCCGCGTACCGTCGTTAAATTGCTGGTTGAAATGATTCAGCCATTTAAGGGCCGGATTTACGACCCTTGCTGCGGATCGGGCGGAATGTTCGTCCAAAGCCAGGAGTTTATCAAAGCCCATCAAGGTAAGATTGGGGATGTGGCTGTCTACGGACAAGAATCCAACCCGACCACCTGGCGCCTCTGCAAAATGAACCTGGCTATTCGAGGGATCGACAATAACCTGGGCGAACACCATGCGGATACCTTCCACAATGACCTGCATAAAAACCTGAAAGCGGACTACATCCTGGCCAATCCGCCGTTTAACGTCAGCGACTGGGGCGGCGAGCGCTTAACCGAAGACCTCCGCTGGAAATACGGGGTTCCGCCAGCCGGAAACGCCAACTACGCCTGGATTCAGCACATCGTCTCCAAACTGGCTCCCAGCGGAACAGCTGCCTTTATCCTGGCGAACGGTTCCATGTCCACCAACACCAGCAGTGAAGCAACCATCCGAAAAAATTTGATTGAGAATGACTTGGTTGAAGCCATCGTCACCCTTCCGGGGCAGCTCTTTTACTCTACCCAAATTCCCGTCTGCGTCTGGGTGATGACCAAAAACAAAGCGGCCAGAAACCACCGCAACCGCAAAGGGGAAATCCTCTTTATCGACGCCCGCAAACTGGGCCATATGGTTGACCGTGTCCGCAGGGAATTAAGTGATGAAGATATCCAAAAGATCGCCCGAACCTTCCATGCATGGCGGGGGCAAAAAGAAGCGGGAGAGTATGAAGATATCAAGGGATTCTGTAAATCGGCGACTTTGGAGGAAGTAAGGGAGCATGAGTATATTCTCACTCCGGGTCGTTATGTTGGTATTGAAGAGACGGAAGAAGACGGGGAAGCGTTTGAGGATAAGATGGTTCGCTTGACGAGTGAGTTGGCGGATCAGTTTGCGAAGTCTCGGGAGTTGGAAGAGGAGATTAGAAAGAATCTACGGGGGATTGGGTATGAGTTTTGAAAAGGATGTGATTAAAACAAAGTTAGGAGACTTAATTGAAATTAAGCACGGATTTGCTTTTAAAGGAAAATATTTTTCCGAAGAAGAAACCGAACTAATTCTTTTAACTCCTGGTAATTTTAAAATAGGTGGGGGCTTTTCAGGAGATAAATATAAATTTTACCAAAATATAAATAATTTCCCTGAAGAGTATATTTTAGATCCTGGTGATCTTCTAATTACTATGACTGATCTAAGTAAAAATGGAGATACATTAGGCTATCCTGCTATAGTACCTCAAATTCCCTCAAAAAAATTGCTTCATAATCAGAGACTTGGAAAAGTCTCAGTCAAAGATAAAAGATTGGATAAGGATTTTCTTTACTATCTACTGTGCTCTAATAAATATCGACATCATATTTTAGCTACTGCTACTGGTTCAACAGTCAAACATACTTCTCCTAAAAGAATTTTAGACTTTGAATTTTATCTACCATCTTTGGAAAAGCAAAGAAAAATTGCTTCAATTTTGTCATCACTTGATAGAAAAATCGAACTCAACAACCAAATCAACAAAAATCTTGAAGAAATGGCACAAGCGATCTTTAAATCCTGGTTTGTTGACTTTGAGCCGTTTCAGGATGGAGAGTTTGCTGAAAGTGAGTTAGGGTTGATTCCTAAGGGGTGGAGTATAAACACTATTCAAGAACTATCGAAAGAGGATGGGATAATTTGTGGGAAAACACCTTCAACAAAAATAAAGGAAAACTATGGAGACTATATGCCGTTTATAACAATTCCAGATATGCATGGAAAAGTGTTTGTATCACGCACTGAAAGAATGTTATCTAAAAAAGGTGTTGAATCACAGCCTAAAAAAACTTTGCCTCCTAACTCTATAAACGTAAGTTGTATAGCTACTCCAGGGTTAGTGACAATAACTTCAGAACCAAGTCAAACCAATCAGCAAATTAATAGTGTCATTTGCAAAGATAATATTAGTTATCTCTTTATGTACTTGTCTTTGAGTAATCTTTCCGATCATATTAGAAATTTGGGAAGCGGTGGGAGTACAACTTTGAATCTCAATAAAACGGAGTTCTCAAAAATTAAGTTAATCGTTCCGGATCAGCAGGTAATGGATAATTTTCATTCATTAGTTGAACCGATTTTTAATTCTATACTAAAAAATCAGAAAGAAATTGAGTTATTACAAGATCTCCGCGACACCCTCCTGCCCAAACTCATGTCCGGTGAAATCCGCGTACCTTTAGAAAACGAAGGGAGACAACAAGATGAGCAGCTTCAACGAGTATGAGCTTGAACAAGCTTCCCTGGAGTGGTTTCAAGAGTTAGCCTACGATGTGAGCTACGGCCCTGAGATTTCCCCTGAAGGTGATTACCCGGAACGCAACGAGTACAGTGATGTCATTTTGGAAGAGAGATTGCGGGATGCCCTGTCCCGCATCAACTCTCACCTTCCGGAGTCTGCGATTGAAGAAGCCGTTCGCAAGATTTTGATTCCGCAAAGTCCCAATCTTCTGATGAACAACCAGGCGTTTCATCAAATGATCACGGACGGAATTGATGTCCAGGTTCAGCGGGAAGACGGCAGCTTTAAGACGGAAAAAGTCTGGCCCATCGACTTTAAAGATCCCCACAATAACGACTGGCTGGTCGTCAACCAGTTTACCGTCATTGAAAACGGAGTGGAGAAACGCCCGGATCTGGTGGTTTTCGTCAACGGAATGCCGCTGGTGGTGATCGAATTAAAAAGTGCTTCCAATGAAGAGACCGACATTACCAAAGCATACAATCAGATCCAGACTTACAAAAAGAAGATTCCATCCCTGTTTATTTACAATGCCTTCTCTGTCATCAGTGACGGGGTGAACGCCCGGGCGGGTTCCCTGACCGCCAACGAAGACCGGTATATGATGTGGCGGACGATTGACGGGGAGGATATCGCCCCGGACGCCATTCCGCAACTGGAAGTTTTGATCAAGGGAATGTTCGAAAAAGAACGTTTCCTGGATATTTTAAGGCATTTCATCTTTTTTCAAACGGATGGGGAAAATGTTTACAAGATTTTAGCCGGATATCATCAGTATCACGCGACGGTGAAGGCGATTGAGAGCACGATCCGGGCAACCAAGGAACAATCGGACCGCAAAATCGGGGTGATCTGGCATACTCAGGGTTCCGGGAAAAGTTTGTCCATGGTCTTTTATGCCGGAAAACTGGTCTCTGAACTGGACAATCCGACGATAGTGGTGATCACTGACCGCAATGACCTCGACGATCAGCTTTTCTCCACGTTCAGCAAGTCCAAGCAGTTGTTGCGCCAAACTCCGAAACAGGCCCATTCCCGCAAAGAACTGCGCGAGCTGCTCAATGTGGAGTCCGGGGGCATCATTTTTACCACGATCCACAAGTTTGCCCCGGAGGAAAAAGGAGATCAGATGCCGGTGCTGACCGACCGCCGCAATGTGGTGGTGATTGCCGATGAGGCGCACCGGAGCCAGTACGGGTTCAGCGCGGAAGTGGTGAAAGGAAAAGACGAGGCCAAGGTCAAGTTCGGTTTCGCCAAATATATGCGGGACGCCTTGCCCAACGCTTCGTACATCGGATTTACCGGCACTCCTGTTGAGTTGGCGGATAAAAACACGCCGGCTGTGTTTGGGGACTACATTGACATTTATGATATGACCCGCGCGGTGGAAGACGGAACGACCGTAAAGATCTACTACGAAAGCCGGATTGCCAAACTCTCCCTGCCGGAGGAAGAGAAACCGAAGATCGATGAGGAGTATGAAGAGATCACCGAACATCAGGAACTGGATGAGAAAGAGAAGCTCAAATCCAAATGGGCCCGGTTGGAAGCTTTAGTCGGGGCGGAAAAGCGGCTGAAGCAAATCGCCAAAGACATCGTGGAGCACTTCGAAACCAGGCAGAAAGCCATGTTCGGTAAAGCCATGATTGTAACCATGTCCAGAAGAATTGCCGTTGACCTCTATAACGAGATCGTTGCGTTAAGACCCAAGTGGCACAGTGACGACCTGGATAAAGGTGTCATCAAGGTGGTGATGACCGGAAATTCGAGCGATGAGGCAAAAATGCATCCTCATCACACCACAAAACAGCAGCGCGAACTTCTCGCCAACCGGATGAAGGATATCCATGATGAGCTCAAGATTGTCATTGTCCGCGATATGTGGCTCACCGGTTTTGACGTTCCCTGCATGCACACGATGTACATTGATAAACCCATGAAAGGACATAACCTGATGCAAGCCATCGCCCGTGTCAACCGTGTGTTTAAAGATAAACCGGGCGGATTGGTGGTCGACTATATCGGGATCGCTGACTCTTTGAAAAAGGCTCTGCAACAGTATACCGAAAATGACCGCAAAACGGCGGGTGTGGATACCGAACTGGCAGTTGACCTCATGCATGAGAAGTATGACCTGATCCAGGATTTGCTTCACGGTCATGATTACAGCAAGTTTAAAAGCGGAAGCCCATCCGAGCGGATGCAAACCATCGTTGCCACCGTTGATTATGTATTAGGGCTCGGTGAAGAAAAGAAAAAACACTTTCTGCAACTGGTTACCGAGCTGGCAAAAGCTTATGCTTTGTGCTCAACCACTCCCGAAGCGGAAAAATTGAACTTGGAAATCGGGTTCTTTAAATCGGTGAAAGCCGGGATTATCAAGATGATTCCAGCTTCGGGCAAGAAAAAAACGGCTTCCCAGTTGGATGCCGAGATCAACCAATTGGTATCCAAGTCCATTATCTCTGAAGGCGTGGTGGACATTTTGGGCGCCGTTGGCCTCAATAAACCCAACATCGCCATCTTGTCCGATGAGTTTTTGGCCGAGGTGAAAGGATTAAAACAGAAAAACCTTGCCGTAGAGCTGCTCAAACGCTTGTTAAACGGAAAAGTAAAAACCATCGCTAAACGGAATCTGATTCAATCGAAAAAGTTCTCTGAGATGCTGGAAGAATCAATTATCAAGTATCAAAATCGGACGATTGAATCGACTCAGGTCATCATGGAATTGATTGAGCTGGCAAAAGAGATGAATAAAGCCCACAAGCGGGGCGAGGAAACGGGGTTATCCGATGATGAAGTGGCCTTTTATGATGCTTTGGCCAATAACGAATCGGCAAAAGAAGTCCTGGGAGATGAAGTGTTAAAGCAGATCGCGCGCGATCTGACCGATTCGATTAAAAGAAATCTAACGGTGGACTGGAATCTGCGGGAAAGCGTCAGAGCCAAAATGAGGGTAACAGTCAAAAAATTGTTGAGAAAATACGGTTATCCGCCAGACAAAGAGAAAAGTGCGGTTGAAATTGTGATGAAACAGGCGGAATTAAGCTGTCAGAATGAGGCAGAAGAACTAGACGAAGAACTGGAGTAATTCTTGTAAAGCAATGAAAAGTGAAAGGGGGGATGCCCGAAAGCAGGCTTAAAGGAATGTTTGCGGTTGGAAGTGCCAGTTCCAACTGCAAATCGAAACCGGATCTGCTGAACCTGCGCCAACAGGATCAGCAGAGTCATAGATGCAGTTTTCCACCGCCAAATGGAAGACTGCACAGATGGAGATCACTCCATAGGTTTTACGCGCAAAGAGATTCGTTTGTGCAACCCCTTCAACCTATGCTTCCTTAAATTAGCCTTTCTCTTATTGTAACGAACTCTTTGCGCTCCCTTCAAGTCAAGTCCAACATTTCATTCTTCGGGAGGAACAAAAGATGAAAAAATGGATGATTGGATGCGGAGCTCTTATGGGACTGTTCTTAATGTTGGGAGCATGTGCGGCACTCATGTCAAGTGTAGACACAGAAAAAGACAATCTTCAGGTAGATAAAAAAACAATTTCAGAAAAGGCGGACGTGCCAGCAGTGTCAACACCTGAACCAGCGGTGAAAGAAAAAGATGAAGTGACGATGGAAGAATTCAAAAAGATTAAAAACGGGATGACATATGAAGAGGTTGTAGAAATTATCGGTTTTGAGGGAACAGAAATGAGTTCTACTGAAATTGGCGGTATCAAAACCATTATGTACTCTTGGCAAAATGACGACGGTTCGAATATGAACGCGATGTTTCAAAACAACAAACTGAATACAAAGGCGCAGTTTGGTTTGAAGTAACGGATGAAAGAGGTAGGCGGAAGTTAGAAAGCTTCTGCCTACTACAGATATCGTGACCATTATCTATGATTCTGAAAGGAGAATTTTCTATGCCCATCGTTTCCATTCATAAAACCTTTACCGAGGCAATCGCAGAAGTTCCGCCTCAAGTTCAAAAATTGGCTTGGGATATGATTCATCAGCTTACCGAACACCCGGAAGCTCATGGATTGAATTTTGAACGGGTGAAAGGTGCGATTGATCCCAAAGTCCATTCTGTCCGTGTAAATCAAAAATACCGGGCGATTCTTGTCAAGCCGGAAAAAGAAGATGTGAATTTGTTTGTGTGGATTGATAATCATGATCAGGCATACGAGTGGGCGGAAAAGAAGCGATTTGAGGTTAATAAGGCGACGGGTCTTTTACAAATGTGGACAAGCCCGGGAAGGAACGGTTCAAATACGGTAAAAGGAATATTTTCTGATTATACCGAAAAGCAATTGATTGCCATCGGTGTACCGGAAGAGCTTATTCCGGTTATATACAGTATTCAAACAGCCGATGAGCTGTACAAGTATGCCGATGAAATTCCGGAAGATACGTTTGAACCTCTCTTATGGATCGCCCAGGGTGAGCCGTATCAAGATGTACTTCAGATTGTCACCGAGATCAAGGCAGAACAAAGGAAAGGTCAAGAAAAATCAGATCAACCATTCCTCCAAGCGATGTTAAATACATCAAGCCAAGTGGCTGTGATCTCTTCCGATACACAGCTGTTAGAGATTTTAAAATATCCTTTTGACCGGTGGCGGTTGTTTTTGCATTCCACTCAAAAAGAACTGGTCGAGAAAGATTTTAGCGGCTCTGTAAAAGTGCTCGGAGGAGCCGGAACAGGCAAAACGGTAGTTGCTTTACACCGGGCAAGGAAGTTGGTGAGAGATTTTTTGCTTCCGGATGAGAAACTTCTCTTTACCACCTTTAACGTTAATATGGTAGCAATCGTACAAGACTACTTAAACACCATGTGTACACCTGAGGAGTTACAAAGAATTGATGTTATTAACATCGACCGGTTGGCCAAAGAAATTGTTGAAATGTATTGCGGTGTACAAATCAACAAAATGATTGAGAGTAACCAAGATCGAGAAATCATCTGGAGGCAAGTCGGAAGCTGTTTAAACATAGACCCAAGTCAACTGATGCTCATCAAGAAAGAATATGACCGGTTTATCCAACCCTATGGAATCGAAGTAAAGGAAGAATATTTAAATTTTCTGCGTAAAGGTGGGAAAACGAAAATTAGCAAAAAAGAACGGGAAGAAATATGGAAAGTTGTTGAGTATGTCCGCAGTGAGATGGAGGCAAGAGGCTGGTATGAATATCCGGATATCATTCGCATTGCCCGAAAATGGCTGGAAACGAACCCCGGTCGATTGAGTTATCGTGCTGCCATCGTTGATGAAGCTCAAGATTTTACTGAAGAGTCGTTTAAATTGTTGAGGGCCTTGGTTCCGAAAAACAGAAATGACCTGTTTATTGTGGGAGATCCTCACCAACGCATTTACTCCCGTTTTGCGGTTCTTTCACGTTGCGGAATTGATGTTCGCGGGCAAAGATCCAGGCGTTTACGCATTAACTACCGTACCACTGAACAAATTCGAAAACAGGCGATGAAAGTCATCAGACATATTCCCTTTGATGACTTAGACGGAGGGCAAAATTTTGCAGATGATATCTCGCTTATGTCTGGAACCGAACCCGTCTGCGTAAACTTTACAAATGTAAACCTTGAGAGACAATTTATTCTAAAACAAGTGAAGGAATTATTGAGAGAAGGAATTTTACCTCATGAGATCGGCCTTTTCTCGAGAACAAAAAGAATGGTTGAGAGGTACCGAAAGTTCTTGGAAGATAATGGAGTTTCCGCCTCACTTCTCACAACAGAATCTCATTTAAGCAACAAGGCAGTTCATTGCGGCACGATGCACCGAAGTAAGGGGCTCGAATTTCGTGTTGTCTTTCTGGCTGGGGTTAATGAAAAAGTTGTTCCCCTTGGTGCTTTTACAAAAATTAAAGATGTAGAAGAAAGAGAAGAGAAAATGAGGCAAGAGCGCTCTCTCTTGTATGTTGCCAGTACAAGAGCACGCGAGAAATTGTTTATTACTTCATATGGAAAACCGTCGCCATTTTTGAGGAATTAAGATTAGACCTGGCTCATTGTTCGAGCCGGGTTACTGTCTCTAAATTTAAATTTTTTTCATAAAGAGTTTGATAGATACTCCATCAGGTCGCCAAAAAGGAATGCTCAATTGATGGAATATGGAAGGAAAACAATGCGAATCTAGTGATCATGGTTATATATCCGATGTGATGAGGTAAATTTATAATTGATTTTTATGAAAGTGGGTCGGGTATATGCATTTGGATTATACGATGATAAAACAACTACATTCAGCTTTTTCATGAAGAAAATTCATAAACATAGAAGAAGCCAAAAAAATTATAGCTGGCATTGTTAAGCGAGATGTCGATGAGGAGTTTGTTCAGGGTTATCTTAGATCAAAAGGTTGTCAGATTGTAAATGAAAGATCTAGCAAACTTGATTTTGAAGAAGATTTAGATATTGACGAAATCTTAAGCCTTGAGTTAAAAAGAAAACCTGAAAGTTTTATAGATAATGAATCGGAAGATTACAATAACAACACTGACCTGATTAGCAACTATCAAAAATATCGTGAAGAACGGGTGTTCAAAAATCTGATCTTAAGTAATAAACGGCTTGTACAAAAAATTGCTTTGAGATATCAAAACTATGTTAGTCATAAGTTAAGCTATGACGATTTAGTTTCAGAAGGGATTATTGGTTTAATCAAAGCGATTCACAGATTTGATCCTACACGAGGTTACCAGTTTTCCACCTATGCGACATGGTGGATTCGTCAGCATATTACACGTGCAATCATGGATACAGGATTGACGGTAAGGATCCCGGCTCATGCATTTGAGACTGTTTTAAAAATAAAAAGAGCTGAACAAAATACCTTTTTCATAATCCAAAAATTGATGTTGAAGAGATATGTAAACAATTGGGAATCTCGAAAGAGAAGTATGAAGAGTCTAAGAAAATTGAACACCGATTTTTGAATCTTGCTTCTTTAAATGCCCTTGTGTCAGGAGAGGGTGAAAATACCGAACTCATCGAATTTATAGATAACGAACGTATGAGAATTTTAGGATATCAGGTTAATGAGTATACAGACCCGGTATATATGGTCGAAAGTAAATCTGAAAGGGACGAGATTAACAAACTGTTGGAAAAATTATCATCAAAACAAAGAGATATAATAAGACTTCGATTCGGTTTTGAGAATGGTCAAACCAAAACTTTGGAGGAAATTGGACAAATCATGGGTGTCACTCGTGAACGAATCAGACAGATTGAAAAGAAAGCCTTGGAAAGATTGAAAATACTAATCCTGAAACATTATAAAGAGCTAGCATCTTAAAACACAGGGAATGGAGTTGATTTCTTTGATGGATCACAACAAATCAATGATTCAATTTCATTTGTCCAATGTAAAAAAGATAGGTACTCAAAAAACATTTTATTCGTGTTTAAAGGATTTGATCAATCATTTTATAACGATCTCACGATTGAAAAATTATTGTCTTATTCCACTGAAGTTAGCATTCAACAACTGGCTGATTCTAGAGCACCCTAGGAAGAGATATATTTTCTCTTTATTTTGAGATTATCACGTTAAAGAATAACCTATATCACCAAACTTTCCCGATTTTATACCCCATTGATAATATTGATGAGATATATCAGTGTTATTATCATGATGATGAATGGCCAGATAACTTATCTGCTGAACTGGAAATATTGCAAACTTATTTTGGGGATATCAAAAAAGTTGACAACCAATATTATGTGACTTACGTTACCGAAACGAATGATCTGGACTTTTATGTTTTTGAGAACGAAGATCAGCTGCCAGAGGATGTTCAAAGTGTTTATGAAGAAGCCTATTTAGAGCTTTCTGAAGAAGAGGATCAGATATTACAGTTCATTCATGATGTTACACAGGGAAAAATAAATGGAAAAGTAGTTCATATTACTTACTCCGGTGAATTGAATTCTTTTCCAAATTACTATTATAATCGGTTAACCCTTCTTCAATACCTGTATAAGGAACAAGTCCAACTGATTTTATCCACGAAGAAACTTGAAACCAAGAGAGTTTACGAGGAAGAGTACTTAAAAATTTTAAAAAAGTATTGGGGATATGATTCATTTAGACTGCTCAAAATGTACAAAAACATCAATGATCCTTCAAATAAAAAAGAGACAATATTGGTATCACAGAGTCAAATTATAGATGATATCATTAAGCAAGCGGAGAAATCACTCAACAAAGAAGATTACAATGATATTTTTGTCACATCTCCTACAGGTGCCGGTAAATCAATCATGTTTCAAATCCCGGCCATATACTTGGCGCATAAATATAATTTAATGACAATCGTCATTTCTCCGCTCATCGGACTTATGACAGACCAAGTACAGGGGTTGCAAAGTAAAAATGTGGATATTTCGGCAACAATCAACTCCGAACTTACCCCGGTAGAAAAATTGGATATCATGGAGAAAATAAAGCAAGGAAAAATCTCCATTCTCTACATTTCTCCTGAAACTTTATTAAGTCGATCCGACATTTCACAACTGATCGGCGAGAGGAAAGTCGGTCTGTTTGTAATTGATGAGGCTCACATCGTTACTACTTGGGGAAAAGCTTTCCGTTCAGATTATTGGTATTTGGGCAGTTATTTACAAAAACTTAGGAAAGAAATGCAATTTCCGATTGCTACGTTTACTGCCACAGCAATCTATGGCGGTGTTGAAGATATGTATGCAGAAACCCGGGATAGTCTGAACTTAATCAATCCAATCAGTTATTTTGGTTATATTAAGAGAGATGATATTGAGGTCAAAATTAGGCAAAAGGATCTCGAGCAGCAAAAATATAATGAGTACTTAAGCGACAAATTTAAGATTCTTTTGGTTCGGTTGGAAACTTTCCTGCAGAGAGGGCAAAAAACGCTGGTTTATTTTCCTACTGTACGTTTAATACTTGACTTTATGCAATTTGCAAGGGTATACGGATCAACTAAATTAATCAGTAATCTTTCAAGTTATTATGGTAGCATGGAGAAGGAAGACAAAAATATTAATTACCTGAAATATAAAAATAACGAAACGAAAATTATGCTCGCAACTAAGGCGTTTGGAATGGGGATAGATATTCCTGATATTCAAAATGTGTATCACTTCGCACCAACTGGAAATGTGTGTGACTATATCCAAGAAATTGGACGTGCTGCACGTTCTCTGAATAAAGGGTATGCTTATTTCGATTTCCTTCCGAAAGATTTTGTTCATGTGAATCGATTGCATGGAATTTCAACTATAAAAAAACACCAACTGATTCAGGTGATGGAGAAAATATTAAAACTGGCGGAAAAAAGCAAAGAGAGCTCCCCTATTCGTAAATTGCTTGTCAGGTCAGATGAGTTTCGCTATATCTTTGAAAAAAAGAATGTCACTGACCAGGTTGAGGATATTGATAACAAGCTAAAAACGGCACTATTAATCATTGAAAAAGATTTCAAATTGAAGATGAACTATTCGCCCATCGTTGCCAGACCGAGGAGCATTTTTGCTAATGAATATTTTTTGGTCGACAAAGAGATTGAAAACAAATTAATCAAACAATTTGGTCGTTACTTCACCTTAGTTCGCAAAAAACAAGGAAAAGAAAAAAGCGTTTACCAGTGTAATTTAAAAAACTTATGGCAAGATCATTATACATCTTTGTCTTACCCACAGTTTAAATACTTGTTTCATTCAAAAGATGAAAGTTTAAATTTGTTTTTTCTTGATTCCATTCAATCTGTCTTACTGATTGATTTTCTGATAAAAACAAGTAACATCACTCAATTTAAATTGGAGTTACAGAATCTGGTGGGTGAAGTTTCCAGCATTTTTGGTAAATACGCCCGAAACAATCAATACTTCTCCATCGAAGAGTTTGCTCAAGAGCTAAAAAGGCAGACAAAAAAAGATAAATATTATTGTGAAAACCTTGCGATGGTTTGTCTGTATAGCGCGGAGAATTTCGACCGGCTGACAAAAAAACATGCAAACTTTTATAACAGCTTCATCCGTTTTGACGAAGGGCGCAAAAAGTACACACTGCTTAACAGCAGCTACAGTGGCTTTTTAGATTGGGTAAATTCCAAAATGAAACAAATCCTATCAAATCAAAATACATCTGAGGTTGAGAACAATCGTTATGAAATGTACTTATCAAAAGGAAACAGAAAAGAAATCGAAAAAACATTTATCTTGCTTGGATTGGTTGAGGCAATGGGATTACTAATTTATTCAGTAACCGGAGGCGATAATCCGGAAATTTACATTCGTATCAACTCATTTTTTCAGTTATACCGTGAAGTAAACAATCCTACACAATATGAAAATCGAGTTCTGACTAATGTATATGAAAGACATAAAACATCGGTTGAAATGTTAACATATTTGTTTAAAAATGAAGTATCAACGAAAGAGTTTTGGGAATTGATCGAAGACTATTTCTTGGGAAAAATACCAGAAGAAGTAAGCGCGAGGTTAAAAACTATCAGTTGAAATTGGTGGAAAATGTAAAGAAGTTAACTTTAAAGAAATTGATTGGGTAATTTGGACTTTATAACCCATTATCTGAAACACTGTTCCCAATGAAATCCTGTTCCAAAGTTTTTAAAAGTGCGCATCAGTAACGTCATGCAAAAGTTAAATGTAAAAGGGCGTTCCCAAGCTGTCGTCGAGTTGGTCCGGTTGGGCGAATTGAAAATTTAATGGGATGATCCCTGCCTGCATGCATGTGGCAGGGGTTTTTTATTATATAAATCATTATGGAAAAAGGGAAAACGAGAAAAGGGCTCGTTTTCCCAACGTCAGACTTTTGCCGGATGCCGGAAAGTATCTTTGGTAATTTCATGAAATCCCGAGAGACAGATACTTAATGTCTAAGTATTCTTCAATTCCGTATTTACTGCCTTCCCGTCCGATCCCGGAAGCCTTAACTCCACCAAACGGGGCTTGTGCCGTAGACGGCAGGCCGTCGTTGGCCCCGAGAATCCCGTATTCGAGTTGTTCCGCAAGCCGTATCACCCGGCCGACGTCCCGGGTGAAGTAGTAAGCCGCCAAACCATATGGAGTGTTATTGGCCGCCCGAATGACCTCCTCCTCGGTGTCAAAAGGAAGTATGGCGGCAACAGGGCCAAATGTTTCTTCCTGCGTGATGACCATAGAGTGATTAACATCGGTAAGTACGGTGGGTTCAAAGAAATAACCGCGGTCTCCGCAGCAGCTGCCACCGGTGACGAGCTTTGCTCCCTTGGATCACGTACATGGTATTCCACTTTTTTCACCGCAGCCGGCTCGATGAGCGGACCGACAAGGACTTTCTCGTCTAATCCATTCCCCACTTGCATGCTTGACAAATGTGTAGCCAACTTTTCGGTAAAGGCTTCTAAAATCGAGCGGTGGACGTAGAAGCGGTTGGCCGAGACGCACGTTTCGCCCATACCGCGCATTTTGCAAGTCACTGCGTTGCCGACAGCGGTGTCCAAATCGGCATCTTCAAAGACGATAAACGGCGCATGCCCCCCGAGTTCAAGAGAGAGCCTCTTCACGGTATCGGCGGCTTGACGCATCAGGATCTTGCCGACCTCTGTGGATCCCGTAAAGGAAACCTTGCGGACGCGGGAGTCATCCATAATAACTTTGGTGAGCGCCGGCGCGTCTGTTCCTGCCACCACCGACAAAACACCCTTCGGAAGTCCGGCTTCTTCGAACACACGGGCGATTTCAAGTGCCGATAAAGGTGTGAGTTCCGATGGCTTGACAATCATCGTACAACCGGCAGCGAGTGCCGGGCCCAACTTACGAGTAATCATGGCGGCAGGAAAGTTCCAAGGGGTGATGGACGCTGTGACGTCCACCGGTCGTTTAAGAACAATAATCCGCTTGTAGCGCGAACCAGAGGGAATGGTGTCGCCGTAGATCCGTTTCCCCTCTTCAGCAAACCACTCTAGAAAAGAAGCTGCATAGGCAATTTCCCCACGTGCCTCAAAGAGTGGTTTGCCTTCTTCCATCGTTATGATACGGGCCAGGGAGTCGGCGCGCTGACGCATGAGTGCTGCTGCTTTTTGCAAGATATGCGCACGTTCCGAGGCCAGAGTGTCGGCCCATTCTGCCTGAGCTGCAACGGATGCCTCAATCGCAGCCTGCATGTCTAAAGGGGAGGCGTTTGGAACCGTGGCAATCACTTCTTCGGTCGCCGGATTAATGACGTCAAACGTTTCCCCCGATTGTCCATCCGTCCAGTTCCCTCCGATAAAAAGAGAGTACCGACCTAGTTCTGAATTCATTTATAATCTCTCCTTCAACTTTGCATACTCACATCGTGACAACAAGCCGTGAAACGTCACCGCGAACCAAGCGGTCAAATCCTTCATTAATGTCCTCGAGACGCAAGTGGTCAGTCAGCAACCGATTGACCGGTAAGCGCCCTTTTTTGTAAAGCTCGATAAAACGAGGAATGTCGCGTGCCGGAACGCAGCTTCCAACGTAAGACCCCTTAATGGTTCGTTCTTCAGCGGCGAGCAAGACTTGCGGGAAAGAGAGATGGTGTTTCGGATGGGGGAGTCCTGCCGTGACGGTTGTGCCACCGCGACGCGTGATGTTGATTGCAGTCTGCATAGCGGGAACTGCACCAGCGGTTTCAAATGCAAATTCCACACCGCCGTCGGTTTCCGCACGAATTTGTTCCGTCACTTCCGGATCGCGTGCGTCAAATGCTGCAGTTGCCCCCAGTTCCAGTGCCGTCTTGAGCTTTGCGGGATTTATATCCACAGCTACAATGGTTCTTGCTCCTGCTACAAGGGCACCCAGTATGGCGCACAGGCCGACTCCACCCAATCCAACAACAGCTACACTGCTACCCGCTGGGACGCGGGCGGAATTCACCACAGCCCCAACTCCGGTCATCACTGCACACCCGAAGAGTGCGACTTCATCAAACGGTATTTCGGGATCGACCTTAATCAAAGAGTTCCTCGATACGACCGCATACTCCGCAAACCCCGATATGCCCAGATGGTGATGAATGTCCGTTCCGTCTTTGTGTAACCTTCTCTCCCCGGACAGGAGAGTTCCCACACCGTTAGCATTGGCGCCCGGTTCACAGAGGGCTGGCCGACCTTCTTGGCAGGGCAGGCAGTGTCCGCAACTGGGTACAAAGGCGCAGACAACATGATCGCCAGGCCGGAGGTCGGTTACACCAGGCCCGACTTCAACGACCTCGCCTGCCGCCTCGTGACCAAGGACCATCGGGATGGGACGGGGCCGGCTGCCGTTAATGACAGAAAGGTCCGAGTGGCACAAACCAGCTGCGCGTATGCGAATAAGTACTTCGCCCATTTGGGGCGGGTCAAGGTCAAGAGTTTCTATTCGAAGTGGCCGGCTGTCCTTGTAAGGAGCCGGCAGGTTCATTTCATACAAAACGGCGGCGCGTATTTTCATTTGACAATGCCTCCTTTATACGAAAACATGGTGTTGAGAGTCTTGGATCTTATTCGTAATATCCTTCCGTGGACTTTCGGAACGACTTAAATTGCTCTGAATCATGACCAAACCAGATTTCCGACTGGGTTTCTTGCGCAATCCGGCGGATGCGCTCCACTGTTTTTACATATCCGAGTGAATCGTAGATAATCCCCGGTGGTTTTACCGGAGGCCCGAAGTTTTCAGAACTGTAAATCGCGTCGGAAGCCAGGATAATGTTGCCCTTTTCCGGGAGTTTAACGTGCAGTCCGAGCATCCCCCATGCGTGTCCGCTGCCAAAGTTGAGGATTCGTACTCCTTCAGCCAGCGGGACGTTATCTTCGTCGCGCTTAATGGTGCGCCACTGCAGGTTGTTCTTGATCCAAGCGTCAATGTCGGCCCAAACGTACGCTCCCTCAGAGCGGTTACGAGCGTAAACTTGCAGGGTCCCGTTGAATTCGTCTTCATGGACGATCACGGTTGCATTGGTAAACATTTCGAGACAGCCAGCGTGATCGAGATGGAGATGAGAAGCAATTACGAATTTAATGTCTTCCGGACGCACTTTTAGCTGTTCCAAGCGATTGTGCAGATAACACTCCTCGCTTGCGATCCAGGGGAACATCGACTGGGTGGCTTCTGACCAGCGACCTTGAGGTCCCATGGAATTGGGGTTACATGAGGTATCAAAAAGAATTTTTCCTTCTGGATGATCAATCAAGACAGAATAAATCGGAAACTCGATCATTTCCGCAGGTGCGTTTGGATTGTCAACAGTAGCAGGATTGTGCATGGCGATCATCCAGTTTTTGTCCATCCTCATCCGTCCGTTGTCCAAGACGTACAGCTTCGGGCGTGCTTTCACGATGTTGGCCATGCTCATACCTCCTTTATCACAAATATGATTTTCGTTTATATTTCAAAAGCAAAAATTGTGCCAACATAAAAAACACGCAACATATGCCATGAAAATGGTAGGCGAACAGTGATTGGTGAATTTTTTCACTGATTATAGATTGATTTTTTTGATTATTCCCGATTATCGTTGTTATAATAAAATGGTGACGAAATTCACCGTTCGATGATAAATTTCACCACTGAAGAACCGATTATTTTTTCGCGTGGGGTGGTTATCATACTGAAAGCAAAATGCTTTGACCCGGAACAGTTGGAACAAATTGCGGAAATTATCGAGTGGATTCCGGATGGCGTATATGTTACCAATGGTTCCGGAGTTACACTCCTTGTGAATTCTGCATATGAGAAGCTGTCGGAGACCCGGCGGGAAGAGCTCATTGGCCGCCACATGAATGATTTGATTAAAGAAGGCTACATCAATAATTCGGTTTCCCTTCTCGTGATCGAACATAAGCGTTCTATATCGCTGATGCAAAACTTGAGGAATGGTAAGGAGGTAATTATTACCGGGAATCCCGTATTCGATGAAGCTGGAGAAATCCAACTGGTAGTCACGAGTGTTCGTGATATTACGCGTTTGAACCGGCTGACGGAAGAATTGGAGAAGGTGGTCGGACTTTCCGAACTGAACCGACATCAGTATCACCTGACGACGGATGGAGACAACATTTTTGTTTCCGAAAGCAAATGGATGAAAGAGATTGTCGGAAAAGTGAAACAGGTGGCTCCGTATCCAACAAACGTACTGTTGCTTGGCCCATCCGGCGTTGGCAAAGAAGTGATCGCAAACCTCATCCATCATTTGAGTGATCGCAGGAATAAACCGTTTATCAAAGTGAATTGTGCTGCGATACCGGAGGCACTGCTTGAGTCGGAGCTGTTTGGATATGAACCTGGTGCTTTTACAGGAGCTCGCAAGGGGGGGAAAAAAGGATTGTTTGAATTGGCGGATGGTGGAACGATCTTACTTGATGAAATTGGTGAAATGCCGCTTGCTTTGCAGACGAAGCTGTTGCGGGTGCTGCAAGATCCCCAGGTTTATCGGATAGGTGGCGTCCAAGCACGCCCTGTGAACGTCTGTGTGATTTCCGCGACCAACCGGGATTTGCGTAGTCTGGTGAAAGAAGGACGCTTTCGTCAGGATTTGTTTTACCGTCTGCAGGTTGTTGAGATTCATATCCCCCCTTTGTCGGAGAGGCCTGAAGATGTGCCTGCTCTTATTGATTATTACTTTATGCATTACTCAAAAAAATTCCACGTTCAAAAACGTCTCAGTCGCGACGCCAAGGAACAGTTGTGCCGTTATAATTGGCCGGGGAATGTAAGGGAAATTAAAAATCTGATGGAGAATCTGATTGTCTCCGTTCCATCCCTTGTAATCGAGCTTCACCACCTTCCTGCTCATATTCAAAATGCACAATTGGTGAATAATCCGCTCACATTAAAGGAGAGAGTGGAGAGGTATGAACAACAGTTGGTTTTAGCGACGATGAAGTCGCAACCGTCCCTTCGTCAAGCCGCGAAGGTTCTTGGGATTGACCATTCAACATTAATCAAAAAACTACAAAGATGGAACCGAAATGGTTCGATCTAAAATATAAACTTGATAAAATACGGCTGAAGAACGGCAACGGGGAACTTTTGTCAGGGGGATCAGGAGGAAATCTGCTTTGAATCACAATGGATTCTTTTCATTTAACTTCATTTAACCAATTTGAACGACCGGGAGTTTGTGCTTTTCCTCTTCGGTTCATTATTTCAAGGTGTTGATTCCAGAAATCCAAATCGTTTCATCGGGGCGGATATGGATCTTCCTGCTGCAACGAAGTGGCAAAGTTTTTGTCGTTATCAAACCGGACAATTCCACACGTAAACGTCGCATTGTCTATAAAGCACTCATAGTGGAAACAGGGCAACAAACTTTAAATATCTACAATCATGAGTTGTTTCTCACAGAGTATGTCGTCGAGTTGGTTCGGTTGGGCGTTTAATGGGATGATCCCTGCCTGCATGTGGCAGGGGTTTGTTTTTGTTGAATTTTAGAAGGAAAGGCGGTTTTTTAAAGCCCTGCGGACGGTTTGGTCGGCTTTCCGTGTTGTTTCGGGCAGGCGGTAATGCGGAGAAAGCTTTAAAATCCAGTCACAGGCTGTCGATAAGGAGATACGGTGACCAATTGAAACATAGATCGGTTTTACATGATCCTGAGTCCGCAATACGTTGCCAATCACCTCACCGTGATCGGTCAGGGGAGCATGGCTGCCCCTTTGAATTTCCGGCTGTCCGGCTTCACCCATCAATCTTGTTTTGGCACAGCCGATCGTGGGGACATCGAATAAAACGCCTAAGTGACTTGCGATCCCAAATAGTCTTGGATGTGCGATCCCTTGCCCGTCACAAACAATCAGATCCGGTGAGATGTTTAATTTTTTTAATGCTTTGGCAATGGGTGGGATTTCCCTGAATGAAAATAAACCCGGAATATAAGGGAATCGGGCAACGTCTTCGGCGATCGCTGTTTCCGCGACATCCAGTGATCCGGCATCCAGCACCACAGCAGCCGCAACCAGTTTCCCGGATTTTTGATCATAAGCGACATCCACACCGGCAACATACTTGACTGCATCCAGTTGGTCTTTTTTTATCACTTTGGAGGCCAAATGCTTTTGGATTCGTAATGCTTCGGATTCGTCTAAATCCCAAGAATGGTTCATGCAGGGTTCCAATCTTTTCACCCTTTGTGTTTGTGGTATAGACCATAGATTTTAACGGTTTTGTGCCAAAAAGTACAGACCGGCGATCCATTTGAACAATCCGGTACATATGTCATGCCCCGATTGACCGGTCAAGGAGAAAGGTGTGTAAGAAGGATTGCAAGTAGGAAATTTAGTTCAAATATAATGAATTATGAAAAATCACTAGTGGTTGGAGTTTGAAATTTAATTCAGTACGACTTTGTTAAGTATAATATTTTTTCTAACTAGCTGTAACATTTATCGATAATGAAGTCATTCAAAAGGAAGCGCTCTGAAATGTTTGAACTATCACTGATTCAAAACAAATGAATCAGCTGGAAAAAAAGAAGATTAGTTAGAATAATAAATGATTGAACGAATTGAAAAAAATAGTTATATTTTTATTATAAGACTATTTCAAAAGGTGATAGATGTGTTGGACAATTTTAATCAACTTTTAAAAGAAGATGAATTAGTTAAGCTCGTACAGAATAGCTCATTTGTAGGATGGATATATCACATTGATTATGATTATGCAAAAGTCATGACTAATGATTTATGGAAGAATCAGGCGGTAGGTATCCCGCATAATTGTTTTCTAGTAGCTGCTTCCTTTAATCCTGATCAATACAAAGACGTTCATGAAGAAGATAAACAAGTAATATTATTAAGGGTTGTTGGATCTACAAAGTTACCTCAGGATGATGATTTAGTAAGGGCGAAAATAGATTATTTTCAAAATCAGACTAATATTTATTTAAGTGAGGATTATGATGAAATAACTAAAAACCAAATGCAATTTGGTGGATTAGATTGTAGGGTCATTGGGACTTTCTATAAACGAGATGGGCAGCTTTACTTGGGAAGTGATTTAGAAACTTTTTATGTAAGCACTAGATTGTCTGTTTATCGTCCTCGTGGTGAAGCGTTGCAGCAGATAGTAAATCACATTGATCCACTTCAACGTAAACGTTCAATTGAAAATGCAAAGGAACAAGGTTTTACAAAATTACTGCCTCCTATTCAAATTGGTACGGTAAGATATACTTCAACAGATAGGTTACATAGAAGTTCAAAGGAAAAAAATGTGCCGTTTACTATTTTTCCATATGATTTTTTAGCAAGGCGAACGGCTGTACTTGGTATGACGAGAACTGGAAAGTCAAATATGATTAAGAAGACAGTTTCAGTTGTAAAGAAAATTGCCGATGAAGGCAATGTAAAGATTGGTCAAATTATTTTTGATATTAATGGGGAATATGCTAATGCAAATAAACAAGATAATGGAGCATTAGCGAATGTTTATCCTGATCAGACTGTTCGATACAGAATGATACAAACAGCAGGGTTTCTAGATTTACGGAATAACTTTTATGAAAAAATCAATGAAGGATTTAATGTTATTAAGCGTGAACTTCAGGCTGCAAATAGTATAGATGCCGATTACAAAAAAAGTTTTATAAACATGTCATTGGAGGAACCAAAGGATAGGTGGGAATCTGCTTATGGAAGATGGATGAGAAGGGTAGCAGCTTATCAAGTTCTTTTATATAAAGCGGGTTTTAAGTCAACTAAAAACTTTAGAGTTCATTTCCCTGCAAATAAAGATGTTAGGGATATTGTTTTTAAAAAGTTAGGTCAAGAGAATTTTAAATCATTTAGTGTTAATGAAAAAAGTGGTATAGTATCAATGAATTTGCCGGATGCCAATAAATGGTTTGAAATTATCCGGAACGTAAAAAATGAGTTGCCAAAATCTAAAAGTGGAGAACCTTGGGTAGATGTAGATTTAAGCAACCTCCTAGACATGATGGTTCAAAAAAATAGTAATAACAATTATATATCAGGTTACAAAATACTTGATGTAGCTAAAAAGTACCATTCGCCAAATAGAGGGAGGATTGCTGTCGGCGAAGAAATATATAGCCATTTAAGAGAAGGGAAAATCGTTATTCTTGACTTGTCCGTTGGAGACCCAACGATTCGGAAAAATATTAGTCTAGAAATCGCTGAATATATTTTTAACAAATCAATGGAGCAATTTATCAAAGACGTTCCTCCGCCGAATATTGTAATATACATTGAAGAAGCACATAATTTAATTGGAAAAAATATGGATTTAACTGAAACATGGCCTCGGATAGCAAAAGAAGGGGCTAAATACAATATTGCATTAGTTTATGCGACACAAGAAGTTTCATCAATTCATCCGAATATTTTGGCTAATACAGAAAATTGGTTTGTAACCCATTTAAATAATGAAAAAGAAATCAAAGAGCTAACTAAGTTTTATGATTTTGCAGATTTTAGTCGTTCCTTATTGAAAGCACAAGATGTTGGATTTGCCAGAGTTAAAACTTTGTCTAGTCCGTTTGTAGTACCAGTACAGATCGATCTTTTTAAACCAGAATGATTAGGTGGTTATATAATGCCTTATGATGGAGAGTTTGCAAATAAATCATCACATATGAATTTAATAAAAAGTCCAGATGTAAAGGAATTCCTTGATAAATGTAAGCTGTTAAGTCCGATTGATGGTAAAGAACGCGACGAAATCAAAAAAAAATTTGTTATGCCAACTTTGAAAAGTGATTATTTGCCTGAATTTATTATAGCCGTAGATGGTAGTATTTATGAATCAAGTGTCGAGGAGGCTATCCCAAGTACCAAAATGGGTTATATAAAAATTGGTAGCCTGTTAATAGAATTAAATAAATACAGGCTACTCAATAAAAAGGGGGGGTTTGTTAACCCTTTTGAGGTGGCAAAGCTTCAACAAAACAACTCTTCTATTTCATTTACTTTACCTAGTTCGAATGTGATCCTAGATGGGTATAAATCTGTTCGAGATAGTTTTAGGGCACAATTAGATAAATTATTGTACGAATTTAGGATAAAATCAGATGACCCAAAAACGAGTTTACGATCAACTTTATTCTATTTAGCTTCAATAAGACCCAATGAATTTAATACATCTTTAGAAGAAAGACCCCATTTATTTTTGCATAAATGTCCCAATGAGGAATGTGATGAACGGGATATTAGAATTGAGGACCTAGAGGAGCAAATCTATTGTAAGTGCGGTGAACCAATTTATCCGACTGATTGTCTTAGGATTTGGGAAGAGATCAATGAGTATCAATCAAACGTAGTAGCTCTTTCTAGAACAATGCAAGTCCTTGAGCATCTAATTCCTATTCATTATATCCGTTGTTTAGAAGAACAGGGCTCTTTGGATATTTTATCAAAAATGGCTTTTATATTAGATGGGGCTTTAGCTATATTTGGTCCCTCAGCATGGCTACATGCAAGTATATTAAGATATATACATTTAATAAATAAAAAGCTAGAGAATAATGGTTATGAGCCACTTTTTATCATGAGTTTGATAAAAAGTGGCCAGGTTGTAGATTTTGTAAAAATGATTAATTCTCATATTCCAAACAACAGGATATTTGCACTTAATGATGCATTTCGATACAAGTATATTTCTCCTGGAAGAAGAGTTCCTAAAAATGGTCATGGCTATGAAACATATTATGGACAAGATTTTATATACAAAACTCCTTCGGGAAGAGTGTTTGTCTTTAATCTTGTTTATCCATTTGAAAGTAAAACTAAGCCGAATTTAGAGGTTTTCAAGCGAGAGAAGGCTAATATTGAGAAATATAATTCAGTTTTACCAAAAGCATTAAGCTTAATTGAAGAATTTGAGTGCGATCTTTATGAGAATGCTGTAGTACCAATAGCACTAGCGCACCGATACACGGCTATTAGTATGAAACCAGGTGGGAAAATTTTAGATTTATTAACAAGAAAAGCATTAATAAAATAATGTTCATATGCCCACTTTTAAGCAGTGGGCATTAATTTTTCGTCTGGCCAAGAAGCTCTGGTAATGATAATATAAACAAAAAAGGGAATGTATTGAGGAAAGTGATTTGAAATGATATCAAATAAAATAAGATCTCCTTTAAGGTTTCCTGGCTCTAAAAGCAAGGTTTTAAACAGATTTTATCCATATTTTTATATCCCTCATATAGAATATCGTGAACCATTTTTTGGGGGTGGAGCTATATTTTTTGGGAAGCCCAAGGCAAAGATAAATTGGGTAAATGATAAAGATTATAGTGTCTATGCTTTTTTTAAAATAGTTCGTGACTATCCAGATGACATTTGCAAATTTGTTTTAAGTATAAAACCTAGTATTGAGATTTGGAAAGAAATTAGATCAATAAAGCCGCAAAATGAGTTGGAAGTCGCATATAAGTTTTTATTTTTAAATAGAACAAACTACTCCGGCATAATTACAGCTAATCCTATTGGAGGGATAAAACAAAAATCCAATTGGAAAATTGATTGTAGATGGAATCCTGAAATGCTTTGTAAAAGAATTAAAGAATGCTCAAGTAAACTTCAAAATGTAAAAATTACTTGCTTAGATTTTGAAGAACTTATCTTAGCCCCAGGGAAAGATGTATTCCTAGTATTGGATCCTCCATATTATAAAAAAGGTCATGAATTATACCCTGTAAGTATGAGTCATGAAGAGCATGTTAAACTGGCTAGGCTTCTAAAAAAAACTCAACATAATTTTTTGTTAACTATTGATGATTGTGAAGAGGTGAAAGAGATATATCAATCAGTGGACTTTTATGTTAATCAGGAGTCATGGTGTTATTCGATTAATCAGGGAAATAACACAAAAATAGGAAGGGAATTATTTATTTCTAATATTGATATATCTAAGTATATGCAAATCACTATATTTTAAAGAGTTGTTTTTAAAGGAATAAGTATTTGGTGTCTGCTGTAGAATGCCTCTAAATCGGACTCTTTTCTGATCGTAATCGGATTATTACCTATCGATTTCTAGTCTGCATTGGCATGATCCGTGTCAAGTATTAACTTTGAAATACTCTTATTACAAAGATGAGTTTCTGCATTTTAAATAACCTGAACTCTGTACTATTTTGTGCAAGAATATTATTTTTCACGTTAGTGAGTTTCACTTTTGTGATACATCTTAAAGTGAGAAGCCGAAGTCACAATCTATTGCTCATGTGTTTGCACTCTCATACAGTCTTATTGAAAATATCCCTGCTGCATAGATGTGGCAGGGGTTTTTTGTGTTCAATTTGTTGATTTAGTAGTTTTTTCTTAAAAACCAAAAAACATTTGCGAAAATTAGAAAAAACAGTAAAATTACACTGTATTGTTGTTTCAAGGGATGTAGCCGTTTGTGGGAAAAATTGCTTTGATTGTAACAAACGGTGAGCTTGAAACGAGAAAAGGGACATGATGCTGTTAATGGGGTTTTATAGAAATATCAAAGGGATAATCCTTCAAGTTGCCTGACGGTCAGTGTTACTATGGAGAAAATGTGTTTTTCATATTTGATAATTGGGACAGACAGAATTTGCGGGGAGATCATGAAAGAACAGAATGTATTGGCAAAAACAGAAGAACGGCAAACCAACACCAAGTTCGCTTTGTTCAAAAATAAATCCTTTTTATTGGTTTGGTTGGCCGGTATATTTACCAGTTTGGCCGGTTCCATGTATACCTTGACAGTAAGCTGGTATGTGGTGAAGGAATCCGGTGCCGGGCAGATCTTGGGAGTTGTCCTGATGGTGGCGTCCATTCCGCGGTTGTTCCTCATGCCCGTCGGCGGTGTGACGGCGGATCGTTTCAAGCGATCCCGAATCATGATTGTTTCCGACTCGGCCCGTGCTCTGCTGATTTTTGTGATGGCTTTCTGTGTGATGACCAACGTTCTGAGCATCCCCTTATTGCTTGTGTTTGCTTTTCTTTTTGGAACTTTGGAAGCATTTTATTGGCCGGCAACCAACTCCGTTTTACCGGCGGTTGTGCCCAAGAACCATTTGGCTCAAGCCAATTCTTTCAATGCATTAACCCAACAAGCGGGACTTCTTACCGGTTCGCTGATCGCAGGCGGACTGTTGACGTTGTTTTCTTACGGGCTGGTTTTTGTCACCATCTCTGTATTTCTCGCCATTAGTTCATTCTTTCTCTTCTTTGTCCGGGAGGAAGAGAACAAAACCCGGAAAAAACAAGGAAATCCGTTGTCGGTGATGCAAGATCTGAGGGAAGGATTGAACGATCTAAAAAAGGACACGTTTGCCTTTTCATTAATCCTGACGACATTAATCGCCAGTTTTTTCTTCTCCGGGCCCATAAACATCGCCATTCCTTTGTATGTGGAAGAGATCTTGCACGGTTCGGCGCTGGATCTCAGTTATTTGGAAATGGCATTATCCGCAGGAATGATCATCGGGGCAATTTTCTTGGCACTGGTTACATTGCGGTTCAGACGGGCGCTGATTGCCATGATCCTTATTGCCCTCAACGGATTGAGTTTGGTCGGTCTGGGGTTGACCAACCGGCTGTTGTTCGGAATGGGTTCTCTGTTTTTCTGCGGTTTTGTTTTGATCTCAGGCAATACATTATTGGTTACTCTTCTTCAAGAACGCATTCCTGTGGAAAAATTGGGGCGGATCATGGGGTTAATGACCACGTTCTCGATCGGTTTGACGCCGGTATCCCACGGGGTGTTCACCATTTTTTTGAATCATGGCTTGTCCGTTTCCTTGATGCTGATCATTTGCGGAAGTTGCATCGTGCTCTTTCAAGGGCTGATTCTTGCCGTCATGAAAGGGATTCGTGCAGTGGATTAATGAGTCTCTAAAGCGTTATGGCCCGCAAGAACGAGGGCCGGTGCGAAAACCATTCCCCTGTATAATGAGAAAACGATATCGAATGAGGAATTTTAGCTTCCACCTATGTCGGTTGGTTGACGAAAAAGGTGTCCGAAGTGGCTTGGATGTATCTGTCCGGTGTTTTGATCATCTCTTCTTATGTGTTGACGGTGATCTTTGATCATTCGCCGGTTGTTTTCATCTTGGCGGTTCTGGTGATCCGGGCGGCCCGATCCATTAGCTGGCCGATTTCTTCGAATCTCGGTAACCAATACATTTCAACGGGAAGCCGGGCGACCACCCTCTCTGTTAAGTATTCTTGATTCCGTATTGGATGTTGTTTTGATCGGCTCGTTGGCGGTGGTGTCCAAGTGGGGGATACCGGAAATTTTTTGGGGCTGTGCGGCGATCTCATTAATCTTTTGTTTCCTGTCCGCAAAAAAAGAGATTCTGTCAAAGGATGAAGCCAGTTTGGAAGCAGGCGGAAGCGTTGAGCAAGCACTTGAGCAAAGATAAAGAAAGATCCCTGCTGCACAGGAAGTGGCAGGGGTCTTTCTTGCGGTATGCGTTGAATTTTTAATTCTCATGAATGAAAGAATGGAAATAAAACAAACGCGTTGAAGAAAGAAATGAAATATAGTAACATGAATCCACTCGGGCAGAAAATTATGAATTGAAATACCGGAAGGGGATGATGTTGCATGAGCTCCAAAAAGTCTGTGTCGCAGAGCGAAGATTTTTCGGGTTGGTACATAGAGACGATCAAAAAAGCGGACTTAATGGATTATTCGCCGGTCCGGGGGTGCATCGTTTTTAAACCGGCCGGATATGCGCTTTGGGAAGCGATTCAAAAAGAATTGGATGCCCGGCTGAAAGAAACGGGTCATGAAAATGCCTACTTCCCCTTGTTTATCCCGCAAAGTTTTTTCGAGAAAGAAAAAGAGCATGTGGAAGGGTTTAATCCGGAACTGCCTTGGGTGACGGAAGCCGGGGGCGATCCGCTGGAGGAAAAGTTGGCGATCCGCCCGACCTCGGAAACCATGATCGGGCACATGTTTTCCAAATGGGTGAAATCGTACCGGGATTTGCCTTTGCTCATGAACCAATGGTGCAACGTGGTCCGTTGGGAAAAACGCACGTTGCCGTTTCTGAGGACGAGCGAGTTTTTGTGGCAAGAAGGGCATACTGCTCATGCCACCGAACAGGAAGCCAAAGAAGAAACGTTTAAAATTTTGGATTTATACAGCGAGTTTATTGAAAGCGTTTTGGCGATTCCGGTTGTCCGCGGAGAGAAAACGCCTTCGGAAAAGTTTGCCGGGGCGGTTCACACTTATTCCGTGGAAGCCATGATGAAAGACGGAAAGGCACTCCAAGCCGGAACCTCCCATTATATGGGGCAACGCTTTGCGAAAAGTTTCGATATCCAATTTACGGATGCAAACAACAAGCTGGCGTATGCATACACCACTTCCTGGGGAGTGAGCACCCGCTTGATCGGGGCATTGATCATGGTTCACGGCGACGATCAAGGATTGGTGCTGCCGCCGCACATTGCCCCGACACAGGTCATCATCATCCCGATCGGTGCGAAAGGCGAACGGGAGCGTGTGCTGTCTTATGCCGCACCAATCCTGGACCAATTGAAAGCGAAGGGAATCCGGGTGAAGCTGGACGACCGGGATAATTACAGTCCCGGATGGAAATTTAACGAATATGAAGCGAAAGGCATTCCGCTTCGCATGGAAATCGGGCCCCGGGATGTAAATCAAGATCAGGTCGTGCTCGCCCGCCGGGACACATTGGAAAAAATCACGGTTCCAACCGCAGAAGTTTCAGAGACGGTTGATCGTCTGTTCAATGAGATTCAGGAAAACTTGTATCAACAAGCGAAAGCCCATTTTGACCGGAATGCCCACATTGCGGAAACCCTTGAAGCGTTGACGGATATTATCCAAACCAAGCGCGGTTTTGTTTTGTCCGGCTGGTGCGGCGATGACCGTTGTGAAGCCAAAGTGAAGGAAGAAAGCGGTGCCGTCAGCCGCAACATTCCTTTTGATCCCCCGGAAACCATGAAAACGTGTGTCGCATGCGGAGAGAAAGCCAAATACACTGTCTGGTTTGCCAAGTCTTATTAAGGAACGGAATGCACCCTGCTGCAACAAAGTGGCAGGGGATTTCTCATGGAAAAGGAAAGGAACGGGAGAGATGTGCCATGAACGAAAAAAGACCGAGACTCGTCATTGCCGGAACGGGGAGCGGAGTGGGCAAAACGACGGTGACCCTTGGTTTCATGGCTGCGTTTCAAAGGCGGGGGCTCAAAGTGCAGGGATTTAAGGCCGGGCCGGATTATATCGATCCGGGTTACCATACGGCGATCACCGGGCGCCCTTCCCGCAATCTGGATACCTGGATGGTGTCGGCGGAGAACATGGTGGAGATTTTTCTCAATGGCAGCCGGGATGCCGATCTTTCCATCGTTGAAGGGGTCATGGGACTGTATGACGGCAAAGATCCTTTGAGCGACAAGGGAAGCACGGCGGAGATTGCCATATTGCTGCGAAGCCCGGTGATCCTGGTGGTGGATGTCTACGGTTTGGCGCGCAGTGCGGCGGCGGTGGTGAAGGGTTATCAGGGGTTGAATCCGTCTGTGCCCGTTGCCGGAGTGATCGCCAACCGGGCCGGAGGGGAGGGACATTTTCAGCTTGTAAAATCTGCAATTGAAAAAGAGTGCGGCATTCCGGTTTTCGGTTGGCTTCCCCCGGATCCGTCCGTTGACATCCCGGAACGCCATCTGGGTTTAATCCCGGCCCTTGAACGGGGGGATATGGTTCCTCTGTTTGACCGGTTGGCAGAGCTCATGGAAAAAGGAGTGAATTTGGACGGTTTAGAGAAGGTTGCCGGGGATGCTCCTTTGCTTGCCAGGCCTGAGCATCGGCTTTTTTCGCAAAAACGGATGGAACAACATCCCGTCACCATCGCGGTGGCAAAAGATGCGGCCTTTCATTTTTATTACCCGGAAAATCTGGAGTTGCTTAAGCAGTACGGAGCCCGGTTGCGGTTTTTCAGTCCGCTCAAGGGCGAACTGGTGCCGGAAGAAGCCGACGGATTGATCGTGGGCGGCGGGTTCCCGGAAGAGTTTGTCGGGGAACTGTCGGGAAATGAGGAAGTGAAACGTTCTTTCCGGGAAAACATCACAAGAGGCATGCCGACATATGCCGAGTGCGGCGGATACATGTATTTGACCGAGGCGATCGTGGACCGGGAAGGGAAGCTTCATCCGATGACGGGCATGATCCCGGCCGTGGTCCGGATGAGTGACCGGCTGACGGCGCTGGGTTACCGGGAAGTGGAAGCCGTGACGGACAACCTGTTGTTCAAACAAGGGGAGAAAGCGCGTGGACATCAATTTCACTATTCCACTCTGGCGATGCGGAAAGAGCAGGATGCTTGGGCTTATGAAATCAGCGGGCATGCCGGCAAACAGCGGGAAGGGTATGCACGGGGAAATCTCCTGGCCGGGTATACCCATCTTCATTTTGCTTCCAACCCTTCCATGGCCAAACGTTTCATTGCGGCTTGCCGGAACTACCGGGACGGCAAGAAGGGGTAAGCGTTTCATGGTGTGTTGCTTGCCCCGCCCCTCATACAGAATTGTTCCAGCCCGGCATGGTGAACCCTAATAAACCATAACCGATTGACATCAAAAATAACTCTTGATATCATTATTTCCGAGTAAACAGATGTGAAATATATAATTAGCCGACCAGACCACTGGAGGTTCCTGTATCCCGGCTTTCACGGCCGGGGTGGGACCTCCTTTTTTATTTGGAATTCCCGTTGAAAGGAGCAGGTGCCATGTCTGGATTCATTGCCGGTGATTCCCGTCCGTTCAAGTTTGAAAACCGGGAGGATCACGTCGGTCCGCGCCTTTTGCGCCGTTTGCCGGAAGGAACAGAGGAACGTCCCTATACGCTGTTTAAAGTCAAGCCGCTCACGCCTGTGATTGGTGCTGAAATTGTCGGGGTCAACTTGAGAGGGCCTGTTACACCGGAGTTGCAAGCCGAGTTGAACCGGGCGCTGCTTGAGTGGAAGGTGATTTTCTTCCGAAACCAAAACGTCACCAGTGAACAACTGAAAGCATTTGCCCGGCTATGGGGCGATCTGGAGGTTCACCCTTTTCTCCCACAAGGCGAGTCCAAGGAATTTGTCCGGTTTGCCAAGGATCAAAAGCAAGCCGGATACGAGAACATCTGGCATACCGATGTGACTTTCCGGACCCGTCCGGCGAAGGCATGCCTGTTAAAAATGATCAAGGTCCCGCCGGTCGGGGGCGATACACTGTGGGCAGACATGGGAGCCGCCTACGACAATTTACCCGACAAGATCAAGGAGCGCATCGACGGGCTGACCGCTGTTCACGACTTTACCCCGGCTTTCAGTGATTTCATGACAAAAGAAGAATTGGCGGAAAAACAAGCCGAATTCCCTCCTGTGGAACACCCGGTGGTCCGAACCCACCCGGAAACCGGGCGCAAAACTTTGTTCGTGAATCCATCATTTACAACCCGGATCGTCGGGATGGAACCGGAGGAGAGTGAATCATTGCTGCAATATTTGTTTCGGCAGGCACAGATTCCCGAGTATCAAGTCCGTTTTCGCTGGGAGGAAAACACGATCGCTTTCTGGGATAACCGGGCCACTCAACATTACGCGGTTTCCGACTATTATCCCAACCCCCGCCAAGCCGAACGGGTGGCCATTGTTGGCGACCGGCCGTTTTAAAAGAGGGAACATCCCCTCTTTTTTTTATTTGATGTCAGTGATTTCCCCCGGGTGATATAAAGCATGGATAAACCCGGTAAAGGAGGTGCCGGGAATCTTAACGCGGTGGTTTGGGGAGAAATTTTCATATCCATGATAACCGTTTTGGTATATATTCTTGATAAGTGCAAGGGGACACTTGTGTTTTTTGTTTTTGAAAAATTGCAACGGAGAAAAAGGGCGTAGTTGCCGGAATCCCTTTCACCGGATTTTGATTGCTCCGGATCCGAAAGCCACCCGATCTTTGCGAATGATTTATCAAAGACACCTTTACATCCAAGCAGCCGGTCCCGGTTGTCACTTCGGTTGAAAAGGGGTCATTCTTCCATGATGCAACTTCTGGTTCAAAACAAATCATTCCGTTTTTTGATGTCGGGGTCGTTTTTGTCCGGTATCGGAGATGCCATGATGTCGGTGGGGATTCTTTTGGCCGTTTATCAAAAAACGAGATCCCCCGTGGCCATCAGCTTGATTACTTTGGTTCAAGTGCTGCCCTATTTCCTTGTTTCTTTGTATTCCGGAGTGAAAGTGGACCGGCTGGATCCCGTGAAAACGATGATCCGCTCTGATTTGCTGCGGTTTTTCTTGCTGCTCATTCTTGTTTGGCTGTGGGACCAAGATGGGGTGGGGCTGGCCGCAATCTATCTGGTTGTCTTTCTCATCTTTTCAGTCGCTACCTTTTTTGATCCCTGCCATTTGGTGTTGATGAAAAGATTGGTGAAGCCGGAGGAACTTTTGGAAGCGAACAGTGCGAAGCAAATGACACTGAATCTTTCCAAGGTTGTGGGATCATTGCTGGGTGGCGTGCTCACCGGTACGGTGGATGTCCGGATCATCTTTTTATTGAATGGTTTTTCATATTTGTGTTCGTTGGTTTGTTTATGGTTGGTTGAATCCCCGTACGGCCGGCGGAAGGTTGGAAAGAACAAACCGGATATCAAAAGGGAACTGAAACAGGCATGGATTTATTTGACGAGAGAAGCGTCCGGCGTTCTCCGGGAATCGATGGCTTATATGGTCATTGTAAATATCCCGGTATCCATGATTTCCATTCAAATGACGATGCTTTCTCAAAGGTTCTCTCCCCTTCATCCCGGAACTTATTTGGGATGGATGAACAGTTTGTACCTCGCCGGAACCATTGCAGGATCCATCCTGATCCGCCAAGTGACCAAAAGATTGCAACTGGACTTTGACAAAGTGCCGTTTCTTATTTTTGTTTACAGTATCATGCTGTTTTTGCCAACCGTTTTTCATCACTCGTTGTTCGTCCTGATTCTGTTCTTTTTGAACGGTTTTCTGGCGGTGTTTATTCAAATTCTTATTAACACCGGTTACCAGCGTGAAGTTTCTGAGGAATACCTGGGGAGAATCACCAGTTTCCGAAGTTTGATTCTCCGGTTGCCACCGCCGGTTTTCTCGGCCGTTTACGGATTTTCGGATCAATATGCCGGCTTGCGTTGGGGGACTTTTTTTCTTTGCACATTCAGTGCCGTCACAGTATTTTCTGTCTGTTTTCATTGGCGGGAGCGAAGAGAGCATCGTTTTATAAAAGGGAAAAAGAATGAAAATGTGCAATAATGAAACGAAACATGATCGCAAAAGAGAGGTGTAACAAGATGAAGGCCATCATGCTGCAAGGAACGGCTTCCGATGTCGGAAAAAGTGTGATATGCACGGCTTTTTGCCGTTATTTTTTTGAAGAAGGTTTTCGGGTGGCTCCGTTTAAGTCGCAAAACATGGCTTTAAATTCGTATGTGACACGGGATGGAGGGGAAATCGGCCGGGCACAGGGCATTCAGGCGGAGGCGGCGGGAATTGAACCCACGGTTGATATGAATCCGGTACTTCTGAAGCCCACAGGAGAAATGGTGTCGGAAGTGATTTTGCACGGGCGCCGTTTTGCCGAACTCCGTGCCGGTTCGTTCCATCATGAACTGGATTCGATTCTGGCTTCCGTTCAACAGTCGTTGAACCGGTTATCCCGGGATTATGACGTTCTGGTGATGGAAGGAGCAGGGAGTCCGGCGGAGATTAATTTGAAAGAGCGGGATATCGCGAACATGTGGACGGCCCGGATGGCGGATGCGCCGGTTTTGCTGATCGCTGACATTGACCGCGGGGGCATGTTCGCTTCGGTTGTGGGCACCTTGGAATTGCTGGAGCCGGACGAGCGGCGGCGGGTGAAAGGCATCATCATCAATAAATTCCGTGGAGACAAATCATTATTGGAACCGGGAATCCGATGGCTGGAACAGCGAACCGGGATCCCGGTTTTGGGTGTCCTTCCTTATGTGGAGGTTGGCATCGATCCGGAAGATTCCCTGTCGCTCACCGAACTGGCGTTAAAAGGAAACCAAAAAGAAACGGCCGATCTGGATGTGGCCGTGATCCGTTTTCCCCGTATTGCCAACTTCACGGATTTTTCCCCGCTCATGGATCATCCGGATTTGTCTGTCCGGTTTGTAAAAGCGGCCCGGGAACTGGGAAGACCAGATGTCATCATTCTGCCCGGGACGGAAAATCCGAAAGAAGATTTTGCCTGGCTGAAAAAGACCGGACTGGAAGAAAAAATCCGGGTGTTAAAAATACAAGGAAGTTCGGTTATCGGGATCGGCGGAGGCTTTCCCATGTTGGGGACGAAATGGGTTTATCCTGATTGTGAGTCCGAACGCGAAGAGGCCGGTTTGGGGCTTCTTCCCATGGAAATACAATGGAATTTCAACACACCAACCAGCCGGAGCCAAGCAAAACCTTTGGCCGCTTGGGGAGGACCGGACCCGGTGGAAGGATATGAGATTCATTCCGCCCGCCCCCGGAAAGCCGCGGGAGTTTCTCCACTGTTTGAGCTGTCCGACGGCCGGTTCGACGGCGCGGTTTCCGAAGACGGAGAAGTGTGGGGAACCGGACTTCACGGCGTTTTTGACAATCCTTCCTTTACCGGGCATTGGATCTGCCATCTCCACTTGAAAAAAGGGTTGCCAAAACGGAAACAAACGATGAAACGAAGAAGGGAAGAAAGGGAAAAGATTTACTCTTTGCTGGCGCAATGGATCCGTGAACACATGGACATGGAACAAGTGAAAAAGATCATGGGACTTTGCAGGGACAAAGACGACAGGGATTGACGGGATTTTAATAAATCGGAGGATTAAGATGGAGAAATGGTATAAGAAAGTAAATATGGATGCGAAAGCGGCTTATTATTTGGTCTTATCTGAGAAGGTCCTCGATAAATTAGCCGGATATGACTGGTTTTCCACTGTGAGAAAATCCATGGATATGTGTTGGGAGTGGACAGAGAATAAAAAGGGTGATTCCTATCTCATGTACTTGGAATTGGCTGATGAAGATAAGGGATTTTATATTATTGGACTGGAATATGACGATTTCGAAGAAGGCTCGCAGGAAGAATTTGTCTATTGGTGCCTTTTTTTGGCTGTTTCTTATACCGTAAAGCAAGCACTCCTCTTTGAAAAAAGAGAACATGAAGCCCTCAGGAAATACAACCCATCGATGATGAATATATGGAGAAAGCGTTTATGCAAAATATCCGAAAAGTAAACGGCTGCCAAGAAGAATGGTTCAAACGCTTAAAAGAGTACCTGCTGAAAAATCACCCGGCCGGAAGTGACAAGCAGATCCAAAGAGAAGAATTGTTGAAGTTGATTGCATAAAATAATAAAAAAATTCCGCTCTCTTCAATGGAGCGGAATTAATTTTTGTTTCCATGGTTTTTACAGAAGTGACTCTAAGAATTTAACAAATCAGTGGATTAGCCTGCAAAAGTGCAGGTTTATTTTTTATCGCAATTGTCATCAACAAATTCATACACTATTTATTAAAATTTATTTATGAATACAATTGCCAAGAAAACTATTATTTTTTAAAATTAATAATTGTTTCCTGTACAATATATTTAGAGAAATAAGAAAGGAGGAAACGGGGTTACGGATTTTCGTCCCCGAAAGTATGGGAAAACATTTTGTTCGGTTTCTCCTTTTGTTGATGATCATCTCGGTGGGAACAGGTTTCTGGGTTCATGCCCTTGTTCATGCTGACGGGGGAATTAATGTTCCCGAAATTAATGAAGATTTCAATCAATTTGAACAAAAAAACCCGGTGCAGAAGGAACAACCGGTCTCATCCCCTCCGGTTGAAGAAAAGAAAGGATTTGTGGATAAGTTTACCGAATCATTGTCAAAGGCTGGAGATTGGTTAGGGGACAAAATTTCAGGAGCATGGGAATGGACCAAAGAGAAAGCGGCTGCCTTTTGGGATTGGTTTACTGAAATTTGCTCCAAAATGGCAGAAGTCGTGATTGATACGCTGTCAACGGCTTGGGAATGGGTGAAAAAATATAAAGAATATATTGCTTTTGCCGGTGTCTTGATTTTGGGTATCGTCTTGTGCATCTTTGCCACACCGTTAGGGATTGCCGTACTCAGTGGTATGGCTTTGTCATTTGTGATCAGTATGGCCTTGAATGGATGGGAAATTAACAAAATGACCTTCTTGGAGGCTGCCATTGGCGGCATCTTGGGATTGGTCGGCGGAGGTATCACGGCAGGAGCTTCCCGGGCATTGGCGAGTGGCATCGGGCAAAAACTGATCATGGGTGCCAAGAATTCCAAAGTCTTGGGGGCTGTTCTGCAAGGAGGACAGAAACTGGTCTCCAAATTGCCGGCACCTCTGCAAAAAATGTTTGGCAAAGGCGGAGCCATCGGAGCCGTCGAGGGTGCCGGAACCAGTGTGGCAGACGATATCCTGCATGGGCGGAAGATCAATTGGAAAAATGCCTTTTTGGCAGGACTGTTTGGAGCCGGCTCCGTCGCCGTGGTTCACTTTGCCCAACCTGTCGTCAATAAAGCCGTTGCATCACTGGAACCGGTACTGGCCAAAACCCCGATTGTCAAAAATATTTTCAACAAAGTTGACGATTGCGTTGCTGTACAGCCAACCAGAGGGTACCATGCTTTGTTCTTGGCGACAAATACGACAAAATTCACATGTATTGATACAGGTATAACAAACCTTCTTAAAAGTGATTTAAAAAAGTGGAGAGAAGAAGTAGGAACTGATTTAGATACGATTGCTGTTGCCAGAACGGATATTGAAGGTTTGGAAGGTGAAGTGTTTAAAGGTGCGTCTCCGGAGGTAATAAAAGCAGCAAAAAAAGAAGCTGGATTGAAGTCTTTGGATGAGGAAATGCCTGATAGGCCAATCAAAGCACCATTTAAAAACCCACTGTTTGTTAATCATGCTGAAGAAGTGGTAATTAATAAGTTCGTTTATGCTGTGGATAAAAAGTTTAAAAATCCGGATGATGTAAAAGGAAAACTTTATATTCACCAATCAAATAATAGAGGAGTATGTAATAATTGTAAAGCAGGTTTAGGAAGATCTAAAAATACTAATAAAGGTGTAATATATCAACTTAGCAAGCGATACCCAAATCTTGAGATCATTGTTTCATCTGAAATTTCAGAGGGAGGACAAGCTACAAGAAAACATTTCTTTATAGTAAAAGATGGGAAACAATATAAATATAATCATTGATTGATACGGAGGGTTAACGAATGTGTTGGTACAATCAAGTAAATGACGATGCGAAAGTGGCATTCGTATTAACATTGACAGAGAAAGTGATGGGTAAATTGGTAAATTACAGATGGTATTCTCAAATCAGAGAAACGATGAACAGGTGCTGGGAATGGGTGGAGGAGAAGAAGTATCGTGGTGACGAACTGTATGACCAGTTAGAAAAGGATGAAGATGAAGGGTTATTTGTTATCTATATTGAAGAAATCGACTGTGAAATGCCGGTTTCAGATGATCCCCAAGTAAAGCAAGTGTTTGACTGTGTATTGTATGCAGCTGCCTGTGCCACAAGACAAGCTTATGTTTATGATGGTGAGTTAAATCATTGTCCTCAAACCGTTAATATCGCACACGATGAATTTATCGATGAGGTGTTTATGGAAGAAATAAAAAAAGTAGACGGCTACCAAGAAGAATGGGCCGAGCGATTAAAACAATACCTGATGGAAAACCATCCGGCAGGCAGTGACAAGAAGATCAAGAAAGAAGAATTGTTGAAGTTGATTGCATAATTCCGTGGAGGTAAAAAGACCCGCTCCAGAAAAAAGAAAAGGGAGCGGGTTATTAGTTTTGTTAAAGATAACAGTTGGGCTTTGTTTCTAATGAATTATATTTCCAAAAGTGTTAAGGGAATTTTACTTACAAATTGGATATGGCTTTTTGTGTATTAACTAGGTTAGTTTTATGAAATCGGATCATGGATCCTCATTCCATCGCAGATTTGATCTTGGGAGAAGATATCTGGGAAGATTATGATTTGGTGGATGAAATTGCGGAGCAACCATACCGGTTCCCCTTATTTGAATTGGGCAATGACTTGATTTGAGCCAAGAGAGAAAAGAAGAAATTCATCTGTTTGACTATGCTTGGATAATTATTGCGGATTCCACTAAAGATTTTGTGCGTAAGAAGTTGAGGAAATTATAAATTATTTATCAAGACATAAAATCACAAAAGGAGTTTTTTCAGGATGGAATGGCTTGAAAATGTCAGTTCAGACGCAAAAGTGGCTTATCTCCTGACCTTGACAGAGAAAATGATGCATCAAACCGAAAAATACCATTGGTATGGTTTGGCAAGAAGAGCCATGGATATGTGTTGGGAATGGCTGGAAGAGAAAAAGTATCAGGCTGATGAGCTTTATTTGAAATTGGATAATGAAGATGGGGATGGGTTAATTCATATCGAAGGAGTGGCGTTTGTCGATGATCAACCGGATCCTCAAGAAGAAGCAATATGGTTTTGTGTAACGACGGCTTTGGCTTATGTTACATCGCAAGCTTATGAATACGAAGGGCAAGAATATGTTCCGCAGACGGTAGAATTGGTTGATGAAGAAGGGATCGATTGGTTTACGGAAAAAATAGTGAAAGTAGACGGCTACCAAGAAAAATGGTCGGAGCGTTTAAAAGAGTACCTGCTTAAAAACCACCTGGCCGGAAGTGACAAGAAGATCCAAAAAGAAGAATTGTTGAAGTTAATTGCATAATGGTGTTTTGATCATAAAAAGAGGCCCGCACCGGTATATCTGGGAAGATTATGATCTGATGGAAGAGATCGGAGAGCCGCATTTGTTCCCATTTTTTGACTTGGGCGAAAATGACTTGATTTTTTTCGATTTGAGTCAAAAGACAAGAGAAGGAATTCATCCGGTTGACTATGGAGGGATGATCATTGCGGAATCCCTCGAAGACTTTTTACGAAAGCTGGATGCCAAAGAAAATTATTATATCTATGCGGTTAATGTTGAACGATAGAATCAGATGAAGGAGCAACCCGATATGTTCGCCAAAGTAACTCAACTGCCTTCTGATGCTCAAGTCGTGTATTTACTGGCCTTATCGGAAAAAATTATCCAAAAGCTGTCTGGTTCTGACGGTTATGAAAAAGCTGGTAGCTTTAAAAGCATGTTGAGATTGGGTGGAGACAAAAAGGGTTTCAGGGGATTTTCTCTATGCATTTTTGGATACCATTGATGAAACCGGACTTTTTATCTTGATACAGTTAGAAGAAGATGCTGCAAAGCAGAGGGTTTGGAATTGTGTGGTCAGTGCGGTTACATATACCACTTGGAAAGCTTATCAGGAGCGTGGTGAAAAATATCTTCCGGCACCTGTGGAAAAATTTGACGAAGATTTGATTTTGTATTTTATTGAGCAATTTCATGCCATAGGAGGTCGGTATAAAGAGATTTCAGACAAACTCCTTCAGTTTTTATTGGCACATTCCCCGAAAGAGAATCACAGGGTGGTTCATAGAGAAAGCATGATATCTGTCGTGAACCAAAGGGAAGCAGCAAGAAGATCCAAAGAGAAGAGATGTTCAAACTGATGAAGATCAAGCAGAACCCGCAAGAAAGTGAATGTAAAGCAACGAATGCAGGTACTGATGTTCATGCAGAGGAAGAAGTCGAATGAGCCAATGGAAATTGCAGATTCATACACCTGGGAAAGAAAAAGTGATTTCTAACCCTCATTGGAAACAAATTCAAACGATATTAGACTAGGTAGATGGAAGCCGTTTCGATAATGTTTCTTTATTTAACGATAAATTCGGGGATTTAATGGTTGCCGGAGGAGATCAAATTCATGGCATCAGACGTTATCACGTTCAATATTATGATGCTGTTCATCGTTATGAAGCGAATTTAGTGAACCCCTCAGAATCAGAAGAAACTAAAGAACACTTGAATATTACGGTTCAAAAAGTGGGGACAGACATATTCAAGCAATACCTTGTGGGATATGATGATATGATTCGAGCTGTGAAACATTTTTTTGAAACAGGAGAATTAACAGAGGACCAAGAGTGGGAATGAAAAAAATCTGCTCATTCTGCAGCTCTTTTTTTTTAATAGATTGGTCAAATGAACCGATAGGAAACCTTAGACTGTTTTTAATTTCAGAGAGAGGAGACCATTGAGGATGGAATGGCTTGAGAAGTTGAGCTCCGATGCAAAAGTGGCTTATCTCCTGACCTTGACAGAGAAAATGATGCATCAAATCGAAAAATATCATTGGTATGGATTGGCAAGAAATGTCATGGATATGTGTTGGGAATGGCTCGAAGAGAAAAAGCATCATGGTGATGAACTTTATTTGAAATTGGATAATGAAGATGGCAACGGATTGATTCATATCAAAGGGGTGGCGTTTGTCGATGATCAGCCGGATCCTCAAGAAAAAGCGTTGTGGTTTTGTGTAACACAGGTGGCGTTTTATGCGACATGGCAAGCCTATGAATATGAAGGGGAAGAATATGTTCCCCAAGCGGTGGAAAGTACGGATGATGAAGCCATTGACTGGTTTATGGAAAGCATGAGAAAAGCAGACGAATACCAGGAAGAATGGTCCGAACGCTTAAAAGAGTACCTGCTTCACAATTATCCGGCCGGAAGCAGCAAGAAGATTAAAAGAGAAGAGTTGTTGAAACTGATCTGAAAAAAGTTTGGAATTCTAAAAGTTGGAAAGGCGGGACTTGCCATCGCTTGGTATGAACATCTCAGTGAGGATGCAAAAGCAGCTTATGTACTGTGCTTATCGGAGAAGATTTTGGCTTTGACAGAAAATTACCCATGGCATCGCCTGATTCGGAACATGATGGATATGTGCTGGGAATGGGTTGAAGAGAAAAAGCATGGTGCAGATGATCTGTATTTTCAGTTTGATGACGAAGAAGACGGACTCATTTTTATTGAAGGAGAGGATGAAGTGGCAAAAAGTCCGCAATTCATGCTCATTCTCCATACGATTTTGGAAGCAATATGTTACACGATATGGCAAGCTTATGAGTATGAAAAGAAAGATGATCTTCCGCAAATCCTTGACTTGGTGAGTGATGAATCGATTGAGATGGACTTTATGGCGAAAATAAAGCAAATCCATGGTTATCAAGAAGAATGGTCCGAACGCTTAAAAGAATACCTGCTAAAAAATTATCCGGCAGGAAGCGGCAAGAAGATTGAAAGAGAAAAATTGTTGAAGTTGATTTTGTAAAAAAGTTCAGTGGACGCGGTTTGGATGATAAAAAGAAGCCTGCTCCTCTTCACCGGAGCGGGTTTCTCCGGAAGACAGGAGGAAATTGAGAGTGAGATGGTATGTAAAAGTAAATATAGATGCGAAAGCAGCGTATTTTTTAGCTTTATCAGAAAAAATAATAGATAAACTTGCTCCTTATGAGAATTGGTATTCCATTGCGAGAAATACCCTGGATTTGTGCTGGGAATGGGTTGAGGATAAGAGAGTGGATGAAGATGATATTTATATGAAAGCTAATGATGAAGATGAGGGGTTCTTTATAATCGGCTTGGCCGAAATCGATCTTTTTCAGGGAAATTCACAGGCGGAATCAGCTTATTGGTGTATCTTTGGAACTGTAAGTTATATCATATGGCTGGGTCATATCAAGAACAACAAGGAACATGAACTTCCACAAGAGCTTGAAAGTTTAGATGATGAATTCAATGAACAGCGTTTTATGGAAAAAATCAAAAAAACAGACGGATACCAAAAAGATTGGTCTGAACGCTTAAAAGAGTACCTGATGGAAAATTATCCGGCCAGAAGTGACAAGAGGATCAGAAGAGAAGAATTGTTGAAGTTGATTGCATAAAGACGATGGAGGACGCAGGTGACAGGTTTTGAAAAATGTTGAATTAAGCATTCAAGATAAATCCAAAGTTCTTTCAAATCCAACTTGGGAAAAAGTTTATGAAGTTTTGGAAAGCATGGATGGTAAAAAAGTGAGTCAAGCAAGTCTTAAAATAGATGATGTTGGATTTATGACAGTAGCCGGTGGAGAATTTATTGAAGAGAAAGGAAAAAGAGTTTATATGGTTGAATTCTTTGATGGAAAAGGTGATTTTAATACCTTGCTTAACCCGAATGTAGACCCTGATAAATACTTTTTTTAGCTACAGGTCAAGTGGGAACGGATATAGCAGATATCCATCTTGTGGGTTTTCAGGAAGTGGTCCGTGCAATGAAGTATTTTTAACCAAACGGGAGAAGTGTTAAATAATCTGGATTGGGAATAATTTAAGATCAACACATTAAATGGATGATAATCCAAAAGCTTTTGAAATACGTTTGATTAAGTCATAAAAAAGCCTGCTCCCTCTTAGCCGGAGCGGGTTTTCGTTTTGACTTGACCGCATGCCTTAAAGGGGAATTCCCCGATGAGCTATATAAATCGTTAAGGAGGTGAACAAAGAATTGAACGACTTTTCTTTTTTGAAAACATATATCCTGCCATCTGAACAGATTCAAGCACCACCAGAGCAAAAGCATGTATTTTATCCCCTTAATGAACGTGAAGTGGAAGCCGCTGAAAAGAGGCTCAATCGAACATTTCCAAAAGAGTTGAGGGATTTATATCTGCACATTGGTTACGGCTTCATGTGGACAGTCAAAGATCGGATGTTCATTAATCGGATCATGGATCCGGATTCCGTGGCGGATCTTCTTTTGGGTGAAAATGTCTATGAAGATTATTATCTGGCAGATGAATTTGCAGAGCAACCACACTTATTTCCCTTTTTTGAGGTTGGCGACGATATCATGATTTCCTTGGATTTAAGCAAAGAAACAGATAACGGAAATCACCCGGTTGACTATACGGGTCTTAAAGTTGCAAATTCATTGGAAGAGTTTTTACGCAAGTTGGATGCTGAAAAAGATTATTATTTATCTGTTAATGAAGAATTCTGATTTGGCTTCCTGGAATGTGGATTTTGAAACTCAGAATGTGACGGGGGCATCTTGATGGGGAAATGGTATCAGAAAGTAAACATGGACGCAAAAGTCGCTTATTATTTAACGTTGTCAGAAAAAATATTGGAACAATTGGCTTTTGGTGATGATTGGGATGCGGTTATCAGAAGATCAATCAATCTTTGTTGGGAATGGGTTGAGGCGAAGAAGTATGATTCCTATGCCATGTATGATGAACTGGCGGATGAAGACGAGGGTTTTTATGTTCTTTCAACTTTGGAAGGTTTATACCATGATGATTTGCAAGCGGAATCGGTGTATTGGTGTTTGTTCTATGCCGTATCTTATACCTTAAAGCAAGCATTAATATTTGAAAACAAGGAACATCATGGTCCGCAAGAACTCGTACCCGTCAATGACGATTTCACCTATGTTCAGTTTATGGAAGAAATCAAAAAAACGGACGGATACCAAGAAGAGTGGTCCGGGCGTTTAAAAGAGTACCTGCTTAAAAACCACCCGGCAGGAAGTGACAAGAGGATCAGAAGAGAAGAATTGTTGAAGTTGATTGCATAAATATATGATTAAATAGAAGTATAAGTGGAGCCTGCTCTTTTTCACCGGAGCAGGCATTTGGCTTGTTAAAGACGCAAGCGGATTTGGTGAGTGATCATTGGATCGTGTGGAAGGGAGATCTTGAATCAGTTAAATAAAACGCTTAAAGAGGTATCAAAGATGAGTGACTTTTCTTTTTTGAAAAAATATGTCCTTCCATCTGAACGCATTCAAGCACCTCCGGATTTTAAGCATAAATTTTATCCGCTTTTAAAGCGTGAAGTGGAAGAAGCGGAACAAAGGCTCAAGCGAACGTTTCCAAAAGAGTTGAGGGAATTTTATTTACAAATTGGTTATGGTCGTATGTGTATTCATCAAAGGACTTTTAATAACCTGATCATGGATCCCCATTCCATCGCAGATTTGATCTTGGGTGAAGATTACTGGGAAGATTACTATCTGGTGGAAGAAATCGCAGAGGATCCGCATTTGTTTCCGTTTTTTTTTCTTGGGCGATGATTGCTTGATTTTTTTAGATTTGAGCCAAGAAACAAGGGAGGGGGTTCATCCGGTTGACTATGGAGGGATGATCATTGCCGAATCCCTTGAAGACTTTTTACGAAAGCTGGATGCCAAAGAAAATTATTATTTATCCGTTGCTGAAGATCTTTGATTGGATCCTTCTTTTTAGAAAAATGGATTTTCTTCAGCGAATTTGCAAATGGAGGAAAACAATGGATGAATCATCTATACTCCCGATTAAAAAGATTGATGGAAATCACTGAATCCGAAGAATATAACATAAACTCAAGGGAATATCCTTTGCTGGTGAAAAAATGGGAAGCATTGATAGGCGATATCAGGGGGTATTTGGAAAAAACGGCATCCAAGGAGGAAATCGAAGTCATTATTCAATCAGATCCTGAAATTGTGTATATATTGCCGGTTGGTTTGGTGTTTGACTTATTCCACCAAGTATTCAGGCTGGGATCTCTGGACAAAGAGGTAATCATCGCATTTGCCTGTTTCATTTACGCCTATGGCCCGGATTGGGATGAAGAATCGAAGCGAATCAAAGAATACGTAGCTGAAAATAAACTGAAAGAGGCCGTAAACGTTGCCTTATCGGTAAAGAATGATTGAACAGGAACAGGTGATCGAATGAGTAGATGGGAACTAACAATTTTCAAGCCAAGTGGAGGGGAAGAAAAGATTAACAATCCGGATTGGAAACAAATCAAAAGTTACTTGGATCAAGTTGATGGGGACAAGTGGGGAGTGATTACTTTGATACTTTGATACTTTATATTTAACCAACCCGGATATTGGTGATATGACCGTTACGGGGGGAAATGAAATCGATGGCCGCCGATTGTACGCAGTAATATTTTTTCCAGTAGAATTTGAATATCGCAGACAATATTGTTTGGCAAATCCCGAGGTGTGGACGTGAAGTGGTATGAAAAGGTAAATGAAGATGCCAAAGCTGCCTATTTGCTGGCAATGACGGAGAGATTCATGGATCAAATTGAAAAATATGAATGGGTTGCCACCGTGAGGGCAGCGGTGGATGCTTGCTGGGAATGGGTGGAGGAGAAAAAGCATCGGGCAGATGATCTGTATGAGAATGTGGAGAATGAAGATGAAGAAGGATTGATTTTTATTGAAGGGGTGGCATATGAGGGAGATCGAACATATAGTCACCAAGCAAAATTGATTTGGGCATGTGTTTTGGATGCAGTGTGTTATACGTGCTGGCAAGCCTGTCAATATGAAAAAGAAAGAAATCTGCCACAATCTCTTGAAGGTGAAAGTGACAGGACGATTGATGAATTTATGGGAAAAATCCGAAAAGCAGACGGGTATCGAGAAGAATGGTCCGAGCGTTTGCAGCAGTACCTGCTCGAAAATTATCCGGCGGGAAGTAGTAAAAAGATCAAACGAGAAGAATTGTTGCAGTTGATGATATCCAAAAAAATGTGTTGACAGAGGGAAGCATCATGAGCCGATGGAAATTGCAGATTCATACCCCCAAGAAAGGAGGAAAGCGTGCCGTGAGTTGGTACACGCAAATCAGTGAAGAGGCTCGGGTGGCTTATTTACATTGAGTTTAATAGAGAAAATCTTGGAACAAGTAACCAAGGGTACTGCTGATGCCCGAAAAACCGTTGATATGTGCTGGGCATGGGTCGAAGAGAAGAAATATGATGGCGGTGATCTTTACTCTATATTTGTCAATGAAGAAGATGGCGGAGTCTCCATGTTTTATGAAGAAGCAGTGGATGAGGAAAATTCTCAGCAGGCAAGAATATGGTTATGCATCAATTATGCATTGGAGTACACCATCTGGCAGGCGTATAAATTTGAATATGGTCACGATAATTATGTCCCACAACCTATTGAAATCGTTGATGATGGTATGATTGATGAATTTGCCAAAGAAATTGCAAAAGCAGACGGGTATCGAGAAGATTGGGCAGAGCGTTTGCAGCAATACCTGCTCGAAAATTATCCAGCGGGAAGTAGTAAAAAGATCAAACGAGAAGAATTGTTGCAGTTCATTGCATAATCGTCCATGGATGTTGTTGAGAAGCCCGCTCCTTTTTCACCGGAGCGGGCTTTGGCTTGGTTGAAACCTTATTTTTATTCCTTTATATCCTCCAGAATTTCCACATAGCCGTTGGTTCCGTCGACACGGATGTATTGGCCGTCTTTTAAGATTTGGGTTGCGTTTTCCACGCTGACGACCGCGGGGATGCCGTATTCCCGGGCAACGACGGATCCGTGGGTCATCATTCCTCCGACTTCGGTGATGAGCGCTTTGGCGGAATGGAACAAGGGGGTCCAGCCGGGATCGGTATAGGGAGCGACCAGGATCTCTCCTTTATTTAATGTTCCTTCTTCCAACCGGCGGATGACTTTGACATAGCCTTCCACCACCCCGGCTGATGCCGGAATGCCCACCAGAGCGCCCGGCGGGGCATCTTTGTTTTCCACACCTCCATTGAAGGTTTCCCCTTCGCTGGTAATGATCAAGGGAGGCGTGAAATTCCGGTATACTTTTTCCTCTTCTTTGCGGCTGTCGATGCGTTTGATAGCTTGATCCCCGGCCAACTGGTTTTCCAGCAGATGGATCAGTTCGTCAAGCGTGAGGTAAAAGGCATCCTCTTTTTGTTTCAGGACACCTTTTTCACTCAGTTTTTGCGCCTCTTCCAAAATCGCTTCCCGGTACAGCTCAAAATAGCGGATCATAATATATTTGGGCAATTCCCGGATGCCCACCGTGTTCCGGAAGATGGCGATCCACCGGGAGAGTTTCCGGGCTTTCCGGGCTCCGCCGCGTGTTGCTTTGATTTTTTCCAGCAAAGACTGGATGGCTTCATGTGCTTCTTTTTCCCCTTGTTTAAATTTTTCGCGGTGTTCCCCGGGGGCATTGTTTTTCATATGGCTGAGAATGGACGGAATGAGCATGGCGGGCGCTTCTTTGTAGCGGACCCGGGTGATGTCGATTTCACCGGGTGCCCGCATCCCGAACTTTTTCATGAACCGGTCCAGTTCGGCACGGAAAGCTTCACCGCCTTCCACTTGGTTTAACCCTTCATAAAAGTTATGGTCTTCTGCTTGCTCCAGATAGCGGACCACTTCGGGATAACGTCTGGCTGCATCCGCCAGATCCCCGATCATCAGCCCCATTTCGCTGGTGATATTGCCGGGGGGAGACTTTTCGATGGCGTGATCCCAAGCCTCTTCGCCCAGCCATTTTTTGATTTTGCTTTTGATCACCGCCCGGGCGATCACGCCGATATAGGTATAGGCCAACGGATCGGGAATGGTTTTGAACAAGATGTGATCCCGGATCAACCGGATGCGTTCGGCCCCGGCTTGTTTGGACAATTCCTTTTTGAATTGAGCCAGGTCTTGTTCAAAAGTGGAATAAGCCCGCTTCACGATCCGGTTCGGATCCTCAAAAAACCAGGTTCGGATGATTCTGGGAATGACGTTTCCGTAGATACTCATGATTACTTTAATGGGACGCAAAGCTTGTTTCAATGCACCCCGCTTTGGCATGAATCGTTGGAAGTCTTCACTTTGGATCACTTTTTTCAGCACCAGGATGCTGTCATCCACGAGGGTGCTTTGCAGGATCTTCTGCTGCACGGGCTTTAAAAACAAGTAACTGGAACAATCCCAGAAAAGACGTCCCCCTGTTTCCACAAACGGCGTCGTTTCATCATCAAAGGGGATGAGGGACTGGAACATAGAGATCCCGAGCGGTTTCATATAATCGGTCATCATTTGCGAATGGCCGATGGACAGATAAACCCGGTAGTTTTCATTTTTTCCGGCGGCAGGGACGGGATAAAGGGAAGTGACCGGCCGGCTCTGAAGCAGGTAAAGGTTATCGCCTTCCAAACACCATTCTATATCTTGTTCCGAGCCGAAATGTTTTTCCACTTTTTTCCCCAACGCTGCCAAGGCAAGAATTTTTTCATCCGGGAGCACCTGTTTTTGGCGAAGTTCCGGAGAAAGTTCCCGGACTTCGGTACCGCCTTCCGGGAGAGGAAAAACCCCTTTTTCTTTCTTGGCAATTTGTTTTTGGATGATTTCATTGTCCCGCACTTTGTACAAATCGGCGGTTACAATCCCGGAAACCAGTGCTTCCCCCAACCCGAAACCGGCATCGATGGAGACCGTGCGCCGGTGTCCCGTGACCGGGTCAGCGGTGAACAGGATGCCTGAAACGTCCGGAAAGACCATCCGTTGGACGACAATGGCCAAGGAAACGGAGTGATGATCAAAACCGTTTTTGAGGCGGTAGACAATGGCCCGGTCGGTAAAGAGCGAAGCCCAGCATTTTTTGACGGCCTTTAAAAGCGGTTCTTCCCCCTTGACGTTTAAGTAAGTTTCCTGCTGGCCGGCAAAAGAGGCATGGGGCAGGTCTTCAGCCGTTGCGCTGGAGCGGACGGCATAGGCATGCTCGGTTCCCGATTCCGCCCAAGCCCCGATGATTTCAGATTTTATCGCAGCGGGAAATTCCAAGGACTCAAAAAGTTCCCGCACTTTTTGTCCGATAGAACGAATGGTGTCCAACTGATCGGGTTTCAGCTCATTCAAGCGATCCAACCAATCTTTAAGTTCATCCCGTTCATCAATGATCCGGCGGTAAGCGTCGGTGGTGATGCAAAAACCGGGCGGCACCGGAAATCCGGCATTGGCCAATTCTCCCAGATTGGCCCCTTTTCCCCCGGCCATCGGCAAGCTGTGGCGATCCATTTCCTCAAAACGCAAAACATAGTTCAAAGCCATTCACTTCCTTTTAAAAAGATGATTTAACGGGTCTCATGGGATCTTGGAATCACGATGTTACTTAAGGAAATATATTGATGACCACCTTGCCTTATATAATAAGCCGCAAGAAGGAAGACTTCCTGCGGCTTTTTTTGCACCACAAAAGAAACCGTGGCTTCAGCACGATGTCACTCCTCCTCTCAGAACGCTTGCGAGGTTAGCTGACGGATTCGGGTGTTGAGAGTCACCCTACCCGGACAAAACGGCTTGCCCAGGATTCACCCCGGAACAGGTGGTTCCCCCGCTCCCATCATGGGATTCAGCGATTTTTATGAAGAGATTTATTCAGATTGAAATCATCTTACTCCCCGGTAAAAGGGTTGTAAAACGGAATCACAGGCGATTGGTTTTCATTTCCGGCGGTTTGGTCCTTCTCATGCTGTTTTTGTTTTGTTTTCTCACTATCGTGGAGGATTTCGGGAGAAAATGAGTGCACAAGAAAATGAAAGAAAAAGAGGCTGACCAGATAGACAGCCTCATTAAGAAAGAAGTTATAAAGAAGAAGCAGAAGATTTTTCACGGACTGGAGTTTCCTCATGGACAGCAATCCGTTCCACTTTTCCAACCAGAAAGATATAAGATAATGCACCGATTAAAGCCATGGTTCCAATAAAGATCAGTGCTGGTGCGAAATTGCCATCTTTGATTAAGAATCCAATGACCAGAGGGACCACAATGGAAGAAAGGTTACCAATAAAGTTGAAAACACCACCGGTTAACCCAATCAGGTTTTTGGGGGCAAGAGAAGAGACGAGCACCCAGGTGATGGATGCGAGTCCATTTCCAAAGAAAGCGATGGTCATAAAGAAAATGATGAGAGCAGCACTGTTTACATAGTTGGCTCCAATAATGGAAATGGAAAGGAACAGCCCGACAATAATTGGCGTCTTGCGGGCAACCCCCATGGAAATGCCTCGTTTCACCAAATAATCAGACAAGAATCCAGAAATCAATACACCTACAAAAGCTGCTAAAAAGGGAATAGAAGCTAAAAAACCAGATTGAATAAAGCCCAGTCCCCGATATTCGACGAGGTATGTGGGAAACCAAGTCAAGAAGAACCATAAGGTGGAAGTGACTGCAAATTGTCCAAGATAAATCCCCCAAAGCTTGCGATGGGTAAAGACTTCTTTTAAATCACTCCATTGAAATTTCTTTTTATCTTTGTTGGTTAGGTAATCTTTTGTATCGATTAATCCGCCTCCTTCTTTGATATAGTCCAGTTCGTCCTGGTTAACTTTTCGACTATCGGAAGGATTGCGGTAAATCAAATACCAAATGGCAGACCAAATGATCCCGATCAGACCGGTTACAATCAATAATCCTCGCCAACCTAAGAAGTGTTGGATCGTCACAAGCAATGGAGTTAAAAATGCCAAACCAACAAATTGACCCGAGGTGTACATTCCAATGGCCGAAGCTCTTTCACGATCCGGAAACCAACTGGTCACAATTTTGTTATTGGTCGGAAAGGATGGGGCTTCAAATGCCCCAATTGCAAAACGAAGCCCAAATAAAGAAGCAAACCCTCTGGTAAAGCCTTGAAAAAGGGTCGCTAAGGACCAAGTAAACAAAGAAAGACTATAGATGATTCGGGGACCAAGTCGGTCTACCAACCATCCACCTGGAATTTGGAGAGCGGCATACGCCCAACCAAAGGCAGAAAAGATGAGTCCCAATTGGACCGAATTCAATTGCAAATCTTGACTGATCGCCGTGGCGGCCACGGAGATATTGCTTCGATCCATATAGTTGATGACAACGTTTACAAAAATGAGTGCCAAAATGGCGTAACGTACCCGTGTCGGTTTGTTTCGATTTTTCCGTTGATTCATGTCTGGTCTTGCTCCTTTCTCCTTTCGTTTTACCATTCGGCAATGCTACCATCTCGATGTCGCCAGACGGGATTGCGCCAGTTGTGTTCGATCTTTGCCATTTTTCTGACGTGTTCTTCATCAATCTCGATACCAAGTCCGGGATCGTTTGGAATCTGAACATATCCGTCTTTATATGCAAAAACCTGTTTGTCAACAAGGTAATCAAGCAAATCACTACCTTGGTTATAATGAATGCCTAAGCTTTGTTCTTGGATAAAGGCGTTATAGCAGGTCGCATCTACATGCAAGCAAGCTGCCAAAGCAATGGGGCCCAATGGACAGTGAGGGGCAGCGGCTACATCAAATGCTTCAGCCATGGAAATAATTTTTTTGCATTCGGTGATTCCCCCGGCATGAGAAAGGTCTGGTTGGATAATGTCTACATAACCATCAATTAAAAGATTTTTAAAATGCCAGCGCGAGAACATTCGCTCACCCGTAGCAATCGGGATATGGGTAGACTGTGCAATTTCTTTTAATGCTTCATTATTTTCTGGCAATACGGGTTCTTCGATAAACATGGGACGATACGGTTCGAGCTCTTTGGCTAAAATTTTGGCCATCGGCTTATGGACGCGACCATGAAAATCAATGCCAATACCGACGGATGGGCCAACAGCTTCTCGAACTGCAGCGATCCTTTCGACGGCTTGGTCAATCTTTTCATAAGAATCAATGATTTGCAGTTCCTCAGTACCATTCATTTTGACAGCGGTAAAACCGGATTCGACCGCTTTTTTGGCTGCATCTGCTACATTGGATGGACGATCGCCACCAATCCAAGAATAAATACGGATAGAATCCCGGCAAGCGCCACCTAGCAATTGATAAACGGGAATGCCAAAATATTTCCCTTTCAGATCCCACAGGGCTTGATCAATGCCAGCAATGGCACTCATTAATATTGGTCCCCCTCGGTAAAAACCAGAGCGGTACATAAGGTTCCAATGGTCTTCAATCCGAAGAGGGTCTTGTCCAATTAAATACTCCATTAGTTCTTTAACGGCAGTTTTGACGGTTTCTGCCCGGCCTTCAATCACTGGTTCTCCCCAACCGATGAGTCCCTCATCGGTTTCTACTTTTAAAAACAGCCAGCGGGGTGGAACTTGAAACAATTTATAACCTGTTATTTTCATTAAACTTCGCTCCTTTATCTATGAATATGGTTTACAGCTGAGACAAATTGTTTTGCCTTGGACGTGATCGCTTTTAGTGATTCCTCATTAATTTCCTGTCTGGGATTGACGAGCGAACTCCGAATGCCACAACCGACGGCGCCTGCTTCGATAAATTGAGCGATGTTATCTAGATCAATTCCGCCTGTAGGAAGGAGAGGAATCTGAGGAAGGGGACCACGCAGGTCCTTGATATATCGAGGTCCCAACGTAGCTGGGAAAACCTTGATAATATCTCCACCATATTCATAAGCCCGAAGGATTTCCGTTGGTGTCAAAGCACCAGGAATGCTAATTATCCCATATCGTTTGGTCATTTTAATGGTTTCCTCATCAGTTGTGGGAGATAAAATGAATTTGGCACCAGCCAGGATCGCAGCACGAGCGGTTTCTGCATCCAAGACCGTACCCGCTCCAATCACAACTTGGTCACCAAAGGTGTCTGTAGCCGCTTCCAAAACAGATAACACTTTGGGGGAGTTCATCGTGATTTCGACGACATGAATCCCGCCATCCCTTAGCGCATGGATGATTTGAATGACATCGGAGGGATGAGCCCCGCGGATGATCGCGACAATTTTGTTCTCAACAATGCGAGCGTAAGTGTTCACTCCATCAGCTCCTTCCTTTATTTAGCGTTCAATATCTTCTTGGTCCACGGATTTTAAAAACGCTTCCAATGTTTCGCGATCTGGAAGCCCTTCGATATCTCCAGGAACAGTAGTCACCATGGCTCCAATGGCGCAACCTCTTTCAACCGACTGGGAAATAGAGAGTCCATCCAACAAGCCTGAGAGCACACCCGCTGCGAAACCATCTCCGGCCCCAACGGGATCGATCACTTTTTTCACTGGAAAACTGTGAATAAATCCCGATTGATTGTGAAGGGAATAGTAGGCGCCTTTTTCTCCACATTTTATGATCACGATTTCATTTCCGAGTTGATGGAAAACATCGGCCATTTCTTTGATATCTGTGGTTTCCGTTAGAAATATTCCTTCCTGATAACCGGGGAGGACCAGATCTGCCATTTCTGCCATCGATAAAAGCGTTTTTCTTGCTTCCTTCTTACTCCAAAGCTTAAGACGCAAATTAGGATCAAAAACAATTTTCACGCCATGTTTTTTTGCCACGTCCATGCTATAGAATATCGCTTTCCGACAGGATTCACTTAATGCAGGGGTGATCCCGGTAAGATAGAGGAAACGTGCGCTGGCGATGTAGTCTTCGTCAATTTGCTCATGATGGATGCGGCTAGCTGCTGAATGCTTCCGGTAATAGGTGATACGAACATCTTTTTCATTTCGAATTTCTTTAAAAAAGATGCCCGTCAAAGCTTGATCATCCACAGTGACACGACTTGTATCGACACCTTCTCCGCGAATTGAATGGAGTAGAAAGGCGCCAAATTCATCTTTTCCAACCCGACTGATCCAACCCGTCTTGTGCCCTAGCTTGGCTAACCCGATCAATGTATTGGTTTCAGCTCCAGCCATTTTTAATGAAAAATTTCGGGCGTATCTCATAGGCCCTCGTTGATCGGGAGTAAACAGTGCCATTGTTTCTCCAATACTGACAACATCCATTCAAAAGCCTCCAATTATTTGTGAAGTGCATGGGAATATCCAATGTTTTTTGAAATGATCAATGCAGTTTGTGAAAGTTTCTCTATGATTTGTTCTTTACGGTGAAGCATTCGCTCTCTCGGCCCTGCAACACTGATAGCTGCTTGTATCTTGTGGTCAACGCCAAAGATAGGAGCAGCCAGGCAGAACAAGCCTTCTTCATTCTCCTCATCATCCACGGCGTATCCTTGTTCTGCAAAGGTTTCGAGTTGTGTTTCCAATGTTTCCCTGTCTGTGATCGTCTTGGGTGTGATCGGAGTCAGTTTGATTTCGTCCAACAATGCTTTTCGATCTGGTTCTGGCAAAAATGCTAAGAAAGTTTTGCCTAAACCCGTGCAATATAAAGGTTTCCGATAACCTGGTTGCGCGGTGGTACGAATCGAACGATCACTGTCAATTTTGGCAACATAGACCAGTTCTTTCCCAGAGAGGACGGCCATAAAAACCGTTTCTTCCACTTCTTCCATCAATTTTTTAAGATACGGCCTTCCCTGTGATGAGATATCCAACGAATCCATAGCAACGGTTCCAATTTGGATCAGCTTGGGGCCTAATTGATAACGTTTGAGCGAATCTTGAGTGAGGTACCCTGCCTGAAGAAGAGTACGAACCAAATTGGAAGTGCTACTTTGTGGGATGGTGAGTTTCTCACTAATCTCTTTAATGGTCAGGCCTTCAGTGTTATTTGCCAGTAGCTCAAAAATGAGTAACACTCGTTCTGCAGATTTAACAGACATTTTCCACCTCACTAAATCACATATGTGATTTAATATTCCATATATGATATTTATAATCAGATCTTATCATAAGGCATCAAAATAAAAAACCCTGTTTATTCAAAAAACAGGGTGTGACAAGATCAAGGTTGTTTATATGGTTGTTCTTTGGAATATTTTTTCTTTGTGGCCTTAGATCAAGAGGGATATTTGCTGTTTTTTCTTATAACTAACAGTTGATGTTTAACCTTTTTTCTTTTTGATGGATCTTTTGGATTAACTTCTCGTTATAATCTTTGCCATCGATCCCATTATGTACGCGTCGATGGCAGTTTGGACAAATGGCTGCGACATGTTCGGGATGGTCATATCCACCATCGGATAAGCGTCTTAAATGATGAACCTCAAGAAAGGGCTCATTCTTTTTATTGATAAAAGGAGCCGGTTGGCCGCATGCTTCGCATTTCCCTTTCGATCTGGCGAGTGCGTATTTTTTGACCGCGAGTGTTCTTTTTCGGTAAATCACTTTCCCCTCAGAGATGGTGCTACTTTGTGTTTTTATTTGCTGATCAAGTGCTATCTTTTTTAAGGTATGAAGGTCGTTGGTTTTGAAATCTTCGGATTCTATCGGGGTTTCATCCCATTGATTGACGAGATCCGAAATTGCGAGGTGAAAAACAATAATCTCACGTTGGCCATCGTTTTCAAAATGATGTCCGATGTAAGTTAACTGATTGACAAACGCGACGACTCCTTTTCGAACATACTGGAATAAATAAAGGTCTTTGCCGTTTTCATTATGTTCTCGAATGGCTTTATTACCTTTCGTAAATTGCATCGGACCTTTTTGTCCTTCGCCTGTATAATAAAAAACACCGTCTTCCCAATAATCTTTATAGCCGTAGTTTTGTCCAGACTCTCCTGTGAAAAGCATGATAAATGGGTAATTTTTTGGAGTAGAAATGCCTCCATAACGTTGTCCACCATAGAGTTCGTGAAGTTTTCTGCGCTGGTATTCTTTTCCGATGATAAACATAGATGAGGAAACCTCCTAATATTATCTAAAAATATATATTCGGACGAATAAATATTTTTTATTAATTATAAATTAAATTATACAATTCGATTTATTAGAACGAATGATTGCCCAAAAATAAAACCCCCGTCTGTACAAGACGGAGGCTTTCCAATATATCTGTCGGGTTCTTTTTTAGGATTGTCCCAGCTCGTAAAATTGTTTATATTCAACTTGTCATTTTTCGTTCAAAGGAGCTTGATGGTTTTGTTAAAATCAGATGTCCGTCTGAGTAAGTTTCTGAGCAAAGTTTTACGTCATAAGCCGGAGATGGTCGGTCTTGAGTTGGATCAAAATGGATGGGTGGATGTGGAGCAGCTTTTGATGGCATGCCGCAACCATGGGGTTCCGATGGATCGGACGGTGTTGGAGCGGATTGTGGCGACGAATGAGAAGCGGCGTTTTGCTTTGAGTGAAGACGGACAAAAGATCCGGGCGAATCAAGGGCATTCCATCGTGGTGGATTTAAATCTCAAGCCGGTGCAACCGCCCGAACGGTTGTATCATGGAACGGCGGAACGTTTTCTTCATTCCATCCGTCAAAAGGGGCTGGTGAAAGGAAAACGGCATCATGTGCATTTGTCCGGGGATCCGGATACAGCCCGTAAGGTGGGAAGCAGACACGGAAAACCTGTCATTTTGGTTGTTCTGGCAAAGGAGATGCATGAGGAAGGATATGTCTTTTTTCGTTCTGCCAATGGGGTTTGGTTGACAGATCATGTTCCGGTCCGCTATTTAAAGGAAAGGAAATAAACGATTTGCGGTCATTGTTTTCAGCATTTAGTTATTCAATGATTTCTCCTGCCACGTTTCCTGCGTGATGGCATAGATGTGATGGTCTTCCCAGACACCGTTGATTTGTAAATAGTATTTGGAGAGACCGACATAAAGAAAGCCCACTTTTTCGACCACCCGGATGGAAGCGGTGTTTCGCGGCATGATCGCGGCTTCAACGCGATGTAACCCGGCTTGGTTGAAAGCAAAGTCCAATGCCAAGTTGACGGCTTCTGTCGTATATCCTTTTCTTTGCATCGAGTGATCCATAAAATAACCGATGGAGGCATTTTGCCAAGCTCCACGAACAATATGGCTTAAATTGACCTGGCCGATCAATTGATCCGTGGAGGCCAGGAAGATACCGAAACTGTATCCCAAATCGTTTTTCCACTTCCAAAGGTTTTTTTCGATTTTTTCTTTTTGACCTTCCAACGTGTGATACGCGTCGGGCCGGATGGGTTCAAACGGCTGGAAATATTTCAGATTGCGGGTTCTCAATTCATACAACGCTTCGGCATCAGAAAGTTCTAACTTTCCGATATAAATTCGATTGGTTGAAAGCATAATTTTTGCTCCTTTATTGAAAAATGATGAATTGACAAACTGTTTCTTTATTTTAGTGCAAAACCTCCGTCTGAACAAGACGGAGGTCTGTTATTTAACGCAGATGGTTTGCAAACTGCTTTTTCGTCGAGATTTCCATTTCTCCATCCTTTTTATCCGCATCTTCTTCCTCTTCATCTCTAAAGTCATCATCCACACGCATTTCTGCACGAATGGTTGCAAGATCAGAGGCAATATTCAGTTGGCTTCGGTTCAGGTTGAAAATGACTTGTTCCATTTTTTCTTTGGGAATTTGCTTTTGCAATTCAGATTCAATGGTTTGGATCAACCGGTTCATGACGGTGTTGAAAAAGGAGCGGATGGTTTGATCACTGTGGGTTCGGTGATCGTACCATTTGGTGAAACCATAAGCCCCCGCCAAATCTTCCATGGTTTTTTGCTTGAAGCTGCGCCCTTTATAAGCAATATATTGGAGCAGTTGGTAAGCCAAGGACAATTCGTCTTTTTTGCTTAATGTGGTGTTAAATAATCGGGTTTTGTGGAACGCGGCTGTTTCAATTAACTCTTCGATGTCAAAGGAACGACTGGAAGTGCAGTGCTTTTGGATGATTTTTTGAATGGACGCAGAGGATTGGATGACGTTGAACAGTTCTTTTGCATCGTTTTGCCAGTGTTTTTTGGAGGTGGAAAGCAATTTGGAGGCAGTTTCGACGAATTGTTCATAAGTTTTTTCCACTGCTTCATTCGGAGAGGTTCTGGCTTTTGGATAGATAGTGCAGGATTGACATTCGGACTGAATGGGGCATTGCGCACAGCGAAAGGGCAAAGGTTTTGAGTTTTTGTGCAGGCCGCCTTCCACTTGATGAACAATCTCATTGACTCCACTTAATAAAGTGTTCATTTTTTTTCGTCAGCTTTTTTTCTTTTTTCCAAAGAATTGTTTTGGTTTCGTTTTGATATTTAATTTGGCCGATGATGTGATCTGTGAAAAAATGTGAATGGAAGATTTTCATTTGGGCGGCCAATTCAATGAGATCACTTTTTTTGCTGTACCGGAGATAGCCGGGGATTTTATCATTGGAACGATCCAAGTGGATATAAAATTTGTTTCCTTCATAAGTCACCTCCAGTTTGGTACCAAGGGGAGGTTTTGATGAAAAATCATAGAGAACCAATGAAGGGTTGATTTTTAATTCTTTCAAAAGCAGCCGGTATGGATCCAATTGTTTCTCCAGGATGCGGACCGTCCACTGTTTCCAGTTCTTATGGAGCCACCAGAGCACCCCGATTACTAATCCGGTCAGAAAGATATATAACACATACGATTTGAGGACCAACATAGCCAGGAGTAAGGAACCTAGGAAAATGATTGGCTCATTTGGTCTTTTCTTTTTGGTGTGACGTTTACGCTTTTTCGTCTTTGCTCTTTTCTTGGCGTAAAAGAGGTCCTTTTTTAGCTTTTGATAATGCTCATAACGCTTTTTTCGTTTTTCATATCGCCTTCGTTGAGCAGATATATCAATATTCCATTGATATTCATTATCCGTCTTTCGTTTGAACCAGTATTCCGGACAATACAAATAATCCTTTAATTCTTTGGTATTGATTTTCCCCATGTTCATCACTCTTTCTATGTATTTGTGATCGTTTGAATTACATCACTGGCGGTGCTGATGGCTGCAAGCAAAGTGGAACCCAATTGAAGCTCTGGATGGATGTTTTCAATTTTTTCCCGGAAGCGTGTCAGTTTGCTCTTGGAGACTTCATCGTTTTTCATTTCTTCCAAGAGGTCCTCCGTCGTGGCACTCAGTTTTACCAATTCTTTGTCAGGGTTGGGCACGTTTACCAATGCTTCGTGCAACTTTTGAAGAGCGATCCATAATTTTTCCATGAGGTCTTCTTGGGATGATTGGGAATAAGAGGCGTGAATGGTTGCCTGATCACTGGCAATATTGACTTGGCTTTTGGAGCTGTTAAAAGTGGCGTTGCCTTGGATTTTCATTGGACTTCCCCCTTCTTTTTGATTCCCGTAAGCCATAAAACGATTATATTATGAAAATATAATATATACAAAAATTTTCATCAAAATTCGATTGCTATGATTCTTGATCCAAAAGGATTTAACCATTTTTTCTCCGTATTCTTCAAATTCTTGCGGGGAATGACATCGATCCGGTATCTTTTTGGTTTATTAATTTTTATGTGAGGATTTGAAACAGTGACAAATCGGATGTTGTGAAATATTTATGTGGTTGCAAAGTGGCAACAAGCTTATAAACGATGAAATCCGGCTTTTTTCGCTAAAGAGAAGGAATTTAATTTTATCAAATTCATTTTGATTTTGACTGATTTGTAAAGAAAAGAGGGTTTTTTACAAAAAGCGTTGGATAATTTTTAAATGTTTATGTTTTATTATATTAAAACAAAATTTTTGTCGATGTGAGAGGAGGAGAAAGATGCGAAAACACTTTCTGCTTTTACTGACAGTCCTGATGCTTTCCGGAGTTTTCCTGATTCCGGCAGAAGAACAAGCTCAAGAATCTCAGGATGTGGAAGCGTTAAGAAAAGAAGTGGAAAGCCTTCGCTCTAAGTCGAAAAGCTGAAAACCAAAAATGATGAGTACAACTTTTTAAAAGAGCAGATCAAGGAATTTAAAAAATCAGCAGATAAGGACATGGACGATTACCGTGCGTTTGTAGAAAGAGAATGGGATAAGGTTTTTATGTTTTTATCTCTTATGGGAGGAGTTTTAAGCTTTGCTATTGGTACTGAAATTTATACATTTCCCAAAAATTTACGTCAGAAAATGGAACAAGCTTTTGCAGAATTAAAGGAAACTGCTATTAAAAAATTTGAGAAGCAACGATTAGAAATAGAAACAGAACTCAATAAGAAATGGAATCAATTTGTGCAAGAAAATAAATTAAACCAAAGAGTGGATGATTTAGAGCGGTTAATACAAAACGAACGGCGATATAAAGAAGTGAAGGTGATGGTGCTCGGCTCAGAGGAAGACTTGAAAAATATGAAAAAATATCTGGATCCTGCGATGACTAAACGTGGGGTAAGGAAACCTGAATATATTTCATTAGGGGAAAATCCAGAACAAATTCCTAAAGGGGAAATTAAAAATAGATTGAGAGATATTGATATACTTGTTTTCTATTACAACAATGAAAATCAAAGTGATGATTTAAGAATCAGAGAAGTAACTCAATTACTTACTAAAGAGAAATCGGATATTCCGATTATTGTTTATACTGATGATCCGAAAAAAAAGATTTCAAATGATGATATAAAATCACTTAACAAATATGGATGGTTTACCCCTTCCAACTCCTCAGTGACCTTATTAGGCCATATCTTTACATATATCCATGCACTCCCTGAAAAAAAGGAGGGCTGAGCACATGAAGCATCCCAGGATTACAGCCAGGTTTCGTGTGATGACTCCATTAAAGGAGAGCTTCGGTATTGGTACCGGGCTGCCAATCCGCATTATAAGAAAAAGGTGAAACCACTCGGGATCACTCAAGAAGAGTATCTGTTTGGCGGTGCCAATGGAAAAGCCGGACAATCGGCTTTTTTGATGCGGTTTATAGAAAAAACCAAGGGAAAAGGAAACTCAGATTTTTATAAGGATAAAAGTTTTGAAATCGAATTTCTTTTACGACCTCATTTAAAACAAGGTAAAAAACCGGATCCAGATTGGCGGGGACTTCTGGCCAGCATTTGGCTGCTCGGCCATTTTGGAGGTGTGGGAGCAAAAGTCCGTCGCGGATACGGGACGATTGCTTTGGAAAAATGTGAAGCGAAAAATTGTGAAAAGCTTCAATCCATGATCGATAATGATTTCCCGATTTTACATAACGCCAAATCACTTGAAGATTGGGAAGAGAATTTAACAAGATGCTGGAATAATTTCGTGGTGAACCATGATCCGAACGATGAACAAAGCCATACCATCCTGGATCATCATTCTTCACTATTTGTATCAGTTGTCAATGACAAATGTGCCGATAAAGTATGGGAGACCGCACTGGGGGTTCCCTATTTTCCGGGTTCTTCGGTCAAAGGAGTTGTCCGGACTTGGGCGGAGTTTTATGAGGAGAATGATCCAAAAGATATTCAACAGATCTTTGGGAGTGACCGGACTGATTCGGAACAAAACGAAAATAACCGCCAAGCAGGAAGTGTCATCTTTTTTGATGCCATTCCGGCAACTCCAATCCGGTTGGTGGGAGATGTGATGACCCCACACTTTTCAAAATACTACACGGATCCGGGAAATATTTCTCCGAGAGAATGGGAGAACCCCATTCCCATTCCTTTTTTGGCCGTGGACGAAAATCAGCCATTTCTCTTTGCGGTTGCTCCCCGTGAGGAAAAAAACATAAAAGATGTGGACAAAGTGGTTCATTGGTTGAAAGAAGCGATGAGTTGGACCGGGGCCGGGGCCAAGACGGCTGTGGGTTACGGTCGTTTTGAAGAAATCTGATAAAAAATTGCCGGTTGAAGTGTTTCAACCGGCAATTTTTTTTTGAACAGATGTTAAAAAAGGCTCCGGCAGTCGTCCGGCACTTGAAAAGGGTTTTCTTTATTGATGCGATCATAAAACATGATTCCGTTCAGGTGATCGATCTCATGTTGAATGACAATGGAAGCATAACCTTTCAATTTCAAGGTGACTTCTTTGCCCTCTAAATTAAACGCTTTGACCTTGACCCATTCGTAACGGGGGACAAAGCCCTTTACTTCCCGGTCGACGGAGAGGCAGCCTTCCCCTTGCGGCAAATACACCATCATAATGGAATGGCTGATGATCTTTGGATTGACGAGGGCATATTCGTGTTCCGTCCCTTCCTCATCCGCGAAGTAAGCCGTAAACATGCGTTTGTTCAAGCCGATTTGATTGGCGGACAAGCCGACACCTGCCCGCAGTTGATACTTTTTGGACAACACGGGGTCTTGGCTGTTTTTCAAGAAGTTCATCATACAGATTAACGTTTCCTGATCCTGTTTGGACAAAGGTACGTTCACTTCCCGGGTCCGTTTGCGCAAAATCGGATGGCCTTCCCTTACAATGTCTTTCATGGTAATGGTATAACCTGTGTGAAATTTACTCATAGATAAATAACTCATCCACCTTTACCTTTAAAACTTTGGATAATTTGAAAGCCAATTCCAGCGTGGGGTCGTATTTATCGTTTTCGATGCAATTGATTGTTTGTCTCGCCACTCCGCAAGCTTTGGCAAGTTGCTCTTGAGTGAGCCCCAGCTTTTTGCGGATTTCTTTGATTTTGTTTTTCAACCGTATCACCCGTGTCAAAAGAATTGGACATTTACAGTTTAACAATTCATCACAGGATGTCAATAACTTTGGACATTTTCGGTTTTATATTTCTGGCAAATGATATGATCAGAGATCATAAAGCTAATCCTTATTCGTATCTGGCATGATATAATTTAAGTGGTCTATTTTTTGCTCAAGGGCAGGTGGCATCATGACGATTTATTTTTACCGGGTAAATGAACCTTATGGCTGTTTTTCCAATTTTTCTCCGCACGGCTTCAGGTTGGATGGGAAATGGTGGCCGACAAGTGAACATTATTTTCAGGCGCAAAAATTTGCCGGGACGCCTTATGAAGAAAAAGTCCGGTTGGCCAAAAGCCCGATGGAAGCGGCCAATACCGGACGGGATCGAAGGTTGCCTTTGCGGGATGATTGGGAAGAAGTAAAAGATGACATCATGCGGAAAGCCGTTCTCAAAAAGTTTCAAACCCACAAGGAGATCCGGGAAATCTTGTTGTCCACCGGAGATGAACGGATTGTTGAAAAGACACCGGTGGATCGTTATTGGGGATGTGGCCCCGACGGAAAAGGAAAAAACCGGTTGGGGGAAATTTTGATGGAAGTCCGGGGAATCCTGCGCGGGGAAAAGGAAAGCGGAAACGAATGTTAAACAGGCAGGCCCGGGAACGAAAAATTTGTATAATGGAAAGAAGCCTGAAGAGAGGAGGAACAACAGTGGCTCAATGGGGATATTTTTTGAATTTTATTTATTATCTCGGCGTTTCCATTCCGCTTGTGCTTTTGGGTTATTTGTTGTTTTTGTGGTCAACGCCTTATCGTGAAATCGGGTTGATCCGCGCCGGAGCGGATACGGAGGATGACACCAAAGTGCGGGCGGCTAAAGCGGCGGCCCATGATTTGGGCGGAAAAGTGTTGGGGTTGGTCATTGTGGTGGCTTCTGCCATTTTTAATTCCGTGAACTTGGTGGATCTGATCATCTGGGGAGTCGTGGGGATTTTGTTTCATTTGGCGATCTTTTTCCTGTTCCACTGGTTTGCGCCGTTTAGTGTGTTGAAGGAAATCCCCAAAGGCAATGTGGCCGTGGCGATTTTCTCATCCAGACTCCATATTGCAGCCGGAATTTTGATGGCCGCACTGATCAGTTATTAAACCGGAGGATCTCCTGATACATAGCAGAGCCGTTTTGTCGCAAAGATGAAATGGCTCTTTTTTTGGGCAGATAGCGGGAGTCCGGAAAGACACGGGGACCGGCAAATATGCATAGGAATATCATCAAAGAAAGGGATTGTATCCAAAGGTATATTCTGTTAATATCAAATAAAAACACACTATTTTGATGAGATTTATTGGCGTTTGCCCGGGAGGCATGGATATGACAGAAGCATTATTTAATGATTTGTTTGATGAATGGGCCGACCATTATGATGAAACCGTTTTCGGCGGCCATGAGGAATATAAAGAGGTGTTTGAAGGATATTCCGACATTTTGAAAGCGGTAGTGGATGCTCTTCAACTTCCGGAACAAAGTCTGGTGTTGGAGTTTGGTGTCGGCACCGGAAATTTGTCCCGTTTGCTCTTAAATTCCGGTTACCGGGTGATCGGTATCGAGCCATCGGAAGCGATGCGGAAAAAGGCAAAAGAAAAAGTGCCGGATTTAAAGCTGTATGAAGGACACTTTTTGGATGTCCCGGAGGAAATCCCCTCGGTTGACGCGATTGTGAGCACTTATGCCTTTCATCATCTGCCGGATGAAATGAAAGACCGGGCACTCCGCGAGTTGGCCGGCCGGTTGAATCCGGGAGGCAAAATCGTGTTTGCCGATACTGTTTTCCGGGATGAAGAAGCGAAGCGAAACATGCAACAAGAAGCGGAAGAACGCGGTTTCCACGAGCTGGCATCGGATTTGAAACGGGAGTTTTATCCGGTGGTGAGCCGTTTGGAAAACGCTTTCCAACAGGCTGGGTTGACCGTGGCCTTCAAACAGCTGAACCGTTTTGTATGGCTGATGACGGCGCAAAAAGCCTGAAGAGAAAACCGGTTTTTCAGACGGTTGCAAGCGATCGGGAGAGAAATCCTGATCGCTTTTTTGTGTTCTGGTCTTACGGACAATCTGATGATATGCTTAAAGTTGGGCGGGATCCGTTGGATGCGCGGATTCAGCCGTTGATGTGGTGAAGCAAACGGCAAGAGTTTACGTTTGAAACGGATGACTCAGGTGACGGGTGGTGAAAGATGAATGCGTCAGACCAAACGCATGAGTTTGGAACAAGCCATGGCAGACTTGGTGAAAGATGGCGAATCGGTTGTGATGGGCGCCTGTCTGGAGGCGATGATTCCGTTTGCGGCCGCTTATGAGTTGATTCGTCAGAAAAAAGAAAATTTAACGTTAATTGCGCCCATCTCCGATATTTTGTTTGATGTGATGATTGGCGCCGGTGTGGTGGACCGCCTGATTGCCGCGTGGTCCGGCAATGTGAGTGCGGGCCTTGGTTACAATTACCGCCGGGCGATGGAAAAAGGGATTCCCCGCCCCCTCAAAGTGGAGGATCACAGCAATTTTACCATCGGTTTGGCCCTGTTGGCCGGAGCAATGGGAGTTCCGTTTTTGCCGACCCGGTCGTTGCTGGGATCGGATCTTCTCAAAACCAATCCGAAGCTTCAGGTCGGCACTTCTCCGCTCGGGGAGGAAAAACTGGTGTATGTACCCGCCCTGACGCCGGATGTCGCCATTTTGGGCGTACAGCGCGCGGATGAATTTGGGAATGCGCACCTCTGGGGAAATCTCGGCGTGGCGCAAGAAGCCGCCCTGGCGAGCAAAAAAGTGATTTTGCTGGCGGAAGAAATCGTGCCGGGCGACGTGATTACCAGCGACCCCAACCGATTGCTGGTTCCCGGCTTCAAAGTGTCGGCCGTGGTGCATTGTCCGGGATTTTGCCATCCCTCCCCCATGCCGGGATATTATCAACGGGATCATTCCTTCTTTCACGATTACCATCAAGAGAGCAGGGATGAAGAAGGTTTTCGGAAGTGGCTGAACCAATGGGTCTTGTCGGTTTCTTCCCATGAGGAATACCTCCGGTTGCTCGGAAGCCGTTGGGAGAGGCTGAAGATAACGAAAAAAGCGTTGGCGGCAGAAGTGAACTATGCTTACGAATAATGCCGGAGAGGGAGTGGGGAAATGGATTATACCACCGAAGAACTGATGGTGATTGCCGCAGCGAGGGAAATCCGGGACAAAGATGTCGTCTTTGTCGGGATGAGGCTCCCGATGCTGGCTTTTGCCGTGGCCAAAAAACTGCATGCTCCCGACGCCATCGGATTTTTCGAATGCGGTATCGTCCGGGACGAGCCTTCCGATGAACTGTTATACACGATGGGGGATCCTCCCAATGTGACAGGAGCCCAGTGGTGTACCTCCACCAATCACTTGATGTTTCTCATGCAACAAGGATGTGTCGATGTCGGGTTCATCGGCGGGGCGCAAATCGACCGTTACGGAAATATCAATACCTCCTATCTCGGAGGGACCACAACTCCCAAGGTGAAACTGCCCGGAAGCGGGGGAGCGGCGGATATCGCCTCGCTTTCCAACCGGTTGTTGGCCATCATGAACCATGAAAAGCGGAGACTCACCGACCGTGTGGACTACATCACTTCCCCCGGGTTCGGCAATGGGAGCGGATGGCGGGAATCCGTGGGATTGCCCTGGGGAGGATTATCCACTTTAATCACCAATTTGGGGGTCTTAAAGCCGGATCCTGAAACCAAAGAATTGATGCTTGCAACCATTCATCCCGGCGTCGCTTTTGAACAAGTGCAAGAAAACACCGACTGGCCGTTAAAGCGGTTTGACTCGCTTACCGAAACCCTGCCACCTTCCGGAAAAGAACTGAAAACCCTCCGCTCGATCGATCCGGAAGGTTTTTGGACAGGACGCCGGGGTATTCGGACAGGTGGTTGATAAACAGTTTGTGGATTAAAGCACCTGCTTGTTGCAGGTGCTTTTGTATGGGGGATAATGAAATAATCTTGTAATAAGGACAGAAATTTCATAAAATTAATAATCATCCATTTCTTCGGTTGAAAGGAAAAGGAGGAATGGGGTTACGGGTTTTCGTAACCAAAGGACAATGGCGAAGAGACTGATTCAATATCTTTTAATTAGTTTGATGGCATTGTCAGGGATTGGTTTTTGGCATCAAGGTGTGGTGCTGGCAGACGGCATTCAAGTTCCCACTGTCAATGACGAGTTTGACCAATTTGAACAGAAAGAACCGATTCAACAGGAACAGCCTGTTTCGTCCCCTCCGGTCGATGAACAGAAAGGAATTGTGGATCAGATTACCGAACCATTGTCAGAGATCGTGGACTGGTTGGGGGACAAAATTTCCGGATCATGGGAATGGCTCAAAGCGAAAGCCGCTGCCTTTTGGGATTGGTTAACTGAGATTTGTTCCAAAATGGCGGAAGTTGTTGTGGATGCGCTGTCAACAGTTTGGGAATGGGTGAAAAAATATAAAGAATATATTGCTTGTGCTGTTGTTTTGGTCATTGGCATTGTCTTATGTTTTTTTCCGCTCACGTCCGGATTGGGAGCTTCCATTCTGTGGGGAATGGGGATTTCCTTTCTGGTTAGTGCCGGTCTGAATGGCGGAATTAATAAGGACACTTTCATGGAGGCGGCCATCGGTGGAGTGCTTGGGGTTTTGGGATTTGGCATTGCCGGAGGTCTTGCCAAAGGACTGGCATCCGGCATTGGTCAAAAGTTGATCATGGGTTTGAAAAATACCCCGGGCTTGGGTGCTGTTCTCCGGGGAGGACAACAACTGCTTCCTAAGTTGCCTGGTCCGTTTCAAAAAATGTTTTCCAGAACCGGGCTTATCGGAGCCGTCGAGGGTGCCGGAACCAGTGTGGCAGATGATATCCTTCATAACCGGAATATCAATGTGCTTAATGCCATTATGGCCGGCGTTTTTGGAGCTGGTGCCGTTGCAGTGGTTCATTTTGCCACTCCGGCGGTCTATAAAGCTTTCACTTCACTGGAACCGATTCTGGGCAAAACCCCGATTGTCAAAAACATCATCATGAAAGTGGACGGGTGTGTGGGAAACCGTACATCGGCAGGTTATCTTGCCGCTATTGAAATCCCCGGTTCATGTTTAAAAGTATTGGATTCCAAAACCATTCCGGATGAGATGCGGAGTCCTCATGTCAATCTCACTGGAAAAATACAGTACGGAGAATCCGATTTAAGTCAAATTGTCCAAGCTTACCGGAAAAAGAACAATCTAAGCTCAGGAAGAAACGTAGCCGTCTTTGAATATATCCAAAATGGCGAATACAAAATCATCATAAAAGAAAGTGGTTATGGACATTCTGAGAGAAAAATCGCCAGAGAATTGGAACAAGAAGGAATACATCCCGAGCAGGTAACCCGAATCTATTCGGAACTGGAGCCTTGCGTGATCCCGGGTGGAATGTGCCAACCGTTTATCGATAAAAATTTTCCAAATGCCAAAGTTACTTATAGTTTTGAATACGGAAACACCAGAGAGTCAAGGAGGAAAGGAGTCAATGAACTTAAAAAATCAGTCAAAGAAATAATGAAATAACAGACTGGGACATCCAGATGTTCAAAAGTGTTGGAATGCATAAACAGGGAGGCTGGATCCATGGCTGAGTTGACTAAAGAATTAAAAGAGTTTTGGAAAGACCAACTGGTTCCGTTTCATCATGAACAGCTGCCCCAATCCGGTTTGTCTGATTCAACTCTGACGTTCTTATCATCGGTCGGGTTGCCGCTGGATTCTGAGAAGGTGAAAGGAAGCCCTTTTTATCTTCATTTTTATGATCAGCCCAAAATGAAAAGGGATCATGAGGGTGAGGACTATTTGATGATCGCTGAGAATGAAGGAAATGAAATCGGGATCCATTGCCAGACGGATTGTTTGTATTATTTGGATTCCTTCTTTGCCAAAGGAAAAAGGTGGATGAACGCGGACCTTGCCACATTTCTGATGTTTCTCAAAATCTATCTGCGTCACCAGCCGCAACTGATCGATTCGATGGAGACGGGGGATGAAGAAAGAATTCGGGGGATCGTCGGGGAGATCAAACGACAATTTCATCAATTCGATCCAAAAGCTTTGGGAGAGGAAGAAACCTATTGGGCGGTGATTCTTGAGCAAGTGGAAGATGGTTTGATTTGCTGATATGCATATCATCGGAAAGCCGGGAGCTGAGAAATTCAGCTCTCGATTTTTTATTGAGCGTGAAAATCGGAGAGGGGATGATTTGCGGACTTATCTGATTTAAAATATAAATATAAATTTTTTGTTTTTAAAGGCGGAGGCCGGTTGGATGACACAGGGAGGGCAACAGAAAGTGAAGTGGTATAAAAAAGTAAACACCGATGCAAAAGCGGCTTATTTATTGGCTTTGTCCGAAAAGATCGTGTACAAAATATCCGGCCGTGAATGGTTTCAAGAAGCAAGGGAAGCGATGGACAGGTGTTGGGAGTTGGAAAGTGATGAAATGATTGATCAGTTTACGGACAAAGTGAATAAAATTAACGGATACCAAGAGCAATGGGCGGAACGTTTGTAACAATATCTTTTGCAAAATTATCCGTCCGGAAGTAACAATAAGATCCGGCAGGAAACATGCGGAGCAGGGAAGAGCTGGAGGCGGAAAACGGGACTTTCGGGATGTACCGGACTTTCTTTCTTGCGGTGGGTCAGATGTGAATCTTTTATTTTTGTCTCATCAAAAAACAAGGGGGCGAACCCAAATGAACACCCGTTTGCCTTTGCAACGGGAAACGATGGGATCTCAACAACCGGCTTATTATCGGTGGTTGATTTTGACGATTGCAACTTGGTCTCAAGCTTCTGCAACGTTGGTCACTTACGGAGTCGGGCCGCTGGCCGCGATTTGGCAGGAACAATGGGGATGGACCACTTTCCAGGCGGGGTTGTTGGTTTCTGCCGTCCAAATCGGCCCTTTATTGTCGATGCTCTTTATTGGTCATGCATTGGATCAATACGGGGAACGCTGGCTGATCAGTTTGGGTTCGGTTTTGTTGGGGCTTTCGTTTTTCTTTGTATCGTTTACGGAGAATTACTTCTTGTTGTTGGGATTGCTCGGGATTGTCGGGATTTGGTATGGAACGGCCCAACCCGGGGGAAGCAAGGTGATTTTGCGCTGGTTCTCAGAAAGGGAAAGAGGCTTGGCCATGGGCATCCGGCAGGCTGGCATTCCCATCGGAGGGGCCATCGGCGGAATGTTGCTTCCGTTCTTGTCTTTTCATTTCGGATGGAAAACGGCGGTATATACCCAGGCGTCCCTTGCCATCTTCGGTGGCTTGTTGTTCTTGGTTTTATACCGTGATCCGCCTCTTCCGCGCCAAAGCCAAAACAACCGCAATGCACAATTCAAAGAAAAGATCCAAGAGATTGCCGAAAATAAAAAAATGTTTCCGGTTTTATGCACCGGGATCATCATGGTTTCCCTTCAAATGGTTTTGGTGGGCCATTTGATGATCTTCTTCAGCAATGAGACCAATGTGGAACTGGTTCACGCGGGACAGCTGTTATCCACGGCTTTGCTGAGCGGAATGGCAGGGAGGATTGTGCTGGCTTACATCAGTGACAAGTGGTGGGGCGGAAACAGGAAATATCCGCTTCATCTTTCCATCTGGGCATCCGTGTTGGGCGTCTCTGTTTTGATTTTCCTTCCCGCGTCTCTGCCTGTGTGGGTTCTCTTTCTCTTGTCGGCATGGCTGGGCTTTTTTGGCATCGGATGGTTCAGTTCCTTTCTTTTGGCAGTGGCCGAGAACGCCCCGCCTCAGGCAGACGGATTGATGGTCAGCTATGCGCTCACACTCAACCAAGTGGCCATCATCCTGGCTCCGGCTGTTTTCGGGTTTATCGTGGATATGCAATCTTATTCCGTGGCTTGGTTGCTCATGGATTTGTTGCTGATCGGTAATGGATTGTTACTTTTAAAGAAAAGGACATTTGAAGGATAATTTGGTGCATGCCACTCAGATCAAAGCGGCTTTTTTATGACCATAAGTGGAGAGGGATCGTTTGCAACAATATCTGCTTCACAACCATCCGGCGGGAAGCAGGAAGAATCAAAAGGGAAGCACTGAGTGAAGTTGATGAATTGATTTTTGATATATTGATTCCTGCCCGCAGGTTTTTGCATAAATCAGAAATGAAAAGATAAACAGGTGATACCCATGAAATGGATTTCAAACGTTCATGATGACGCCGGGCCGGCTTATTTATTGGCTTTAACAGAAAAACTGATCAACCGGTTGAAAGGAACAAAGGGTTATCCGCAGTTGAAAAAGACGATTGGCATGTGTTGGGAATGGGTGGAGAAGAAAAAACACAGTGCGGATGATATTTATTTCGAGTTTGACAATGAAAATGACACGGGGGTGTCGATCTATCTTGAGCTGACCGATGATCCGCAAGAAGAGCAGATTTGGGTGTGTGCAATGTACGCCATTTGTTATACCATATGGCGGGCATATGATCACGCAAATGAAAAATACATTCCCCAACCCATTGAAATGGTTGATCATGACACGATTGATGAATTTATGAAGCAGATCAGACAAATCGACGGATACCAAGCGAAATGGACTGAGCGTTTGCAACAATATCTGCTTCACAACCATCCGGCGGGAAGTAACAAGAAAATCAAGAGAAATGAACTATTGAAGCACATCGATTAATACGAAACCGGGACAGTCTTTCCGGATAACGGGAAGGCTTTATTGATTTGAACGGGTCCGGGTTTGTGAGTGGTTTCAAAGCATATCTTTCTTTTTTCGGCATATATATTTACTTGCGACGGGGAGGAAAAAAGGAGGAGGTTTTGTGCAATTTTATTACGGGGAAAAAATGCCGCTTCGCATTCTGGATGAAGCCGAATTTTGGAAGCAGCAGGAGGCGGAACACACCGTTGTGATCAAGGAACTGGTCAAAAATTTGGAATCCCGGTATGTGGAGGCATTGAATGAGTGGGAAAAAGCTTTGACGGACACCCATCAGCTCGTTGTTCGCTGGATTGAGACGAAGATCCGGTTGCCCTGCAAAAAAAATCCGGAGTTGGAATACCGGGTGAAGCATTTGGTCCGGTTTTGCCTCCACCAAAGTGAGCAGTTTATCAAATTGTGCAGGATGATTCGCGACCAAAGCGCGGCTTTTCAAGGGAACAGGACAGCGCAAGTGGTGATGAATCATATTATTCGGGAATCGGAATATTTTATCGGGATCGCGCAAACGATCCTCTGGCGGTGTTAAACGGTTGAAGACTCCTGTCCCGGTGGGGGAACAGGGGTTTTTTTGTCGCGGAAAATAAGTCATTTTTGCTCATGCATAAATGACTGAACCAATGCAAAAACGACTTACGACATGAACCGGGTGGATCCACATGATTCCCAAACTCCCTGTCAACAAGCGGTTTCATGCCGGCGGATTGTACATTTATATTTGGCATAAAATTTGCAATTTAAAAAATAACGAGACATGGGACAAGGAGGGGGTTTTTTTGCGCTTTGCCGGAAAAGTGGCGGTTGTCACCGGTGCAGGAAGCGGGATAGGCGAAGCGATTGCCAAACGGTTGGCACAGGAAGAAGCATACGTGGTTCTGGTCGGCCGGACATTGAGCAAGTTGGAAAGGGTTGCCGGCGAAATCGGGGAGTCGCATGCGACCACGTACTCGGCTGATGTGACAAGTGAACAGGAAGTGAAGCGGCTTTCGGATTTTATTGAAGAAAAGTTTGGCCAGATCGATATACTCGTCAATAACGCCGGCAGTTCAAAACTAAATTTGTTGGAAAATATTTCGGTTGAAGAATGGGAAGAAGTGCAGGCAGCCAACCTGCGCAGTGTGTTTCTGGTCACCAAAGAATTGTCCAAACGGATGAAGGGCGGACAAAACCGGGCCATTGTCAATATTGCCTCCATTTCGGGAATGAAACCGGGGACGCTGTTTGCCCATTACTCCGCGGCCAAAGCCGGAGTGATCAATCTGACCCGTGCGTTTGCTTATGAGCTTTCCTCATACGGCATTCGTGTCAACTCGGTCAGCCCCGGATTTATTGAAACCCCGCTGATCGAAGACAGTTTGAATAACCCTGGTTTTGTCAAAACCATTGAGCGCCACACTGTTTTGAAACGGGTTGGGAAACCGGAGGAAGTGGCGGGGACCGTCGCCTTTTTGGTTTCCGATGATGCTTCGTACATCACCGGGGCGGACATTGTAGTCGACGGCGGCTGGCTGATTAAATAAACGGTTGATTTGAAGGAGGCGGAACATGATCGATTTTGAGCTGACCCCGGAGCAGAAGGAAATCCGACGGCTGGCACATGATTTTGCCGAAAAAGAAATCCGTCCTCATGCGGCTTACCATGATGAGACCGAGGAGTTTCCCTGGGAGATTGTCAAAAAGGCACACAAGCTGGGATTGACGACCTTTTCGTATCCCGAGGAATACGGCGGCGGAGGCATCGATGATCCGGTGACCAGCCTGCTGGTTTCCGAAGAACTGGCTTGGGGATGCGCCGGCATCGCGGTGGCCATCAACGGGTCGCATCTGCCCGCTGCCGCCATCATGGCCATGGGAACCACCGAACAGAAGAAAAAATGGATCCCGATGCTGTGTGATCCCGATCGTTGCTTGATCGGCGCCATGGGGCTGACGGAACCCGGAGCCGGTTCGGATGTTTCTTCCATTCAAACCACGGCCCGGCGGGAAGGCGATGTGTATGTATTAAACGGGACCAAACAGTTTATCACCAACGGGGGCATCGCGGACATCCACGTGGTGTTTGCCACTTTGGACCGGAGCAAAGGCTGGAAGGGCATCGCGGCGTTTCTCATTGATGACAAAAACACGCCGGGTTTTTCCATGGGACGCAAAGAAAAGAAGATGGGGGTCCGGGCGTCGCATACCGCCCAGATCATCCTGGAAGATGTGCGGGTTCCGGTTGAAAACCGGCTGGGCGGGGAACCGGGGGATCCGGAATATGTCCCGGGGTATGTCGGGGCTTTGAAAATGTTGGAGCACACCCGGCCGGGAGTGGCTGCCTCCGCCATCGGCATTGCCCGGGCGGCCTATGAATATGCCCTGCAGTACGCCAAGGAGCGAATCCAATTTAAAAAACCGATTATTGAGCATCAAGCCGTTGCCTTTAAACTGGCTGACATGGCGACCCGGATTGATGCCGCCCGGCTTTTGACCTGGAGGGCCGGTTGGATGCGGCATCGAAAGATTCCTTTTCACCGGGGCGAAGGCAGTATGGCGAAGTTGTTTGCCGGGGATGTCGCCGTGCAAACCACGATGGATGCCATTCAAATCCTCGGCGGCTATGGATACATCAAGGAGTATCCGGTGGAAAAATGGGCCCGGGACGCCAAGATCTATCAAATTTGGGAAGGAACGGCCGAAATCCAAAGACTCGTGATCTCCCGGGCCATTGCCAAACACGGGAAATGACGGTAAGGGAGGAAACGAAAAGTGGATGTGAATGCATTCCGGAAATGGGTGGGCAAAGAATCCGCCCCGGTCAAAAATGAAGTGGAAAAAGGCGCCATCCGCAAATTTGCCGAAGCAATCGGGGATCCCAACCCGCTGTATCATGATGAGGCGTATGCCCAAACCACACGCCACGGCCGGATCGTCGCACCGCCGACGTTTTGTCGGACGTTTGATTATGGCATGATTCCGGGGTTTTCTCTCAAGACGGACGGTCTCATTCACGGGGAACAACAGTTTGAATACTTCCGTCCTGTTTATGCAGGGGATGTGATTTACTGCTCGACGAAATTGGCGGATGTTTATGAAAAGCAAGGGAAATTGGGGAAGATGATCTTTTTGCTGTATGAGCAAAAAGGCGTGGATGAAGCGGGAGAGACGGTCTTTATTGCCCGGTCCAATGTGATTTACCGGGGACAGGAGGGATGAAGTTGCGGACATTTCAACCGGGGGATCCGATCGGCCCGTTCAAAAAACCGCCGGTCACCCGTACCCAGTTGGTGATGTATGCGGGAGCGTCGGGAGATTTCAACCCCATTCATTATGATGACGATTATGCCCGAAAATCCGGATTGGGCGGAGTGATTGCCCACGGCATGCTGACCATGGCCTTTGTCGGGCAAATGCTGACCAACCTGATCGGGACGGACGGGGATTTGAGAACATTCGGGGTCCGGTTTACGGGAATGGTTCGTCCGGGCGATGAGATCACCTGTGAAGGACGGGTGAAAGAAACGAGATGGGAAGAAGGAAAACAAGTGGTTTTATGCGACATTTGGGCATCGACGCAAAATGGGGACCGGGTTGTCACCGGCAAGGCGGAATTTTCCGTCCCGGCAGCGTGATTTTTTCAATAAGGAGTGGATGAAATATGAGATTGAAAGACCGTGTGGGGATTGTCACCGGATCGGGAAGAGGAATTGGTGCTGCAACGGCGATATGCCTGGCGGAAGAAGGAGCCAAGATCACCGTGACGGATGTGAATACTGATACCTGTGAAGAAACGGCGCAAAAAATTCGCGAAGCCGGAGGAGAAGCCATTGCGGTCCCTTGCGACATCACGAAACGGCAAGAAGTGGAAGACATGGTGCAAAAAACCGTGGACACGTTTGGCCGGTTGGACATCCTGGTGAATAATGCCGGGGTGATCCGCGATAATCTGGTCCATAAAATGACCGACGAAGATTGGGATATCGTCATGGATGTGCATCTGAAAGGAACCTTTTATGCATCCAGGGCGGCCCAACGGTTCATGGTGCCAAACCGCTACGGGAAAATTGTCAATTTCAGTTCCACTTCGGCGCTCGGCAACCGGGGACAATTGAATTACTCGACAGCAAAAGCGGGGATTCAAGGGTTCACCAAAACGCTGGCCATTGAACTTGGCAAATTTAACATCAATGTCAATGCCGTGGCCCCCGGTTTTATCGAAACGGACATGACCCGGCAAACGGCGGAAAGGATCGGGGTTCCCTTTGAAGATTTTAAAAAAGCGGCAGCACAAACCATTCCGCTGGGGCGAACAGGCAAACCCATTGACGTGGCCAATGCGGTCTTGTTCCTGGTGTCGGATGAAGCCAGTTTCATCACAGGGCAAGTGCTTTATGTCCGGGGTGGGGTTTGATTGAAACCGTCCATTTGGGAAGAGGTGCAAAAAAACGGCACCGGGATGGAAAAGCTGCTGCTTGAGCGGGTGAAACAGGCGATCTTAAACGTCCGGGAAAATGTCTCGACACATCTTCATGAAATGATTGGGTTCAAAGGGGAGTGGACATCCGAAAAAACGCTTCAATTTGAAACCGAAGTGACTCCGTTTTTGTGGAACCTGAATCAAGCCGTCCATGGCGGCGTGATTGCCTACATTGCGGATACGACGATGGGATCGTTGGTCTACTCCCGGCTGCCGCCGGGGAAAATGTCGGTGACTTCTGAAATGAAAATCAATTACATCCGTGCCGTGCACAAAGGGAGATTGAAAACACAGGCGGAGTTGTTGCATCTGGGCAAGCGGACGGCGGTGGCAGAGTGCAGGATTTATGACGGGGATGATCAGCTGGTCGCCGTCGCCAGCGCCTCTTTTGCCATCCTGGATCAGAAAATCTGATGCGAAAAAGGGGGAGACTTTGGTGGCCAAGGTAACCGTGGTGGGCGGGGTGAGTCATGCCAAAGGACAACCGTTTGCATACGAAACGCTGTCTCTGCCGCAAATGTTTGACCGCACAGTGGAACGACACCCGGACCGGACCGCCGTTTATTTTTATGACCGGGAGATTTCCTACAAAATGTTACAAGACATGTCCAAGCGGGTTTCCGGAGCTTTGCGGGCCTGCGGGGTGAAAAAAGGGGACCGGGTCGGGATCATGTTGCCAAACTGTCCGCCTTATGTGATTTCTTTTTTTGGTGTCCTGCGGAGGGGAGCGGTCGTGGTTCAGATCAACCCGATGTATACCCGGCGGGAGTTGGAAGCCATTTTAACCGATTCCGGAGCGGACGTGTTGATTGTTTCCGGGGATTTGTATCCGCGTGTCCAAAACATAAATTCTTTCTCCCGGTTGAGAAAAGTGATCATCGTGGAAACGGATTCGTTCCGGTTGGAAAATCCGCTGTCCCACGAAGTTTCTTGGACAGCGTTTCTTCATGCGTCGGCACCGGTTCCCGATGAACCGGTGGAACCGGAGCGGGACGTGGCGGTGTTTCAATATACCGGCGGAACCACGGGACGTTCGAAAGGCGTCATGCTGACCCATCAAAATCTGGTGGCGAACGTCCAGCAAATTCATGCGCATGCCAGCGAAAACCCCTTGACGGAGCAGGACAAAATTTTGACCGTGATCCCGCTCTTTCATGTGTACGGTATGACTTGCGCCATGAATTTCGGCTTTTTTCTCGGCAGTTCCCTGATTTTGCTGCCCCGGTTCGAACCGCTGGAAGTGCTGAAAACCATTCAAAAGCACCGCCCCGCTTATTTTCCCGGGGTGCCCACGATGTATGTCGCTTTAAACGCATATCCGGGAGCGGAAAAATACGGTGTGGATGCCATCCGGATCATCAACAGCGGATCGGCATCCCTGCCGGTCGAATTGATTCAATCGTTTGAGAAAAAGACCGGTGCCGTGATGTATGAAGGTTACGGTTTGTCGGAAGCCTCCCCCACCACGCACAGCAACCCGCGTTCCGGGCAGAGAAAGCCGGGGAGTGTGGGCATTCCCCTTCCGGGAACCGAAGCCAAAATTGTGGATCTGGAAACCGGAACCCGGACGGTGAAGATCGGGGAAACCGGGGAACTTGTGATCCGCGGTCCGCAAGTGATGAAAGGGTATTGGAACATGCCGGATGAAACCAAACAAACCCTTCGGAACGGCTGGCTTTATACCGGGGATATCGCCCGCATGGACGAAGACGGCTATTTTTACATCGTGGACCGGAAAAAAGATTTGATCATTGCCGGCGGATACAACATTTATCCGCGGGAAGTGGAAGAAGTGTTGTACACCCATCCGGCCGTACTGGAAGCGGCGGTGGTCGGGGTGCCGGATCCGTACCGCGGCGAGACGGTTAAAGCGTATTTGGTGTTCAAACCGGGGGCCAAAGCAACGAGTCAAGAGTTGGAAGCGTTTTGCCGCGGGCATCTGGCACCGTTTAAAGTGCCGAAACAGTTTGAAATCCGTTCCTCCCTTCCCAAAAATGCCGTCGGGAAAATATTACGCCGGGTTTTGAGGGATGAAGCGAAAAAAGGAGGGGACAACCCGTGATGAACTTTGCTTTGTCCGCGGAACAAAAGGCGGTTGCCGATTTGGTCCGGCGCTTTGTGGACCGGGAAATCCGGCCGTATATCCGGAAGTGGGATGCCGAAGGGCATTTTGAGCCAAAGATTTTGCAACGGCTGGCTGAATTGCAACTCATGGGGGTATGCATCCCGGAAAAGTACGGCGGTGCCGGAATGGATTACAATACGCTGGCCATCGTGTGTGAAGAGTTGGAACGGGGGGACATTGCTTTTCGCACCGCGGTTTCGGTTCACACCGGCTTAAACAGCCTGACGCTGTTGCAATGGGGCAATGAGGAGCAAAAAGAAAAGTATTTGACGCCCCAAGCCCGTGGCGGGAAGATCGGCGCTTTCGGTCTCACCGAGCCGGATGCCGGATCCGATGTGGCGGCAATTTCCACGACGGCCGTGAGAGACGGGGATGTTTACCGGTTGAACGGGCAAAAGACATGGATTTCCTTATGCGATGTGGCGGATCATTTTCTGATTTTTGCCAAAACGGATCCTTCAAAAAAACACAAGGGCATCAGTTGTTTTATCGTGGAACGCACTTTTGAGGGCGTCACGGCCCGGGCCATTCAGGGAAAATTGGGAATTCGCGCCGGCAATACCGGAGAAGTGTTTCTGGATGATGTCCGGGTTCCGGCGGAAAATCGTGTGGGGGAAGAGGGAGAAGGATTTAAGATTGCCATGTCGGCCCTGGACAACGGACGCTTCACGGTGGCCGCCGGAGCCTGCGGTTTGATCCGGGCGTGTCTGGAAGCCAGTGTCAAGTACTGCCATGAACGCAAAACCTTTGGCAAGGAAATCGGCCGCCATCAATTGGTCCAGCAAATGATCGCCAAAATGTCCCGGAACCTGGACATTTCCCGCTTGCTGGTCTACCGGGCCGGATGGTTGAAAAACGAAGGAAAACGGAACACAAGGGAAACTTCGATGGCCAAGTGGTTTGCCTGTGACGCCGCTTTTGAGGCGGCCAATGATGCGGTCCAAATTCACGGGGCATACGGTTATTCCAATGAATATCCGGTGGAACGTTATCTCCGCAATGCCAAAGCGCCGGTGATTTATGAAGGAACCCGTGAAATCCATACCATCATGCAAGGGGAATATGCGCTTGGTTACCGGGTGGACCGGCCGTTAAACCGGAATTTGCCGGCTTGGCCTTTTGAAGACTGAGGAGGAGAGATGGTTCCCATGATCACCTTTCCGGATGAATTGCGACAGATTGCCAAAACAGTAAAGGATTTTGTGGAGAATGAAGTGGAGCCGTATGCCAACCGGATTGAGGAAGAGGATCAGGTTCCCGGCCATTTGCTGGAAAAAGCCAAACAGTTGGGGCTTTTCGGTCTGGGGATTCCCGAGGAATACGGCGGATTGGGGCTCGGGGTGACAGGCAAATGCCTGGTGTTGGAAAATCTGGGGCGCACCCATAACGGATTTGTTTCCATCATCGGTGCCCACACCGGCATTGGCAGTACCGGCATTGTCCGGTTGGGCAGCCGGCATTTGAAAGAAAAATATTTGCCGGATCTGGCCGCCGGGAACAAGTTGGCCGCCTTTGCCTTGACCGAACCGGAAGCCGGATCGGATGCCGCGTCCATCAAAACCCGGGCGGAGAAAAAAGGAGACCGGTGGATCTTAAACGGGATGAAACATTTTATCACCAATGGTCCCGATGCCGATCTTTTCACAGTGATTGCGGTGACCGATCCCGGCAAAGGAGTGAAGGGAGGTTTTACCGCTTTTGCGGTGGAAAAAAGTTTCCCCGGCTTGAAAATCGGAGCAGTCGACAAAAAAATGGGACTCCGGGGTTCGCACACGGCACAAATCTTCTTTGAAGATTGTGAGGTGCCGGAGGAAAATGTGATTGGCGAAGTGGGAAACGGTTATGTATCCGCCTTGAAAATTTTGACGGAAGGGCGGTGCACCCTGGCGGCACGGGCTTACGGCTCCTGCCAAAAATTGATTGAGTTGGCCACGGAGTATATGAAACAAAGGGTGCAATTCGGCAGGCCCATCGCCGAAAACCAGGGGTTGCAATGGATGCTGGCAGAGATGGCCACGGAAACCGAAGTGGGGCGGGCATTCAACTACCACGTTGCAAAGAAATTGGAAAACGGGGAAAAAGCGATCAAGGAAGCAGCCATGACCAAGTATTATGCCACTGAGACCTATAACCGGGTGGCGGATCGTGCCCTGCAAATTTTCGGCGGCGCCGGTTACATGAAGGAAACCGCTGTGGAACGGTATTACAGGGATGCGAGAATCACCAAAATTTATGAAGGGACCAATGAAATCCAAAAGAATATTATTGCGTCCCAACTGCTTGGGAAGTAGATTCGTTTGGGCTTACCGGCCGGATGTTCGGCACGGTAAGCCTTTTTTATGGAGGAATATTCAAATTTAACAAATAATTATTAATAGATGACCTTTTTTTGGAAGGGGCGTCAAGATGGAAAAAGTCGGGGAGATTCAAGAAATGAAGAAGTTGGAAACGGGAATCGCCGTTTTTGACCGTGAGGGAAAAGCTTTGTATACGGACAAAAAGATTTTGCGGTGGTTGGAGGGGACCGGACAAACCGGTTTAAAACAATTGGTTTTTGAGAAAAAAACGTCTTTGCCTGCCAGCTGGATCATCAAGCACCAAGAGCGGTATTTGCAAATGAATCTGTATTCCTGCCAGGGGATGGTCATCTTGGTTGTGGTTAATCTGACCGCACTCAAAGAGATGGAAGAGCAATTGGAGGAAGCTAAAGCCGTGCGGGATGAATTGGATGCCACGATTCAAAATTCCTATGATGCCATTTATATTGTGGATGCCAACGGCATTACCCGCAAAACCAATGATGCGATCGAACGGTTGACCGGCATCCCGAAGGAGTATTATATCGGCAAGGATATGCGCTATCTGGAGAAACGGGGGATTGTGAAAAAATCGGTTTCCTTTGAGGTGATGAAAAAGAAAAAGCCGGTCACCATGGTTCAGGAAACGGCCACGGGAAAAGTGTTGTTGATGACCGGAAGCCCGGTGTTTAATGAGGAAGGTGAAGTGATCCGGGTGGTGACCAATCTCCGCGATATCTCCGAATTAAACCGGCTGAAAGAAGAGTTGTCGCAGCTTCGCAAATTCCACGCCGGCGATGAACCGGTGGTTGTTGAAAGCCCCGAGATGAAGCAAGTGATGGAGCTGGCCGGACGCGTCGCCGAAACCGACACGACGGTGTTATTGCTCGGAGAATCCGGCGTGGGGAAAGAAGTGATTGCCCGCATGATTCACAAAAACAGCAAACGCTATGAAAAAGGTGCGTTTATTAAAGTCAATTGCGGGGCCATCCCGGAAGAACTTTTGGAATCAGAGCTTTTCGGTTATGAATCCGGAGCGTTTACGGGAGCGAAAAAAGAAGGGAAAGCCGGTTTGTTTGAACTGGCCCATGAGGGAACTCTTTTTTTGGACGAGATCGGGGAAATGCCGGTTCGGTTGCAGGTCAAACTGCTCCGGGTTTTGCAAGATCAGGAATACCGCCGGCTGGGCGGGGTGAAAACGATCAAAGTGAATACAAGGATCATTGCCGCCACCAATCGTGACTTGAGAAAAATGGTGGCGGAGGGGAAATTCCGGGAAGATTTGTATTACCGTTTGTGCGTGGTGCCGATTGAGATTCCTCCGCTCAGGAAACGGCCGCAGGATATTGTGCCGATGATCCGTTTTTACATGGAGAAATATAACCGCAAATACCAAACCCATAAGCAAATGGCCTGGGAAACCATGCAGGTGTTGCAAAACTATCATTGGCCGGGAAATATCCGGGAATTGGCCAATCTGATTGAACGATTGCTGGTGACAACGCCATCGGATGTGATCCTTCCGGAACATTTGCCTTTTTTATCCGGTGGCAAGCGGACGGCCCAAAATGAGTTCGCGGAAGCTGTCGAATACTTGGATGCCGAAAAACTCGGCGGATTGAAAAAGGTCATGAAACAGATGGAACGGCAGATCATTTCTTCTGCCTTTCAGAAATACAACAGTTCTTATGAAGTGGCAAAAGCACTGAAAATCAGCCAGTCCACCGCGATCCGCAAAGCGTACCAATACGGGATCCGAAGCAAAAACAAAAACATCAGGAAGAAACGTTTATAATGAAAAAACTGCATGGAAGAAAACCGGTTCCATGCAGTTTTTGTGTTGGAAAAAATGATCAGCGGGCAAATACCGATTTGATTTTTTCGATCGCCCAGTCCAGCTCCTCTTTTTTGATCACCAGCGGTGGGGCGAAGCGAATCACATTTTCATGGGTTTCTTTGCAGAGCAATCCTTCTTCTTTTAATTTTTCACAATAAGGACGGGCCGCTTCATGCAGTTCAACACCGATGAAAAGGCCTCTGCCCCGGACTTCTTTGATCGCCGGATGGTCAATTTCTTTTAATTTGGATTGGAAATAGTCGCCGAGTTCCAATGAACGATCGGCCAATTTTTCCTCTGTAATCACATCAAGGGAAGCGATCGATACGGCGCAGGCAAGAGGGTTTCCGCCAAATGTGGAACCATGGGAACCCGGTTCAAAGACCCCCAGAATCTCCTCGTTGGCAACCACGCAAGAAATGGGCATCACGCCGCCGCCCAAGGCTTTCCCGAGGATGTAAACATCCGGAACCACGCCTTCCCAATCGCAGGCAAACATTTTGCCGGTCCGCCCGAGCCCGGTTTGGATCTCATCGGCCATAAATAAAACACGATGCGCTTTACAGACTTCATACGCTTCCTTTAAAAATCCGTCCGGCGGGATGTTGATGCCGGCTTCTCCTTGGATCGGTTCAAACAGGAAGGCCGCCGTGTTTTCATGGATCGCTTCTTTTAACGCATCGATGTCGCCGTAGGGGATAAGCCGGATTCCGGGCAACATCGGGCCGAAACCGCGCTGATAATCCGCTTCGGAAGACAACGAAACGGCGAGCATGGTCCGTCCGTGGAAGTTTCCGGTGCAGGCAATCACTTCCGCTTTGTCCGGTTCCACGCCTTTTTTCTCATAAGCCCATCTCCGGGCGGCTTTAAAGGCGGTTTCCACTGCTTCGGCTCCGGTGTTCATGGGCAGGGCCATGTCTTTTCCCGTCAGCTTGCAGATTTTTTCCAGCCACGGTCCCAGTTGGTCATTGTGAAACGCACGGGAAGTCAGGGTGACCCGGTCTGCCTGTTCTTTCAAAGCTTGAATGATTTTCGGGTGCCGGTGTCCTTGGTTGACGGCGGAGTAAGCACTGAGCATATCCAAATATTTATTTCCATCCGGATCTTTCACCCAAACGCCTTCCGCTTCGGAGACAACGACCGGAAGCGGATGATAGTTGCGTGCTCCATAGCGGTTGGTTTGGTCAATGATTTGACCGGACCGGTTTGTCGTGGTCATGATGATCCCTCCAGTTTTCAACTTGATTTTTCATGGGTGAGGAAAGTTTGATGGGATAAAACCGTTCGGTAAGAGTACAGAGCAAATTTCATGCCAGTCAGTTCGTTGCCCGGATGGCGCGGTTTTATGTAAGAACGGGTGCAAATAAATTTTGCGTATGACAAGTATTGACCCAAAAATGTGCCAAGATATTTTGCATCGGCGAAAATCCGTTTATAATCAAAGTATATACTCCATGACCGACGGATGCGGGAGGCAAGGAAGATGAACAGTTCGCAAGGAAAGAAGGGTCTGTCTCCCAGGCAGATGGATGCAATTTTTAAGCAATTGATCGATGATGTGGAGATCGGCATTCATATGATCGACCGCAGCGGAAAGACCATCATTTACAATCAAAAAATGGCGGAAATCGAATCGATGAAGCGTGAAGATGTTCTCCATAAAAATGTTTTGGAGGTGTTTTCCTTTTCCCGTGATCAAGGAAGCACCTTGTTGGAAGCGGTTCGGACGGGAAAAGAAACCCGGCGGGTGAAACAGACGTATTACAACAATAAAGGAAAAGAGATCACCACCATCAATGATACGTATCCGATCCGGGTTGACGGTGAAATCATCGCGGCGGTGGAAATGGCCAAAGACATCACCAAACTGGAACATGTCATGAAAGACAATGCGTGGCGGAACAAAAACACCACTTACACGTTTGACCAAATTATCGGGCAAAGCGAAGCTATCCGTTTTGTCATCAAAGAAGCCCAAAGGGCGACCCGCACTTCTTCTTCGGTGCTGTTGGCGGGGGAAACCGGAACCGGAAAGGAACTGTTTGCGCAAAGCATCCACAATGGCAGTCCCCGCATGAAAGGGCCGTTCATTGCGCAAAATTGCGCGGCGATCCCGCACAGCCTGGCGGAAAGCATTCTGTTTGGCACCAAAAAAGGAGCGTTTACCGGAGCGGTGGATCAGCCGGGCTTGTTTGAACAGGCCGATGGCGGAACCCTGCTGCTGGATGAGATCCATGCGTTGAATCCTTTGGTGCAAGCCAAATTGCTCCGGGCCATACAGGAAAAAACCATCCGCAGGGTCGGGGATACCCGGGATAAAAAGGTGGATGTGCGCATTCTTGCCACCATCAATGAAGATCCGGTCGATGCGGTGCACCGCAACCGGTTGCGAAAAGACCTGTATTATCGCCTCAGTGTGGTGACGCTGTACATTCCGCCCTTGCGTGAACGCAAAGAAGACCTGGAACCGTTGGCACATCATTTTATCGACAAATACAATAAATGGTTCCATTTAAATGTCCAGGCGGTCAGCCCGGAAGCCTGGAAGATTTTTGTTCAGCATGACTGGCCGGGAAATGTGCGGGAATTGGAACATGTGATTGAAGGAGCGATGAACCGGATTGTGGATGAAGCGGTGATGGATGTTTGCCATCTTCCGTTGCGGTTGAGAAAAAAATACGAGCATGACTCCGGCGCGGCCGGATCGGTTCCGACACAATCCACCGGTTGGATTCCGGAATGGTTCCGCGGCCAAACCTTGCAGGAAAAAATGGAAGAGGCGGAAAAAAGGCTGATTCAAGAAGCCTTGAAAGAAAATGACGGGAATATCACCCGGACTGCAAAATCTCTTGGCATCTCCCGGCAGAGTTTGCAGTATCGGATGAAAAAGTACCATCTGGCAACCGGAGAGACGCGTTAAACAAAACCATTCCAAACCTTGCAGTCAGACGGGCCATTGCCTGATCGTTGCAAGGTTTTTCAAGTACAAAAAAATTGTGATTGACACGTGTGAAGAAGGAACCGCCAAAGTGATGGAATAAATGGAATTCCACTTGTCCCCATGACCACAAGAAACAACCACTGATCACGCCTTCCGATTGGCCGTTGCCGAAACCGTTGGCCAAAATGCAGAAAGCAGCTTGAGCGGGGATGATGAGGAATCAATAAAAAAAGCGCCCGGCCATCAATGGTCCGGGCGCTTTTCAGCTTTAAGAGGACAAGATTTGCTGAAGGATGGATAAATTGGCTGTTTCATTTCGTTTCAGTTCGTTGCGGTGAGACCAAACTTCAGCCGGGGAAACGGGAAGTTCACCACAGACATCCACACCGAGTACTTTTTTCCGGCGGATGAGGCGGCCAAGAGCCTCGAGCAAATCCGACAACCGCATGTTTCCCTGGTCCCAGTTCGTAATTGCGTCGGCACGGTCCAGGACATCTTTGTCAATACTGATATAGATATCCTCGGTTGGAATGGCCGATACGAGTTGATCCCATTGCCGGTTCAGCCACAAAACGATTTTGTTTTTCAACCGGGACGGAAACGCTTTGGACTTTGAACAGGTCCCTACCAAAAAAACCTTTTGGAGAAAAGGCAAATTTCCGAGCGCTTCCGCGACCCAGGAACCACAAGAAAGCAACTTGCTTCCTGTAAGCGGCTGGCTGTCGGTATGGTTGTCAAAAAGGACAAGAGTAAACGGTTGACGGAATTTTTGTAAAAACAAATAGGTGACATAGTGATGATTCCCGTTCCCGATAAAGGTGATGCCCCGGCCGGTTTTTTCAGGAATCCGTTCCGTTAACTTTTGCCATGCTTGTCCGGAACAATAGAGGTTGGTTCCGGGGATATCTTGAAGTTCAATCCATTCATTGGCGACACGGGAAAGTTGAGGTTGTTCCTGATACGTATTGTCAAAATTTAAAAGCGTGACTTCTCTCAGTTCCATCAATATCATTTCCTTTCTGAATAAAAAAGAAATGAAGTACAGAACCAAGTGAAAGTTGTATACCCTTCCGGACGGGGATCCAAACATCAATGACGAAAAAACCAACCGCAAAGCGGTTGGTTTTTTAAATTTGTCTAGCGCTGTTTTTTATATCAGCGGGCACTTCGATTTTACCGTTGTACTCACCTTTTAAATTCATTTCCATTTGTTGTTCCAGTTTCAAGGTATCTTGGTCATTGGTAACCAGGATATGCATTTCTTGCAGGGTCTTGGTTTGTTTGAAGTTGTTTTTGTCGATATAAATCTTTTGATTCAATTTCTCAAACTTCATATTTTGCAATTTGGACGGGTCGAAGCCCGAGCTTTGCAGGCCTCGGATGACTTGATCTTTCATCATGCTCTCAAAGGTTTGACCGTCTTGTTTCAAGGCCGTAAAATCAATGGACAGAACGTATTGGTTGCCTTCTTCATTTAAGGAAACGCCGGCGGGAAGAGCATTTCCACCCAATTTTTCAAACAGTTGCTCCACCTGTTTGATGCCTGACATCGGATCCTGGGAGGCATCCATGGCGGAGGTGTCCACGGTGGTTTTCACCCAACCCATTTGCGGGATTTTGTTGTAAAGGGCGTTGTCGGCAAGGAACATCTCAATTTCTTCCGACGCACCGCTGGATTCGGTTTTTCCTTTTAAGTGTAAGGCCACCGGATTCATGGTGACATCAATGGTGGAAGTGTTGCGGGTTTTGATGGCTTGCGACACATCGCCGGAGGCTACCGTAATGGTTTGATTCGTTTTGACATCGTATGTATGCCCGCCTTTTTCCATGGTTTGCATGGATTTATCAATCACTTGGGTGGGAGTGAGTTTGGGTTGATCTGCGGCCGTTTCGTTTTCTTTGCCGCCGCAACCCGTCAAGAGAAGGGCCCCCGAAAGGGTCATGACTGAAAATAATTTCCACAAACTTCGCATAACACTTTGACTCCTTTGCTTCCGTAATCCGTGTAATATTTTAGCATAAATTAAATTTTTTAGATATAATAATTATGTCTGAAACGTAAAATTTAAAAAATATTTGCCATAAAATGAAATATTTCGTGATGGAAAAAGAAGCAAAAATTGACGCATTTTTTATTTTACCCGGATAAGGCGAAAATTGCAAACAATTGTTCGTTTGCGAAGAAAGGGGAATGAAGATGCCGGATCATGACGTGATTTATCAAGAACAAGCTTCCATGTATGACCGGTTGATTTCCAAACAAAAAAGCGTGATCCCTTTTCTTGAAAAAATCCATTCAGGAAAAGGAGCCGATATTGTGGACATAGAGGCCGGGACCGGAAGGCTGACCGTGCCGCTGGCAAAAGTTGCCCGCAGTATCGTGGCCTTGGATGAATCAGCCGGGATGCTGGCTGTGACGGCAGAAAAGCTGAAAGCGGAGGGCCTAGATCATTGGCAGGTGCAGGTGGCCGATCATCGCCGCCTTCCGATGGAAGATGACCAAGCCGATTTGGTGGTGGCCGGATGGAGCATCTGTTATCTGGCCAGTTCCAATCATCCGACATGGAGAAAAAATTTAAGCCAAATCATCGGGGAGATCCGGCGTGTCTTGAAACCGGGGGGGGGACCGTCGTCATTTTTGAAACGATGGGAACCGCCACGGAAGAACCGGATCCTCCGGATTTTTTACGCCGGTATTACCGGGCTCTGGAAGAAGAATACGGTTTTTCCCATTCGGTCAACCGCACTGATTACACATTCCGGGATCTGGACGAAGCGGAAGAATTGACACGCTTTTTCTTTGGCGGTGAAGTGGCGGACAAAGTGAGAAAAAACGGCTGGGTGCAAGTGCCCGAATGGGCGGGCGTATGGTGGCGGTCATGGTGAGCCGGTGATACGGAATCAAGGGTTTCGTGATAAAATAAACATAGTCTGTTCATGAAGGGATGAGTTGCATGGAAATGATCGACGCAGATCTGTTAAACAGGATCCGCAGCCAAAAACCCTTGATTCACAATATCACCAACGTGGTGGTGACGGCATTTACAGCTAACGGGTTGCTTGCATTGGGAGCGTCCCCTGTCATGGCTTATGCCAAGGAAGAGGTGGCTGACATGGCCAAGCTCTCGCAAGCGCTCGTTTTAAATATCGGCACGCTTCAAACCGACGTGGTGGAAGCCATGATCATTGCCGGCAAATCAGCCAACCGGCACGGGGTTCCGGTCATCTTTGACCCCGTTGGCGTGGGCAGCACCCCCTACCGGCTGGAAATGGCGCAAAAAATTTTGTCGGAAGTAAACGTTTCGGTGATCCGGGGAAACGCCGGGGAGATTTCCGGATTGACCGGTCAGACCGGATTGACCAAAGGCGTGGATGCGCAGGAGGAAGAAACCGCCGGTTTGGTGGAAAATGCAGCCGCATGTGCAAAATCCTTCAAAGCGGTGGTGGCAATGACCGGCAAGGAAGATCTCATCACGGACGGATCCACTCATTATTTGGTGCAAAACGGCCATCCTTTATTGATGAAAGTAACCGGCACGGGTTGCCTGCTTTCTTCTGTATTGGGAGCCTTTACCGCAGTGGGGGCAAACCATTTACAGGCCGTCGTCACCGGTGTCGCCGCCTATGGGGTGGCAGGCGAATTGGCGGCTGAAGAAACAGGAGAAAAGGGCCCCGGATCTTTCCAAACGGCCTTTTTGGATCAACTGCATTGGGTTACTGACAAAGATTTGCAATCAATGGCCCGGGTGCAAAAGGTCAATCCGTAGCAGAACACACCCTGCAACAGTCTCCGTCCGGAGATGAACCACCAATGGAAAGGATGTCCGTTTATGTTATTAAGTGTTTTGGACCAATCCCCGATCCCTGAGGGGAAAAATGCCGTGGAAGCTTTGGCGGATACGACCCGGTTTGCCCAAGAAACCGAAAAAATGGGTTATCATCGCTTTTGGGTGTCCGAACACCACTTTACCCAAAGCTTGGCCGGATCGAGCCCGGAAGTTTTGATCAGCCATTTGGCGGCCAAAACTTCCCGCATGCGGATCGGTTCCGGAGGCGTGATGCTTCCGCACTACAGCCCGTATAAAGTGGCAGAAAATTTCAAGGTGTTGGAGGCACTTTATCCCAACCGGATTGACTTGGGGGTGGGAAGAGCACCGGGTGGCATGCCGCTGGCGACCCGCGCCCTGCAGGAAGGCAAGGAAACGTTGGGACATGACACATATCCGGAGCAATTGAAAGACCTGATCATTTATCTGTATGATTTGGCGGAGGAAAATGAAAAGTTCCCCGGCCTGTTGGCCACCCCGCAAATCGAAACGGCTCCGGAACTGTGGTTGTTGGGCTCCAGCGGGGGCAGTGCGTCGCTGGCTGCCGAATACGGGGCAGGTTATTCGTTTGCCCAGTTTATCAACGGAGCCGGCGGGGAAGAAGTGACCCGCTATTACCGCGAGCATTTCCGACCTTCCCGGATCAACCAAAAACCGCGGACAATGGTCTCCATTTTTGCGGTGTGCGGCGAAACGGAGGAAGAAGCGGAAAAGCTGGCGAGCTCGCTCGATTTGTCCCTGCTTTTGATCGAAAAAGGAGAAGCCCGGGGCGGGATTCCTTCCGTGGAAACGGCGTTAAATTATCCCTATGACGCGTTTGACCGGTTCCGCATCAAAGAAAACCGCAAACGGGTGGTTGTTGGCGATCCCGCTCATGTCAAGGAAAAAATTCTCCGGCTGAGCGAAGCGTATCAAGCCGATGAGGTGATGCTGGTTTCCATCATGCATGACTTTGAAGCCAAGCTGAAATCTTACCGGTTGATCGCCGAAGCGTTTGGCATGATCTGAAAACAGAAGGCAGGGCACTCACCGCCCTGCCTGTTATTTTGTTTCTTCGATGACACCGCAAGCGATCCGGTCCCCGGCATTTCCGGCAGGATCCGACTTCAGGTCATCGGCTTTTTCATGAATCACCAGGGCGGTTCCCCCGCTTTTCAGCAGCGAATGGGATGCTTCCGGATTCAGCGTCACGCCGTCCACAGTCAAGGTGACATCCACTTTTCCGTCCGGATTCACGGTGATGTTGTCCAAATCCCCGGCATGGGCTCCTTCCGGGTTTTCTTTTCCGTGTTTTTTGCCTTTCGGATTAAAATGTCCGCCGGCCGATTCGAAATCCGGCGCTTCGCATTGGCCGGTTTCATGGATATGGAAGCCATGTTCGCCGGGAGCCAGGTGATTTGCCGTGAGATGAATTCGCACGCCGTTTTCATCTTCCGTGATTCTCGCTTGTCCCACGGAATGTCCCCCACTGTCGGTCAGATTGGCCACTGCTTTGCGCAGAGGGGTTCCTTCCGGTGTTTTTTCTTCCGTTGCATGAGGATCCCCGGGAGCCGTGGCATCTTCGCTCGGGGTACATCCCAAGCTTCCCGCCATCAGCAACACAAAAATGGAAAAAAGAGAATAGAAGCGCATGGGTGCATTCCTCCTGAAAGCTGAATTTCCCTCATTATTTAAACAATTTATATATTTGTCAAGGATTTCCGGGAAAGAAAGGGAAGGGGACTCGTTTGGATCGGATATTTTTATATAATAGAACTGAAAGGAGGATAAGTGGTGAAAACAGCGGATTTATGCGATCATTATTCGTCACTGGGTGTGTGCGAAAACATTTTTTTGAATTTTGGAAAGAAAAAGCGGTTTAACGGCCCGATTCATACGGTGAAAGTGTTTGAAGACAATGTGCTGGTCAAAGAAGCTTTACAAACTGTTCCCTCCGGCGCCGTGTTGGTCGTCGACGGCGGAGGTTCCAACCGCTGTGCATTGATGGGGGACCGGCTGGCAACGATCGCCGTGGAACGGAATCTGGCCGGCGTCATCATCAACGGTTGCATTCGCGATTCAGCCGAAATCAATGAAATGGATCTCGGCGTGCGGGCCCTAGGCACCTGCCCCGTCAAAAGCAAGAAAGAAGGAAAAGGCAAGCGGGACATCACCGTCTCCTTCGCCGGCGTTCACTGGAAACCAGGCTGGTATGCTTACGCCGATGAAGATGGCATTGTGCTCTCGGACAAGCCATTGACCTTGGACTGAAAAATGGTCGTCGACCCCCGGCGGAAAAGAAATCCCGGGGGTCAAATGATACGGAATATTCCTTCAATATTCTCAAGGTGATTGAAAAAACTTAATATGTCTTCCTTGTCATTTCAGAAGGATTGACCGCAAAAAACAAAGGATCCGGTTGCCTTGGGGCTTCCTTTCAGTTTTTGATTGCGGAAAAATGGTCTCAGAGGAGGGAGAAATCATGCAAGGGAAACGATCCGATCGTCTTTGGCTGGGAATTTGCGCTGTCATCATTATCTTTTCAGGTGTTTTGAAAGCAATGAACAACGGGATGGATGCTCTTTTGCCCTTGTCATTGGGGGTGTCTGTTGTTCTTTATGTATTTTCTAATCTGGATATCAGAAAGAATGATGAAAGAACTCAGTTGATCAAAGGCAAGAGTGGATTTTTGGCTTATGCAATCGGTCTGATCAGTGTCGGGGTTGTGTATGCTTCTTCAAGAGCGAATCTTATTGATACCGAATCCGGTGTTTTGATTGCATTGTCCATTTTTATGATTTCTTATCCCTTGTGTTTGTTTGTGTACAGCCGCTTGAATGAATGAGTGGCAAAGATACCTCTGGTTCAATTCTGAAATCCATCGGCTTTTCTTTTCCTGTGTTCTTTAAATTCAAACAGTTTGACGAAAATGTAGACCAGCAAAGCGGAGATCGTTGAGTAATAAAAAGGAAGAAAATTCGGGCTGTCCTCCATTTGCAAATTTACTTTAAACATCCATTGGTCAGCAATAAAACCGAAGAAGAGATATGACAGCAATGCGATTCCATGTTTCCACGGGTTCTGAACTGAATGCAAAAGCCGGTCGGTTACATAAGAGACTGCCAGTCCGTAAGTAAAGATTCCGCAACCGCCATATATAAAAGAGAAAACGAACATTGTTTCAACCGTCGAACTGTCTAAAGCAGGATCATCGATGATACCGAGAAACATATAATATATGGCAAATAACAAAGTGGCAAAAAATAATGCCAACAACCTTTTTCCGAAACTGATCATGGGAATCTCCTTTGTATTTTATACAAAAATTATATTAAAAATATATAATATTAACAATATAAATGAAAAGGCTCTTCCTGATCTTGGACGTGAAAAGGAGGAAGAAGAAGATTATGCCGACGATCCCGGAAGTGTTTCAGCGCGTAAATCGTGAAAAGTTTATACGCAAGGAGGACGGGAGCCTGATCCCGCAGATTTCATCTGATGGCGCGATCCGTGGCAGTCTTGAATTATTGGATGTCCAAAAAGGACAGCGGGTGCTGGAGATCGGTACGGGTTCCGCGTACAGCACGGCATTGATCGCCTTACTTGCCGGGCCCGACGGCAAGGTTGTCTCTTTGGATATTGAGCCGAAACTCACCCGACGTGCACGCCGGATGTTTGAAGACCAAAATTTGCATCAGGTGCAATTTGAAACCCGGGACGGGCGCAACGGTTGGGAAGCGGGTTCCCCATATGACCGGATTGTGGCTTGGACAACCCCGGATCTTCTTCCTGAAGCGTGGAAACATCAATTGAAAGAAGGCGGTTGGGTGGTAACGCCATTTAAAGTGCTTCCAATTGCGGACACCAATGTTGTGGTTCGACTGATCAAAAGAAACGGGAAACTGAAAGGGGAAAATGTCATTCCGGGTTCGTACATTGCCATGACGGAAAGAACACCGGAAGAGTTTTTCGGACCTTGGATTCATGCCCATTGGTCGGGAGAAGGAGAGAATCCGTGGTGGGTCAGTTCCTCTTGGATGGAAAGACCGGTTGATTCTGACTGGGTCTGTCAATTCCTCTATCTCAATCCAACAACTCCTCCTTTTCCGGAAGTTGGCGACGAGCTTCGGGCATTCTTGCTGGCAGTAAATCCCGATGGTCTGACAACGGCAGAGCGATCGGATGGAAGCTATATCGGATACAGCAGTCCGGAAGGATTTGCATTGCTTTCCCTCCGGGATTCTCAATGGATCACAACGGACGAAAGGCATGCACATGTTCTAATCCGTTGGAGGGAATCGTGGAACCGACAAAAACGTCCATCTTACAGCCGGATCAAAGCCTGGGTGGTTGGGAAACGAGTCCGGGTTGAACTGAAAAAGGAACCGGAACCAAAGGAAATTTAGGCTATTCAATTTTGCCGTTCTTGTGCTTCTGAACGTGTAAACCAAACATTAATACTGTTTTTTCCATGGAGTCATAAAGCCTTATGATCTAACAAAAATAATTGATGTCATAACTATATTCGGAATTTAGTAAAGAGAGGGAATTTAACAATGTTAATTACATTAAAAGATGATTTGCCAAACAGTAAGCAATTTTTTGACCTGTACCAAACGACGGGATGGAAACATCCATTTACTAAAGAGCGTTTATTTCAGGCAATATCAAACAGCTGGTATTCTGTTTCAGCTTACAAAGAAGACGAGCTGGTCGGATTTGGAAGAGTGATATCTGATGGAGTTTATCAAGCCCTGATCTGCGACTTGATTGTAAGTTCAAAATATCAAGGAAAAGGGATCGGAACCCGTATTCTATGCAGGCTTTTAGATCAGTGTAAAGAAAATGACATCCTTTTGGTGATGCTATTTAGTGCCAAAGGAAAGTTCAGCTATTATGAAAGATTTGGTTTTGTTCAACACAGTCCTGACGCACCAGGAATGATATGGGATAAAACAAAATATGTCTGATACGTCTCCGTATAAACACCAAACCAAGAATATCGGGCTACTTGTTCACCCAGAGGTGAGCAAAGCAACCAGTAAGATTTTCAAAGAGTTTTCTCATGGGAAATTTCCGTCTGCTGTAGTGAACCAGACGATTCGGGAAGTCAAGTCAAAAAAGAAAAAGCAAAACGCGAAATCATTCAAAAAGCTATGGTGTTGCTTCAACAATCAGAACCTCAAGATGGAAAAGGTTGGAGACTTCTATACGGTTTCCTTTCCAACTTTGGAAAAGCGGATCGGTGTACCCGTTGTAGCCCGTCCTTATCAGCAAGCATGGTTAGAGAGAATCCTAAACGGAACCGTCAAACAGGGTGCCAGCGAGCTATACAGGAAAAAAGGAATGGTATATCGCCATTCCAATCACTTTTGAAGTAGCACAACGGAAACTAAAGTCATGGGAGTTGATCTGGGACTGAGATACATAGCTGTCGCCAGTGTTGGAACAAAATCATTATTCTTCAAAGGAAATCAAGTTGCTTTTGTTCGTAGACTTTTTGCGGCTAGACGAAGAAAGCTAGGTAAACTGAAAAAACTTTCCGCCATCAAAAAATCAAAAGATAAAGAGTCTCGTTGGATGAAAGATCAGAACCATAAAATCAGCCGTCAAATCGTAGATTTCGTATTTACCAACGGTGTTGGTATCATTCGAATGGAAGATTTGACGGAGATTTGAAATCGGGCAAAGTCTAAAAAAGAAGCTGGTAGAAACCTTCATTCATGGGCTTTCTATCAGCTACAGAAAATGATTAAGTACAAAGCAGAAATGGTAGGTATCTGCTTTGAATTAGTTAAACCGGACTACACCAGTCAAACTTGTAAATGTGGTCATCGTGAAAAAGCGAATCGAATTGGCATCCAGTTCAGATGCAAAAAGTGTGGTTATACCTGCCATGCTGATCTGAATGGAGCAATTAATATAGCTAAAGCCCATTCTGGGTTAGTAGCCTAGCGTACTGGTAACAGGTACGCCGCCCATGTGGGTACACTCTAACCACATGGGACGGGGTGATGACACACCCCTGAACTTGGGCGTTGTCCAAAACGGAAATGGACTACGGACGCTAACGACCCAAGAATCCCACGGCTTCAGCCGTGTGGAGTGTCAATATGGGAGAATCATTTGTTGGACTTGGACGAAAACGGTATATTGATATAGAAAAACCCCCTGGATGGGCCGGTTGTTTGGGGAAAGGGCATTGATTTGAGAAAATGGAAGATTTGCAGAATCGGGGTTTGGTCATACAATCCGCTTCCGGACATCAAGCCGGTTGGCGGTTTTTTTGTTTGGCGGGAAAGGAACGCGGCGGGAGGGCTTTTTGTCTGTTTCTGTGGTATTCTGTTTAGGATAGAGAAGATGAAATGGAAAACAGAATATGAATTCAGAAGAGGTTGATGAAGATGAAAGTGGTATTGGCGACGTTAAATGCAAAGTACATTCATACATCTTTGGCGTTGCGGTATTTAAAAGCGTACAGCGGCCGGGAATTTGATGTGGAGATCGCGGAGTATACGATCAAGGATCCGGCGATGAATGTGGTTTCGGATCTGTTTCAACGCCGGCCGGATGTGATCGGTTTTTCATGTTACATATGGAATATTGAAGAGACCATCCCGATTTTGGATATGATAAAAAAGATCATGCCTCAGACAAAGATTGTGCTGGGCGGTCCGGAAGTGTCGTATGACACCCGTGAATGGATGGACCGGTTGCCGCAAGTGGATTTTATTGTGATGGGGGAAGGGGAAGCGACGTTTCATCACTTGCTGAAGGAGATCAGCGCAGAAGAGCGGTATGATCAGGTGTTGGGCGTGGCTTACCGCCAAGGGGAAGAAGTGATTCTCAATCCGCCGCGGCCCAAGTTGGACTTGAATGAGATCCCGACTCCGCACCGGTTTCCGGAAGATCTGCCCGATTTGTCCAAACGGGTGATTTATTTCGAGACGAGCCGGGGATGTCCGTTCAATTGCCAGTTTTGTTTGTCCAGCATTGAAGTGGGGGTCCGGTATTTTGATATCGAGCGGACGAAGGCGGACCTTATGTACTTGATTGAAAACGGGGCGAAGCTGATCAAATTTGTCGACCGGACGTTTAATATCAAGCGGGATTATGCGCTGGAGATTTTCCAGTTTCTCATTGACCATCACCAAGGGTGTGTGTTCCAGTTCGAGATCACGGCAGATATCATGCGGCCGGAAGTGTTGCAATTTTTGACGGAAAATGCGCCTCCGGGGATTTTCCGCTTTGAAATCGGGGTTCAATCGACGAACGACCCGACCAACTTGGCGGTGAAACGGAGACAAAACTTCTCCAAACTGTCGCGCACGGTGAACATGATCAAAGAAAGCGGCAAGATTGCCCAGCACCTGGATTTGATCGCCGGATTGCCCCATGAAGATTATGACACGTTTAAAAAGACATTTAATGATGTATTTGCCCTGCGGCCGGAAGAATTGCAACTGGGCTTTTTGAAAATGTTGAGGGGAACGGGACTTCGCATCCAGGCTGATCAGTATGAGTATGTTTACATGGAGCGGGCACCTTATGAGATCTTGGGCAACAAGGACCTTTCCTTTGCCGACATTGTCCGCATCAAGCGCGTGGAGGATGTGTTGGAAAAGTATTGGAATGCGCATCGCATGGACCACACCTTGAACTATTTGATTGAGCACGAGTTTCCTTCTGCCTTTGACTTTTTCCAGGAGTTTGGCGACTACTGGGAGGAGCAGGGATGGCAACGAATCGGGCATCAGTTGGAAGATCTCTTTTTGCGTCTGGTTTCCTTTCTGAAAAGCAGGGGCACTTCACAGCCGGATGTGATTTTGGGGTTGATGAAGTATGACTATTATCTCAATCATCGTCACCGTCCGCGCAAAGTGTGGTGGGACTGGACGCTGAGCAAGGAGGAACAAGCCGCTTATTTGAAAATGGCGCTGAAATCACCGGAGAAAGTCTCGGGAGATTTCGGGGAGCAACCGGTGAGCGAAAGGCAGTTGTTCAAGCATGCGGTGATCGAGTCGGTGCCGTTTGATTTGAAAAGATACCTTAAGACCGGCGAATTCCTCTTGAAAAAACAGTTGATGATCGCTTATTATGAACCGGGTAAACCGGTGAAGATTTATACCATGGATCCAGACAATGACTAAGCCCTTTCTCCTCTTTGGAGAAGAGGGTTTATTTTTATCAGGAAAATCGAAGAATAGGATATCTTCCGGAGAAAGATGATGTTATACTAGATGGCTGTGAATATCAGAAAACAGAAAGTGAAAGTGATGCGAAATGGTTTTGCGAATGGTGATTATTGTCCTTTCTTCCATCTTGATTGCCTTTGCATGGAATGTGTTTTTGTTGCCGCATAAGATTTTAAGCAGCGGCGTTTCCGGGATCGCCATGATTATCAGTTTGTTGACGCCGATCAACACCGGGGTCATCAACTTTGCTTTGAACCTTCCTTTGCTTCTGCTCGGATACATGAAGCTGGGAAAAAAGTTTATCACCAATACGATTCTTTCGGTGGTCGTCACTTCGGTGGCTTTGTGGTTGATTCCTGTTGAACCGATTTCCAGCGACCCGATCTTGTCCTCGCTGTTCGGGGGTGTGCTCGCCGGCATCGGCACCGGATTTATCTTTCGTTCATCCGGTTCCACCGGGGGATTGGATATCATTGTCTTTTTGCTGACCCGAAAAAAAGAGATTTCTTTGGGGACGCTCACCTTTACCATGAATGCGGTGATCGTGTTTGTTTCAGGGTTTCTGTTTGACTGGGACACGGCTCTTTACACCATGTTGTCCATTTTTGCCACCGGTAAAGTGATTGACATGATTCATACCAAACATTTGAAAGTCACCTTGATGATTATCACTAGCAAAGGTGAGGAAATCCGGAAAAGCCTGATTTCCAGATTGGTGCGGGGAATCACGATTGTCGACGGGGAGGGAGCCTACACCCGGGAAAAACGGAAAGTCTTGTTCATGATTATTTCCCGCTACCAACTGGCGGAAGTGAAAAGGGTGATTATGGAAAACGATCCCAAAGCGTTTGTCAATATCATGGAAACCGTGGAAGTGATGGGATATTTCCACCGGGATTTCAATGAAGAAAATGGTTAAAAAACGTTGAACTTTGCATGAAGCCAGTAAGACTTGCGTTAAACTATAGTTGGAATTGCCTGTGAGGAAAGGATTGCGTTATGAAGTCGAAGTCTCGGGTGCAGAAACGAAAGAACGAACATATCGAAATCGTGCTGAATGAAAATGTGACCAGCCGGCAAGTGACCACCGGATTGGAACATTACCGCTTTGTTCATCAGGCGTTGCCGGAGCTGGATTTTCGTGAAATTGATCTTTCCTGTACCTTTTTGGGGAAACCTTTGAAGGCCCCGCTTTTCATCAGTTCGATGACCGGCGGGACCGAAGAAACGGGGGAGATTAACCGCATGTTGGCCATTGCGGCCCAGGAGTGCGGGTGGGCGATGGCGCTGGGATCAATGCGTGTGATTCTGGATCGGCCGCCGGTGGAACACACCTTTCAAGTCCGGCGCCATGCCCCGGATATTCCGGTGATTGCCAATATCGGAGCCGTGCAATTGAATCACGGGGTCGGGGAAGAAGAATGTTACCGTTTTGTGGAGACAGCGGAAGCCGATGCGCTGGTTTTGCACTTGAATTCGATGCAAGAAGTGTTTCAGCCGGAGGGGGACGTCAATTTCAAAGGCATCCTCCGGAAAATTGAAAAGCTGTGCCGGCGCGTTTCATTTCCCATCGGTGTCAAGGAAGTGGGTTGGGGAATCAACGGCGAATTGGTCAAAACCCTGTTTGATTGCGGTGTACAGTTTGTGGATGTGGCCGGAGCGGGAGGCACTTCGTGGAGTCAGGTGGAAAAACACCGGACCACCCCCTTGTTGAAAAATGCGGCGCAAGCTTTTGAAAATTGGGGAATTCCGACGGCGGAATGTGTGATCGAAGCGCGGAGTGCGGCTCCTTCCGGAACGATCCTTGCCAGCGGCGGATTGAAAAACGGGGTGGATGCCGCGAAGGCGATCGCGTTGGGAGCAGATCTGGCCGGATTTGGACGTTCGCTTTTGCCCTATGCGGCCGATAACCGGCAGGATATGTTGATCGACCGGCTCCGGCAGGTGATGATGGAAATGAAAATCGCCATGTTTGGAGCAGGCATCGGTTCCGTTAAGGAACTTTCCCGGACCGACCGGCTGGTATTTCATGCATGGCAGTGATCGCGGTGTAATCGCTTCCGTTCAGGTTGACAACGGGCCGGTGGTTAATATTTAATAAAATTAAATATTAACTTTCCTAACCAATGGGAATGAGATGGAAAGCGGGGAGACGGATGACATTTGATCATGAGAACATTATTACCAACATTCAAATGAAACAATATGCCATTACCCGGAGAATCGGACAGCATATCACCACGGCGTTATCCGAAATCGGTTTGACCCGGGCGCAGTTTCATATATTGAATTATATCGGATCGAGCGACCGATGCCGGGCGACCGACATTGCAAACATGATGGAGGTCAAGCCCAGTGCGGTGACGTTGATGATAGACCGTTTGGAAGCCCACCAGTGGGTAAGGCGCTCCCAGGATGCTTTTGACCGTCGTGTGGTTGTCATTGAACTGACGGAAGAAGGAAAAAATATATTGTCCAAAGCGAAAAAAATCAGTGAAGAAGTGGTGAAACATTATTTGTCCAATTTGTCCCAAGACGATTTGATCCGCTTGTTGGAAATTTATGAAAAACTGGAGAGAATTGTAAACGACGAAAAACGGGCGGAATAAATTTTTTCGGAAAATGTTGAAGGGTCTATCACTGCAAAAAGAAGCCAAAATGCCAGTAAAAAAAGAGAAAAATCCCCCTTAAAAAAGATCAGAAATGGAGGGCGGATTTGTCAAATGGCGAAAGTTGTGTATTCAATACAATTCAAGGATATTGATAAAAAGGATGATCTTTATGCAGCTACCCGGCTGGTTGCAAAGCTGGAAATGGGATCAGCGTTGGCAGGAAACGGGATTTGAGTTTTTGGATGAAGCTGCTTTTTTGGATGAGCTGGCACAGTTCATGGATCGGGAAGCTGATTTGATCGTTTTTGCCGAAGCAAAGGATCTGAGTATTCCCCGCGGTATTGTGCTTGCCTATCAACCTTTGGTGGAACATCAAATTTTTGCAATCTTTCAAGGATGTGTTTCACATCCGTTGGCCATTCCGGCCGATTTGGATGAAGTCCGTCGCTTTTCAGATTATTATTTGTCGCCGGGTTGGCAAATGGAGCAAATGCGCTTGCCTCATCACACGATCCCGCGAGTTTGGAGAGGAACCAGCCAGCGGCAGTTGACACCGCTGACGGAGGAGCGTTTGAAATGGTCTTCTTTTTACATAGGCGTCGGCCATTACGAACATGAAATGGTTAACTTGGAAAACAGCGCGGCGTTCAATCCTTTTTTGCGCACCGACCGGATGGTGACGGCCACTGCGGACGGAGGGCAGTGGTCGCAATGGTACACGAATTACTCCGGTTCCATTTTCTCCTTGTACCGCATCCCGATGGAGGATCAATGGGGCATTTTTTATCTGTTTGTCCACTACAGGCCGTGCCCATACCTGGAAGGGAAGAGGCAAACCTTAAATAAACTGGCGTCAGAGGAGAAACCTGCCGGAAAATTGCCGGTGGATGCTCCCTTTGATGTGGTTCTGGCCTTGGATCAATTCCCTTTTTATCAGCTCTTTACCATAGAAGAGTTAAAAGAAGAGGCATTAAACGGCAATTATGAATGGTTTATTCATTTGCTCGGATATTTGGATTGTCCCTTGGTCAAACGGGAAATCGGGGATCTGGAGCAAGTGTTTGCCGATTTTGCCGATTGCCGCCACGAAAAAATCCGGCGTGAAGTGACGACGCTGGCGCACCTTCACGGTTGGCGAAATTTATTGAATCAATTGCAGGAAAACGATTAAGCAAAATCCCTCCTTCAAACAGGAGGGATTTTTTTGTTTCTGAAGAAGTGTATTTTAATTTAATCATGTTTCAAAAAGGCCGGCACGTCAAAACAGGTGGTCAGGATGGAATGGTTGACGTATTTGGTGTCTTTTTCGAAGCGGTCCACATACACTTGATCATAATTTTTGGAGCCCAGGGTGAAGCTCCAGAAGCCGCCCGGATAGGTGGGAACCGTTGCCGTGTATACTTTGACGGCCGGATACAGATCGCGGATGTGGCGGATGGTTTGGTTCATGACGGATCGGTGAAACAGCGGGGACTGGCTTTGGCACACCATTAATCCGTCTTCTTTTAAAGCCCGGTGGATGTTTTCATAGAAGCTTTTTTCAAAAAGCGCTCTGGCAGGGCCCACGGGATCGGAGGAGTCCACGATGATCACATCGTAGTGATCCCGAATGTTTTCCACATGTTTGATCCCGTCATTAAAAATAAAGTTCACCCGGGGATCGGAAAGATTTCCGGAAACCGCCGGCAGGTATTTTTTGCAGGCGTCGACCACCAGCTCGTCAATTTCCACCATGTCGATTTCTTTGACATTCTCATATTTGCATACTTCCCGGGCGGCTCCGCAGTCCCCGCCCCCGATGATCAGCACGCGCTCGGGATTCGGGTGGATGGAAAGCGGGATGTGGGTGATCATTTCATTGTAGATGTGGCCGTCCAGGGAAGTGGTTTGCACCACGCCGTCCAAAACGAGCATGCGGCCGAAATCATATGAATCCAAAATCATGACATGTTGAAAAGGGGATTTTTCCGAAAACACCACTTCTTTGATCCGGTAACTCACCTTCATGTTTTCCCGTTCATCTTCGATCAGCCATAAATCCCCGTTTTTTTCTTGCAGAAATTCAGGTGTTTGGTTCAACCGTCCAACCTCCTTCATATATGTTACCGAGACACCATTTTATCAGATGTGTCACCGTTTTGCAGTTTTTTGTTTACTGGATTTGGTTTGTCAAGGTGTATAATTTTATATATACTTTCTTGATAAGGGTATGATGAAAGTTTGAAATAAAGGAGAGGCTTATGGAAAAGAAAAAGCCGGTCTCTTACGAGCGATTTGCTGAAATCGAATTTTTATTGCGGGAAATCAGTGTGATTGTCAAAAGAAAAGGAAGGGAAATCCTGGACCGGTTTCCGGTGACCCCTCCCCAGTTTTCCGCTTTGTTGTTGCTTCAGGAAAACGGGGATTTAACCATCGGGGAATTGAGTCAAAAAATGTTTTTGGCTTGCAGTACGATGACCGATTTGATTGACCGGATGGAGAAAAACGAAGTGGTGGAACGGATAAGGGATGAACGTGACCGGCGCGTGGTGCGGATCCGTTTATTGGATAAAGGGCGGAAAATCATCGATGAAGTTTTGGCAGCCCGTCGGCAGTATTTGTCCGACATTCTCTCGCATTTGTCATCTGAAGAGACGGAGCAAATCCAAAAACATTTATCCGTTTTGTATCATGAAATGAAAAAAGATTGAGGTTTTCCTCCATTCATGCACCGAATGGAGGTTTTTGTTGCCTGTGTTCCAATTCTTGGGGAAACCAATATGATATCATATCCGGTTGAGACAGAGGGATAGGAGTTGGATTTTTGTATGATGCAGCAAACCAGAGACCGGGCGATCGGCATCCTTGATTCCGGGGTCGGCGGGTTGACCGTTGCCCGTGAAGTGATGCGGCAGTTGCCCCGGGAGACCATTTATTATGTGGGGGATACCAAACGCTGTCCGTATGGCCCCCGCAGCAAAGAAGAAGTCCGGAAATTCACCATGGGCATTGTCCGGTTTTTGATGAATCATCCGATCAAAGCGATTTTGATCGCGTGCAATACCGCAACCGCCGCAGCGCTGGATTTGGTGAGAGAACAGGTGGACATTCCGGTCCTGGGAGTGATTGATCCCGGAGCGCGGGCGGCCATTAAAGCGACGAAAAACAAAACGATTGGCGTGATCGGCACGCAGGGAACGATTCAAAGCGGGGCTTATGAACAGGCTCTCCGCAAAATCCATCCCGACTTGACCATTCACAGTCTGGCCTGTCCGGCCTTTGTGCCGCTGGTGGAAAGCGGGTATCGCCATACCGCTTTGGCCGATGACATAGTTGCCGACACGTTGTCCCCGCTCCGGAACACTTCCATGGACACCTTGATTCTCGGATGCACGCATTATCCCCTTTTGGCGGATTCCATCCGAAAAGCGGTGAGCGAATCGGTGTCCATCATCAGCTCGGCGGAAGAAACCGCGGTGGAGTTAAGCACGATTTTGCAGCACCAACAATTGCTTTCGGATCAGCATTCGCCCAAACACCGCTTCTTTACGACGGGGTCGACGGAAAGCTTTTCGAAGATTGCCGAAGACTGGTTTGGTTTTCCGGTCAAGGTGGAACAGGTGGAGCTTTATTTCCCTTCGGTGGGATAAAATTTTGTTCCGGAAAGTGCTAAATTCCCCCCATGCCCGTATACATGTAATAAATGACTTGTCCTTGGGGGGAGATTGTTCATGGATCAAAGATTCATACGCTCAGCCGTTTTTCTATTATTCATTCCTTTGCTGGTGACCGGATGCATGTTCGGACCGGGAAAAGAATCCACCAAGCCCATTGACCCGCCCCCGGCCAATGCCAATTTGGACAACGCGACGCCGGTGGGGGCCGGCCAAGAAAAAAAGGATGACAAACAGGAAAAGACGACCGGGGTCGAACTTTATTTCAAAACGAATAACGGCCACGTCGCTCCTTATACCTTGAATCTTCCGGCTTCCACAGGGATTGCCAAAGAAGTGTTAAAGTTCATGGTGAAGGAAGGACCGGGAGCGTCCATGCTGCCGGAAGGGATGACTCCGATTCTGCCCAAAGGAACGCAGGTGAAGGCGTTAAATATTTCAGACGGGGTTGCAACCATTGACTTTTCAAAAGAATTTTTGAACTACAAAGAGGATGAAGAAGAGGATTTGTTAAGTGCCGTGACTTGGACGTTGACGGGTTTTCCCACCATTGACCAGGTGAATATCTGGGTCGATGGGAAACCGCTTGCGGTCATGCCGAAGAAAAAGACACCGGCTCAAGGTTTGACCCGCAAAGACGGGATCAATCTGGAGGTGGCCGAAGGAACGGACCTGACGCGGAGCATGCCGGTCATCCTGTATTTCATGGGGCAATTGCCCAATAACGAAATTTACTATGTGCCGGTGACCCGGATGGTCAATTCATCGGACCAAATCGGCGAAACGGTGATGAATGAGCTGATCAAAGGGCCGCAATACGATTCCGGTTTGAGTGCGGCGCTGGACAACACCCTGGCGGTGAATAAAGTTCAGGTCAAAGGCAAGGTGGTGTCGGCGGATCTGGGAGAGCAACTGTTACAGTACGGAAAGAACAGCGCTTCCAAAGACGCCATCCAAACGATCGTGTTGTCCTTGACGGAAAACACCGATGCGGATAAAGTGCAATTGACCGTGAACGGAAAACAAAGCGTTGCCGTGGAAGGGGAAGGAACCGTCAGCCAGCCCGTGGCCCGGCCGGTCTTTGTCAATCCAAATAAATCCTGATGCAGGTGCAAAAGGAATGAGTCAAATTTCATTCCTTTTTTCTTTTCTCATTCGGAATTTGGGATAAGGGTATGCTATACTAAAGGAACTTGGCACAGGAGGGAAGCATCATTGAGAACCGATGGACGCGCAAATCATGAACTAAGAAAAGTGGAAATGCAGCGAGGCTTTATCAAGACGGCGGAAGGTTCCGTTTACATAACTGTGGGGGATACCCGGGTCATTTGCACGGCGACGGTGGAAGAAAGAGTCCCCCCTTTTTTGAGAAATTCCGGTAAAGGGTGGATTACCGCGGAGTATTCGATGTTGCCGAGAGCAACCCATCAACGGACCGTTCGCGAATCCAGCCGGGGGAAAGTCAGCGGCCGGACGATGGAAATCCAGCGCCTGATTGGAAGGGCGCTCCGTTCCGTTGTGGATTTATCCGCCATCGGTGAAAGAACCCTGTGGATCGACTGCGACGTGATCCAGGCGGACGGCGGAACCCGTACCGCGGCGATTACCGGAGCGTTTGTAGCCATGGTGGATGCACTGGCTCCCATGGTGAAAAACGGTGTTTTAAAAGAGATGCCGGTCAAAGACTTTTTGGCTGCGACCAGTGTGGGGATCGTCGGGGAAGAAGTGCTCTTGGATCTTTGTTATGAAGAAGACTCCTCCGCCATTGTGGATATGAATATAGTCATGACGGGTCTCGGCAAATATGTGGAAATCCAGGGAACCGGCGAAGAATCTCCTTTTTCGGGCGACCAGCTTTTCCAACTCTTAGAGCTGGCCAAAAAAGGAACGTCTGAATTGATTCGCATGCAAAAAGAAATCTTGGGCAGCGACGCCGAACTGGTGGGGGAAACCGTTTCGGAGGAAAGTTCTTCGGCAACCAAATAATCAAAACGGGCCCATGAGCTTTTTTATTGTTCATGGGCTTTCCCATGAACCACTGAGAGGGAAAGGAAGAGAAAAATGAAAAGAAACTGGCCTTTTCCGTATATCATCATTGCGACGGGAAACCGAAACAAACTGGAACAATTCCGGGAACTGTTTTTGGAGCATTTGAACCTGGATGTCAAAGGGTTGAAAGACTTTCAAGATTTGCCCGGCATTGTGGAGGATCAGGATACTTTTGAAGGCAATGCCGTCAAAAAAGCGGAAACAATTTCCCGGCATTTGAATGCCCCGGTGGTTTCAGATGATTCCGGGCTGGTGGTTCCGGCGCTAAACGGGGAGCCTGGCGTTTATTCGGCCCGCTATGCGGGAGAAAATGCCACAGATGAAGAGAACAACCGGAAATTGCTGAAGCAAATGGAATCCATCCCGCAAGAGAAACGCCAGGCTTACTACGTTTGCGTCATGGCGCTGGCCGTGCCCGGTGAACCGACCAAAACCGTGGAAGGAACGTGCCACGGGGAGATCACCCGGGAGCCGAGAGGCGATCAAGGTTTCGGCTATGATCCGCTTTTTTATGTGCCTTCGCTTCACAAAACAATGGCGGAGCTGAGCAATCAAGAAAAATTCGCCATCAGTCACCGCGGGAAAGCCACTCGTCTGTTGATCGAAGAGATGAAGAACATGTATCATTTTTCATAAGGGGAGGAATGATGATGAAAGTGTTGATCATCAGCGATTCACACGGCCGGGCGAAACGGTTGAATGAAATCGTGGACCGGGTGAAAGCCGATCATGTGATCCATTGCGGAGATTTTTGCACCGGCCGATCGGAACTTCCCTCTGTGCCGTTGACTGTGGTGAGAGGCAATTGCGATTGGGAAGAAGTTTCCGAGGAAGAGGTCTTTGAAGCGGATTCCCTTCGCTTTTTTGTCACGCACGGCCACCGGTACCGGGTGAAAGAATCTTTGCTTCCCGTCAAATACCGGGCGCAGGAGGCGGGAGCGCAAATTGCTTGTTTCGGCCACTCCCATTTCCCGGTGTGTGAAGAAGAAGACGGCGTCTTGCTGATCAATCCCGGAAGCATCACGCAACCCCGGGGCTTTACTGTGCCGACCTATGCTGTTTTGGAGAAAAAAGACGGGAAGATCAAAGTGGTATTCTACCAAACCGATGGAACTCCGATTACCGAGCGAGGATTTGAAGGGGAATTGTCGTAACGATAATTCCTTTTCCTTTTGCCTGTTTTTTTCGCTGAAATAAAAAAAGTGGTTGACGGAAAGAATAATCTGTTGTAAAATATTTTGTGTCGTCACAGCGAATTAGAAAAATGTCCCAGTAGCTCAGCTGGATAGAGCAGCGGCCTTCTAAGCCGTCGGTCGGGAGTTCGAATCTCTCCTGGGACGCCAAAATGATCAAGGGAATACGTTTGCCCCTTCCCTATATGGACGGGGCAAACGTTTTTTTGTGTCTGTGAAGGGGAACCTGCCAACACGAAGCACAGACTTCTCCACTGTGATGAAAAACGGGCCCGGCTGACATTTCCAGGTTTTTAATATCCGGTATTGAATGGGTTATAATAAAAATATAAAGGAAATTATTAATTTTATTCACAATGCCGATCCGAGACCCGCCACAAACGGAAGGAGGCTTGAAAGATGGCACCCCTTTGCCTTCGCTGTGGTGAACAAACATTGGGAAAGTCCCGGGACGGCTACGTGTATTGCAGCAACTGCGGATACGAAGAATACGACGGATGCGGGGAAGACGACGGTTGAACGGTTGGCGCCCGTCACGGGCGTTTTTTTATGCAGGAATCATAGCGGCTATAACGAATAAAATACCCGCACAATTGTAAGCGGGGGAGCGATGAACTTGCGTGCGGTGGATGCGTTCTTATAAGGGTACAAACCGGCCTTCTTGGAAATTCCCCTTGAAAGATGGAAAACGGGACACATGGAGTATTTGCTGGACAATTACCCGTATGGTCGGGGATAAAGATTATGATTTGACCTTTTTACTTGTTCTTTCAAAACGAGCTGATCTAATCTTTATTCCACGCAGAAGTGAAACGCAGCGGAACGCTATCCGCGAAAGAAGCCGACCGGATTTTGGGGACGATTTTGGGTTTCCCGCCGAAAGCCGTGGATTTTTACGTACGGATGATGGAAGCAGAGAGAAAAGGAAACATTGAAGAATATCGGTGGATGAGAGGACGGAAAATCGGGTTGATTTATTGCGGATGCAGCTTTGTCACTGATATAGAAGACTTCGAAATCAATGCACTCTGGTTGCTGGACAAATATCCGTATGAAGAAGCGAAAGAAGATGGAATGTACATACGGTTGGATGGAGAGAGAATACGGGTGCCAACCGAAAGCTGCCGCCAATTGGCGGAGTTTCACGAATCCATACGGAAAAAACGCGGTGCGGTGCTGGTATAACTGCCTTTTCAGGCTGTTATTTTTTTGTGTGCATGCAAAGCAAAGCCTGGCTGTTGTCAGCCGGATTCAGATGGTCTGTGCGTAAAACAGCGTTGTTTGCCGAATCATCTTTACAAAATGTGCGTTTTGTAACCTTTTATGCACATAAAAAACGAAAAGAAGCGCCGAAAAGAGCGAATCATTTTTGTTAGAGAGGTTTTTCGACGATCAAAGCGGAGGGAAGTGGCGCTGTCGTGTATCTTGCAAAGTGTGGTCTTGAACCGGAATGGCCGGTTCTGTGGCCGGAAACGGGAAAAGGGGGTGGCATGTGGTGAACCGCATTATGGTGATCGGGGTTTCATCCGGAGTTGGGAAATCGACGTTTGCGCGGAAATTAGGGCAAATCTTAAAGATCCGTGTTTATCATTTGGATGCTTTCTATTGAAAACCGGGCTGGGTGGAGTCTTCCCCGGAGGAGTTCGTCGCAGCTCAGCAAGAAATTGTGAACCAATGCCAATGGATTGTGGAAGGGAATTACAGTCGTACGTTTGAGATCCGGGCAGAACATGCGGATACAATAATCTATTTGGAACTGCCCCGATATCTGTGCCTGTTGCGTGTGATCAGGCGCTTTTTGGTGAACATGGGGAAAGCGCGGCGTATGGGAGAAGGGTGTCCGGAAAGATGGAATAAGGATTTCATAAAGTATGTATTTACCACTTATGATTCCCGCCGGAGAAAAATGATGGAGCGATTAGAAGCTTTTCAAAAATCCGGTGCTGGCAAAACGGTTGTCATCTTAAAGAGCAAACAAGCAATGCATCGTTTTCTGGAAAATATCAAAAGGCAGGAAGAGAGAAATAAGTAAGAAAAAATTGCACGGGAAATCCGAACTGAAAAAAGGGACAAAGAAAGGTCAAACAGTTATTTTAACAAAACAGTGTAAACAGCTTGCTATTCAGATTTCTGCAGAACCTCTGATCCAAATTTGAAAGCTTAGAGATGCACATTATGAAATGCAGAAAAGCAAGGTGCCTGCTGATAAGCAATCAATTGATCAGATAGAAAAAAATTTTGGGATTCAACTCCCTTCCGATTTCCGACAAATTGCAATTATTTCTCATGGAACCCAACCAAGTCCTGATACGATTGACTTTGGAGATCTAAAAAATCATCTTCTTCAAACCAAACAGAAAAACGAACCTCACGAATCGTTTTATTCAAAATTTCTCACTCTGTTAAAGTGGGATGTCAGTAAACGTCGTTTAAAAATATCTCTTGATGATTGTATCATCAGCAATGAAAGAAAGACAAAAGAGGACTATGAGATATTTCTTTACAACAAAAGATGGATTATCCTGGGGATGGTATATATATTCATAATCCTTTGAATATCATCCGGATTGGATCGAGGGGTCGTTATGAAATGGTATGATCATGTTAGTGAAGATGCAAAGGCGGCTTTTTATTTATCTTTAACAGAAAAAGTATTGGATAAAATCAGTCATTATGAATGGTTTCCTCATGTAAAAGAAACCATGAACATGTGTTGGGATTGGATTGAGGAAAAAGGATGGAGTGGACATGATCTTTATGAAAGGCTTGATGATGAAGAATCAGAAACAGGGTTATTTTCAATTCACATAAATGAAGTCGATGCTGGTTTAGATGACGATGAAGATGAACTTGCGTTTTTCTGTGTAATCGATGCAGTGGCCTACACGGTTTGGCAAGCCTGTAAGTATGAAGAGAAAGGCTATGTTCCGCAAGCAATTGAAGTTGTAAATGATGAATTTACAGACGGCGAATTTATGAGAAAAATTTGCCAGATTCATGATTACCAAGAAAAATGGGCTGAGCGGTTAAAACAATACCTGATAAAAAACCACCCGGCAGGCAGTGACAAGAAGATCCAAAGAGAAGAATTGTTGAGCTTGATTGCGTAAAAATCGGTTTCATGGATTTCTTTGAAAGCCCGCCCGGTCAAAAGGTGCGGGTTTTGTTTTTGTTAAAGGTGAAAGAAAAGTAACGTGTTTCCATAGGTTATCATTGAATGATTCGATTTCATTTTTTGGAGGTGATCAGAGCAATGAGCGACTTTTCTTTTTTGAAAAAATATGTCCTTCCATCCGTAAACGTTCAAGCACCACCAGAGTATAAACATGTATTTTATCCTCTGGATATATGTGAAGTGGAAGAAGCGGAACATAGACTCAATCGAACGTTTCCAAAAGAGTTAAGGGAATTTTATTTGCAAATTGGATATGGCTTTATGTGTATTCATCAGAAGACTTTTGATAACCGTATCATGGATTCCGATTCCCTTGCAGATTTGATCTTGGGTGAAGACATTTGGGAAGATTATGATCTGATGGAAGAGATCGGAGAACCGCATTTATTCCCGTTTTTTTTCTTGGGTAATGATGACTTGATTTTTTTCGATTTGAGTCAAGAGACAAGAGAAGGAATTCATCCGGCTGACTATGGAAGGGTGATCATTGCGGAATCCCTTGAAGATTTTTTACGTAAGTTAGATGCTAAAGAAAATTATTATATCAATGTTGTTGATGATAAATCGGGTTTTTGAAAGATTTTCCCCCATTATAAAAAATATAGTGGCACCTGATTGAACGATAGAATATCAAATGCTGAAAAGTTGATTCCGATTTTGCGGCCGATATTATGGAACAATGTAACGAACTTGGGAGGCAATAGAGTGTGGAGTGGTACAAAAAGGTAAATATGGATGCGAGAGCGGCTTATTTTTTAGCTTTATCTGAGAAAGTTTTAGATAAATTAACTAAATTTGATTGGTTTCCGGCAATAAGAAAGTCCATGGATTTGTGTTGGAAATGGATCGAGGAAAAAAAGTTAAGTGGACTCGACATGTATTTGGAGATAGACGATGAAGACGAGGGATTGTTTGTTGTCACGACTTTAACAGATCCGTTTTCAGGAAATTCTCAAGCAGAGTCAGCTTTTTGGTGTGTTCTGGATGCCGTATCATACACCATAAAACAAGCATATATCCTTGCTGGTGAGCAAAATGAAGTTCCGCAACCTATTGAACCGGTCAATGATGAAAATACGCCAAATGAATTTATGGAAGAAATAAAAAAAGTAAACAGCTACCAAGAAGAGTGGGCTGAGCGTTTAAAGGAATACCTGCTGAAACATTATCCGTCAGGCAGTGACAAGAAGATCCAAAGAGAAGAGTTGTTGAACTTGATTACATAAAAAGTTGTTTGGAAGTCCGTTTCCGTTGAAACAGGAGCGGGCTTTGGTTTTGTAAAAGATGGCAGCAGGGGTAACATGTTTCAATGGGTTATCTAATGATGCGGTGAAATCATTGATCTCATATCTTGAAAGGTGATCAGAGCAATGAGCGACTTTTCTTTTTTGAAAAAATATGTCCTTCCATCCGAAAAGGTTCAAGCACCACCAGAGTATAAACATAAATTTTATCCTCTTGATATAAGTGAAGTGGAAGAAGCGGAAAAAAGACTCAATTGAATGTTCCCAAAAGAGTTAAGGGAATTTTATTTGCAGATTGGTTACGGCTTTATGTGGACAATCAAAGATCGGATGTCCATCAATCGGATTATGGATCCGGGTTCCGTGGCGGATCTGCTTTTGGGTATAAATGTCTATGAAGATTATTATCTGTCAGATGAATTCGCAGAGGAATCACACTTATTTCCTTTTTTTGAGGTTGGCGATGATATCATGATTTCCTTGGATTTGAGTCTGGAAACAGATAACAGAAATCACTCCGTAGATTATACAGGTCTGAAGGTTGCAAATTCATTGGAAGAGTTTTTAAGAAAGTTAGATGCCGAACAAGATTATTATGTACGATTTACTTATAAGAGGTTGAGGATTAATTCTATTCCGTTATTTATGGAGCGCGGGATTTTTGAGGAATTACTTGGAGGAAGATTTATGCAATGGTATATGAATATTAATAGTGAGGCTGGAGTGGCATATTTACTCTGTTTAACTGAAAAAATCATTAATCAGGTAGCTGAAGGGAAAAAAGATGTAAGAAAGGCAATCAGCATGTGCTGGGGATGGGTGGAAGAAAAAAAGCATCATGCCGATGATATTTATGAAGTTTTTGTAAATGATGAAGCTCAGGGAGTCGCCATGTATTATGAGTTTGCAGAAGATCCTCAGCAAGAGGTGATTTGGTTATGTTTTAATTATGCGATGGAATATACGATTTGGCAGGCTTATGAATATGAAAATGCGATAGCTGTTCCACAACCAATTGAAACCGTTGATGATGAAATAATTGATGAATTTACAAAAGAGATAGCAAAAGTAGATGGATATCAAGAAGAATGGGCTGATCGTTTAAAGGAATACCTGCTGAAACATTATCCGTCAGGCAGTGACAAGAAGATCAAAAGAGAAGAGTTGTTGAACTTGATTGCATAAAAAGTTGTTTGGAAGTCCGTTTCCGTTGAAACAGGAGCGGACCATGGTTTTGTAAAAGATGGCAACAGGGATACCATGTTTTTATGGGTCATAACTAAATGATGCGGTGAAATTATGTCTGATCTCATATTTTGAAAGGTGATCAGAACAATGTGTGATTTCTCTTTTTTGAAAAAATATGTCCTTCCATCCGAAAAGGTTCAAGCACCACCAGAGTATAAACATAAATTTTATCCTCTTGATAGAAGTGAAGTTGAAGAAGCAGAAAAAAGACTGAATCGAACGTTTCCAAAAGAGTTACGGGAATTTTACTTGCAGATTGGATATGGCTTTATGTGCTTTCATCAGAAGACTTTTGATAACCTGATTATGGGTCCCCATTCATCGCAGATTTGATCTTGGGTGAAGACATTTGGGAAGATTACTATTTAGTGGATGAAATAGCAGAGCAACCACACCGATTCCCCTTTTTTGATGTAGGAAATGATTCCATGATTTTTTTCGAATTGAGTTAAGAGACTAGAGAAGGAATCCATCCCGTTGACTATACAGGTATTATCATTGCGGAATCCCTTGAAGACTTTTTACGAAAATTAGATGCTAAAGAAAATTATTATTTATACGTTGATGACGAATAGGTTCTTGAATAATGTTTCCCTCCATGTGACAACCCCCATGAATCGGAGGTGATAAGAGATGGAATGGTATAAAAAAGTAAATATGGATGCGAAAGCGGCATTTTTATTAACAATGACTGAGAGAGTTCTTGATCCAATAGAAAATTATGATTGGTACGCAATAGTGAGGACTTCGATGGATGCTTGTTGGGAATGGGTGGAAGAGAAGAAGAATCATGGTGATGATCTTTATGAGAATGTGGAGAACGAAGATGAGGAAGGATTGATTTTTATTGAAGGGGTGGCATATGAGAGCGATAAAGTATATAGTCCCCAAGTTAAATTAGTCTGGGCATGTGTATTGGATGCAGTGTGTTATACGTGCTGGCAAGCCTATCAATATGAAAAAGAATATCTGCCGCAATCTCTTGAAGGTGAAAGTGACAGGACGATAGATGAGTTTATGGAAAAAATAGTAAAAACAGTCGGATATCAAGAAGAATGGGCTGATCGTTTAAAGGAATACCTGCTGAAACATTATCCGTCAGGCAGTGACAAGAAGATCAAAAGAGAAGAGTTGTTGAACATAATTTCATAAAAAGTTGTTTGGATGTCCGTTTCCGGTGAGACAGGAGCGGACCATGGTTTTGTAAAAGATGGCAACAGGGATACCATGTTTTTATGGGTCATAACTAAATGATGCGGTGAAATTATGTCTGATCTCATATCTTGAAAGGTGATCAGAACAATGTGTGATTTCTCTTTTTTGAAAAAATATGTCCTTCCATCCGAAAAGGTTCAAGCACCACCAGAGTATAAACATAAATT